>NZ_JBNCLF010000004.1:0-535603 GCF_049844535.1 Streptosporangium sp. DT93
CGGGGGGGGAGGTGCCGGGGGTCCGCCCCGGGCCGGGGGGCCCGGGCCCGGGGGGGGGGCCGGGCGCGCGACACCCCGCGCGCCGGCAACACCGCCGTTCACCCTCGCCCCGATTCGCCTTCGCTTCGCTTCACCGAGGTCCGGACGGGTTCACTCTGGACGCAGCGACATTCCCTCGTACTCGACGCGCTCGCCTTCGAGCAGGGTGACCTTCTCGACCCCGGCGTCCAGCAGCTCGCGCCAGCTCTCACCGAGCCACGACTCGGCGTCGGCCTGGCTGGGGAACGTGTCGGACGGCGTCACGCCCTCGACCAGCTCGCCACCGTTCGCGTTTTCGTAACGCCAGCGCCACGTCATGCCACAGCTCCTTCTCGCGGGTCTCGCCGTTGCCCCTCGTCGGCTCAGCGAACCCTACCTCTCCGAGCCGCCCACGGGCGTGGAGGCGTGATCACGAACCCGTGCCCGTTCTCCGCGCACCGGCTCTCCACACACCCTTGCCCCACATACCCGATCTTCGTGTCCCGCTGTTTCACACCCGCTCTTCGCGCCCCCCGGACCTGGAAACGTGATCGCGGTTTCGGCCACGCCTTCCGGCTTCCGGTACGGGCAAACGATCACAGAACCCGTCCCCCTCCCCCGTCTCCTCCGCCCCCTCCGCCACAAGGGCGTGCGCGGCGCCCCCGTACGCTGCGGCTGTCCATCGCCTCCGCCTCCGGTGGAGGCCCCGACCTCTTCGACCTGACGGGAGACCGGGTGTGAAGGTCCTGATCTCCGGTACGGCGAGTACGGCGGGCTGGCCCGCCCCGGGGTGCGGGTGCGCCTCGTGTGCCCGCGTCACCCCCGGCCGGCGCCGCACCCGCGTACTGCTCGGCGACGCCGCCTCCCACGACGACAACCCGTCGCCCCACATTCCCGTCCTGCCACCCACCGGTCCGCTCCCGCCCGGCCATCACGTCCGGTCCGGCCCCGACGGCCTCACCGTCACCACACCGAACGGCCGACGCGTCCTGTACGCGGCCGCACAGGCCGTGGAGGCAGGGGAAGCCGTAAAGGCGATGGAGGCCGTAGGGACCCGGACCGGGGATGACGCACAAGGCGCGGGGGGTGTGGAAGTCCGGACCCCCGGTCCGGGGCGCGGGCTGGACATGGTTCTGGTGGACGTGCTCGATCGGCCCGAACGGCTGGGGGACCTGAGGCGCCGGGGCCTGCTGGACGAGCGGACACACGTGGTGGCCGTCGACGTCGACCACCGGGTGCCGACGGAGGCGGAGCTGGACCGCAGAGCCGCGCTGTGGGGAGTGCGCGTCGTGGTGGACGGCACGGTCATCGACCTTCGTGAGCTCCCGCCCGTCCTTCCCGCCCCACCTCGGCGGACCCTGCTGCTCGGGGGGAGCCGATCCGGCAAGTCGGCGGAGGCCGAACTCCGGCTCGCGGCCGAACCCGACGTCCTCTACATCGCGACCGGGCCGTCCGGGGACGGCGACCCCGAGTGGTCGCGCCGCGTCCGCGCGCACCGCGACCGCAGGCCCGCCCACTGGAGGACCGCCGAGACCACCGATCTGGCCGAGGCGTTGCGGTCCGCGACGAGCCCGCTGCTGATCGACGGGCTCGGCACCTGGATCACCGCCGTCTTCGACGAGTGCGGGGCCTGGTCGGGCGGGGACGGCCTCGACGCGGTCGCGGCCCGGTGTGACGAGCTGGTGGCGGCCTGGCGGCAGACCCGTGTCCGGGTCGTGGCGGTCTCCGACGAGGTCGGTCTCGGCGTGGTGCCCTCCACCTCCAGCGGCCGGATGTTCCGAGACGCCCTCGGCCGCCTGAACCAGCGCCTGTCCGTGGAGTCGGAGGACGTCGGCCTCGTCGTCGCCGGTCGCCTCCTCGGCTGAACCCGACAACGGCTCCCCTGTCGAATCCGCCACCCGTCGCGCCCTGAACCGAGTCCACCACCTGTCGTCTCCGCCCCCGTCGTGTCCCGAACCGAGTCCACCACCTGCTCATCTCAAACCGAACCCGATACCCGTCGGCCCGGACCGAACCCGGCACCGGTCATCTCGGACCGGATCCGCCGAGGTGCGACAGGGGCAGACTAGGATCACCGGTCATGCCCGAGCCCCCCTCTTCGGAGAGGCCTCCGACACCTCTGGAACCGCCCGCCTCCCCCGAGCTCCCCGCACCTCCGCAGCCCCCCGTGCCACCTCAGCCCCCCGTGCCTCCGGCACCCCCCACGCCTCCGGAACCGCCCACGTCCCCGGAACCGCCCACGTCCCCGGAATCGCCGGCGCCTCCGGAATCGCCGGCGCCTCCGGACAGGCCCTCGACGACGGCCGACGGAATCCGTCTCTCGGTCGGCACGCTGAGCGTGTTCCCGGTCCGGCCCGGCGTGGTCGACCGCCGGGCCGGAGGCGTCGCGATGGTGGTCGCCCCGCTGGTCGGGGTGGTGATCGGGCTCGTGGCAGCGCTGGTGTTGACGATCTCGCTGTGGGCGGCGATGACCCCGCTCCCGGCGTCGGTCCTGGCGGTGGCGACCGTGGCGCTGCTCAGCCGGGGACTTCACCTCGACGGGCTGGCCGACCTCGCCGACGGGCTGGGCAGCGGGAAACCCGCCGATCGGGCTCTGGAGATCATGAAGCGGTCGGACATCGGCCCGTTCGGGGTGGTCACGCTGATCTTCACCCTGCTGATCCAGGTGACCGCCCTGCACGAGACGATCCGGGCGGGAACGGGGCCGATCACCCTGGTCGTGGCCTGCGCGGCCGGACGCCTCGCCCTCACCTGGGCCTGCCGGACCGGCGTCCCGCCCGCCCGCCCCGACGGCTTGGGCGCGATGGTCGCGGGCACCGTCCGTTGGGGCGCCGTACTGGTCGTGACCGTGCTGACGCTCGCGGGAACGACGGCACTGGCCTGGATTCACGACCTCGGTGTCCTGGGCGGGTACGCCTCCCCCTCCTTCGGAGACGGCGACCGGGATTACGTGGGTTACGTCAGTTTCGCCCCCGAGGGGAACTTCCTCGTGGACTATGGCCTCACGGCGGGTCTCGGGCCGTTCCTCGCCCCCTGGGGTCTTCCCCTCGCCGTGGCGGTGGGCCTGCTGGCGGCCTGGGTGGTAGGACGCCGGGCCGTGCGGCGACTGGGCGGCGTGACCGGTGACGTGCTCGGCGCCCTCGTCGAGACCGCCACCGCTGCGACGCTGCTGGCGTGCACGGTGCTCGCGACCTGAGGTCGCGAGCATCCTCGACCGGTGATCGGTCACCGACCACCGGCCGGCCCCCCAGGACGGCGGTCACCGAACACCGGTCATCGACGACTGGCCACAGGCCACCGATCGTCCTCCCCCTCAGGACGGGTGGGAAGACGCCGGGTGGGCAGGCGGGGCGGCCGGAACGGGTGCCTCGGCGGGAAGGCTCTTGAACAGCAGAGCCGAGACCACGACCAGCAGCACGGACCCGACCAGGCCCGTGATCCCCGCGATCGCGAGAACGGGCGGGTCGGCCGCGTCACCGACGAGCATGATCATGCCGGCCGAGGCGTTCAGCGATCCGTGCCCGACGACCGCCGGCCAGACGCTCCCGGAGTACAGCCGGAGCCAGCCGAGCAGCGCGCCGAAGGCCACACAGAAGATGACGAACATCGGCCCCGCCCACGCGCCCAGGTCGGGGTAGTTGTATCCGCGCAGGGTGAGCGGGAAGTGCCAGACCCCCCAGATCACCCCGGACACCAGAAGCGCCCGCCAGGTGCCGAGCGGCGCCAGACGCGGCAGGAGCCACCCGCGCCATCCCCACTCCTCCCCGAAGGCCGCGATCGAGTTGATCAGCGGAGCGATCAGGACCATAGCCGCGAGCTGCACCGCCACCAGGGTCGCGGAGTCCATCGCGAGCGGCCCCGTGACGGAGGCCGCCATGGTCCCCTGGAAAAGGCTCAGACCGTGCAGGTCGAGGGAGAGCAGGCCCAGGGCGACGCTGAGCGCGATCGCCACGACGACCAGGACGGGGATGCCGAACCACCCCAGGGCGAAGAGCGCGATCGTCCGCCCCCGCCGGTATCCCAGCCCCAGCCCGGTCCGCCCGGCCCATTCACGCCAGGTGGTGCCGGGGCGCCCGAGCCGCCTGGCGCGCGCCAGGACGGCGAGGACGCCGAGCGTCGGTGTGAACATCATCGCCAGCGCCGTCACGAAGAACAGGGGGGCGCCGGTCAGCGTGTCCGCGGACCAGAGGGGGAGGACGAACAACCAGGACAGGCCGAACGCGACGAGCAGGAACAGCCACAGATCGGGAAGACGACGGAGCATGGGACCACCTTCGGGTGTGGAGGGACGGTACAGATCGGGCGCCAAAGCACGGGAACGAGTGGCGAGCGGGCACCGAGGGGAACCGAACGGACATCGAAGGGCGGGCGTCTGGGACGGCGGGAGGTGTCGGGACAGGCGGTGCCGGAGCAGGACGGGTGCCGAGGACGCCGGGAGAAGCGCTGGAAAGCGGTGGGAGAAGTGTCGGGGACGCCGGAAGAGGTGTCGGGGGTATGCGGGGGACGGGGGTGCTGATGGATACCGGGAGGTGCCGGGGAGGGCCCCGGAAGGGGGTCAGCGCGCGCCGGGCCCCGTGGACTCCCTGGCGACGAGGGTGTTGATCAGAGCCGCGCCGTTCTCGGCGTCGTCGATCGAGATGGCGAGCCGGCCACCGGAGACGTAGCCCAGCACGAGGCACTCCCCGCCGCGGAGCATGACCGTGGTCGCCCCCGGCAGGCCGCGGATGCCCCAGCCGCCGACACCGGAGGGGAACCGCTCCTCCGACCAGGCCCGCTCCACCCGCCGGATCGGGACGCGCCACCGGGGCAGGCGCAACGGCCCGTAGAAGAGCACTATGCCCTCCTCGGTGACCTGCACCCGCACCGAGCTGAAGACCATGCCCACCAGCCCCACGAAGATCAGGGTGCCCGCCATGCTCCACAGGGTGCTCTCGCCGCCGAGCAGGGCGAACACGGCGCACCCGGCCCCGGCGGCCAGCAGCGATCCGCCGAGGGCCACCAGCGGGACGTTGCTCACCGAGGAGACCCAGACCGCGCGCTGGTCGGCTCCCAGCGACAGCCGCCGCACCCCGGCGGACGCCTCCGGCACCTCGTCGGGCCCCGGCCTGGCGGCGATGGCGCCGAGCCAGCCGCCCGCCACCAGCCCGAGGACCGCGATCAGCGCGCCCCACCCCAGGGGGCCGGCCCGCCACCAGACGGGGGCGTCCAGGTTGACGGCCAGCGTGAGGGCCTCGATGCCCAGGAGGAACAGGCCGCCACCGCCCAGCAGGGCGCCGAGGCCCATACGGCCGCTCCTGCGCCTGATCGACCGGCTGCCGACGAGGGCCGACACGACGACCACGCCCGCCATCACCACCCACACGACCACCTGGAACAGCAGGAAGGCGGCGAACGGCGTGGAACGGTCGGGGCCGCCGGAGAGGCCCCAGTGGGTGGCGAGCGGGTCCGGCAGCCGATCGCGCAGCATCAGCGGCGCGGCCACCAGCACGACGGCCACCAGCACGGACCAGCCCACGGCCACGGCCAGGAAACGGGCTCGCAGGTTCATATCGATCATTCCCTTCATGGACCGGGCCCGTGGCCCGGTCACGACAGTTCCCTGATGAGCTCGATGACGTCGTCGTGGCGGTAGCCGTACTGGACCGCCTCGGCGAGCAGGGAGCGCAGTTTCTCCTCGATGACGCTGCGCGGGTCGGGGCGGTTGAGGACGCTCACGCCGCGTCCCCGCCGGAACTCCAGCACGCCCTCGTCGCGCAGGTCCCGCAGGGCGCGCAGCACCGTGTTGGCGTTGATCCCCAGCGCGGCGGCCACGTCCCGCGCCGGCGGGAGACGGTCCCCCGGCGCGTAGGACCCCTCGGCGACGGCGCGCCTGATCGCCTCGGCCACCTGCTCGTGCAGCGGCCGGGGGTCGTTCAGATCTAATCTGATCAGCATGATGCTATCGACATTAGCATCATCACCCCGGATGGTGCCACCCCGAACAGCACCATCGTGCGATAGAATTCGTAGGACGAACCCTCGTTTATGCGTACCGTGAAAGCCCTACTAGCATCGGCCTACGTGACCACTGTGCGGCTGAACCCAACTGACAACGCTGTCTCGTTCGACTCCGACGCGCTGGTCGTCGGAGTGCACACCGGGCCGGACGGCCTGATCGCCGCGCCCGGGGCCGAGGGCCTCGACGAAGCGCTCGGCGGCAGGCTGGCCACCACGCTCGCCGGCATGGGCGCCAAGGGCGCGCCGGGCGAGATCTCCAAGATCCCCACCTTCGGCGCGCTGACCGCTCCCCTGCTGGTCGCCGTCGGCCTGGGTGAGGCCCCCGCCGACGGGGCGGGCCACGACGCCGAGGTGCTGCGCCGGGCCGCGGGCACCGCCGTCCGCGCCCTGGCCGGAACCGGCCGCGTGGCGCTGGCCCTGCCCGCCGCGACCGGCGCCGCCGCCGGCGCCGTCGCCCTGGGCGGCCTGCTCGGCGCCTACGCCTTCACCCGGTACCGCACCACCGGCGAGCAGAGCGCGCCGGTCGCCGAGCTGACCGTGCTGAGCGACGCCGAGGGGGCCCAGGCCGCGATCGAGCGCGCCACCACCCTGGCCGAGTCGGTCTCGCTCGTCCGCGACCTGGTCAACACCCCGCCCTCGCACCTGTGGCCGGCCCGTTTCGCCGAGATCGCCGAGCGGCTGGGCACCGAGGCCGGCCTGTCGGTGGAGGTCCTGGACGAGACCGCGCTCAAGGAGGGCGGCTACGGCGGCATCGTCGCCGTCGGCCAGGGGTCGGTCAACCCGCCCCGCCTGGTCCGCCTGGCCTACAGCCACCCCGAGGCCGGCACGAGGCTCGCCTACGTCGGCAAGGGCATCACCTTCGACTCCGGCGGCCTGTCGCTCAAGCCGACGACCGCGATGGACTGGATGAAGTCGGACATGGGAGGCGCCGGAGCGGTCCTCGGCGCGCTCCTGGCGATCGCCCGGCTGGGGCTGAAGGTCAACGCCGTGGGCTACCTCTGCCTGGCCGAGAACATGCCGAGCGGCACCGCGCAGCGCCCCTCCGACGTGTTCACCAGCTTCTCCGGCAAGACCGTCGAGGTGCTCGACACCGACGCCGAGGGCCGCCTGGTGCTGATCGACGGCATCGCCCGCGCCGCCCAGGACGAGCCCGACGTGATCGTCGACGTGGCCACGCTCACCGGCGCGCAGATCGTCGCGCTGGGCTGGCGGACGGCGGGCGTCATGGGCAACGACGACGCGCTGCGCGCCGAGGTGGTCGAGGTCGCGGCCGAGCAGGGCGAGGGCGCCTGGCCCATGCCGCTGCCCGACGAGCTCCGCAAGGGGCTCGACTCCCCCGTGGCCGACATCGCCAACCTGCACCCCGAGCGTTTCGGCGGCATGCTCACGGCCGCCATCTTCCTGCGGGAATTCGTGCCGGACGGAGTCCGTTGGGCACACATTGACATGGCCGGTCCCGGTTTCAACAAGGGTGAGCCGCACGGGTACACGCCCAAGGGCGGCACCGGGGCGATCACCCGGACGCTGGTGGGCCTGGCCGAGCGTCACGCGGGCGAGTGACCCCCACACGCTGCTCGCCGGCCCCCTCGGGCCCTCGTGGCCGCGCAAGCGGGTCACGGGCGATGTGGACAAATGAAAAGATGCGGTTGCCGGGGCCGGGCCAAGGGCGCTCCCCGGCACGGCGCCGAGCCGGGTCAGGCGGCGGTGCGGATGCGATCGGCGATCCGCGCGGCCGGACGGGGTCCGGGAGGGGCGCGACCGTGCACACGACGAACACGATGAACACGGCATTCCGATCCGACAAGGAGCTTTCCTGTGGCTGATGGCAGCGGCCCGTACGACATCGTCGTCCTGGGTGGCGGCAGCGGTGGCTATGCCTGCGCTCTGCGGGCGGCCGAGCTGGGCAAGACGGTCGTGCTGATCGAGAAGGACAAGATCGGCGGCACCTGCCTGCACCGGGGGTGCATCCCCACCAAGGCGCTTCTGCACTCCGCGGAGGTCGCCGACGAGACCCGGGAAAGCGCGACCTACGGCGTGAGGGCGAAGTTCGAGGGCATCGACGTGCCCGCGGTGCACGCCTTCAAGGACAAGATCGTCAACCGCGCCTGGAAGGGCGTGCAGGGCCTTCTCAAGGGCAAGGGCATCACGATCGTCGAGGGCGAGGGCCGTCTCGCGGGCCCGAACCGGGTGACGGTGGGCTCCGACGTCTACGAGGGCCGCAACATCGTGCTGGCGACCGGCTCCGCGCCCAGGACGCTGCCCGGCCTGGAGATCGACGGTGAGCGGATCATCACCAGCGAGCACGCGCTCAGGCTCGACCGGGTGCCCGGCTCCGTGGTCGTCCTGGGCGGCGGCGTCATCGGCGTGGAGTTCGCCAGCGTCTGGCGCTCCTTCGGCTCCGAGGTGACGATCGTCGAGGGCCTGCCCCACCTGCTCCCGCTGGAGGAGGAGTCCAGCTCCAAGCTGATCGAGCGCGCCTTCCGGCGCCGCGGCATCAAGCAGGAGCTCGGCGTCTTCTTCGAGGGCGTCAAGACCACCGACACCGGCGTGGTCGTCAGCCTGGCCAACGGCAAGACGCTGGAGGCCGAGCTGCTGCTCGTCGCGGTCGGCCGCGGCGCGGTCTCGTCGGGCCTGGGCTTCGAGGAGGCGGGCGTCGCGATCGAGCGCGGCACCGTCACGGTGAACGAGTTCTGCCAGACCAGCGTGCCCGGCGTGTACGCGGTCGGCGACCTCATCCCGACCCTGCAGCTCGCCCACGCCGGCTTCGCCGAGGGCATCCTGGTGGCCGAGCACATCGCCGGCCTGAACCCGGTGCCGATCGACTACGACGGCGTGCCGCGGATCACCTACTCCGACCCCGAGGTCGCCTCGGTCGGCATCACCTCCGCGCAGGCCAGGGAGCGCGGCCACGAGATCGTCGAGTTCACCTACGACCTCGCGGGCAACCCCAAGAGCCAGATCCTGCAGACCCAGGGCGCGGTCAAGATCATCTCGGCGAAGGACGGCCCCGTCCTCGGCGTGCACATGGTCGGCCGCCGCATCGGTGAGCTCGTGACCGAGGGACAGCTGATCTACAACTGGGAGGCCCTGCCCTCCGAGGTGGCGCAGCTGATCCACGCGCACCCGACCCAGTCCGAGGCCGTCGGCGAGGCGATGCTGGCGATGGCCGGCAAGCCCCTCCACGTCCACAACTAAACGTAAGCCCTCACTCGGAACGCGAGAGAAGACAACCCATGCCGAAGTCCGTACAGATGCCCCAGCTCGGTGAGAGCGTCACGGAGGGCACCGTCACCCGCTGGCTGAAGAAGGAGGGCGAGCGTGTAGAGGCCGACGAGCCGCTCCTCGAGGTGTCCACCGACAAGGTGGACACCGAGATCCCCTCCCCGGCCGCGGGTATCCTCACCAAGATCGTGGTGGCCGAGGACGAGACCGTCGAGGTCGGCGCCGAGCTGGCCGTCATCGACGAGAACGGCACCGAGGGGGCGGCCTCGCAGCAGACGCAGGAGCCGGCCCCCGAGCCGGAGCCCGAGCCCGAGCCGGAGCCGCAGCAGGCCCCGCAGCAGCAGGCGCAGCCCGCCTCCTCCATCCCGCAGCCCGCCCCGCAGCAGGCACCCGCCCAGCAGCAGGCCCCGCAGCAGCAGGCCCAGGCGCCCGCGCAGCAGCAGGCTCCCGCCCAGCAGGCGCCGGCCCAGCAGGAGCCGCAGCGGCAGGAGCCGGCCCAGGCCGTCCAGGCCTCGCCGGCCGCCCCGCCGTCCCCGATCGCGGCGCCGGCCGCCGAGCAGGCCGCGCCGTCCTCGGGCGACAGCCCGTACGTGACCCCGCTGGTGCGCAAGCTCGCCGGCGAGCACGGCGTGGAACTGGAGTCGCTGACCGGCACCGGTGTCGGCGGGCGCATCCGCAAGCAGGACGTCCTGGAGGCCGCCCGCTCCCGTCGCGAGCAGGCCGCCGCGGCCGAGACCCCGGCCCCGCAGGCCGCCGCCCAGGCCCCGGCCGGCCAGGCGCAGGCCGCCCCGGCGCAGGCTCCCGAGCCGGTCGCGGTGGACACCACGCTGCGCGGGCGTACCGAGAAGATGTCGCGGCTGCGCCAGACCATCGCCAAGCGCATGGTCGAGTCGCTGCAGGTCTCGGCCCAGCTCACCAGCGTGGTCGAGGTCGACGTCACCAAGATCGCGCGACTGCGCGAGACGGCCAAGGCCGAGTTCCAGCGGCGCGAGGGCGTCAAGCTCTCGTTCACGCCGTTCTTCGCCCTGGCCACGATCGAGGCGCTCAAGCAGCACCCGAAGCTGAACGCCACGATCAACAGCGAGACCAACGAGGTCACCTACTTCGACACCGAGCACCTGGCCTTCGCGACGGACACCGAGCGCGGCCTGATCGTCCCGGTGATCAAGGACTCGGGCGACCTCAACATCGCCGGGCTGGCCCGTAAGATCGCCGACCTCGCCGAGCGCACCCGTACCAACAAGGTGAGCCCGGACGAGCTCACCGGCGGCACGTTCACGCTGACCAACACCGGCAGCCGCGGCGCGCTGTTCGACACCCCGATCCTCAACCAGCCGCAGGTCGGCATGCTGGGCACCGGCGCGATCGTCAAGCGCCCGGTGGTCCTGGACACCCCCGACGGCGAGGTCATCGCGGTCCGCTCGATGATGTACCTGGCGCTCAGCTACGACCACCGCCTGGTCGACGGCGCCGACGCCGCCCGCTTCCTGACGACGATCAAGCGTCGCCTGGAGGAGGGCCGCTTCGAGAACCAGCTGGGCCTGGGCGGCTAGTCTTCTCCGCTCCCCGGGGGCCGGTCCGCGACGTCGCGGACCGGCCCTCGCGCGTTTTCCCACCGGGGCCGCCCCCGGAGGCGGTGCGCGGCCCTTGCCCCTCTCCCGGCCCGGCCCCGGTCGCGGTCCCGCCCCGGCCCGGCCCCGGTCGCGGTCCCGCCCCGGCCCGGCCCCGGTCGCGGTCTCCGCACCGGCCCGGCCCCGGTCGCGGTCTCCGCACCGGCCGGTGCCCGCCCCGGCGGACGGCGCCGATCCACCGGCCGCGACGCGAATCCGGACGGCGCCCGCCTCCCGAAGAGCCTCGTGGAGGTCGATTACATTGGACGCTATGACGATCATCATGACCGGCTCCTCGGGCCTGCTGGGCACGGCCCTGGTCAAGGCCCTGCGGGACGACGGCGCCAGGGTGGTCCGTCTGGTACGGCGGGTGCCGCGCGGCGACGAGGAGGCCTTCTGGAACCCGGCCAAGGGGGTTCTGGACCCGGCGGTCCTGGAGGGCGCCGACGCGGTGATCCACCTCGCGGGCGTGGGCATCGAGGACAGGCGCTGGAGCGACGAGCACAAGGGCGAGGTGGTCCGCAGCAGGGTCGAGGGGACCCGGACCCTGGCGGCCGCCCTGGCCGGCCTCGGCCCGCGGAAGGGGCCCGCCACGCTGCTGTCGGCCTCGGCGGTCGGCTTCTACGGCGACACCGGGGACCGGGCGGTGGACGAGACCGCCCCCGCCGGCGAGGGGTTCCTCGCGCGCGAGGTCGTGGTGCCGTGGGAGGCGGAGACGGCCCCGGCCGAGGAGGCTGGCCTGCGGGTGGTGCACCTGCGCACCGGCCTGGTGCTGACCCCGGAAGGGGGCATGCTCGCCCGGATCCTGCCGGTCTTCAGGGCCGCCCTGGGCGCCCCGCTGGGGTCGGGCCGGCAGTACTGGTCGTGGATCTCCCTCGACGACTGGGTGCTCGCCGTGCGGTACGTCCTCGCGAACCCGGAGATCACCGGCCCGGTGAACCTGACGGCGCCCGAGCCGGTCACCAACGCGGAGTTCACGAAGGTCCTCGGGGCGGCCCTGCACCGGCCCACGATGCCGCTGGCCGTGCCGGGGTTCGCGCTGCGGGCGCTGCTCGGCGAGTTCGCCGACGAGGGCGTGCTGACCGGCCAGCGGGTGCTCCCGCGCCGCCTGCTCGACGCCGGTTACCCGTTCCGGCATAAGCGTCTCGACGAGGCACTGGCCGCCGTACTCTAGGGTCCCTGTTCCGACCACCGGACATCACTGGGAGATCGACATGGGCAGGCCCGGGCATTCGCACATCGTCGCGATCGGGGGCGGCTCGTTCCGCCCGTCCGCCCGCCACGGATCCATCGAGGCGAGCCCGCTGCTCCGGTACGCCCTGGACCTGAGCGGCCAGGACCGGCCCCGGCTGGGCCTGCTGGCCACCGCCACCGGCGACGACTCCGAGTGGCTGCTGAAGATGTACGGCGCCTTCCGCGACTGGGACGTCGAGGTCAGTCACCTGTCCCTCTTCCCGATGCCCAACATCGAGGACCCGCGCGAGTGGGTCCTCGGCCAGGACGTCGTCTACGTCAGCGGCGGCAGCGTGGCCAACCTGGCGGCCCTGTGGCGGCTGCACGGCCTGGACGAGATCTTCGAGGAGGCCTGGCGGGCGGGGGTGGTGCTGAGCGGGCAGAGCGCCGGGGCGCTGTGCTGGCACGTGGGCGGCAACACCGACTCCTTCGGCCCCGAGCTGCGGGCCTGGTCCGACGGCCTGGGCCTGCTCCCCTACGCGTGCGGCGTCCACTACGACTCCGACCCCCAGCGGCGCGAGCTGCTGCACGCCTCGGTGGCCTCGGGCGAGCTGCCCATGGGGTACGCCGCCGACGAGGGCGTCGCGCTGCACTACGTGGGCACCGAGTTCATCCAGGCCGTCAGCGTGCGCCCGGGAGGCCACGCCTACCGGGTCGAGCACGACGGGTCGGGCGGCGCCAAGGAGTTCCGCATCGAGCCTCGGCTTCTCACACCATGACCACGAACGGGTCAACTACTCTTGAGCCGTGAGTGACCTGGCGATCGTCCGTCTTGGCGTTGACTTCCCCTATGAGCAGGCATGGGATCTTCAGCGGCGCATCCACGCCCGCCGGGTGGCCGACGAGATTCCCGACACCTGCCTGATGCTCGAACACGCGCCGGTCTACACGGCGGGCAGGCGCACCGCGCCGCACGAGCGGCCCTCCGACGGCACCCCGGTCGTCGAGGTCGACCGGGGCGGCCGCATCACCTGGCACGGTCCCGGCCAGCTCGTCGGCTACCCGATCGTCAGGCTCGGCGGCCCGCTCGACGTGAACGCCTACGTGAGGCTCCTGGAGGAGACCCTGGTGCACGTCTGCGCCGACTTCGGGGTGCAGGCGGGCCGGGTGGAGGGACGCGGCGGCGTCTGGGTGGCCGGCGACCCCTCGCACGGCCTGCCCGACAGGAAGGTCGGGGCGATCGGCATCCGGGTGACGGGCGGCGTGACGATGCACGGGTTCGCCCTGAACTGCTCCAACGACCCGAGCTGGTACAACCGGATCATCCCGTGCGGGATCAGTGACGCCGGGGTCTCCTCGCTCTCGGCCGAGACCGGCCGCCGCATCGTGGTGGACGAGGTCCTGCCGTACGCCGAGAAGCACCTGGCGGAGGCGCTGGGGGCGCGGTCCTTCGAGCTGCCCGAGGAGGACCTGTTCCGGCGCTGACCCGGGGCCGGTCGAGGTGGGCCCGGGGCACCGGCCCGGGGCGGCCGCAGCCTGCGGCGGGACATAAGCTGGAGGGGTGAGCGAGCGTGAGGACATGTACCGCACCTCGATGTGCACCACCTCGGTCCCGCGACCGATGAAGGAGCTCGCATGACCGTCTCCCCCGAAGGCCGCAAACTCCTCCGCCTGGAGGTCCGCAACGCCGAGACCCCCATCGAGAAGAAGCCCGAGTGGATCAAGACTCGGTTCAGGGCCGGCCCGAACCACACCGAGCTGCGCGCGCTGGTCAAACGCGAGGGACTGCACACGGTCTGCCAGGAGGCCGGCTGCCCCAACATCTCCGAGTGCTGGGAGGACCGCGAGGCCACCTTCCTCATCGGCGGCGACCAGTGCACCCGGCGCTGTGACTTCTGCCAGATCGACACCGGCAAGCCCAAGGAGTACGACACCGACGAGCCGCGCCGGGTGGCCGACTCGGTCCGCCAGATGGGCCTGAACTACGCGACCGTGACCGGTGTCGCCCGCGACGACCTGCCCGACGGCGGGGCGTGGCTGTACGCCGAGACCGCGCGGCAGATCCACGCGCTCCTGCCCGGCTGCGGCGTCGAGCTGCTGGTCCCCGACTTCAACGGCGACCAGGCCCAGCTGGAGGAGGTCTTCTCCGCCAAGCCCGAGGTGTTCGCGCACAACGTCGAGACCGTGCCGCGGATCTTCAAGCGGATCCGGCCCGCGTTCCGCTACGACCGCTCGCTGGGAGTGATCACCAAGGCCCGGCAGGCCGGTCTGGTGACCAAGTCCAACCTGATCCTCGGCATGGGCGAGGAGCGCGAGGAGGTCGTCCAGGCCATGCGCGACCTGCACGAGGCCGGGTGCGACCTGCTGACCGTCACCCAGTACCTGCGCCCCACCCCGCGCCACCACCCGGTGGACCGCTGGGTCAAGCCGCAGGAGTTCGTGGAGCTGCAGGCCGAGGCCGAGGCCATCGGTTTCGCCGGCGTCCTGTCCGGGCCGCTGGTGCGCTCCTCCTACCGGGCCGGCCGCCTGTACAAGCAGGCCGTCGAGGCCCGCCAGCACGCCTGAGCCCGCCGCCCGGTCCCTCACGGGGCCGGGCCCCGGAGCGCTCCCGCGCGGAGGGGTTCGCCCTGGCCGAGAGGTCGTCCGTGCCCCCGGGCCCGCTCCGCGTCCCCCGGGCCCGCTTCCGGCGTTCTTTCGTAAAGCTGTCACCGGCGGCCCTGTCGGCCGCACGGCCCGGCGGGCGAGACTGTCCGCGTGGACATCGAAGCGTTGATCGGAAAGCTCGACCTGGGCACCAAGGTGCGCCTTCTGACCGGGACCGACATGTGGTCTCTGCCCGCGCTCCCGCAGATCGGGCTCGACCCGCTGGTGATGAGCGACGGCCCGATCGGCGTCCGGGGTGAGCGGTGGTCGCCCGGCGACCCCTCGATCGCGCTGCCCAGTCCCACCGCGCTCGCCGCGACCTGGGACGTGGAGCTGGTCCGCAGGGCCGGGCGGCTGCTCGCCCAGGAGGCGCGGCGCAAGGGCGTGCACGTGCTGCTGGCCCCGACGCTCAACCTGCACCGCAGTCCCCTGGGCGGCCGGCACTTCGAGTGCTTCTCCGAGGACCCGTACCTGACGGGTGAGATCGGCGCCGCCTACGTCGAGGGCGTCCAGCGGGGCGGCGTGGCCACCACGCCCAAGCACTTCGTGGCCAACGACTCCGAGACCGAGCGGTTCACGGTGAACGTCACGGTCGACGAGGCGACGCTGCGGGAGGTGTACCTGGCCCCCTTCGAGCGGGTGGTGCGGGCCGGCGCCTGGGGGCTGATGTCCGCCTACAACGCGGTCAACGGGACCACGATGACCGAGCACCGGGCGCTCCAGCGCGACCTGCTCAAGGACGAGTGGGGCTTCGACGGCCTCGTCGTCTCGGACTGGACGGCCGCCCGCTCCACCGAGGCGACGGCCACCGGCGGGCTCGACGTGGCCATGCCGGGCCCGTACGGTCCCTGGGGCGCGAAGCTGGAGGCCGCGGTCCGCGAGGGCCGGGTGGCCGAGGAGGTCGTCGACGACCAGGTCCGCCGGGTGCTGCGCCTGGCCCTGCGGGTCGGCGCCCTGCGCCCGGCTCCGGAGCCCGGCGGCGAGGCCGGAACCGGGGTCGCGGTCGGCACCGGAGCTGGGAACGGGGCCGGGACCGAGGCCGGAACCCGGGCCGGGACCGGGGCGGGGGCCGGGGTCGCGACGGTCCTCCCGGCGGGCGAGGACGTCCCCGTCGACGGGGTGGCGCTGGCCAGGGAGGTGGCCGCGCGCTCGTTCACCCTGCTGCGCAACGAGGGCGGCCTGCTGCCGCTGACGGGCGTGCGGAGCGTGGCGCTGATCGGGTCCGCCGCCGCCGAGGCGCGGATCATGGGGGGCGGCAGCGCCCAGGTCTACCCCGACCGGATCGTCTCGCCCCTGGACGGGCTACGCGGGCGCGGGGACGTCGAGGTCCGCCACGCGCCGGGCACCGACCCCCGGATCCGGCTGGCGACGCTCGCCGTGCCCTGCAGCGCGGTCTTCCTGGACGCCGAGGGCGCGTCCCTGGCGGAGCACCCGCTGGCCGACGCCGAGGCCCGCTGGGTCGGCCGGCTGCCCTCCGACGTCGACACCGACCGGCTGGCGGCCGTCGAGATCCGTGGCGCCTACACCCCGGACGTGACCGGCTCGCACGCGTTCTCCCTGGTGGGGACGGGAGCGTTCACCGTCGTGATCGGCGGCGAGGTGGTCTTCGACGGGCTCGTCTCGCCTCCGGGCGACGACCCGGCGACGGCGTTCCTGTCGCCTCCGGAGCAGCGGATGACCCTCGCCCTCGCCTCGGGCGTCCCGGTCGAGTTGCGCGCCCGTCACCTCACGACGGCGTCCCGTGGCATGGCGTTCGTCGCGTTCTCCCTGGGGCACGCCGACCCCTCCCCCGGCGACGACGCGACGATCGCCGAGGCGGTCGCGACGGCCGCCGGGGCCGACGTGGCCGTCGTGATCGCCTCCACCACGCCGGAGGTGGAGAGCGAGGGGTTCGACCGCACCGGCCTCGCCCTGCCCGGCCGGCAGGACGAGCTGATCACCCGGGTCGCCCGGGCCAATCCCCGCACGATCGTGGTGGTCAACGCCGGTTCACCGGTCCTGATGCCCTGGCTGGAGGAGGTCCCCGCCGTCCTGCTGACGTGGTTCCCCGGGCAGGAGGCGGGTGCCGCCCTGGCCGACGTGCTGTCCGGCGACGCCGAGCCCGGTGGGCGGCTGCCCACCACCTGGCCGCTGCGCGAGGCCGACGTGCCCGTCCTGGACGTGACGCCGTCGGGCGGTGAGCTCGCGTACCGGGAGGGTCCCCTCGTCGGGTACCGCGCCTGGGAGCGGACCGGTCGCGTCCCGGCCTTCTGGTTCGGCCACGGACTGGGCTACACCACCTGGTCCTACGACTCCGTCGCCGTCACCGGGACCACCGTGACGGTCGCGGTGACCAACACCGGCACCCGCCCCGGGCGGGAGATCGTCCAGTTCTACCTCGCGCCGCCCGAGGAGGACCCGCGCCGGCCCGCCCGGGTCCTGGCGGGCTTCTCGGCCGTCGACGCGGCCCCGGGACAGACCGTGATCACCACGGTCTACCTGCCCGAACGCGCCTTCCAGGTCTGGGGGGAGCGGGGGTGGCGGACCGTACCGGGGGAGCACACCGTCGAGGTGGGACGCAGCGTCGCCGACCGGCGCCTGTCCGCGACCGTCACCGTGCCCGAGTAGGGCCGGGACAGGGCCGGGGCGCCGCCGGAGGGCACGGCCCGCAGGTCACGTTTTCACTTCTTGAGCCCTGGATTTGTATCCTTCAGAACATGGCCAAGAAGCCCGAAGACTCAGAGCGCCCGGGGCGCATCAAGCAGCTCCGCATGATCGCGGGGATCATCAAGCAGGCCAACCCCAAGGGGATGCCGATCGTCTACGCCTCCGCGCTGGGCACGCTCGTCCTGTTCGTGGTGATCGGCCTGGTCACGGGCTGGTGGTACCTGTTCGTCCTCGGGGTCATGCTGGCCCTGACCGTGGGGCTCGTGGTGTTCGGCCAGCTCGCCCAGCGGGCGCAGTACTCCATGCTGCACGGCCAGACGGGCGCCGCCGCCGCGATCCTGCAGAGCATGCGCGGCAACTGGGAGGTCACCCCGGCCGTCGCGGTCACCCGCGACCAGGACATCGTGCACCGCGTGGTCGGCTACCCCGGGATCGTCCTGGTCTCCGAGGGGCCCGGCAACCGCGTGCAGAGGATGCTCGTCGCCGAGAAGAAGCGCGTCCAGCGGGTCGCGCTGGACGTGCCCGTCTACGACGTGCAGTCCGGTGACGGCGAGGGGCAGATCCCGCTGGCGAAGCTGCAGCGCCACCTGATGAAGCTGCCCCGCAACCTCAAGAAGCCCGCCGTCTACGAGATCAACAACCGGCTCAAGGCGCTTCCGCAGACGATGCCGATGCCCAAGGGCCCGCTGCCGCGTGGCGCGAAGATGCCCCGCCCGAAGATGCGCTGATGTCCCTCGCCGGGGTGGGCCGCCAGGGGGTGGACGCCACGACCACCTCCCGCGCCAACCGCGGCTGGTGGGACGGCGCCGCCGACGAGTACCAGGCGGAGCACGGGGAGTTCCTGCGCGACGCGGGGTTCGTCTGGTGTCCGGAGGGGCTGGACGAGGCCGACGCGCGCCTGCTGGGCGAGGTGGAGGGCAGGGACGTCCTGGAGATCGGCTGCGGCGCCGGGCAGTGCGGGCGCTGGCTGGCCGGTCGCGGCGCCAGGGTGGCCGCCTTCGACCTGTCCTTCCGCCAGCTTCAGCACTCCCGGCGGATCGACCTGGGCTCCGGCTCCGGTCCCGCCCTGCCGGTGCTCCAGGCGGACGCGGAGGTCCTGCCGTTCGCGGACGAGGTCTTCGACGTGGCCTGCTCGGCGTTCGGGGCGCTGCCGTTCGTGGCCGACGCCGGAGCCGTGCTGGCCGAGGTCCGCCGGGTGCTGCGGCCCGGAGGGCGCCTGGTGTTCTCGGTCAGCCATCCGGTCCGCTGGGCCTTCCCCGACGACCCCGGCCCCGCCGGGCTCACCAGCGACCGGTCCTACTTCGACCGTTCCCCGTACGTGGAGATCGGCGAGGACGGCCGGCCGTCCTATGTCGAGCACCATCGCACGATGGGCGACTGGATCGCCCTGATCACGGCCTCGGGGCTGACCGTGCGCGGCCTGACCGAGCCGGAGTGGCCGGCCGGTCACGACCGGGAGTGGGGCGGCTGGAGCCCGCTGCGCGGCCGCCTCCTGCCGGGAACGGCGATCTTCACCTGCGAGCGGGCTCCCGGCTCCTAGCGGCTCTTCGCGGCCTCCAGGACGATCCCGGCCAAAGCGTCGAAGGTGCCGAAGTCCCCGCCGCGGACCATGTTCTTGGTCACCGCGACGGCGGTCCCGGTGGCCGTGTCGGCGTAGGCGGCCGATCCGCCGCTTCCGGCCATGCCGAACAGGGTCGGGGCGTCGAGCCGCTCGGTGGCGCCCAGGGCGTACCCGAGACCTCTGCGGACCGGGCGGCCGATGATCTCGTCCACGCCGGCGACCGCCACGGCGGTGATCTCCCGCAGCCGCCGCGCCGGGACCAGCCGGACCCCGTCCACCTCCGTCAGCAGGGCGGCGTACATGCGGGCCACGGCGCGGGCGGACATGGTGCCGCCCGCCGGGATGTCGGAGGTCAGCACGTCGGCGCGGTTGCCGAGGGCGGCGTCGGGCATCGCGGCCGTCGGCGCCGCCGTGTAGCCGTCCACGACCCTGAAGAACGGGATGCTCGCGAGCAGCTCGGCGGGCATCTCCCCGCGCGCCTCGCCGGGCGGGTCCTCCAGCGGGGCCAGGCGGCCCAGCTCGGACGCGGGCACGCCGAAGAACAGCTCGTCCGCCACCCCCAGCGGGCCCGCCACCTCCTGTCGCAGGACGTGCGAGATCGGCGTGCCGGTCGCCCGGCGGACGACCTCGCCGAGGATGTACCCGTACGACTGGGCGTGGTAGCCGGTGCGGGTTCCCGGCTCCCACCAGGGCACGGCCGCGGCGATCGCCGCGCACATCCCCTCCCGGTCGCACAGGTCCTCCGGTGTGGTGTCGACCGGCACGCCCGGCACGCCCGCCGAGTGGGTCAGGGCGTGCCGCACCGTGGCGCGGTCCTTGCCGTGGGCGCCGAACTCCGGCCACAGCTCGGCGATCGGCGTGTCGTAGCCGAGAACGCCCCGCTCCACGAGCACGTGGATCACGGTCGCGGTGACGCCCTTGCCCGTCGAGGCACTGTAGAAGAGGGTGTCCGGGGTCACCGGACGCCCGGTGGCCGGGTCGGCGACGCCCGCGACGACGTCGACCACCTGTTCCCCGTCCCGGTAGGCGGCGACCTGAAGGCCCCGCTCGGCGCCGGTCTCCACGAGCCTGTCGGCGGCCTCCTGGACGAGCTTCTGCACATCGTTCATGGTCGATCCTCTTTCCTGTACGGCTTCCTGTACGGCAGGTGGTCGTTGTGACGGCCACGGGCCGCGAAAGGAATCGCCGCAAGGACGCCGGGGACGCGCGGTCACAGGGACGCGGGCAGGCCGAAGGCCGGGAAGAGCTCGGGGCCGAACGTCGTGATCTCGGTCACCAGCCCGTCCTCGACCCGCAGGACCCCCAGCCAGGAGCCGTGGTAGCCGGACTCGCCGGGACGCCGCAGGTAGGCCGCCGCGGCGGGCTGGCGGTTGGCGCGGGTGGGCAGGACGCGCCAGTCGCCCCACGCGTCCGGGCCGACCATGGCGTCGCGCCAGGCCTCGACGATCGCGTTCCCGCCCAGGATCCAGATGGGCGCGGGCGGCATCGTCTGCCAGGCGTCCGCGCGCAGCACCGAGGCCAGAACGGCGGGGTCGGCCTGTTCGACCGCGTCGATGTAGCGCCGCAGGGCCGCGCGTTCCTCCGCGGTCGGATCGGTGGACGGCGCCCAGTCCAGCCTCCGCGCGGGCAGGTGCTCCCGCATCGTCGCCCGTGCCCGCTGCAGGGCGCTCTTCACCGCCGCGACGCTCACCTCCAGCAGCGTGGCGGTCTCCGGCGCCGGCCAGCCGAGCACGTCGCGCAGGATCAGCACCGCCCGCTGCCGGGGTGGCAGGTGCTGGACGGCGGCCAGGAACGCCAGCTCGATCGTCTCCTTGGCGACCACCTCGGCGTCGGGTCCGGCGTCGGCCGGGGCCGCGGGCTCCAGCAACCGGTCGGGGTAGGGGCGCAGCCAGAAGACCTCGGTCGCTGGCGGCGAGGGCACGCCGGGGGTGGCCAGCACCGGCGTCCCGCGCGGGCGGGGGCGGCGCGGGTGGCGGTCGAGGTGGTCCAGGCAGGCGTTGGTCGCGATCCGGTACAGCCACGCCCGGAACGTCGAGCGTCCCTCGAAGGTCTCCCTGCGCCGCCAGGCACGCAGGAAGGTCTCCTGCACCAGGTCCTCCGACTCCTCCAGGGAGCCGAGCATGCGGTAGCAGTGCACCCGCAGCTCCCGCCGGTACCTCTCGGCGAGCGCGCCGAACGCCGTCTCGTCACCCGCCGGCGCGGCGGCCAGGACCGCGGCGTCCTCGGTCCGTTCCGGCGCCGTCCCGTCCTCGATCATCACGTCTTCCCTCCCGCTCGGGGTTCCGGCGGCGCGGCCGCCGACGGTGTGACGGCCGCGGTGCGGAAAAGGAATCGGTCGCGACGATGATCGTGGAAACGGGCGCGGGACGGAACCGGCGGGCGGAGGAACCGGGCGGGCGGCACCGGATCCGGCGGGCGCGAGACCGGTCGGAGGCGCCGGTCAGAGGCGTACGACCACGGTGTTCGCCGCACGGTCGTGCAGGCCGCGCTGGTCGCGGTCCCAGATCAGGGCCGGTACGGCCAGGCAGAGCAGGAAGGTCCGGGCCAGGACGGCGACGAAGCCCGGCTGCCCGCCGCCGAGCGCCGCGACCCTGATCCTGAGCAGGCGCATCCCGAAGGTCATTCCCATGGTGCCGACCAGCAGGAGGTACTCGATCGCGAGGATCGCCACCGGCACCCACCCCTGCCGGGTGGGGTCGATCCCCAGCAGCCCCCGGCTGATGGCCCAGGTGCAGATCAGCCAGTCGATCAGCAGGGCGGCGATCCTGCGGCCGAACCCGGCCACCGCGCCGGGGCCCTCCTGGGGCAGCCCGAGCCGCTCCCCCGGGTGCCCGAGGTCGATCCCGGCCGATCTGACGCCGCCGAGCCAGGTCTGGGTCCACCGGGGCTGCTTGCTGCTCATGACCTCAACGGTAGCCGCCCCGGCCGCCGCCCCCGTATCCGCCCGGACCGGCTGTCGCGACCCGGTCCTGGTCATAGATCATTGGTGTCCCACCGCGCCTTCCCCCCGGAGAGACCCCGTGTCCGAGACCGACGACATCGACGAGCGTTTCACCGCGCTCACGGCCCAGATCTCCGAGCGGGAACGCAGGCGGATGCGCAGGAGCGCCGCACGGGAGAGGACGCGCCCGCAGCGCTTCCGGCGCTCCCTGCGTACCCGGAGGCGCTGGAGGAGGGTGGCCGTCGCGACGGCCCTGGTCGTGGCCGCCGGGGCGTTCGTCACCTACCGTCCCGATGTCGTCGACCGGTTCCGCGCCGGTGTCTTCGGGGGGTTCTCGGGCTCCGGCCGCCCGGACGGCGGGACGGGCAGGGCGGAGGCGGGCCTCGGGGCAGGGGCCTCGGGGACGGACACCCCCTTCGCGGGCTCGCCCGCCGCCGCGTACGCCGACGGGGTCAAGGGCCTGGTCATGCCGCGGGCGAAGGCGATGGGCGGGTTGAGCCGCAAGGAGGTGGCCGCGGCCGTACGGCGGGCCAAGGACATGCTGGTGGCCTCCCACCTGAACCGCGCGGTGCTCCTGGGCGGCAGGCCGAAGAAGCTGATCCGCCTGCTGGACCCCGAGCAGCGCGGGCCGTTCGTCAAGGGCCTCGACCACCCCTCCCCCAAGGGGGATTACCACAGCCGGAACTGGGTGACCAGCCTGGCCCCCGGGAGCTCCGAGCTCGTCGGCGACGTCGTCAAGGTCCACGGCAGAAGCGGGCTCTCGGTCTTCAGGGAGGACGGCCTCAGGGGCGTCCGGGTCAAGGTCAACTACCTGTTCGTGTACGCGATCCGCCGGCCGGGACGACCGGAGACCCTGACGAGGCTCGTCGTGCACAGCACCGGCAGGCTGGAGGCGTGGAAGGACGAGAGGGACCGGGGCGAGCTGCGCTTCTGGGTGAGCCGGTGGAACGTCGGGGGCAGCGCCCCGGCGCGGTGCGACGTCGACGACGGGTTCGTCCACCCGTTCTACCCCGACTCGGCACCCGACACGAAGGTGGACGTCACCGCCCCGCCGGTGGACCCCTACTCCCTGGAGGAGGAGGGGCCGCAGGAGTGCTCGGTGCTGCAGTCAGGGACGTGAAACTCCCGTAAAGGAAAGACGCGCCATACCCGCCCAGGCCGGGCCTGAGCACTAGCGTGGAAGCGACGTTCGCTTAACACGGGTGAAACAAACGAGACACGGCACGGTAACGGCCCAGGCATACGTTCGGTGTGATGGCCCGTGCCCCATGGGAGGTTAGAGTGTTCAACTCCGCCGACGACGTCCTGACGTTCATCAAGGACGAGGGGGTCCAGTTCGTTGACGTCAGGTTCACCGACCTGCCGGGAACGACGCACCACTTCACGTTCCCCTCGGAGAACTTCGGAGCCTCCGTCTTCACCGACGGCCTGATGTTCGACGGCTCGTCGATCCGCGGTTTCCAGGCCATCCACGAGTCGGACATGCTGCTGCTGCCCGACCCCTCCACGGCCGTGCTCGACCCGTTCCGGCAGCACAAGACGCTGAACATCAACTTCTTCGTGCACGACCCGCTGACCGGCGAGGCCTACAGCCGCGACCCGCGCAACGTGGCCCGTAAGGCCGAGGAGTACCTCAAGGGCACCGGCATCGCCGACACGGTCTACTTCGGCCCCGAGGCCGAGTTCTACATCTTCGACGACGTGCGCTTCGAGACCAACGCCCATTCGAGCTACTACCACATCGACTCGATCGAGGGCGCCTGGAACAGCGGCAAGGCCCAGGACGGCGGCAACCTCGGCTACAAGCCGCGCTTCAAGGGTGGCTACTTCCCGGTGCCCCCGATGGACCACTTCACCGACCTGCGCTCGGAGATGGTCCGCAGGCTCATCGACTCCGGCGTCGAGGTCGAGATGCAGCACCACGAGGTGGGCACGGCCGGCCAGGCGGAGATCGACTTCCGGTTCAACACGCTGTTGAAGGCCGCCGACACGATGATGCTGTACAAGTACATCGTCAAGAGCACGGCTCTGGAGCACGGCCACACGGTCACCTTCATGCCCAAGCCGATCTTCGGTGACAACGGCTCCGGCATGCACTGCCACCAGTCGCTCTGGAAGGACGGCGAGCCGATCTTCTACGACGAGGTCGGCTACGCGGGCCTGTCGGACACCGCCCGCTACTACATCGGCGGCCTGCTCAAGCACGCGCCCTCGCTGCTGGCGTTCACCAACCCGACGGTCAACTCCTACCACCGCCTGGTGCCCGGCTACGAGGCCCCGGTCAACCTGGTCTACTCCCAGCGCAACCGCTCGGCGTGCATCCGCATCCCGATCACGGGTTCCAACCCGAAGGCCAAGCGCGTCGAGTTCCGGGTTCCCGACCCGTCCTGCAACCCGTACTTCGCCTTCGCCGCCCAGCTGATGGCGGGCATCGACGGCATCCGCAACAAGATCGAGCCGCTCGAGCCGGTCGACAAGGACCTCTACGAGCTTCCCCCCGAGGAGGCCCGCAACATCCCGCAGGTCCCGGGCTCGCTGTCGGAGGTGCTGGCGGCCCTGGAGGCCGACCACGAGTACCTGCTGGAGGGCGGCGTGTTCACGCCGGACCTGATCGAGACCTGGATCGCCTACAAGCGCGAGAACGAGATCGACCCGATCCGCCTGCGCCCGCACCCGCACGAGTTCGAGCTGTACTACGACGTCTGAGTTGTCGAGCTTCTGACCTGGTAAACACTGACGGTTCAACCCGTCAGGGGCACTCAGGCATGCCGCGAAAGGCCGTCGGTCGTCCCTCCGCCGAGGGCACGTCCGACGGCCTTTCGCATGCGCTCCTCCCCTGCGGCACGAAGCGCGTGGGGGTCCGCGCTGTGAATCCGGGGTCCTCGTGGCCGGGGGCGGGGGCAACCGTGCTCACGCCGTGCGGGGACGGGCGGCGCGGAGGGCCTCCCGGAGTTCGGCGGCGGGGTCGCCTTCGTGGTAGACGCGTTCGCTGGGCTCGATGCCGTCGAGGAACTCCTGGTAGCGCACCGCGTAGGACAGGTGCTCGTAGGGCTCCGCGAGTTCGAGGGCCCGGGCCGGGTCCGAGCCGGGCGCGTGCTCGTGCCACGCGTCGATCCAGGCGTCGGCCGGCAGGTGCCAGGCGGCCTCGGGCATGAACATCCGGGCGCGCAGGCCGTCCAGGACGGGATGGCCGACGTGCGCGTCGGCGAAGTCGAGCACGACCGCGGCCCCGCCGTCCGAGCGCCAGTTGCCCGTGTGGAAGTCGCCGTGCACCACCGTCTCGGGCAGCCCGCACGCGTCGAGTTCCGCGACCAGGGCGGGCAGGGCGTCGACGAGCCCGCGGACCCCGTCTCGTTCGCCGGGGGGGGGAGGTCCGTCCGGTCGATCACCTCGCCGACGCGCCCGGCCAGGCTCTCCGGTGTACGGCGGGACAGGCCCGCGGGAGGGGTGACCGCCGCCTGGGCGGCGACGAAGCGGGCGATGGTCGTGCGGACGACCTCGGGTGAGGCGTTCCAGCAGTCCTCGCCCGGCACGTGGCCGAGCAGGACCCGACGGCCTACCGGGTCGGAGGCGACCACGGCAGGCACGATCGCCGGGTCGGCCTCGGCGAACGCCGCCGTCACGCCGCCCTCGTCGGCGGCGAACCCCGGCGTGACCTTCAGCCAGACCGGGCCGCCGGACGCCGGGATGCGGAACAGCCCCGCGAGGTTCCAGGACTTGACCTGCCGGGACGGGCCGAGCGCGGGTCGTCCGGCCGCGCGGAGCGCGTCGTCGGCCCAGGCCAGGGCCTCCCGTACGCCGTGGGGCGTGGCCCACGGCGAGCGCCCTGCCGGGATGTCCCACAGGTCGGCCGCGGTGCTCGGGAAGGGCGTCCCAACGGCACGCGAGGCGATTCTCCGGGGGTCGCCGAGGAACTCGGCGTGATAGGTCACGTGGCCGCCGCGCGGCGGGTCGCCGCCGTCGACGCCCACCAGGCGCAGGACCACGACGGGCCCGCCCAGCACGGCCTCGAGACGCTCGGCCACCGGCTCGACCGCCGCCCACCACGGGACCGCCACCGGGAACGGGCCGACGACGCCGATACCCTCGTCACCGCAGGTGACCAGGGCGGTCACGGTTCTTTCCACGTCGCCCAGTGTGCGGGCCGCCGTCCGGGTCCCGCGAACGGTTTTCGGGAGAACCGGCCACCAGCCCTGCCCACCCCGTGTCCGTCGCCCGGGCCGTCGGGCGAGGACGCGCCCCGCGAGGACCCCCGGCAGCGCGACCGGCAGCCACACCGTCAGGTCGGCCAGCAGCAGCAGCGGGCGCGGCACCGGCAGGGTGCGCAGGTAGGCGAACGTGCCGCCGGCGCGTGACTGCGCCACGCCCTGGGGGACCATCACGAGACCGGTGACCATCGGCAGCACGGTGGGGGTGCCCGTGGACAGGAACCGCGCGGCGGGGGTGTCGATGTCGCCGGCGAGGAACCCGAAGCCGATGATGACGCCGGCGGCGAGCAGCGCCTGGACGATGACGATCAGCGGCAGCATCGCGCCGATCTGGGCCACGGTCCAGCGCGGCAGGGTCCCGTAGGTCGTCCACAGGCCGGTGCGCGGCGGGACGGCGCGAGGCGCGCGTACGGGGCGGGGCGACGGTCGCCTCAGGCATGGGCGGTCTCCTGCGGGGTGACGGCCGCGCCCGGGGTCGCTTCCGCGGTGGCGGCGAGGTAGACGTCTTCGAGGGTGGCGGGGGCCAGCGCGTACCCCTCGACGAGCCGGCTCGAACGGAGCCTCGTCGCCCAGGCGACTGCGGCCTCGGCGTCGGCGTCGGCGTCGGCCGGGCCGAGGGTCAGCAGCACCCGCCGGCCGACGCGGACGCGGCGGGCGATCGGGATCGTCACCCGTACGGGCCCCGGACGCGGGAGTGGGCCAGGGCGAAGCCGAGGTTCCACGTCTCGCCGCCCCGTCCCCCGCGCCCGTCAGGTGATCTCCTTGCGGCCGACGCGCACCGTCCCGGCGATCGCCGGGACGACGATCCACACCAGCGCCGACGTGGCCAGCCGGGCGGCGTCACCCCCGGTGAGGTGGCCGTCCACCAGGGGACTCGCGGCGCGGTTCACGTCGAGCCAGTCGGCCAGGAGCCTGCCGGTGGAACCCAGCTCGCCCACCAGCGACCACGCCATCGGCATCGCCAGGCAGATCACGATCGCGGCCGGCCCGTTCAGCAGCAGCATGCCCAGGGCGAGGCCGGCCGCGACCACGAGGACGTTCGTCGTCATCCAGCCCAGCAGGGCCGTCGGGGCGACCTCCCAGGTGGCCGGGAGGTCCCGGACACCCGCCACGACGGCCGTCACCGGCACCGCGACCAGCAGGGAGAACGGCGAGGCCAGCGCGGCGACGATCAACGGCGGCAGGCACTTGGCCGCCAGCACCCGCGACCGCCGGGGTTCGAGCGCGAACGTGACCAGGGCGGTGCGGTGGCTCCACTCACCGGTCACGGTGAGGATGCCGAGCACCGGCAGCAGGATCGCGAGCCCGATCCCCGCGGTGCCCGCCAGGGTGTAGAGGTCGGGGTCGGTGACGAAGCCCCGTGCCGTGACGGACACCGGGATCAGGGCCACCATCAGGGCCGTCATGATCTTGCCGCTGCGGGTGTCGACGAGCTTCCTGGCCTCGACCCCGAGCAGCCGCCGGAACGGGATCCGTGCCCGGGTCGAGGCCGGCGCCGGGAGCGGGGTACCGGCGCGGGAGGTGCCGGTCACGGGCCCGGTCGCAGGCATGTCCGTCGCGGGAGTGCCGGTCGCGGGAGTGCCGGTCGCGGGAGTGTCGGTCATGTCATGCTCCGATCGGCGTCGGCGGTCAGTTCCAGGAAGGTCTGTTCGAGGCTCCGGCCCCGGCCGAGCTCGTCGAGGGTGCCGTTCGCGAGGACGCGGCCGCGGCCGATCATCACGATCCGGTCGGCGACCTGCTCGACCTCGTGCAGCAGGTGCGAGCTGAGCAGCACCGCGCACCCCGAGGCGGCCAGGTCGCCGAGGAGCTCACGCATCCACCGGATGCCCTGGGGGTCCAGGCCGTTGGCGGGCTCGTCCAGGACGAGCACCCCGGGCCTGCCGAGAAGGGCGTGGCCGATGCCGAGGCGCTGCCTCATGCCGAGCGAGTAGCCGCCGGTCGTCCGGCGGCTCTCGGATCGGGTCAGCCCGACCAGGTCGAGGACCTCCTCGACCCGCGACCGTGGAAGGCCGAGCGTCATCGCGCCCAGCGTCAGGGTCTCCCGCCCGGTACGGCCGGGATGCAGCGCGCCGGCGTCGAGCAGCGTGCCGGCCACGAGGGCCGGGCACCCCAGCTCGGCGTACGGCCGGCCCAGGACGGTGGCCGACCCCGAGGTGGGCCGGGAGAGCCCGACCAGGACGCGCAGGGCCGTCGACTTCCCGGCCCCGTTGGGCCCGAGGAACCCGGTGACGCTGCCCGGCGCGACGCCGAAGGACACGTCGTCGAGCGCTCTCGTCCCCCGGAAGTCCTTGGTGACGTGGCTGAATTCGATCATGACTCCAGTCCATCGGATCCGGGGCCGCCGGTCATCGTCCCCGGGTCGAGGACCGCCGGCCCCCGGGTACCGCGTCCGGGGCCGCGGTTGTGGACCAAAGGCCGTCGAAGGGTGGACCCAGGTCGCTGGGGCGTCCCGCCCCCACTCCCTAGGCTGTGGACCGTGCACGATCCCACCGAGAACCAGCCGCCCCTGGACCGACGGGCCGTCGCGTTGCGCTACCTGTGCGCCGTGACACCGATGCTGTTCGACGCCGTCATCCTGGTCGTGGCCGTCCGGCGCGCGCCCGACCGGCTCGGACTCGTGCTGCTCAACGCCGGGCTCGGCCTGGCCGGGCTGGTGCTGATGTGGTGGCGGCGCCGGTGGCCCGTGCCGATCGCGACGGCGACCGCCCTGCTGACCTCCTTCTCCACCATGGCGGCCGGACCGGCCCAGGTCGCGTACGTCTCCCTGGTCACCCACCGGCGCTGGCGGCAGATCGTCCCGGTCGCGATCCTGTCCTGGGTGTGCCTGCTGGCACGTTCCAGCTTCTTCGGCGTCGACCAGGCGACCTACGTCTCGACGGCGGCCGGGACGGTCCTGCTGGGCGGGCTGACCGTCTTCGGCCTGTACCTGCGCGGGCGCCGCGACCTGGCCGCCTCGGAGCGGGAGGCGGCGCTGGCCGCCGAACGCGAGCAGCTCCAGCGGATCGAGCAGGCCAGGCTGGCCGAACGGGTCCAGATCGCCCAGGAGATGCACGACGTGCTGGCCCACCGGATCTCCCTGCTGTCGATGCTCGCCGGAGGCCTGGCGTACCGCAGGAACCTCACCGCCGAGGAGACCCGCGAGGCCGCCCTGGCCATCCAGGAGAACGCCCACCAGTCGCTGAACGAGCTGCGCGCCGTGCTCGGGACGCTCCGCGACGACGGCGCCGCGGAGGCCCCGCAGCCGAACCTGTCCCACCTGGACGGCCTGTTCGACGAGGTACGCGCCGCCGGTCAGCGGATCGAGGTGAGGGACACCGTCGACGGGCGGGACCTGCTGCCGACGCAGACCGGCCGGCACGCGTACCGGATCGTGCAGGAGGCCCTGACCAACGCGCGCAAGCACGCGCCGGGCGCCGGGGTGAGCGTCGAGCTCGACGGGCGGCCGGGCGAAGGACTGCGGATCCGGGTGAGCAACCCGGTGGCGGCCCGGGCCCCGACCGGCCCCGGGGCGAGACTCGGCCTGGTCGGCCTGGCGGAACGGACCCGGATGGCCGGCGGCAGCCTCGGCCACGCCGTCCGCGACGGGCACTTCGTCCTCGACGTACGACTGCCGTGGGAGGCTTCACACCGTGATTCGACTGGTGATCGTGGATGACGACGCGATGGTACGGACCGGGCTGCGGCTCATCCTCGGCGGCGAACCCGATCTGGAACTCGCCGGCGAGGCCGAGGACGGCCGGCGGGCCATGGAGGTGATCGACGAACTGCGGCCCGACGTCGTGCTGATGGACATCCGGATGCCCGTCCAGGACGGCCTGGTCACCGTCGAACTGCTGCGGGCCCGGCCCGACCCGCCCCGCGTCCTCGTGCTCACCACCTTCGACGCCGACGACATGGTGCTGCGGGCCCTGCGGCTCGGCGCCGACGGCTTCCTGCTGAAGGACACCCCGCCACCGAAGATGATCGAGGCGGTCCGCGCCGTGGCGAGGGGCGAGCCGGTGCTGTCGCCGGACGTCGCGCGGCGGGTGATCGCCGCGGCCACCGGGGGGAGCGAGCCGCGGCGCCCGGACGCGCGGCGGGAGATGGCCAGGCTCACCGAGCGCGAGCGGGAGGTGGCGGTCGAGGTGGCCAGGGGCGGTTCGAACGCCGAGATCGCCGAGCGCCTGCACATGAGCGTCGCGACCGTGAAGGCGAACGTCACCCGGATCTTCGCCAAGCTGGGGACGGAGAACCGCGTCCAGGTGGCGATGAGGGTACGCGACGCGGGCCTGCTCTGAGGGGTCCCCATGGTGGGACGGTCCGCCCGGGCAGGAGACGCCGGCCTGCCCCGGGGTCGTGGGAGCACGGACCCGTACCGGAGCCGGAGGATTCCGCTTCCGCCCGCCGCGAAAGCGGGTCCCCCGTCTCACGACGGCCCTGATGTACTGCTCCCCGACCGGTGACGCGCGCGGCCTCCCGGGCGCGCGCCCCTGTCCGGAGGAACGGAGTTCTGATGGCCGACCAGAGGCTTGTCGAGGAGTTGCGCGAGGCCGAGCGGCGCCTGCAGGCGGCACAGCTTGCCGGGGACGTCGAGGCGCTGGACGGGTTGCTCCACGAGCGGCTCGTCTTCACCGGCCCGCCGGACGGCAGGTGCCGTCCCGGGGCCAAGGAGCTCGACCTGGAGAACCACCGCTCGCGCGCGCAGGTGCTGACGAAGGTCGCGCAGGAGGACCTCACCGTGCTCGTCGAGGGGCGCACCGGCGTCACCTGCTTCCTCGGCACGCTGGAGGGCACCTTCGCGGGCAGGCCGTTCGCCGGGCGGTTGTCCTACACCCGGACCTGGGTCCACGAGGACGGGACCGGCTGGCGGATCCTGGCCGCCCACGCGGGTCCCGCCTGACGCACACGGCTCGGGGGAAGATGTTAGAGAGGGCCCGCACGGGACAGTGGGGTGGTGAGCCGGGCGCCCACGCGTCCGGTCCAGGATCACCATCTGGAGGTTGCGCATGCTGGCTCAGACCACCCGGAAGGCGGCGCTGGCCGCCGCGACGATGGTCGCTCTCGTCGGTTTGGCCGGCGGTTGCGGCGGCGGGGGTGACGACGGGGACGACGGTCCGGACGTGGTGAACACCACGTCCGCCCCGGGCCAGGACAACGACGGGGACGACGCGAACGAGCCCAACGACCCCAACGACGCGGACGACACGAACGAGCCCGACGACGCGGACGACACGAACGAGCCCGACGACGCGGACGACAACAACTGACGTCCGCGGGCCGTGCGTCGCGGGCCGCGGGCCAGGGGTGACCGTGTCCCCGTCACCCCGGCCGCCCCGTCCCGCGTGACCCCGCCTCCATCCGCGACCCGTGTGCCCGGCACGCGGGTCGCGGCATGTCCGGTACGGGGTCCGACGGCCTGTCCCGGGCTTCACGGACCACGCGCGCTGTCGGCTCATCAGGCAGACTGAGGATGACTTATACGGATAAATCATCCAAAGCGAGGTGACGTGGCAGAGGTTCTCCGGAACGGAGACCCCCCTCCGGCATCTCCCCGCGCCGGAGAACGGCATCCCCCTCCCGGACACGAAGGTCCTGCCCGGCACGCGAGCCCTCACGAGCACGACGCCTCCCCCCGGCGCGACGCCGGACACGACGCGGAACACGATGCCGGACGTGATGCCGGACGTGATGCCGGACGCAGGTGGTGGCTCGCGACGGCCGCGCTGCTGGGAACGGTCCTGCTGGCGAGCGCCTCCGCCCTGGTACCGATCCCGCCGGCTCCCCCCAACCGCATCACCGGCATCGCGTACGCGATCGAGGCCGGGCAGGATCAGCCCGGCTGGCGGGGCGGGGGGATCCCCTACTCCTGGGGCGGCGGCCACGACGACCTTCCCGGCCCCTCGTTCGGCACCTGCCTGGGATACCAGGGGGCGATCAGGCCCTGCCCGGCCACCAGGACCCGCGGCCTGGACTGCTCGGGGCTGGCCCGCTGGGTCTACCACCTCGCCTACGGCCGGGACGTACTGGGCCGCGGCAACACCGACGACCACGTCAGGCGGCTCAAGAGGATCCCCGCGGCGGCGGCCAGGCCCGGGGACCTCGTCTTCTACGGCAAGGTCGGCAAGCGTAAAATCAGCACCCACCACGTCGGCATCTACGTCGGCCGGGGCAAGATGATCAATGCGCGGAGAACCGGCACCGAGGTGCGGATCGACCGCGTCGCGGCCGTCCGCGGCTTCGCCGGCTACTTCCGCTACCTGTAGGAGAGACATGCGTCTGGGTGTCATGTTCGACCGCGACCTTCCCCCCGAGTCGCTCGTCCCGTTCGCGCGCCACCTGGACGCGGCCGAGGTGGACGACCTGTGGGTGGTGGAGGATCTCGGCTGGACGGGAGCCGTCTCCTCGGCGGCCACCGCGCTCGCCGTCACCGGGCGTCTCCGCGTGGGCATCGGCATCGCCCCGGCTCCCCTGCGCAACCCGGCCCTGCTGGCCATGGAGCTCGGCAACCTCGCCCGGTTGCACCCGCACCGGCTCGCCGCCGGGATCGGGCACGGCGTCCAGGACTGGATGCGCCAGGTGGGCGTCCTGGCCCCGTCCCCGCTGGCGCTGCTGGAGGAGACGATCATCGCGGTCCGCGGGCTGCTGCGCGGCGAGACGGTGTCCCTGTCCGGGCGGGCCGTGCACATCGACGGGGTACGCCTGGTGCACCCCCCCGCCGTCGTGCCGCCGGTGCTGGCCGGGGTGGTGCGGCCCCGCTCGCTGGAGATGTCGGGCCGTGTCGCGCAGGGCACGATCCTGCCGGAGGGGACCGGTCCCGAGCGGATCGCCGAGGCGCTGAAGGCCACCGGCGGGGGCGACCACGAGATGGTGGTCTTCACCCACCTGTGCGTCGGCGATCCCGAGGCCGCCGCCGCCCTGGCGGCGGACTCCGCCGGGTTCCTGGGCGTCTCACCGGACGAGGTCGTGATGGCGTCGGGCTCGGCCGAGGAGGCCGCCGACCAGGTGAGGTCCCTCTGGGAGGCGGGTGCCACCACGGTCGCGGTCCGGCCGTTCGGCCCCGACCCGCTCGCCCAGGTCGACCTGCTCCTGGCGGAACTCCGCTGACGCTCTCCCCGACCGGCACGCGCCGGCCGGTGCCGATCGGTGCCGCCCGGTGCCGGCCGGGTCCGTCGAGGACGGAGGTCACCCGCGTGCGGGCCCGTCCGGGCACCGCGGGGACCGCGGCGCGACCTCCGCGCCTGCCGTACGCGCCCTCAGGAGCGGTTGCCCCGCACACCGGTCAGCCGGCGCAGGACGTCCCACCAGAACGAGGCGCCGAACAGCAGCGCGACCACGGTGAGCAGGTATCCGGGCCAGTGCCCCGGGGTGATCAGCCGGTCCCACCAGGCCGCGCCGTTCCAGGTGAAGGAGGGGTCGGCGGAGTCCTCCGGCGGGATCGCGACGCTCACGATCGCATGGTCGAAGATCTTGACCAGTGCCGGTGAGCTGAGGGACTCGGTCACGCACCGGTACGGCTCGGCCAGGCCGGGCTCGGCACCGGCGCACCTCTCCTTGAGCGCGGCGTACCCGTCCCCGCCGCCGCCCGCGATGGCGGCCACCCCGGCGCGGTAGGCGTTGTCGCGCAGCAGCGTCTTGCCGTACTCCAGCGCGTCCATGCTGAACAGCAGCGTGAGCACCAGGCCCAGGGCGAGGACCACCCACCTGACGTAGCGGGCGTAGAGCGTGGACAGCCGCTGCATCTCGCCGTCGAACCAGTGCTCGACACCCGTGCGGAACTTCTGCGTGTCCCGCTGGGCGCTCTCCCAGACACCGCGCAGGTGGCCCGCCAGCGGGCTGCGGATGGCCTCCAGCTTGGCGAGCAGGCCGTCGATGCCGTCCTCCTCGGCGGCGACCAGCTCCATCACGGCGCCGGAGAACCGCTCGGGCGGGATGTTCGCGATGCTGGTACGGGCGCCCTTGGGGTGGTCGATCTCCTGGAGCCGCTCGTACAGCCGGGCGGTCATGTCGACCGCCGGTACGGCCCCGCCCGCCCCGGCGGCACCGCCCACGTCCCCTGCGCCCGCGAGCTCCCCGGTCACGGCCGCGAGGCTCCCGCCCACGACCACGGGCGCCTCCCCCGCACCCGTCCCCGTGTCCGCCTCCGCATTCGCCTCCGCCTTCGCGTCCGCGGACGCCTGGACGGCGGCCAGGTCCACCGGCATCGGCTCCACCACCGAGGGTGCCGGGTCGGGGCTGTGCACCGGGCGCGGATCGTCGCCGGAGAAGGGGAGCTTCGCGAAGACGTCGGCCACCTTCGACGGGATCCACGACCTGCCGCCCTCGGAGCCGTCCATCGTGTCCCTGAGGTAGGCCCACAGGAACTTGCTGCGGATCCCGAGCAGCCGGACGAAGGCCTCGTTGATCCCGCTCACCAGGAGGGACAGGAGCAGGAAGGCCAGGATCAGGCCGATGGCCAGATCAATGTAAACGGATATCAAAAGGATCACCCGGACCGTTGATACACGCCCGCCCCGCACGGCGCACCGCGATCACCCGAAACGGACCGGTTTCGTGATCCCCCGCGGGGGGGACGCGACGGGGTCAGCCCTCGTAGAAGACGCGCTCCACCACCCGGCGGGCCCGGCGGGTGACCCGGCGGTAGTCGTCCACGAAGTCCTCCGTACCGTCCGGCGGGTAGCCGAGGGCGCGGGCGATGAGCCTGCGCTCGCCCGCGTCCACCGGGATCGCGTCGCCGGCGCGGCCCCGGACCGCGACGATGGCGTCCCGGATGCGCGAGGCGAGCCGCCACGCCTCGGCGAGCACCGCCTCGTCGGCCTCGGTGAGCAGCCCCTCCGCGACCGCCGCGGACAGCGCCTCCAGGGTGCGGGTGGTCCGCAGCGACGGCAGGCGCCCGGCGTGGCGGAGCTGGATGAGCTGGGCCACCCACTCCACGTCGGACAGGCCGCCGGGACCGAGCTTGGTGTGCAGGGCGGGGTCGGCCCCCCGGGGGAGGCGTTCGGCCTCCATCCGGGCCTTGAGCCTGCGGATCTCCAGCACGGCCGCGTCCGGGAGGCCCTCGGGCGGGTAGCGCAGCGGGTCGGCCAGGTGCAGCAGCTCGACACCGAGGCCGGCGTCCCCGGCGGAGAAGCGGGCGCGCAGCAGTGCCTGCGACTCCCAGGGGGACGACCAGCGCCGGTAGTAGGCGGCGTAGGAGGCCAGGGTCCTGACCAGCGGCCCGGCCTTGCCCTCCGGGCGCAGGCCGGGGTCGATCAGCAGCGGCGGGTCGGGGGCCGGCAGGGCCAGCAGCCGGCGCAGCTCGTTGGCCACCTCGAACGCCGTCTCGGTGGCCTCCCGCTCGGGTACGCCCTCCAGCGGCGAGTGCACGAACATCACGTCGGCGTCGCTGCCGTAGGAGGACTCGACACCGCCCAGGCGGCCCATCGCGATCACCGCGAACCTCGTGGGCAGCCGGGCGCGCCGCTCCATCTCCACCTTGTCGATCGCGGCGTCGAGCGCGGCCTGGATCGTCACGTCGTTGAGGCCGGAGAGCGCCTGGCCGACCTCCTCGATCCCGATCAGGCCGGACAGGTCGGCGACGGCCGTGCGGAACAGCTCCCTGCGGCGCAGCGCCCGGACGGCGGCCACCGCGCCCTCGGCGTTCCCGACGTGGCGGGCGACCACGGTGCGCGCCTCCGACAGCAGCGCCTCGGCGGGGCGGGGGGCCAGGTCGTCGTCCGAGCCGAGCATCGCGACCGCCTCGGGGGCGTTCATCAGCAGGCCCGTCACGTAGCGGCTGGTGCCGAGCATCCTGGCCAGCCGTGAGGCCACCGCGGTCTCGTCGCGCAGCAGCCGCAGGTACCACGAGGTGGTGCCGAGCTTGTCGGAGACCTGGCGGAAGCCGAGCAGGCCACCGTCCGGGTCGGGGGCGTCGGCGAACCAGCCGAGCATGACCGGCAGGAGCGTCCGCTGGATCGCGGCGCGGCGGGAGACGCCGGTGGTCAGCGCGCTGATGTGCCGCAGCGCCCCGGCCGGGTCGGCGTAGCCGAGGGCCTCCAGGCGGGCCTTGGCCGCGGCGGTGGACAGGCGGTCCTCCGACTCGGGCAGCCTGGCCACGGCCTGCAGCAGCGGCCGGTAGAACAGCTTCTCGTGCAGGCGCCTGACCTCCACGGCGTGCCTGCGCCAGCGGGTGGTGAACTCCCCCACCGGGTCGGCCGTCATGCCCATGCTCCGGCCCAGGCGGCGCAGGTCGGCCTCGCCCTCGGGCACCACGTGCGTGCGGCGGAGCCGGTGCAGCTGGATCAGGTGCTCGACCTGGCGCAGGAAGGTGTACGCCTCGCCGAGCGTCCTGGCGTCGTCCCTGCCCACGTACCCGCCCCGGGACAGGGCCGCGAGCGCGGGAAGGGTGGCGCGGCGGCGCAGCAGCGGGTCCAGGCGGCCGTGCACGAGCTGGAGGAGCTGCACCGCGAACTCGATGTCGCGCAGCCCGCCGGGGCCGAGCTTGAGCTGGCGGTCGGCCTCGCCGCCGCGGACGTGGGCCTCTACCCGGCGGCGCATGGCCTGGACGTCCTCGACGAACTTCTCGCGGGTGGCCGCCTGCCAGACCATCTCGTTCATCGCCGCCACGTACCGCTCGCCGAGCTCGGCGTCGCCCGCGATCGGCCGGGCCTTGAGCAGGGCCTGGAACTCCCAGGTCTTGGCCCAGCGCCGGTAGTAGGCCTCGTGGCTGGCGAGGGTGCGCACCAGCGGCCCGGCCTTGCCCTCGGGCCGCAGCGCCGCGTCGACCTCCCACAGCGACCCCTCGGGGGTGCTGGCCGAGCAGGCGCGCATCATGCCCTGGGCCAGGCGGGTGGCGAGCCGGACGGCCTGCTGCTCGTCCGTGCCTCCCGCACCCCCGGCGTCCCCGGTGCCACCGGCGTCCCCGGGGCCGGGCTCGGTCACGAAGACGACGTCGACGTCGCTGATGTAGTTCAGCTCGCGTGCCCCGCACTTGCCCATGCCGATGACGGCCAGGCGTACCGATCCCGCCTCCGGGTGCTCGGACCTGGCGACGGCGAGTCCCGCCTCCAGCGCGGCCCCGGCCAGGTCCGACAGCTCCGCGGTCACCTCGGAGAGCGAGAGGGTGCCGGTGACGTCCCGCGCCGCGAGGTGGAGCAGCCGGCCCCGGTAGGCGACGCGCAGCGCCGACAGGGTGCCGGTGGAGGCGTCGGCCGCCCTCGGCGCGGGGTCGCCGGGGTCGGCCCCCACGGCGCGCAGCAGCTCCGCGCGGAGCGCGGCCTCGGTCGGGCGTTCCACGGCCGCCGCCTCGCCGAGCAGGTGCCGGTGCTCGGGGTGCCTGACGACGTGGTCGCCGAGCGCGGCGCTGACCCCGAAGACGCCGATCAGGCGGTCGCGCAGCCCTGGATCGTTCCGCAGCTCCCCGAGCACGCTGGGATCCCGCTCGACCAGCCGGTTCAGCGAGGTGAGCGCCAGGTCGGGGTCGGCCGCGGCGACCAGCGCGTTCAGCAGGCCGAGGTCCCCGACCGCCTCCGGTCCCAGCTCGTCGAGCAGCCGTCCGGCCCTGGTCCCGTCGGCGAAGCCGAGCCGGGCGAGCCGTCCGGCCGTCGTCTGCATCCGGGGCACCGTCTCCACCGACCCTCCATGTTCTTCGATCATCGGAGCGTTGCCGCACAGGCTAGTCCCGAAACCGTGCGGCGTCGCCGGTGGATCCGCACCGTAATCGTACGATCACGCGTTTCGCACGACCATGGCGAACCGCTCGGCCAGCGGCCTCCAGGCGGCGACGAGCCGGTCGCGGGCCTCCTCCACCTCCCGGTCGAGCTGCTCGGCCGAGTGGCCCAGGCCGGCCAGGTGAGCGGCCGAGCCCGCCGTCCAGCTCGCGAAGATCTCGGGCGTGGCCTCGGGGTGGAACTGCACGGCCCAGGCGTCGCGTCCCAGCCGGTAGGCCTGGTTGGGGTACGGGTCGCCGGTGGCCAGCGGCACCGCGCCGGGCGGGAGCGTCGTGATGGCGTCGCGGTGGTACTGGACGGCGGGGGCGGGCACGGACCCGGCGAAGAGCGGGTCGGTCGCGGCGGCGGGCAGCGGGACGATCTCGCGGGCCCCGACCTCCAGGCCGTGCTCGCCGCGCTCCACGGTGCCGCCGCAGGCGAGCGTCATGAGCTGGGCGCCCAGGCAGACGCCCAGGGTCGGGACGCCCGCCCGCACCGCGTCCCGGATCAGGTCGCGGGTGGCCGGCAGCCAGGGGAAGCGCTCGTCCTCCCAGGCCGCCGCCTCGCCCCCGAGGACGATCAGCCCGTCGGCGGCCCTCGCCGGAACGGCCTCCCCCAGGTAGGGCCGGACGACCTCGCAGACGGCCCCGGCCCCGGCGAGCCAGCCGCTCAGGAAGCCGGGCCCCGCGTCCGCCTCGTGCTCGACGACGGTGATCCTCATGTGCCGATTATGGGCCGGTACGGGAACCGGTCCCGCACCGGGCGGGGACGGGGGTCACCGCCCCGGCGGCGTACCGGCCGGGGCGGAGGGTCACCGTCTCCGGCGGCGGACCGGAACGCGGCCGTCAGCTCGTCCGCGTGGCGGCCGGGTCCGCGGCCTGGGCCGGGGTGATCCAGACGGCCTCGGCCGAGGCGAGCAGCGTGCCGTCGACCTCGTAGACGGCGCTCTCGGCGAACAGCTTGCGGCCCTGGCGGCCGGTGGGGCGGGCGACGACCGAGTAGGTGCCGCCGGGGTAGACGCGGCGGTGCAGCCGCGCGGTGATGCGGCCGAGCAGGGCGTACTCGCCGGGCCGGAAGTGCGCCCAGCCGCTGGCGCAGTCGAGGGCGGCCCAGACGATCGCGTCGGGGACGGTGCCGTCCTCGTTGAGGATGGTCATCGGGACGCGCCAGCCGGCGGCGACCAGGTCGGTGCCGTCCACCGGCCCGGGGAAGATGCGCAGCCCGTCGCCGGGGGCGCGCAGGCCGCACGCGAAGCAGCCGGGGAAGGCGTGCGCGGTCAGGCCGGCGAACCCGCCCTCGGCCCGCGCCGCGTCGACGAAGGGCACGAACGCGGGGGCGCCGAGCTTCTCGGCGACCGGGATGGCCTCGACCAGGAGACGGTCCCCCTGGGTGAGGTTCGCGGTGTTGGCCAGGTGGTGCAGCGACAGCTCGGTGTCCAGCGGTGTGGGCGCGTGGAGCGTGACCTCGACGGCCGAGTCGTGCCCGGCGCCGTGCAACGCCCCGGCGACCGTTCCCGCGATCCATCCGCCGTTCGCGGACCCCTCGGGCCCGCGGAAACGCGCCGGGACGGTGAGCACGGTCTGCAGCTCGGACATCGTTGTCATGCCGCACCTCCTATCGCCTTTACGGCGATCAATCCTCATAAATCACATTAAATGGACCGGCCGATTTTATCGGACTGCTTGTACATGCAGCCGACTCGGGGTCGGTGACACCCCCGCCACCCTCGGACGACTCCGGTATGACGTCCGGGAGACCGTTCCGGATCACACGCTCCGCGAGACGGCGGCCACGGTACGTCATCCTCCCGGGCGCGAGCGGGCCGCCGCACGGTGGCGGCGGCCCGCCGGGACGGCACGATCGACCGGCCCGTGCAGACGGCACGGTCAACCCGCTTCCCGGAGACGGCACGGTCAGCCGGCTCTTGGGGACGGCCGGTCGACCGGTCCTTGAGGACGGCCGGTCGACCGGTTCTCGGGGACGGCACGGTCAGTCGGTGGCGCAGGCCGTTCCGTCGAGGCCGAAGCCCACGGGGGCGGCCAGGGAACCGCTGTAGGAGGCGACGAACCCGATCTGGGTCGCCGCGCCCGCCGCGATGACCCGGTTCCACGGCTTGCTCGCGGCGGTGAGCCGCGAGCCCTCCTGGGTCCAGTCCGCCGACCAGCCCGAGCTGAGGCGGACACCCGGCGCCGGGTAGTCCATCGTCAGCGTCCAGCCGTCGATCGCGGTCGTCCCGGTGTTGCGCACGGTGATCTGCGCGTGCAGGCCAGAACCCCACGACGTCACCTCGTACGACACCGCGCACGACGGACCGGCCGTCGGGGTCGGGGTCGGCCTCGGGGAGGGGAACCCCTCCCTGGCGAGGGCCGACAGCGGGTCGGACGGCGCGCTGAGGTTGCCGGCCGCGTCCCTGGCGACCACGACGTAGGTGTAGCGCAGCCCGGTGACCAGGCCCGACTCGGCGAAGTTGAGGAACTGGGGAGGGGTGATCGTGCCGACCTTGACGTAGCTCGACAGACCCTCGCGGTAGACGTCGTACGCCGTCACCGCCACGTTGTCGGTCGACGGCTGCCAGCAGAACGTGGCGCCCGGGAAGTCCTGCAGGCAGGCGTCCCGCAGCCCGGCCGGCTTGGAGGGGGGCTGGCGGTCCCCCGGCAGCGGGGTCGGCGAGGCGGTCGGCGTCATCCCGACCGTCGCGGACACCGTGATCAGCGCCGAGGGCGGGCTGACGTTCCCGGCCGCGTCCCTGGCCACGACGTACATCGTGTACGCGCGGTTCAGCTCGCCCGAGAAGCCGCCGACCGTGCCGGTCGTGGTCGTGGCCCGCACGAAGCCGCCGACCTCCAGGCGGTACAGGTCGTAGCCGACGACCCCGTTCTCGTCCGTCGAGGCGTTCCAGCAGATGGAGGCGTAGCCGGTGGGGTTGCCGGGGGCCATCGGCACCGGGCAGGGCCGCGTCCCCGCAGGACGCGTCGGCGGCGTGGTGTCCGCCCCCGCCACCGCCCCCGCCGGAACGGCCACGTGCCCGGCGTCCCTCGCGGGGGCCGCGGCCAGGGCCGTCTCCCCCGCCGGGCCGATCGCCAGTACGGCGACGAGTAACGCCAGGGTGAAGAACCCGAGGGTGAGGAGGGCCGTTCTCACGGCCTGCCTGCCGAATCGCATGGTGCCCCTATCGAATGACGTCGGCCTGTGACCCCCCGCAGTGAGTGTGAATCATTCCCGGCGCCCCGTAAAGCGGCGTCCCACAGGGCGGGAAAACGAGGACCGCGTGACCCGGCGGAGCGGCACGCACGGCCCGGGGCGCACCGGGAAAGGGCCGGACGGCGTCTCGCCGTCCGGCCCTTTCTCCTTCACGCCCCGGAAAACACCCCGGTCTGCTCCACACCCCGGGAAACGCCCCGGGAAACACGCTGGGAAAAACCTCTGCCAGGACTACAGCACCGGCAGGTAGCGGCCCAGCTCGAATTCGGTGACCTGGCGGCGGTAGTCGTTCCACTCGGCGCGCTTGTTGCGCAGGAAGTAGTCGAAGACGTGCTCGCCCAGGGTCTCGGCGACGAGCTCGCTGCGCTCCATGACCCCGATGGCCTCGTCCAGCGACTGGGGCAGCGGCTGGATGCCCAGCGCCCTGCGCTCGGCCGAGGTGAGCGCCCAGACGTCGTCCTCGGCGCCGGGGGGCATCTCGTACCCCTCCTCGATGCCCTTCAGCCCGGCCGCGAGGATCACGGCGAAGGCCAGGTAGGGGTTGCAGGACGAGTCGAGCGAGCGGAACTCGATGCGGGTCGAACCGCTCTTGTGCGGCTTGTACATCGGCACCCGGACCAGGGCGGAGCGGTTGTTGTGCCCCCAGGAGATGTAGCTCGGGGCCTCGCCCCCGGCCCCGGCGATCGCCTCGGCGCCGCCCCAGAGCCGCTTGTAGGAGTTGACCCACTGGTTGCAGACCGCGGTGATCTCGGCGGCGTGCGTGAGCAGGCCCCCGATGAAGGAGCGGCCGATCTTCGAGAGCTGGTAGTCGGCGCCGGGCTCGTAGAAGGCGTTGCGGTCGCCCTCGAACAGCGACATGTGGGTGTGCATGCCCGAGCCGGGGTGCTCGGTGAAGGGCTTGGGCATGAAGCTCGCCCAGATGCCCTGCTCCAGCGCGACCTCCTTCATGACCAGGCGGAAGGTCATGATGTTGTCGGCGGTGGTGAGCGCGTCGGCGTAGCGCAGGTCGATCTCCTGCTGGCCCGGGCCGCCCTCGTGGTGGCTGAACTCGACGGAGATGCCCATCGACTCCAGCATCATGATCGCGTTGCGCCGGAAGTCGTGGCCCGAGCTGTGCGGGGTGTGGTCGAAGTAGCCGCCGCCGTCGATCGGCTCGGGGCGGCCGGTCCCCTCGGGCCGGTTCTTCAGCAGGAAGAACTCGATCTCCGGGTGGGTGTAGAAGCTGAAGCCCATCTCCGAGGCCCTGGCCAGGGTCCGCTTGAGCACCCAGCGCGGGTCGGCGTGCGAGGGAGAGCCGTCGGGCATGAGGATGTCGCAGAACATCCGGGCCGCCCCGGGCGTCTCGCTGCGCCAGGGAAGGATCTGGAAGGTCGACGGGTCCGGCTTGGCGAGCATGTCGGACTCGTAGACCCGGGCGAAGCCCTCGATCGCCGAGCCGTCGAAGCCGATGCCCTCGGCGAAGGCCCCCTCCAGCTCGGCCGGGGCGATCGCCACCGACTTCAGGAACCCGAGCACGTCGGTGAACCACAGCCGGATGAACCGGATGTCGCGCTCCTCAAGGGTGCGGAGAACGAACTCCTGCTGGCGGTCCAAGGCTTCTCCTTCATTGCCGACGTGCCACGACACGCCTGGTGGTCTCTCAGTCTGCCCTCTCAGTGTTTCGCACACGTTACGAGGAAGAACGGTGAGATGTGGCATCGGGCCCGTCGCGCCTCCGCCCTGCGGGCCCCGTCTCCTCCTACAGTGTGCGACCGGAACCGCTGGAAGTTCGATCCGGGGGAGCGATGACGAGCACCGAAGTCCACAGATCGCCGCGGGCGGCCGGCCGGGAGGCGGTGTCGGCCGGGCTGACCGAACGGCTCGCGGCACTGACCATGCCCTGCCCCGTACACCCGTCGTCACACCTGGTGGAGGCGGCCACCGCCGAATGGGCGCACGCCATGGGCCTGGAGCCCGACCCCGACGCCCCCTGGCTGGCCGGGCGGGCCTTCGCCCGTTGCGAGACGCGCGCGGTCACGCTCCTCGCCCGCTGGCTGACCCTGGCCGCGCGGCTGCGCGAGTCCCCCGGGGCGATCGGCGGGCTGCTCGCCGTGGCCGGGGGCGCTGAACCGGGTCCGGAGCCGCTGGAGCGGGCGTTCTCGGGCCTGTGGCGCTCCTGCGCGCCGGGGATGGGCGACGCGTGGCGCGCGCGGTTCACCGCGGCCCTCGCCGCCCAGCGCGAGGCGCTGCTCGCGACCGGGACGCCTGCGGCCGAGGAGTACCCGCCCCTGGGCAGGGACGCCTTCGGCCGCTACCTGTTCGACCTGGTGGAGCCGTGCCGCGAGACGGAGGTGCCCGAGGCGGTGGCCTCCAGCCGGCAGTGGCGGGCGCTGGCCGAGGCCGCCGCCGACGTGGCCGCCTGGTGCGTGGACGCGGAGGGCGGGCGCGGGTACGTGAGCGCCGCCGGGGCCCTCCTGGAACGTTCCACGGCAGGGACGGCCGAGGAGTGGGTGATCGACCGCCTGGCCGTGCGGATGGAGGAGCTGTGGGCCGCCGCCCGGGCGGTCCCGGCCCTCACCGAACGGCACGGCCTGGGCTTCGGCGCCTCCCGCGAGGTGACCGGGGTCGCATGCGCTTTCTTGACCGTTCCCAGGGCTTACCTGGAGTGGCTGATGCGGAAACCCCGCTATCGTCACTGCGGGTAACGGAATGAGTCCAACAAGTGACATGGGAGTAAACGGTGAGCACCACGCTCCTCAACCGCAAGCTGGACCGTGCCTTCGCGCACGTGGACGCGGACGGCAGCGGATCGATCGGGCGCGACGACCTGCTCGGCCTCGGCGCCCGGATCCTCGTCGGTTTCGGCGAGTCGCCGACCTCCCCGGCGGGCAGCAGGCTCGCCGGGGGCATCGAGGAGATCTGGCGGACGCTGACCGCGCAGCTCGGCGCCCGCGGTGACGCGATCTCTCCCGGGGGGTCCGGGGCCATCTCTCCCGAGGAGTTCCGGGCCGGGATGACCTCCGCGTTCGTCGAGGGCGACCGGTTCGAGGCGGTCTTCGAGCCGGCCGCGGCCGCGCTGGCGGGACTCTGCGACACCGACGGCGACGGCGCCGTGGGGCCGGACGGGTTCTGGGTGCTGATGGACGCGTTCGGCACCCCGCGCGAGGACGCGGCGGCCGCCTTCGCCCGGCTCGACGGCGACGGCGACGGCGCCGTGTCCGTAGGCGAGCTCGTGGAGGCCACGCGGCAGTTCTACACGAGCGCCGATCCGGACGTGGCCGGCAACTGGCTGTTCGGTCCGCTGTAGTGGCCCGCGTCCCGGCCTTCGGCGAGTCCCCGGCCCGTCCCCGGCCCCGTCCCGCGTCCCTGCCCCGTTTCCCCTCTCCCTTTCCCGCACCACCGGACCCTGCCGGTCCTGCCGGTTTCATCGGTCCTGCCGATTCCGTGAATCCCGATGCCCCCGCCGGCTCCGCCGGCCCCGAAGTGCCCGCCATGCCCGCCATGCCCGCCGGGACACTCCCCGGACGGCCCTCCGGGGTGGCCGCGGACGCGCTGCTCCCCCTGGTGGAGCTGGTGCCCGCGATGTCGGCGCCCTGCCGCATGCACCCCTCGGTGGAACTCATCGCGGCGGAACTGGCCCTCTGGGCCCGCGACACCGGGCTGGAGCCACCCCCGGGCGCCGGGTTCGAGCGGATGGCGGGGCGGGCGTTCGCCGCCTTCGACACGCGGGCGGCGTCGCTCTTCGCCAAGTGGCTGACCTGGCTGTTCCACTTCGACGACGAGTGGGACGAGAAACCCGCCGGGCGGGCCGCCGAGATCATGGAGACCGCCTTCGGCAGGCTCGACCGCCTCGCGCGGGCCTCCGCCCACGCCCGCTCACCCGTCGAGGTGGCCTTCGCCGACCTGTGGGAGACCACCTCGGGGCGGATGAGCACCCGGTGGCGGCACCGGTTCCTGGCGGGGCTGGCCGCGCAGGGCGAGGCCTGCCGTACCGAGGCGGAGAACCGGTGCGCGGGGCGGGTCCCCTCCCCCGCGGAGTACCCGCGCCTGCGGCGGGGCACCGCGGGCCCGTACCTGTTCGACCTGGTGGAGCCCTGCCTGGGGGTGGAGGTGCCCGCGGGACTGCGCGAGAGCGTGACCTGGCGGACGCTCGTGGACGCCTGCAACGACGTCACCGCGTGGTGCAACGACGTCGCCTCGCACCACAAGGAGCGGGCCAACGGCGACGTGCACAACTACGTGACGGTCGCCGCCACCGCGTTCGGGCTCTCCGACGGTGCCGCGGTCGCCTGGGTGAACGACCGGATCGCGGCCCGCGCCGAGGATCTGCGCACCTCCGCGCGGCGCCTGCCGGCGCTGTTCGACCGCTTCGGGTTCTCCACCTCCCAGGCCAGGGACGTCAGCAAGGTCGCGTGCGCCTTCCTGTCGGCGCCCCGGGCCCAGCTGGAGTGGCTGCTGGAGTCCAGCCGGTACGACGTGTCCTGACCTTCCGTCCCGCATGCCGGGGAACCGCTCGCGTCCACCCGGGAGCGGTTCCCCCCGGGCCCCGCTCGGCGACTCCCTCCCGGAACGATCTCCTTTGAGAGCGGCCCCCAGGACCGATCGACGTGGATTACGGCGGTCCGTGACGGGTGGACCGAAACCGCCGGGCCGCGGGGCCGCCGCCCGGCTCGCCTCGGCCCCACCCGGCGATCCGAGCAGTTCCGGGGCATACATGTAGATCCATCGGTCTTTAAACGCTTATTGATTAGATTGCGGCTTAAGCCGGTTAAGGTCCCTTCAAGTACACGATGAAGGGCCGGGACCATGCGCGGGCTGAACCGGGTGTCGCCCTGGGTGACGCCCGTGCGGGCGCGGATCACGGCGGTGCTGGTCACCGCGGCGTCCGTGGCGATGGAGTGCGTCAACATCTGGGTGACCGCGCGGCTCCCGCAGCCCTCCTACACGCCGCTGCCGTTCTCCCCGGAGGACGTGGCCGGCACCGCGTTCCCCGTCCTGGGGGCGCTGCTGGTCTTCCAGCGGCCCCGGCTGGTCATCGGCTGGCTGCTCTGCCTGGGCGGGGCGTTCTCCGCGCTCAACAGCCTCACGGTCAACGTCGCCCTGCTGCGGTACGGGCCGCGCCTGCCCGGCTCGCCCGAGGCGATCTGGACGGTCGCCGGGGTGAGCTGGGAGCTGGTCATCCTCTTCCTGACGGTGCTGCTGCCCCTGCTCTACCCCGACGGGAGGCTGCCGTCGCCGCGCTGGCGCCCGCTGGTGCGGGCCGCCCTCGCCGTACTGGCCGCCGACGCGGTCGCGACGAACCTCGCGTTCCTCCCCGCCCTGCGGCAGGTGGACCCGGCACCGGTCAGGTCCGTCCTGGGCGCGCTCACCAACGCGGTGATCCTCCTGTCCTTCGCCTCGCTGGCGGCGCGCTTCCGCGGGGCCGGCCCTGAGGAGCGGCGGCAGATCCTGTGGCCGCTGGTCGCGATCGCCACGGTGATCGTCCCCTGGGTGATGGGCAACCCGGTCCGGTGGCTGGCGTCGTTCACCATCCCCCTGGTCCCGGCCGCGATCACCTTCTCGGTGCTGCGGCACCGCCTCTACGGGATCGACACGCTCATCACCAGGACGCTGGTCGGCGCCGGTCTGGTCGGCGTGGTCGGCGGGGTGTACGTGGCGGCGGGCGCCGCCTCCAGCCTGTTCCTGTCGGACGTGGACCGGATCGGCGGCCTGGTCGCGGCGCTCTGCGCGGGGGCGTTCCTCCAGCCGATCCGGCGGATGCTCCAGCGCAACGCCGACCGGCTGCTCTACGGCAGCAGGGGCGACCCGGTGGCGCTGGCCGCCGAGCTCGGGCGCAGGCTCCAGCGCACCGACCCGCCCCAGGGGCTCCTCGCGGCCCTGGAGGTGCTGCGCGAGGGCCTGTCGGTCACCGGCACGGGTGTGCGGTTCCCGGACGGCCGGCCCGAGGAGGCCACGGTCGGCACGCTCGGCGAGGTCGCGCGCGACGTCCGGCTCGTCTGGCACGGCGAGCCCGTCGGGCGGCTGCTCATCGGCCCGCCGGGCGCCCGGCGCCTGCCGGCCGCGCACAACGAGCGGGTGATCGCCGCGCTCACCCCCTACGTGGCCGACGCCGCGCACGCGGTCCGGCTGGTCGGCGCGCTGCGGCGCTCGCGGGAGCGGATCGTCACCACCCGCGAGGAGGAGCGCCGCCGCCTGCGCCGCGACCTGCACGACGGTCTCGGCCGGTCGCTGAGCGGCATGGCGATGACCATCACCATGGCCAGGCACTCCCTGCGCACCTCCCCGGAGGCGGCCGAGCGCATGCTGGGCGAGCTGCGTTCCGGCATGGACGGCGTCACCGGCGACATCAGGCACCTGGTGTACGGCCTGCGCCCGCCCGCGCTGGACGAGCTCGGCCTGGCCGGGGCGGTGGCGGAGATGGCCGGCCCCGGCGTCGTCCTGGAGACCAGGGGCGAGCTGACGGGGCTCCCGGCCGCCGCCGAGGTGGCCGCGTACCGGATCGCGCAGGAGGCGCTGACCAACGCCCGCAGGCACGCCGGCGCCGCCACCGTGCGGGTCTGGCTGGAGCGGGGCGAGGACGGCCTGAGCGTCCGGGTGCGCGACGACGGGATCGGCCTCCCCGCCGGGCGGCGGGCGGGGGCGGGACTGGCGTCGATGCGCGAGCGCGCCGCCGAGCTGGGCGGCACCTGCATGATCACGACGCCGCCGGGTGGCGGCACCGTGATCGAGGCGGTACTGCCGGTGAACTTGAATGTGGAGATCTGACCACCGATGATTTCCTACGCCCTCGAACGATGGTGAGTGTTGCTCTATGACAGTGGCCCAGGTACTCCTACCCTTACGCCTGCAATGCTGACTTTTCGCGCTCTCGGACCGTTCCAGGCCCGTCACGACGACACGGTGCTCGACCTCGGCGGCCAGCGGCAGATGGCGGTGCTGGCCCGGCTCCTGGTGGCCGGTGGCCGCGCCGTGCCGGTGAGCATGCTGATCGACGAGCTCTGGCCGGGCGAGCCTCCCGCCCAGGCCCTGTCGACCATCCAGGGCTACGTGTCGCGGCTGCGGCGCGCCCTGGAACCCGGCCGCGCGCCGCGCGAGGAGGCGGAGGTCCTGGTCTCGGCCCCGCCCGGGTACGCGCTGCGCGCCTCCTCCGGCCAGGTGGACACCTGGCGGTTCGAGAGCGCCGTCAAGACCGCCGGCGAGCCCGCCGTGGTCTGGGAACGCCTGGACGCCGCGCTCGCCCTGTGGCGCGGCCCCGCCCTGGCCGAGTTCTCCGACCTGTCGTGGGCGGTGACCGAGGCCGGACGGCTGGAGGAGCTGCGGCTGATCGCGGTCGAGCGCCGCGCCGACGCCGGGCTCCTGCTGGGACACTCCGGCGCGCTGGTCCCCGACCTGGAGGCGCACGCCTCGGCGCACCCGCTGCGCGAGGAGGCCTGGCGGCTGCTCGCGCTCGCCCTGTACCGCAACGGCAGGCAGGGGGACGCGCTGGGCGCGCTCCGGCGGGCCAGGATGCTGCTCCGCGACGAGCTCGGCCTCGACCTGGGCGCGACCCTGCAGCGCCTGGAGTCGGACATGCTGGCGCAGGCCGTCCACCTCGACGCCCCGGCGGCGGCCGGGACCGGCACGACGGGCACGGCGGGCACGGCGGGCACGGCCGCGCACGCGGCGCCCGGCGACGAGGAGGAGGGGGCCGGATCCCCGCCGGGCCTGCGGGTCGTGGTCGTCGACGACCAGGCGCTGGTCCGCACCGGGCTGCGCGTGGTGCTGGACAGCGAGCCCGGCTTCCGGATCGTCGGGGAGGCGGAGAACGGCGAGCAGGCGATCGCGGTCGTCCGCGAGACCCGTCCCGACGTGGTGCTGATGGACATCCAGATGCCCAGGCTGGACGGGCTGACCGCCGCGCGGCGGATCCTGGCCGACGAGGCGCCGCCGAAGGTCGTCATGATGACCACCTTCGGCACGGACGACAACCTCTACGCGGCGCTGCGCGCGGGCGTGAGCGGTTTCGTGCTCAAGACCTCCGCGCCCGAGCAGCTCATCACCGCGATGCGGGCCGCGCAGGCCGGTGACGCGCTGATCGACCCCGCCGTGACCACCCGCCTGATCGCGGCCTTCGCCGGGCGCACCGACCCGGCCGCCCCGCCCGGCCTGGCCGGTCTCGGCGACACCGAGCTCGACCTGCTGAAGCTGGTCGCCCGCGGGCTGACCAACCGGCAGATCGCGGCGACCCTGGCGGTGCCGGAACGGGCGGTCTCGGAGTCGGTGGTCAAGCTCCTGGACCATCTGGGCCTGTTCGACCGGGCCCAGCTCGTCGTCACCGCCTACGAGTCGGGACTGGTCAGCCGCGGCGACGTGGTCAGATAGCGATGAGCCGGCGAGCCCGCGACCACGGCCGGGTGCTGGCCGGCGTCGGCGACGTGCCCCGGCGGGCCGTCGACGGCGTCGTCACGGTCGAGCCGTACCTCGCCGAGCCCGCCGTGCCGCTCGCGCGCGGGCTGCTCGGCTCCTGGCAGCGGGTCGCGGCGTTCGCGATGGCGGCGGTCTCGGTGACGCTCGTGGTGAGCACGATCGCGCTGGACCTGGCCCTGCCGGCCGAGTGGCTGCCGGATCAGCCCTTCATGCCCGACATGTCGTCGGGACTGACGTTCCCGGTGGTGGGCGCCTTCCTGCTGGCGCACCGCTCGCGGCCGGTCACGGCCTGGCTGATGTGCGCGGGCGGGCTGATGTGCTCGATCATGGTGTTCTCCGAGGCGTTGATGTTCACCTTCGCCGCCGCGGGGAACCTCGACGTCGCCGGTTACCTGCGCTGGTTCATGAGCCCGGGGAAGGTGATCGGCGGCACCCTGCTGGGGGTCATGCTCCCCCTCTACTCCCCCGACGGCCGGCTCCCCTCGCGGCGCTGGCGGCCGGTGGTGGTGGCCGCCCTGGTGGTGGGAGCGGTGGACATCGTGGCCACCACCGTCCGCCCGGCGCCCGCCCCGGCCCACTACCCCTGGCCTCAGGTCATCCCGAACGTGCTCGCGGTGGACGCGCTGGCCCCCTACAACCTGCCGGTGCGCCAGGTGACCTCCACCCTGGTCATCGGTTTCGTGGCCCTGGCGATGGTCTCCCTGCTGCTGCGCTTCCGGCGGGCGGACCCGGTCCTGCGCCGCCAGATCGCCTGGCCGCTGCTCGCGTTCGCCCTCTACGTCGTCCTGCTGCTGATCGGGTTCGTGCGCCTCGAACGCGAGTGGGCGCTGATCACCACGGTCTGGGCCGGCCTGATCCCGGTCGCCATCGCCTTCTCCGCGCTGAAGTACCGGCTGTACGGGATCGACACCGTGGTCAGCCGCGCCTTCGTGGCCGCCGGGCTGATCGCCGCGATCAGCGTCCTGTACGCGGTCGGCACGGTCGTCGGGCTGGCGCTGTCGGGCTACGACCGGATCGGCGGCCTGATCGCGGCCCTGCTGGCCGGAGTGGTCTTCCATCCGATCCGGCACCGGCTGCGGCGCCTGATCGACCGGCTCATGTACGGCACGCACGGCGATCCCCAGGCGCTCGCCGCCCGGCTGGCCGCGGAGGTCCGCGACAGCGAGCCCGCCAACGCCCTCGCCGCCGTCGCCTCGGTGATCAAGGACGGGCTGAGCGTCACCGGCGTCGCCGTCGAGGTCCACGAGCCCGGCGCCCGGCAGGTGCAGGTCGGCCTGCTGGGACCCGCGCCGCGCGGGGTGCCGCTGGTCTGGCACGGCGAGCCGGTGGGGCGGCTGCTGCTGGGGGTTCCGGGCCGGCGCAGGTTCGCGGCGGCGCACAACGACCGCCTGGTGGCCGCGGCGACCCCGTACGTCGCCGACGTGGTGCACGCCGTCCGGATGACCGCCGACCTGCAGCGGTCCCGGGAGCGCATCCTGACCGCCCGCGAGGAGGAGCGCCGCCGGCTGCGCAGGGACCTGCACGACGGGCTCGGCCACGCGCTGACCGACATGGCGATGTCGATCAACATGGCCAGGATCAGCCTGCGCTCCGCCCCCGCCTCGGCCGACCGGCTCCTGATGGAGCTGCGCGGCGGCATGGACGCGGTCAGCCAGGAGATCAGGGACCTGGTGTACGGCCTGCGCCCGCCCACGCTGGACGAGCTCGGCCTGGCCGGGGCGGTACGGGCGCTGGCGCAGGAGGGGGGCCCGAAGGTCACCGTGGAGACCGAGGGCGACCTGTCGGACCTGCCGGCCGCGGCCGAGGTGGCCGCCTACCGCATCGCGCAGGAGGCGCTCACCAACGTCCGCAAGCACGCCGGGGCCGCCCGCGCGGTCGTCTCCCTGCGGCGCGCGGAGTCGCTGACGGTACGCGTCCAGGACGACGGGACCGGCCTGCCCTCCGGGCCGCGCTCGGGGGTCGGGCTGCTGTCCATGCGCGAGCGCGCCGCCGAACTGGGCGGGACCTGCGTGATCGAGACGTCCCCCGGCGGCGGCACGGTCGTGGAGGCCGTCCTGCCCCTGCCCGCCGTACCGGCCGTGACGGGCCACCGGTGAGGCGTCCCTGTCGGCGGCCGGGAATCCCCGAACAGCGGTGAGACGCCCTGATCACCGGTGATGCGTCCCGGCCCGCGGTGAGACAGTCCGGGCACCGGTTAACCTCGCCGTCACAGGTCAAACCTAGGATGAGCGGGTGGCTCAACTCCGCATCGCCCTGGCCCAGACCAATCCCTCCGTCGGTGACCTCGCCGCCAACACGGACCGGCTCGTCGAGTGGACCCGGCGCGCCGCCGACCGTGGCGCGCACCTCGTGGTCTTCCCCGAGATGTTCCTGACCGGCTACCCCGTCGAGGACCTGGTGCTGCGCACCTCGTTCGTGGAGGCGTCCGTCGCCGCGGTCGAGGAGGCCGCGCGGCGGCTTCAGGAGGCCGGGCTCGGCGAGATCCCCGTGGTCGCCGGCTACGTCGACCGCGCGCGGCTCGCCCCCCGGGTCGGCCAGCCCAAGGGCGCCCCGCTGGACGCCGCCGCGCTGCTGCACCGGGGACGGGTGGTGACCAGGACCGCCAAGCACCACCTGCCCAACTACGGCGTCTTCGACGAGTACCGCTACTTCGTCCGCGGCGACCGGATGCCGATCTTCCGGCTGCACGGCGTCGACGTGGCGATCGCGGTCTGCGAGGACCTCTGGCAGGAGGGCGGCCCGGTCGCGGTGGTGGCCAGGGCCGGAGCCGGGCTGCTGGTCGTGCCGAACGCCTCCCCGTACGAGAAGGAGAAGGACGACGTACGGCTCGCGCTGGTGGCCAGGCGCGCCCGCGAGGCGGGGTGCGCGCTCGCCTACGTCAACCAGGTCGGCGGCCAGGACGAGCTGGTCTTCGACGGCGACTCCCTGGTCGTCTCCGCCTCCGGCGAGCCGGTCGCACGCGCGGCGCGCTTCCGTGAGGAGCTGCTGGTGGTGGACCTGGAGCTGCCCGAGGGCGGCGGCGAGCCCGGCACGTTCCAGGTCGACGCCGCCGACGGCACCGAGATCACGGTGGAACGGCTGGAGCTGTCGGCCCGCCCCCTGGACGCCTACGAGCCGGAGCCACCCTCGGTCGCCGATCAGCTCGACGACACCGCCGAGGTCTACTCGGCGCTGGTCCTGGCGGTCCGCGACTACGTCGCCAAGAACGGCTTCACCTCGGTCGTCCTCGGCCTGTCCGGCGGGATCGACTCGGCGCTGACCGCCACGATCGCCTCCGACGCCCTCGGGCCCGACCGGGTGCACGCGGTGCTGATGCCCTCCCGCTACTCCTCCGACCACTCGCTGAGCGACGCGCTGGAGCTGGTCGAGCGGCAGGGGATCAACGCCCGCACGGTGCCGATCGCCGACATCGTCGGCGGCTTCGAGAAGGAGGTCGAGCTCACCGGGATCGCCGCGGAGAACCTCCAGGCCCGGGTACGCGGCATGATCCTGATGGGCCTGTCCAACGAGCACGGCCACCTCGTCCTGACCACCGGCAACAAGAGCGAGCTGGCCACCGGGTACTCCACCCTCTACGGCGACTCGGCGGGCGGTTTCGCGCCCATCAAGGACGTGCTCAAGACCCTGGTGTGGGACCTGTCGCGCTGGCGCAACGCCCAGGCGGGCCGCTCGGACGAGCTCCTGCACGGGTTCGCGGTGCCGCCGATCCCGGAGAACTCCATCGACAAGGAGCCCAGCGCGGAGCTGCGGCCCGACCAGCGCGACACCGACTCGCTGCCCGACTACGCGATCCTGGACCGGCTGCTCGGCGACTACGTCGAGAAGGACATGGGCTCCGCCGAGCTGATCGCGGCCGGGCACGACCCCGAGCTGGTCACCCGGGTGATCCGCCTGGTCGACCTGGCCGAGTACAAGCGCCGCCAGTATCCCCCGGGCCCGAAGATCACCCCCAAGAACTTCGGCCGCGACCGCCGCCTGCCCATCACCAACCGCTGGCGCGAGACCACCGTCTGACGGCACGGCCGTTTCCGGCCGTCGGGCTCCCTCGCCAGAAGAATGATCAGTACAGTTGTCAGGGTGCGTCATGTCGCGGGATGTGCCCTGATACTGCTTCTGGCCGTCGGCTGCGGCAGTGACGGCCCAGCGCTGGACGAGGCCGCCAGGACGCTGGCCCAGGACGCGAAAAGACTTGAGGCGTTCCATCCGGCGGCGAACAAGAAAATCGTCGACAGGACCGGAGAAGAGGCTGGCACCCGCTCCTGATCCCCGGTCTCCTCCAGACCCCCGACTACGCCCGAACGGTCCTGGAGGCCTATCCGGGGACGACCGACGAGCGGGTGCAGGAGCTGCTGACCGCACGCCTGGAGCGCCAGAGGCTTCTGGCGCGCGACGACCCTCCGCCGCTGTGGACCGTGCTCGACGAGGGGGTGCTGCACCGCGGTGTCGGAAGCCCGGAGATCATGCGCGATCAGCTCGCCGCGCTTCTGGCCGCGTCCGAACGCAGAAACATCTCCATCCAGATCGTTCCGAAAAGCGCCTATGTGACGGGCGGTGCGATCGCGGGCCTGGAAGGAGGATTCTTCATTGCGAGCGTCGAAGGCAGCCTGGATAGTGTATTCATGGAGTCCGCTGCCGTAGGAAATGTCACGGACCATCCTCGCGACGTGGCGGCGATCTGCAGGCGGTACGAAGCGGTCCGCTCGGCGGCCCTGCCCGAGCGGGCGAGCGCCGACCTGATAGCGAAGGTGATGACGCAATGGCAGCAGACCTGACCGGCGTGACCTGGCGCAAATCCTCTTTGAGCGGATCCAGCGGCGGCGAGTGCGTCGAGGTGGCCGTCATCGACGCCTCCCCCACCGGGCACAAGGCGCACCTCGGGGCGCTGCACGTGCTGCGCGACTCCAAGGACCCCGGTGGGCCGACGCTTTTCTTCACCCGCGACGAGTGGGACGTCTTCGTCGCGGGTGTGAAGCTCGGCGAGTTCGACCACCTCGGCACCTGACCCCCGTACGGGAGGGTGCGTCAGGGGCCGAGGCCCGCCAGGAGCTGGTCGACGACCCGTTCGGCCAGGTCCGGGCTGGAGTGGTCGCCCGTGGTGCGGATGTACCACATGACGGTTCCCACCAGGGTCGCCATCGCGATCGCGAGGTCGAGGTCGGCCCGGAGCTCCCCGGTGGCGATGCCGCGCCGCAGCAGGGCGGTGACGACCGCCTTGCGCGGCTCGATGGCCTCCTGCTGGATGCGTCCCACCAGGCGTGGGTGCCGTTCCGCCTCGTTCATCGCGATGCTCATCACGCACCGGCTGCGCGCGTCGTTCGCGTCACTCTGGAAGACCCGCATGCAGGCGATCAGGTCGTCGCGGACCGAGCCGCCCCCCGGCGGGGGGAACGGCGACTTGAGGGTGGCCACCGCGTCGACGAACAGGTCCTCCTTGCTGGACCAGCGCCGGTAGATGGTGGTCTTGCCGACCCCCGCCCGAGCCGCGATCGCCTCGATCGACAGCTCGAAGAGACCCATCCCCTCCCCGATCATGTCAAGGGTGGCGTCGATGATGGCCTTCTCCGCCTTGGCACTGCGAGGGCGGCCCGCGGGGCGGGCGGCGGGAGAGGCGGTCGTCGGGGTCTCTTCGGTGCTCGTCATCGCGATCCTTACACTACTGCCGGTTCCTTGTCGTGATCGATGGTCTTCGGGGCGGGGGTGGCGGCTGACCTGCCGGGCAGCCACTTGAGCACCACCAGTGCCCCGACCAGCGCGATCGCGGCGGAGACCAGGGCGGTGACGTGCATCCCCTCGATGAAGGCGAGCTTCGCCGGGTCGATCAGCGCCGCGCCACGGGCACCGAGTTGCTGGGCCACGCTGAGCGTGCCGGTCAGCGACTCACCCGCGATGTGCCTGGCCTCCTCGGACAGCCCGTTCAGCGCCGGGCTGATCTGGTCGCGGTAGGTGGCCGAGAGGAGCGAGCCGAGCAGCGCCACGCCCAGGGCACCGGCCACCTGGCGGATGGTGTTGCTCATCGCCGAGCCCACACCGGCCTTCTCCCGGGGAAGCGCCTCCATGATCGCGGTGGTCGCGGGGGGCATGATGTTGGCCATCGCCGCGCCCTGGACGAAGAACACGATCTCCAGCGCGAGGATCGGGGTGTTCTGGTCCATCAGCGAGTAGGAGGCCAGCGCGCAGGCCACGATGACCATGCTGACGGTCGCGGACAGCTTGCCGCCGAAGCGCCTGGCCATCTGCTGGCTGAGCGGGGCGAAGATGAGCTGCGCGGCGGCGAAGGGGATCATCAGGGCACCCGCCTGGAGCGCGCTGAAGCCCAGCACGATCTGCAGGTAGAAGACCAGGAAGAACATCGCGCCCATCATCGCGAAGAACACGATGCCGATCATGCCGATCGCGGTGGCGAAGCGGGGGTCGCGGAAGTAGCGGACGTCGAAGGCCGGGTGGTCGATGCGGCGCTCGTACCAGACGAAGGCCGCCAGCACGGCGACGCCCAGGAGGGTCGGGACCAGTACCTGTGCGCTGGCGATCGTGGCCAGCTCGCCGCCCCGGATGATGCCGTACGTGACGGCGACCAGGCCGATGATCGACAGGACCACCCCGACGGGGTCGAGCCTGGAGGGCTTGGGGTCACGCGACTCGGGCACCACCAGGCCGATGAGCACCATGCTGACCGCGACGATCGGCAGGTTGATCAGGAAGACCGAGCCCCACCAGAAGTGCTCGATGAGCAGGCCGCCGGTGATCGGCCCGATCGCCACGGCCAGGCCCACCCCCGCGGCCCAGACGCCGATCGCCTTGCCGCGCTCCTGCGCGGGGAAGACGTTGGAGATGATCGCCAGCGTGGCCGGCATGATGGCGGCGCCGCCGATGCCCATGAACGCGCGGGCGACGATCAGCTGCGTGGGGTCCTGGGCGTACGCGCTGGCCAGCGAGGCCAGGCCGAAGAGCACCATCCCGACCAGGAGCATGCGCTTGCGTCCGGTCCGGTCGCCGATCACGCCGAAGGTGAACAGCAGGCCCGCGAAGACGAGCGTGTAGGAGTTGATGGCCCATTCCAGCTGGCTCTGGGTCGCGCCCAGGCCCTCCGGGGAGGGGGAGGCGATCGTCTTGAGCGCCACGTTGAGGATGGTGTTGTCCAGCACGACCGCCAGGAGGCTGAAGACCAGCACTCCCAGGATCTGCCACCGTCTGGGATGGCCGAGTTGTTGTTCCACGATTGCCCCGTGTTTCGATACGTCTTAGTTTCGAAACATCACCGTATCGCCCATCTTTTCGATACGCAACCGTACCGTTTCTGACGGGCCGGGACAGTGTGCCGGCGCGACACGGGAGTGCGCCGAAGAGGGTGGAACGGCCGAGCGGAACCATGCTGAATCAGGCTGGACGGAACAGCCGGACCTGAGCGGACCAAGCCAGAGCGGACCAAGCCAGGCCGGACCGAACCGCGCCAGGCCGGGCCGGGTCGGGCCAAGGCGGGTCGGGTCGGGTCGGGTCGGGGCGGTCAGGTGGTGGCCGACGCCGACTGCTCCACAGAGCCCGAGGCTGGGGCGGAACCAGAATCGGAGCCGGAATCGGACGGGGAGTCGAGATCCGACTTCCCGTCGGAGTCGGGCTTCGCGACCGGGTCCGTGGTCGAGGAGTCCGATCCTCGCCGCCAGAACGGCAGGGCGATGAGCACCATCGTCACGCTCACCAGCCCGGCGAAGGCGAAGGCCCAGCCGGGGCCGGGGCCGTCGATGATCGCACCCGAGATGGGCGACGCGACGCCGATACCGATCAGCAGGGCCGTACCGTGCAGGCCCATCGCCTCGCCCCGGGCTCCGGCCGGGACCCAGCGGGTCATCACCTCGATCGTGGACGACAGCGCCGGAGCGCACAGCACGCCGGCCGGCAGCATGGCCAGGAGCAGCCAGAGCCAGTGCCCGTCGACCAGCCCGATCGGGATGGTGAGCACTCCCATGCCACCGATCAGGACCAGGGGCGACACCCCCCGGGGCAGCATGCCGTACACGAAGCCGCCCACCAGCGAGTAGAAGCACCACAGGGCGATCGCCAGCCCGAGCCACTCGCTGGCGTGCCCCTCCTTCATCGTCGCCACCAGCGCGAGCTCGGTGGCGGCCAGCACGAACGTCGCCGCCATGACCGTGCCGAGCAGGCCGAACAGGCGAGGGGTGAGCCACTGGCGCCGCGGGACGCGGGCCGCGGGCTCCCGCAGCTCCTCGGCCGAGCGGACGGGCGGGTTCAGCACCAGCAGCGTCGTTCCCGAGACGACCAGGCCGACGGCGACGATGCCCATGGTGGGGACGCTGCCCAGAAGGGCGACCCCGGCGACGGCCAGGGCGGGTCCCACCATGTAGGAGAACTCCACCAGGATGGAGTCGAGGGAGAACCCGACCCTGTGCTGCTCCGGCGGCACCAGCGCCGCCAGGCACTGCCTGATCACGCTGAAGACGGGCAGGCTCAGCAGGCCCGCCGGGACCGCGGCGGCGAGCAGCAGAGGGAACGGCATCAGCCAGGCGGTGGACCAGAAGAGGAGCTGGGCGAGCGTGGTCACCGCCAGCACCGGGCGCAGGCCGTAGCCGTCGACCAGCCTTCCGACCAGCGGCGACCCGACGGCCGTCCCCACGGTGCTCGCCGTGGTCACCAGACCGGCCTGGACATAGTTCAGGCCGAGCCCGCTCGGGTCGACGACGTGCAGGGTCAGCGTGATGGACACCGCGGTCGTCGGCACCCTGGCGAGCATTCCCACCAGCAACAACGACCGCACGCCCGGTAGTGCCAGCAGGCGGCGGTAAGGTTCGACAGCCATGGTGATTACTTACCTCCACGGGCATTCTGCCGTACGCCACCGGGGTCCCCGCCACCGGATTACCCCGTGGCCCTTCCGGGGGCCGGGGCCGGGAGACCGACGAGGGCCGAGCCCGGGCCCTGCGGGGAAAGGGCCTCGACCCCCGTGAGAAACGGCCTGGCGACCCCGTGAGAAGCGGGCCGGGAACCCTGTGAGAGGCGGGCCGGGGACGCCGCGGGAAGCGGGACGAGGGCGGGATCCTCGGCCGGACGCCCGTGGAACGGCCCTGTGCCGGGGGCGGATTACCTGGCCGATCGGGTCTGTTGAACCTGCCGGGCGCGTGCAATCATCGAACCGTCCGGGGACGCCACTGGGGCGCCTCGAGACTTCACTGGAGGTCCCACATGTCCTCTTCCGTCACCAACCGGCCGACCTCCCTCTACGGCGGCCAGGCTGGACGCAGGATCACCGTACGCGACATCGCCGCCGCCAAGGAGCGGGGCGAGCGGTGGCCGATGGTCACCGCGTACGACGCGATGACCGCCAGGATCTTCGACGAGGCCGGCATCCCCGTGCTGCTCGTCGGCGACTCCGCCGCCATGGTCGTGTACGGGTACGACTCGACGCTCCCGGTGTCGGTGGACGATCTCATGCCCCTGACGGCGGCCGTGGTCCGCGGTTCCTCGCGCGCCCTGGTCGTGGCCGACCTGCCGTTCGGCTCCTACCAGGCCTCCCCCCAGCAGGCCCTGGAGACGGCCACCCGCTTCATGAAGGAGGCCGGGGCGCACGCCGTCAAGCTGGAGGGCGGCCGCCGGGTCATCCCCCAGGTCGAGGCCCTGGTCTCGGCGGGCATCCCGGTGATGGCCCACCTGGGCCTGACCCCCCAGTCGGTCAACGCCCTCGGCGGCTACCGGGTGCAGGGCCGCGGCCAGTCGGGGGACGAGCTGATGGCCGACGCCAAGGACCTGGAGTACGCCGGGGCGTTCTCGGTGGTGCTGGAGTGCGTGCCCGTGGACCTGGCCGAGCGGGTCACCGCCTCCCTGTCGATCCCGACGATCGGCATCGGCGCCGGGCCCGGCACGGACGCGCAGGTTCTCGTCTGGCAGGACCTGATGGGCCTGACCGCGAGCCCGGCGAAGTTCGTCAAGAAGTACTTCGACCTGGCCGGGGAGATGGACAAGGCGGTGCGCGCCTTCGCCGACGAGGTGACGACCGGCGCCTTCCCCACCTCCGAGCACAGCTACCGCTGACGAACCCTGCCCCGGGTACGGCCGCCGCCGACACCCCCGAGCGCGGCTACCGCTGAAGGACCCGCTGAAGGACCCGGTCCCACCGACCCCGGGAACGGCTACCGCCGGCGGACCCGACCCGCCACCCACGCCCCGGCGAACCCCGGGGCCGCCTCAGGTGAGGGTGGCGGGGTCGGTGTTGGCGCCGCACACCACGACCGCCACCCGTTCCCCGGGGGCCGGGCGGTAGGCACCCGACAGCAGCGCCGCGTAGGCGGCGGCCCCGGCGTGCTCGACGGCGATCCGCAGGTCGCGCCACATCGCGCGCCGCGCCTCGACGATGGCCTCGTCCGTGACCAGGACGCTCTCCACCCCGGCCGCACCGGTGATCTCGTAGGCGAGCGCACCGGCACGGCTCGCGCCCAGCGCGTCGGCGCCGACCCCCGAGACCTGGACGGGAACGGGCCCGCCGGCCGCCAGGGCCCGGTTCAGGGTGGGGATGAGCTCCGGCTCCACGGCGACCACCCGGGCCCGGCCGTCGAGGGCGACGGTGATCCCGGCGACGAGCCCGCCGCCGCCGACCGCGACCAGGACCGTGTCGACCCCTCCGGTCTGCTCCAGCGTCTCCAGGCCGACCGTGCCCTGCCCGGCGACCACCTCGGCCTGGTCGTAGGCGTGCACGTCCAGCGCCCCGGTCTCGGCCGCGCGCTTGACCGACATCTCGTACGCCTCCGCGTAGAAGGCGCCGGCCTGCGTCACCTCGGCGCCCAGCGCGCGCAGCCCGGCCACCTTCACCGGGCTTGCCACCGTCGGGACGAAGATCTCCGCCCGGACGCCCAGGTCGCGGGCCACGTGCGCCACGGCCAGGCCGTGGTTGCCCCCGCTGGCCGCGACCAGTCCCGCCTCCGGGATCTCCGGCGCCGACAGCGCCCTGTTGAAGCCTCCCCTGGCCTTGAACGACCCCGAGTGCTGGAGCGACTCCAGCTTCATGAACAGCCCGGGCGACACCTCTATCACCGGTGTGCGCCGGACATGCCCGGCGATACGTCCCGCGGCCTGCTCCACGTCCCCGATCGACACGCTCACGCGCGTCCCCCTTCCACGGCGGGCGGATCGTCGAGGCCCCGGGGTGTTCCGGCGACCTCCGTGCCGCAGTCTAGGAGACGCCCCGACGGTCGCCCGCGGGCCTTCCGCCGGGCGGACGTACGGGCGGACGTACGGGCGGGCCGGTCAGGAGAGCGCCTGCTCGATGTCGGCCCACAGGTCCTCGATGTGCTCGATGCCCACGGCCACCCGTACGGTGCCCTCGCCGATCCCGTGCCGCGCCAGTTCCTCGGCGGTCAGCGTGCGGTGCGAGGTGGTCGCCGGGTGCAGGATGAGCGTCTCGACGCCGCCGAGGGACGGGGCCAGCAGGGCCAGGCGCACCGCGCTCATGAACCGCTCCCCCGCCTCCCGCCCGCCGACCAGGTCGAAGGAGAACACCCCGCCGAAGTCGGGCAGGAGCTTGGCCGCCAGCTCGTACGAGGAGTGCGAGGGCAGGCCCGGCCAGTACACGGTCGAGACCGCGGGGTGGGCGTCCAGGCGGGTGGCCAGCTCGCGGGTGTTGAAGCAGTGGCGCTCCATCCGCAGCGCCAGCGTCTGCATGCCGCGCAGGGTGAGCCAGGCGGCGAACGGGTCCGGGGTCGAACCCAGCTTGCCGGCGAAGGCCCACACCTTGCGGTACAGCTCGTCGGAGGCGAACACGGCGATCCCGCCGAGCACGTCGGTGTGGCCGCTGAGGTACTTGGTGGTGGAGTGCACCACGATGTCGGCGCCGTGCTCGATCGGCCGGCACAGGATCGGGGAGGCGAAGGTGTTGTCGACCACGGAGATCAGGCCGGCCTCGCGGGCCACGGCGCACATGCCGGGCAGGTCGGCGACCTGGGTCACCGGGTTGGCGATGGTCTCCAGGTAGACGAGCTTCGTCTCGGGCCGTACGGCCGCGCGCAGCTCCGCCGGGTCGTCCTCGGCGACGTAGGTGACCGCGATCCCGAACCGGCCCGCCATGTCGTTGATCATCGCGGCGGTGCCGCCGTAGAGCGGCTTCTGCGCGATCAGGTGGTCGCCGGGGGCCAGCAGCCCGAACAGCACGGCGTTGATGGCTCCCATGCCGGAGCCGGTGGCCACGGCGCCCACGCCGCCCTCCAGGCCGGAGACGGCCTCCTCCAGGGAGCGGACCGTCGGGTTCGACATGCGCCCGTAGACGTAGGCCCCGTCGGGGCGGCCCATGCCGTCGGCGAAGACGGCCGGGTCGTCGAAGGCGAAGCCCGAGGTCTGGTAGAGCGGCACCGTGATGGGACGGCTGCCGTTCAGCGGCGGCTGGGGAAGGTGGACGGTGCGGGTCTCCGGACGGAAATCAGTCATGGACCAAGGATGTACGCAAAATAGGCTCCTTGTCAGATCCAATCCGGCAAGATTGGTTCATCATGGGAGCCAATAACGACGAACTGATCGCCAGGCTCGGCCGCTGGTCGTCCGGCAGGGGGCCGCTCTACGTGCTGCTCGCGGCACGGCTGCGCGCCCTCGTCGACGACGGCGAGCTGCGCCCGGGCACGCGGCTCCCGCCCGACCGGGAGCTGGCGCGGTCACTGGCGGTCGGGCGGGGCACCGTGGTCGCCGCCTACGACCTGCTCCAGCAGGAGGGCCGGGTGGTACGGCGCCAGGGCAGCGGCACCCGGGTCTGCGCCGCCCAGCACCTGCCCCCCGGCATCGCCGGCGTCAACGGCGGGAGCACACACGGCACGAGCACGGGCGACACCGGCGGCACGACGGCCAACCCGCTGCTGCTGCACCTGCTGGACCCGCCCGAGAGCGTCGTCCTGCTGAGCTGCGCCGCCCCGGAGGAGCCCCCGCCGATCCTGGCGGAGGCCTACCTCGAGGCCGTGGCCCGGCTGGGCCGGATCCGGCACGACATCGGCTACCACCCGGCCGGCTACCCCGAGCTGCGCGAGCGGATCGCCTCCTACTACCGGGCGCGCGGCGTCCTCACCTCCCCCGGGCAGATCCTGGTCACCAACGGCGCCCAGCAGGCCCTGACGCTGCTGGCGAACCTGCTGCTGTCGCCCGGCGACACCGTGCTGACCGAGGCCCCGACCTACCCCGGCGCGCTGGAGTCCTTCCGGGAGGCGGCCGCCCTGTTCCGCACGGCCGCCGACGCCGAGGAGTTCGGCGCCGCGCTGGCGGACCGCCCCGCCCTGGGGTACCTCATCCCGACCTGCCACAACCCGACCGGCACGATCATGCCGCCGCTGGTACGGCGCCGCCTGGCAGCCCTGGCCGCCGAGCACGACGTGCCGCTCGTCGAGGACGAGGTCCCGGCCGAGCTGTGCTTCTCCGGCGAGACCCCTCCCCCGCTGGCGCACTACGGGGACGGGCGGCGGATCATCACGGTCGGCTCGCTCAGCAAGCTCGTCTGGGGCGGGCTGCGGGTCGGCTGGATCCGCGCGGCGTCACCGGTGATCTCCCGGCTGGTGCGGCTGCGCGCCGTCCACGACCTGGGCGGTGAGATCGTCGGCCAGCTCGCGGCGACGCGGCTGATCTCGCAGGTGGAGCGGCTCCGCGAGGACCGGATCACCGTCCTGCGGCGCCGCCACGACCATCTCCTCGGCGAGCTCGCCGCGAGGCTGCCCTCGTGGCGCGCGGAACCCGCCCTCGGCGGGCAGACGATCTGGGTACGGCTCCCCGCAGGCGACGCCGGCGCCTTCGCCCAGGTCGCGCTCAGGCACGGGGTGGCGGTGCCGCAGGGGCGTTCCTTCGACCCCTCGGGCGGCCACGGCGACCACCTGCGGCTGCCGTTCCTGTCCCAGGAGGACAGGCTCACCGAGTCCGTCGCGTCGCTGGCCGCGGCCTGGCGCGACTACGACGGCACCCGCCGTCCCGGCACCCTGCAGGCGCTCGTCGTCTGAGGGACGGTCAGATGTCGGTGAGGCGCAGGCCGGCGTGGGCCTTGTAGCGGCGGTTGATCGAGATGAGGTTGGCCGTCAGCGCCTCGACCTGGTGGGCGTTGCGCAACCGGCCGCCGTACACGCCGCGCACGCCCGGGATGCGGCCCGCGAGCCCCCGGACGATGTCGGTGGCCTCGCGGTCCTCGCCCAGGACGAGCACGTCCAGGTCGATCTCGGCGACCTCCGGGTCCAGCAGCAGGATGGCCGAGACGTGGTGGAAGGCGGCGACCACCCGGCTGTCGGGCAGGACCGCGGCGGCCTGCTGGGCGGCGCTCCCCTCCTCGACCGGGAGGGCGTAGGCGCCCTGCTTGTCGAAGCCCAGCGGGTTGACGCAGTCGATGACGATCTTCCCGGCCAGCTCGGCGCGGAGGGACTCCAGCGTGGAGCGGTGCCCGTCCCAGGGAATGGCCACGATCACCACGTCGGCCTCGGCCGCCACGGACGCGTTGTCGGCCCCGCGTACCGGCCCGCCGAGGGCCCGCGCCGCCTCCTGGGCGCGCTCGGCGCTCCGCGAGCCGATCAGCACGGTGTGTCCCGCGAGGGCGAAACGCCGGGCCAGCCCCTTGCCCTGGTCTCCGGTACCGCCCAGGATGCCGATCGAGATGCCGCTCACGTCCGGAACATCGGTCGGATTGTCAGTGCTCACTCGCCGCTCCTCGTCGTCCCCGGTCACTCGGAGCCGGACTCCGTCGACCATATCGCCTGTTCCGATCATCTCAGGATCGCGTTCCCCGGATCGCCGCGGGGTCGGTGAGGCACGATAGGCCCCATGGACACCGGTTCGGTGACACTGCTGCGCGAGATGCTGGCCTCCACCGGCTGGGTCGAGCGGACCCGCGAGCTCGGCCTCGCCCTGCGCGCGACACGCTCCCCCGGCGGGCTGATGGTGGTGGGCACCCCCGAGGAGGAACCCTGGCACCTGACCGCGCACCTGGGTGACGAGGCCAGGCTGTCCGGGCTGCCGCAGCTCGCCCCCACGCTGGTCCGCTGGGCGCCCGCCCCGGACGCGCCGGCGCACCTGCGGGTCGGGCTGGAGAGGATCGGGCGGGCGCGACGGGGCGAGACCCTGTTCGTGGTGGCCGAGGAGGCGGCTCCGGAGACGCTGCTGGAGCGGGTGAGCGACGCCCGCAGGACCGGCACGACGATCCTGGCCCTGGACGGCGGCGACACCGAGCTGGCCGCCCTGGCCCACGACGCGCTGACGATCCCCGAGCGGGCGCCGTTCTCCTTCGACGGCGCCCAGCACCTGGTCAGCATGGCCGCGGGCGAGGCCGGCCGCCGCCCCGGGCTGCGCGACCGGCTGGCCAGGCTGCTGGAACGGGTCAGCGGCCCCCGGATCACCGACTAGTCCCCGGATCACCGGACGGGCCGTGCTCACCGGACGGGCCGTGCTCACCGGAGGGGCTTCCGGACAGATCCAGGAGAGCCCCGGGTCCCGGGCACGGACCGCTGTCGCCGGCCGGTCCGCCGCCGGTGCGGTCAGGAGGTCCTCCAGCGCTCCCCGAGCCGTCCCGACAGCTCCTCGGCCGCCTCCCTGAGCGCCGCGATGACCACGGCCTGCACCGGGTCGGGCTCACCCGAGCGGGTACGGCTCACCCGGGTGATCGCCTCCAGCTTCCTGGCGCCCACGCCGGTGATGCCGGTGACGACGACCTCGCCCTCGGGGACGTCGAGCAGGGCCAGCGACGGCACGATCGCCACCCCGTGCCCCGCCGCGACCAGGGCGAGCGTGGGCGGGAACTCCTGGATCAGGTGCACCCGGTTCGGGGTGAACCCGTGCAGGGCGGCGAGCCGTTCCAGGGCCTGGCCGCAGGCCTGGCCGGGCGGCCCGGCGATCCAGGGCACCCCGGCCAGGTCCGCCACCTCCCGGGGGACCTCCGCCCATCCCGGCGGGGCCACGATCCGGTACTCGTCGACGTAGAGGGGGTGGGAGGCGATGGCCTGCCTCACCACGACGGTCTCGTCCGCGTCCTGCTCGGTGATGGCGAGGTCGACCCCGCCGAGGCGGAGTTCCTGCAGCGCGGGCGGCCCGTACAGCTCCCGGATGCGGGGCGTGATCCGGGGGTGGCGTTCGGCCAGCCTGGCGAGTGCGGGCACCAGCAGGTGCCGGATGACGGTGGGGAACGCGGCGATCGCCACCGGCCCGGCCAGCCGCTCGGTGAAGCGGATCAGCTCCCGCCTGGCCTCGCCCAGCTCCTCCTCGACGCGCTCGGCGTACCCGGCGAGGACCCTGCCCGCGGGGGTGAGGGCGACCCGGCGCTGCGACCTGTCGATGAGGGAGAGCCCGACCTCCCGTTCCAGGAGCGCGAGCTGTTGCGAGACGGCCGAGGCCGTCAGGTGGAGCGCCTCGGCCGCGCGCATGACGCCGCCGCGGCGGGCGACCTCGTGGAGCACCCGCAGCCGACGGGGGTCAATGTCCATGTAGCCAAGCTTACGCAGATATTAAGAGAACTTTATTTGCCCTTCAGTGAGCGGGACGGAAATCATGGGGGCATGAGCCTCTTCCCACCGGGAGCGTGATCCCGTGTCCCTCTTCCTCGACCTGCTCGGCTGGGCCGGCGCCGCCGCCCTGCTGTACGGGTACGCCATGGTCTCGATGTCCAGGATGTCCGGTGACGGCATGCCCTACCAGGTGACCAACCTCGTCGGGGCGGTCGCCCTGATGGTCAACTCGGCCTACCACGCGGCCTGGCCGTCGGCGATCCTGAACGTCGTCTGGGGCGTGATCGGCCTCGTCGCGATCGGCGGGATGGTCGCGACCCGTACGAGGCGCGGGGAGGTGAGCGTGCCGTGAGCCGGCTGGTCGAGCTGAGCCACCGCATCACCGAGGGCATGATCACCTACCCCGGAGTCCCCGGCCCCCGCCTCGGCGTGCACCTCAGCCGGGAGGCCTCCCGGGAGGTCTACGCGCCGGGCACGGAGTTCCACATCGGCAGCGTCGAACTGGTCGCCAACACCGGCACCTACCTCGACACCCCCTACCACCGCTACCCGCAGGGACCCGACCTGTCAGGGGTGCCGCTGGAGTCGCTCGCCGACCTGCCGGGCGTGGTCGTACGGGCCGAGGGGGCGTCCTCCGTGGGCCTGGACCGGCTCTCGGGGCTGGACGTGCGCGGCAGGGCCGTGCTGCTGCACACCGGCTGGGACCGGCACTTCGGCACCGAGGCCTACTTCCACGGCCACCCCTTCCTCGAACCGGAGGCGGCCCGGTGGCTCGCGGAGCGGGGGCCCGCGCTCGTCGGCATCGACAGCCTCAACATCGACGACACCCCGCCCCGCGGCGAACGTCCCGCGCACACGCTGCTGCTCGGTGCGGGCATCCCGATCGTGGAGCACATGACCGGGCTGGCCGCGCTGCCCGGCAGCGGGTTCCGCCTCCACGCCGCGCCACCGCTGCTGGCCGGCCTGGGGACCTTCCCCGTGCGCGCGTACGCCGTCGTGGACGGCTAGCGGGCGGCCGTCCACGACGACGGCCTCAGTCGTCGTCGTCGTTCCTCTTCCACTCCTCGTTCCGCCGGGCCGCGGTCTGCAGCGCGCCGGCCGCGGCCTCGCGCGTCGGGTAGGGCCCCATCCGGTCCTTGTTCGGGCACCCCTTCTCGGGTTCGACGGCCTTGTGCGTGAGACAGAACCACCATTGATCACTCATGCCGCAATCCTGCCCAGTGACGAGGCAACTAGACTGCGGGACCATGACGACACTGCTCCAGCCCGGGCGGATCTCTCCCCTCCGCAAGGTCCCCTCCCACATCCAGCGGCCGGAGTACGTCGGGAAGAAATCCCCGAAGACCGGGGAACCCGACGTCAAGACCCCCGAGATCATCGAGCGGATGCGGATCGCGGGCAGGCTGGCCGCCCAGGCCCTGGAGGAGGTCGGGCGGCACGTGGCCCCCGGCGTCACCACCGACGAGCTCGACCGGATCGGCCACGAGTTCCTCTGCGACCACGGCGCCTACCCCAGCACGCTCGGCTACCGGGGCTATCCCAAGTCGCTGTGCACCTCGATCAACGAGGTGATCTGTCACGGCATCCCGGACGACACCGTGCTGCGCGACGGTGACATCGTCAACGTCGACATCACCGCCTTCATCGGCGGCGTGCACGGCGACACCGACGCGACCTTCCTGGTCGGCGACGTCGACGAGGAGTCGCGCCTGCTGGTCGAGCGCACCCGGGAGGCCACCGAGCGGGCCATCAAGGCCGTCGCCCCCGGACGCCAGCTCAACGTGGCGGGCCGGGTGATCGAGGCGTACGCCAAGCGGTTCGGCTACGGCGTGGTCCGCGACTTCACCGGTCACGGCATCGGCACCACGTTCCACTCGGGCCTGATCGTCCCGCACTACGACGACCCGTCGCTGGCGGTCACCCTGGTTCCGGGGATGACGTTCACGATCGAGCCCATGCTGACGCTCGGCACCATCGACTACGACGTCTGGCCCGACGGCTGGACCGCCGTGACCAAGGACCGCAGGCGGACCGCCCAGTTCGAGCACACCATCCTGGTGACCGAGACCGGCCGCGAGATCCTGACGCTTCCCTGAGCCGCCCGGGACGAACCGGCGGTCGGCGACCGGGACGACCGGGCCGAACCGGCGCCCGCGGCCGACCGGCGAGCCGAAGGGCCGGTGAGCCAAAGAGCCGATGAGCCAAAGAGCCGGTGAGCCAAGGGGCCGGTGAGCCGAAGGGGCCGGTAAGCCAAGAGGCCGGTAAGCCGAAGGGACCGGTGAACCGAAGGGCCGGTGAGCCGAGGGGCCGACAGGCGGCCCCCCGCCCCGGCCTACCTCCGGTGGGGCAGCACCCCGGTGACGGTGGTCCCCTCACCGGGACTGCCGTTGACCCCCAGCGACCCGCCGAGCCGCCGGAACCGGTCACGCATCGCGGCGACGCCCCGTCCCCGGGCCTCACCGAAGAAACCGACGCCGTCGTCGCTGACGGTCATGCGCAGCCCGCCGGACCCGTGGGTGACGGCGACGGAGACGACGCGGGCGCGGCTGTGCAGCTCGACGTTGGCGAGCGCCTCCTCCAGCACCGCAAGCACGACCTCGGCGAAGGCCGCCGGGACGTCGCGGCCGGGCAGCGCCCAGATCTCGACGGCGATCCCGGTGCGCTCCGACCATGCGGTGAGGTGTTCCTCAAGGGCCTGGGCCAGGGTCCGGCTCCTGTCATCGCGTACACGCACTTCCTCGGACACCGCTCACCCTTCCCTGATGCACATGTCAGTCACCGGCCCCCCGACCGGATGTGACTCGGCGTGGCGCGCGGTGACGATGCGCTGCGCCCGCTGCGGTGAGCACGAGCCCCCCTGAGACACCAGGCTACCGGGAGGGCCTCCGAGAAAGCGGTCAAGGGTAGGAGGGCGTAGCCGTCCGGTTACCGACTGCCGTCTCTCCTGTTGAGTTTGGCCAGGTAGTCGTTGTAGTCGTCGAGCCGCTCGTCCCCGCTTCCGCCCGTGCGGGCCGCGGCGGCCTCGGCGCGGCGGTCGGCGTGCCGGGCCCCGCGGTCGTCGGCGCGCCACCACTGGAAGGCCAGCGCGAGCAGCACGATCAGCGTCGGGATCTCCCCGAACCCCCAGGCGATGGCCCCGCCGGCCTGCTGGTCGGCCACGGCGGTGGGGCCCCAGGTCCGGCCGAGCTGGTCGTACCACTCCGGGGCCAGCTCGCTGGTCATGCTCATCAGCGCGATGCCGAAGAACGCGTGGAACGGCATGGTCACGAACAGCAGGATGAGCCGGGCGAAGTGCGGCAGCCGGTGGGGGGCCGGGTCGATACCGATGATCACCCAGAAGAACAGGGAGCCGCTGAGCAGGAAGTGCACCGTCATCGCGATGTGGCCGAGGTGCTCCTCCATGGCGGAGGCGAACAGCGGCGTGAAGTACAGCGCGTAGGTGGAGACGATGAAGATCGCCGTGGCGATCGCCGGGTGCGAGACGAACCGGACGAACCTGCTGTGCAGGATCGTGGTCACCCACTCCCTGGGCCCCCGGTCACCCCGGCGGGCCGCGGGGGCGAGGGCGCGCAGCGCCAGGGTCACGGGCGCGCCGAGCACCAGGAAGATCGGCACCATCATGGAGAGCGTCATGTGCTCGGCCATGTGCGCGCTGAACAGCACCTTGGCGTAGCGGGCGACACCGCTCTGGGTGGCGACCAGCAGGATCAGGACACCGGTGAACCAGGCGGCCGTCCGGCCCTTGGGCCAGGAGTCGCCGCGCCGGACGAGCCGGACGACACCGGCGGCGTACAGACCCGCCAGCAGGGCGATGATCGTGCCGGAGAACAGGTCGAACCACCACAGCGACGCCAGGTTGGCGACCGAGATCTCCGGGGGCATGCTGTAGCCGAGCAGCTCGAAGGCCCTGTCCACGGGCAGGACGGCGGGCGGCGGCGCGGTGCGCGACAGCGCGACGGCCAGCCCGACGGCCGCGAACATGACGACGATCTCACCGGTGGCGAACCGGACGAACGTCCCGGACCCCTGCGTGGCCAGCAGCGGCAGGGTCCGTCTGCGGTGCCACCAGCCGATGACCCCGAGCAGCGCGAACGCGGCGGTCTTGGCCAGCAGCAGCAGCCCGTACGACGAGGTGAACAGCTCCGAGACGGAGGTGAGCCTGGCCATGACGCTGAACACGCCCGACAGCCCCACCCCGATGAAGCACCACAGCGCCAGGGACGAGAAGCGGGCGGCGGCGATCGCCAGGTGCGGCCGGCGACGCAGCGCGTGCGCGCAGAGCACGCCGAGACCGCCCACCCACAGGGCCAGGACGATCAGGTGCACGGCCACGGCGGTGGTGGCCAGGTCGTGGTTGGGCGAGGAGGAGGAGTGGCCGGTCAGGGCGGGCGGGAGCATCGTGGCCAGGGCCAGGACCAGCAGGCCGCCGGCCGCGCTCACGGTGATCGCGCCGCGCGCGAAGAGCGCGATGGCGACCGAGAACAGCACCACCAGCGTCAGCGCGATGCCCTGGGAGACCTGGCTGGCGAAGCTGGTGAGCTCGTCGCCGCCGAGCACCTCGGTCACGGGCAGCCCGAACGCGTCCGAGAGGCTGAAGACCATGGTGGCCGCGGCGGCCCCGGCCCAGACGAGGGCGGTCCAGGAGGCGGCCCTGACGTAGGTGAGGGCGGACCCGCCCAGCAGGCCCTTGTCGCTGGGGAGGAGGATCGCGGCTGCCAGGAGCGTGCCGACCGTCAGCAGACCCGCCCCGTCCATCGCCAGCTTCGCCAGCGGCAGGCCCCAGCGGGTGAAGGCCCCCTGGTCCGGCAGGCCGGGGATGATCCGGGGGAACGCCGCGCCTCCGGCGATCATCGCGATCACCAGGGCGGCGACGGCCGCGGCGGTGCCGGCCAGGACGATCCGCAGCGTCCCGCCCTTCGGCTCCGGGGTCGCCGGGGTCTTCTGCGCGGCCCGCGCGGGGCCGCTCACGGCTGCTTCTTGCCGCGCATGCTGAAGAACAGGCCGATGCCGACGCCGGTCAGGGCGCCGACGACGATCCACATCCAGCCCGGTACGCCTCCCGAGGAGCCGGAGTCCTCGGACGCGGCGGCCGGGGCGAGCGGGTCCGTGGCCGGGGCGGCCGTGGTGGAGGCGCTCGTGGCGGGAGCGCTCGCCGCGGCGGAGCCGGACCCGGCGTCCGCGGACGGCGACTCCGGCGCCTGGGACGGGGAGGGGTCAGGGCCGAGGAGGGTGAAGGGGATCTCCCCCTCGATCGGGTGCCCGTCGGAGGAGACGACGCGGTAGGCGATGACGTACCGGCCGGGAGGAAGATCCTCCTTGACCTTCTGGGTCACCACGGGACCGTCGGCGGAGGGCTTGCCCTCCTGGTGGTTCTCGTCCCCGGAGCGAACGACGACGTTCGGGAAGCGCACCGAGGCGCTGAACGTCAGCTTCACCTCTTTCAGGCTCTCGATCTCCGCGCCCTTGGCCGGGTCGCTGCTCTTGAGCCGGTCATGGGCGAGTGCGGGCGAGGCGAGGGCCGTGCCGAGGACGAGGACGGCGAGGAGCGCGAGGAGGGCCGCGACAGGGGAAGTCTTCATGGCAACCACAAGGCTACCGACGCGGCACCGCGGTCACGACCCCCACCCGATCCACGGCCGCGTGTCCTTTCCCGCCCGGCCCTCACGGAAGGTCCCGGGCCCGGGGCGTCCCCGGCCGGGGACGCCCCGGGGAGCCCGTGACCCGGCGCCGGCCGTTCCCCGGGGAAGGCCGGCGCCGCGCCGCGTCGTCCGGCGACATCGGGAGCATCAAGGACACCGAGGGCATCAGGGGCACCGGGCGGCCTACAGTCCGACGCTGGCCAGTGCCCGCTTGTAGGCGTCGACGCTCCGGACGGGCTCGTCGATGCGCTCCAGGACCTGCGCGGCGGTGAGCCACGCGTGGGCGGTGTCCCTGGTGGTGGGCGAGCGCTTCAGGCACTCGGCCCCGGCCCCCAGCTCCCGCGCGGCCTCCTCCTGCCTGCCCAGCTCGGCGAGGGTCTGGCCGTACAGCAGCCGTGCCTCCGCCTGCATGATCTGCGGGAGGCCGTCGAGCATGCCGCAGACGACCTGCATGCGCTCCGCGGCCGGCTCGGGCCGGGCGAGCAGCAGCTCCACCCGGGCGAGGTTCATCGCGCAGCGCATCTTGTCCATCGGGTTGGCGGCGCTCTCGGAGAGCTCGCCCTCCACCTTCAGCAGCACGTCGCGCCACGCCTCGGCCTCCATCGGCCGGGCGGTCAGCAGCACCTGGGCGTAGTCGCCGCGCAGGCGGGCCAGCCGGCGCGGGTCGCCGTACTCGGACTGGATGGCCAGGGCCCGCTCGACGTGGGCGACCGCCTCCTGGGCGCGCCCGCTCTCGACGGCGACGATCGCGGCACCCCAGTACGCCAGGGTGAGCGCCTGCGGGGTGTCGAGGACCTCGGCGGCGGCCAGCAGCTCGGCGGAGAACTGGCGCGCCCGGAGCAGGTCGCCCCGGCTGATGTAGGCCACCAGGAGCTGGCCGCCCAGCCTCATCAGGTCGTCGTTCCAGGCCGGCCGGACCGCGCCGCCGAGGATCTGCTCGGGGACCTGCACCGCCCGCGCCAGGTCGCCCTTCTCACGGTGGCACCGGGAGAGCGCGACGGCGACCGCGACGTGGCGCTCGGGGTTCATGACCACCAGGTCGTTCTCCCGCAGCCCTTCGAGCAGGGTGATCGCCTGGTCGAGCTCGCCGCAGGCCTCGGTCGCCAGGGCAAGGCCGTACTCGGCGTCCTGCCGCAGCTGCGGCAGGCCCGCCAGGCCGCCGTCCGCGAGAAGCTCGCTGTAGCGGGTACGGGCCTCGACGACCTCGCCGTTCTCCATCGCGAGTTTCGCGTACCTCAGCGCGAGTTCGATCTCCTGCATCTGCTCGGCCGTGACCCCGTTCACCAGATAGGTGAGCGAACAGTCGAGTTTTTCGGCGAGAAGCTCCAACACTGCGGGGGTCGGAGTACGCTTGCCACTCTCGATGAGGGACACATAGCTGTCCGAGAGTTCCGGATGGGCGAGCTGCGCCTGGGAGAGACCTCGTTGCCGACGGACGGTCTTGATGCGTTGCCCCACTAAGTCTTGACCGGTCACGTTGCCCCTTGAAAGATAGTGTTGAGAAGCAGAACCCACGACAGGAGTCTCCCCGTGCGCCGACGCCTTACCTTGTCCCTGTCTGCCCTCGCCATGCTATTTGCGGCTGCTTTTGCCGCCTCTAGCAATGTTACGACCGCGAGCGCCGATTCGTCTGCCCCTCAGAACACCGCCGTTGACTATTCTTTGCCGCTGAACGCCATGGGCGAGCTGGGCTGGAATGGTCCCGACTAAGTCGGGACTCAGTTCGTCAGGCGCAACCGTGAGCGGATCGGAACCGAATCCGCTTCCGTGAAGGGCTTCTCGATACCGAGGCACCTCTCCCGGTGACCTCGGCGTCACGTCGTCGGCTTCCTCCCCCGGGCCCGGCGTGAGCACCCCCTGAGGCCAGGTCCGTCACAGGACCTGGCCTTTCGCTTGTCGCGAACACACCCGTCCGCCCCGGGTCCTCCCCGCCTCTCCCGGACCCTCCGGCCGCGTTCGCCCTCCGCGTCGTCACGGGCCGGCGGCGTCCTCGGGTCAGGTGTTCGACTCGCAGACGACATCGTCCTTGTCCACGTCGGCGTACCACGCGTACTCCTCGTGGACGTCACGGTAGTAGGGGCCGTACCCGTCGGCCATCGCCTGCTTGCAGGTGCGGTACTGGGGGTCGGTGCCTCCCTTGGGGGGCGTGGTCGTCGCTCCGTTCTGCGGGGCGGGGTTCGTCACGGCCGAGTCGTTCGCGGCGGGGTTCGTGGCCGGGTTCGTGGCGGCCGGGTTCGTGGCGGCGGGGTTCGTGGCGGCCGGGTCGGTCGCGGCGGGATTCGTCGCAGCGGGGTCGGTCGCGGCGGGGTTCGTGGCAGCGGGGTTCGTCGCGGCGGGGTCGGTCGCGGCGGGGTCGCCGACGGGCGGGGTGAAGACCGACTCGCTCGTCTGGGGGCCGGACGACGACGGCACCGCGACGGAGCCGCGCAGCCGGACGACCATCGCGTCCGCCTGCTCCTTGGTGAAGGATCCGGCGATGCTCAGGCTGTCGTCGGTGATCGCCTGGGCCACCCGGGGGGCGGCCACCACCTTCTCCCCCACCACGATCGCGATCTGCTGCCTGACGGGGTTCTCCTCGTCGACCGCTTCCTGGGTCAGGGCCTTGATCTGCTCGCGGAAGGCGGGGGCGAACGCGATCCTCACCGAGTAGCCGCCGCTCTTCTCCTGGACGGCCTCGATCTTCCGCACCGCGTTCACGGTGATGCCCGCGGCGACCGTGTAGCAGTTCTGCCCGAGATCGTCGGGGAAGGTCTCGGGCACCGTGCAGGTGCCGGCCTTCACCTCGGTCACCGGCGCGAAGTGGATCGGGACCGCCAGTTTGCTGGGCGGCGGGGCGCCGAGCGGCATGTCGGGGTTGCGGGTCATGAGCACCGCGATGGTGCCGAGGACCCCGGTGACCAGCACGACCACGACGAGGGCCGCCACCAGGACCACGGTGGTGGCCCGGCTCGCCCGGGGAACCGCCGGCCCGCCTCCGGCCGGTGGCGTCCCCCTGCCGGGCGCATCCGTTCCAGGCGCACCTCTTCCCGGCACTCCCGTCCCAGGCGCACCGGCGCCGGGCGCGTCGGCGGCTCCGGGCGGGCCGGCACCGAGCACCCCGGCGCCCCCGGGAAGACCGAGCACCCCGGCGCCCCCGGGAACGCCGCTCCCGGGGGCGTCCGGACCCGGCACACCGGCGCCGGGCATGCCGAAGGCCCCTTGCGGGCCGGCGCCGGGTGCGCCCGTCCCGAAGCCACCCACCCGCGTCGCCTCCTCGCCGGGCTCGTCCGCGCCCCGGCCCCCGCGCCCCGGCCACGCCTCCCCGTACGCGGGGGCGCCGTACGGCCGGCCTCCCGGACCCGGACCGCCGTACCCGGGGCCGCCCGGTCCGCTCGGGCCGTCAGGATCGCCGTCCCCGGGGCCGCCCGGTCCTCTCGGGCCGCTCGGGCCACCGAGGTCGCCGTACGCCGGGCCGCTCAGGCCGTCAGGGCCACCCTGCTCCGGGCCATCCTGCTCCGGGCCCCCCTGCTCCGGGCCCCCCTGCTCCGGGCCGCCGGGCTCGGGAGCGCCGGCATCGCGGCCGGGCGCGCCCTGCCCGCCGGACGCCGCTCCCGCGGTGTCCCCGGACCCGGTGACGCCGCGGGAGTGGCGTCCGGACCGGGCGCCGGAGCGCGGCGGCGGCGTGAAGGCGTCGTAGGTGTCGGACGCGAAGACCTCTTGGATGCGAGGCCCGAAGGCGTCGTAGAAGCCGGGCGCGAAGGCGTCGCGAGGGTCGGGCCCGAGATCGCGCGGGTCGGGTCCGAGGGCGTCGCGGGAGCCGGGCGGAGCTTCCCGCGACGCCCCGGACGGGTCGCCGGAACCGGCTTGAGGCCTCTGCGGTCCAGGCGGCCCCCCACCCTGCCCCGCGTTCGTCCCCATCGTCACGTCCCCGCGTTCCTCACAGCCGTTCGCATGCGTTCGCGGCGAGCCTACCGATCTGCGCGACCGGCCGGTAACCCCGTACGTCAGGACATGTGCCGGAAAGAAGGATCATGTCCCGGCCGGACCGGGGCGGACCCCGGCGGACGGCCGGCGGCGGACGGCCTCCCTGACCTCGCCGTCCGCCGGCGGCGGGCGTGACCGCCCCCTTTCGGGGAACGCACAGGGGGAGAGCACCGTGCCGAGCAGGACACGCGCCCACCCTGGAGGAGCCGTGAGGATCTCAGTTCCCCGCGAGGTCAAGAACCACGAGTACCGCGTGGCCCTGACCCCCGCCGGAGCGCACGAGCTCGTCCGGCACGGCCATCGGGTCTTCGTCGAGAAAAACGCAGGCCTGGGGTCCTCCCTGCCCGACGACGACTTCCGGAACGCGGGCGCGACCATCGTGGACTCCGCCGACGACGTGTGGGCCGAGGGGGACCTGGTCCTGAAGGTCAAGGAACCCGTCCCCGAGGAGTACCACCGGATGCGCAAGGGACAGGTGCTCTTCACCTACCTGCACCTGGCCGCCTCGCGGGAGTGCACCCTGGCCATGCTGGAGTCCGGCGTCACCGGCGTCGCGTACGAGACCGTGCAGAGCGCCGGGGGATTCCTGCCCCTGCTGGCGCCGATGTCGGAGGTGGCCGGGCGGCTCGCCCCGCAGGTGGGGGCCTACCACCTGATGCGCCAGGGCGGTGGGCGGGGCGTGCTGATGGGCGGGGTCCCTGGGGTGCGCGCGGCCTCCGTGGTCGTGATCGGCGCCGGGGTCTCCGGCATGAACGCCGCGGTCATCGCGCTGGGCATGCAGGCGGAGGTGCTCCTTCTGGACCGCGACATCGACCGGCTGCGCCAGGCGGACGTGATCTACAAGGGCCACTGCAAGACCGTGGCCTCCAACGCGTACGAGATCGAGCGGGCGGTGCTGGAGGCCGATCTGGTGATCGGCGCGGTGCTGGTCCCGGGCGCGAAGGCGCCCAAGCTGGTGAGCAACGAGCTGGTGTCGCGGATGAGGCCGGGCTCGGTCCTGGTGGACATCTCCATCGACCAGGGCGGCTGCTTCGAGGACTCCCGCCCCACCACCCACGACGACCCGACCTACCGGGTGCACGGCTCGGTGTTCTACTGCGTGGCCAACATGCCGGGCGCCGTGCCGCACACCTCGACCTACGCGCTGACCAACGTGACCGTGCCGTACGCGCTGGCGATCGCGGACCAGGGGTGGCGGGAGGCCCTGCGGGCCGATCCCGCGCTGGCGCTGGGCCTGAACACCTACGAGGGCCACCTGACCAGCCGGCCGGTGGCCGAGGCGCACGGGGTCGAGGCCGTGCCCCCGGAGGACGTCCTGCGCGACTAGAGCGGCGGGAGCGGCCTCACCGGGAAGCGGTCCCGCCAGGGGACGCGGGGGACGCGGGGGACGCGGCCTCGCCGAGGACCGATCCCACCCCGTGACGGCCTCACGGGACGACGTCACCGAGGGAGGCGTCCCGCCGCGCGCGCCACTTGTCCAGCAGGAGCGGGATCTCCTCGTGGCAGAAGGCCATGAAGTCCCGCATCTCGGCCAGGGTGCGGCCGGGACGGGTCTCGGGGCCGCCGAGCGCCTCCAGGCCCTCCTCGATGGCCTCGACGACGAGCTGGAGGCGGTTGCCCTTGGTGAGCGTCGCCTCCCACCAGGTGTCGTCGCTGATCCCGTAGAAGTCGCGCCGCGACCCCGGCACCGGCTCCCGGTGGATCATGCCGATGGCCGTGAGGTGGCGTACGGCACCGGAGATCGAGCCCGAGCTGGCGTTGAGCCGTTGTGACAGGTCGGCGGCGCTGAGCGCGTCCTCCTCCGCGGTCATCACGGTGAGCAGCACCCGGGCGGCCATCGGCGGGAAGTTCCACTCGGCCATCTGGTGGCTCATCCGCTCCACGAACTGGCGAACGGCGTCCTCATCGCGCATCGGTCTCCCTCGGTCGGTCATCGAGGATTTCACAGAAACTGCGTTCACTTATCTCTGAAAGCTCTGTACGTTCTAAAGCATGAGTAATGTCATCTCCATGTCCGGCGTGACGAAACGTTTCGGCCGGACACACGCGCTGGCGGGCCTGGATCTCGAGGTCCAGGCCGGTCAGGTGCACGGCTTCCTGGGCCCCAACGGGGCGGGCAAGTCGACCGCCCTCCGCGTCCTGCTCGGGCTGCTGCGGGCCGACTCGGGGACGGTCCGCCTGCTGGGCGGCGACCCCTGGAAGGACGCCGTCGAGCTCCACCGCCGCCTGGCGTACGTGCCGGGCGACGTCACCCTGTGGCCCAACCTGTCCGGCGGCGAGGTCATCGACCTGCTCGGCCGGTTGCGCGGCGGCCTCGACACGGCGCGCAGGAACGAGCTGATCGAGCGCTTCGGGCTGGACCCGCGCAAGAAGGGCCGCGCCTACTCCAAGGGCAACCGGCAGAAGGTCGCCCTGGTCGCCGCGCTCGCCTCCGACGCGGAGCTGCTGCTCCTGGACGAGCCGACCTCCGGGCTGGACCCGCTGATGGAGGCGGTCTTCACCGACTGCGTCGGCGAGGCGCGCGCGCGGGGACGCGCGGTGCTGCTCTCCAGCCACATCCTGGCCGAGGTGGAGAAGCTGTGCGACCGGGTGAGCATCATCCGCGACGGCCGCACGGTCGAGACCGGCACCCTGACCGAGCTGCGCCACCTGACCCGTACCTCCGTCGACGCCGAGCTGGTCACCGCGCCCGACGGTCTCGCAGCCGTGCGCGGTGTCCACGGTCTCCGCGTCGACGGCGACCGGGTGGCCTTCGAGGTGGACGCCGACGGCCTGAACGAGGCGCTGCGGCACCTGTCGGCTCTCGGGGTGCGGTCGCTCACCAGCCGGCCGCCGACGCTGGAGGAGCTCTTCATGCGCCACTACCGCAGCGAGCCGGCCCGATGACCGGGACGTGGTCCCTGGTCAGGCTGATCCTGCGCCGCGACAGGTTCGTGCTCCTGCCGTGGGTGCTGGTGATCGCCGCGCTGCCGATCGTGCAGACCTCCGGCATCGCGGAGGTGTACGCCGACGAGGCCGCCCTGCGCCGGTTCGCCGCCTCGATGAGCTCCACCCCGGCCTTCTCCGCCCTGTACGGACCGGTCCCGCAGGGGAGTGCCGCAGCCATGGGCGTGTGGCGGGCGGGTTTCACCCCGGTCATCCTGGCGCTGGCCATGATCATGACCGTGATCCGGCACACCCGGGTGGAGGAGGAGACGGGCCGGCGCGAGCTCCTGGGCGCCACCGTGCTGGGCCGCCGGGCCGGCCTGTCGGCGGCGCTGGTCGTGGCCGGGGCGGCCTGCCTGCTCGCCGGGCTGCTGATCACCCTGTCCTTCGCCGCCTACCCCGTCCCGGGCGCGCTCGCCACGGGCCTGGGCTACGCCGCCGTCGGCCTGGTGTTCGCGGCGGTGGCCGCCGTGGCCGCGCAGCTCACCGAGAGCGCGGGCGGCGCGAGGGCGATCGCGATCTCGGTGCTCGGGATCGCGTACGTGCTGCGGATGGCGGGCGACGCGAGCGGCGCCGACGGGCTGTCGTGGTCCTCCCCCATCGCCTGGGGGCAGCGGATGCGCCCCTTCGCGGAGGAGGAGTGGTGGCCGCTGGCCCTGTTCGCCGCGCTGCTGGCCGCGCTCTGCGCGCTCTCCTACGCGCTGGCCGGGCGCAGGGACCTCGGGGCGGGCCTGCTGCCGCCCCGGCCGGGACCCGCCGGCGCCGCCCCCGGCTTCGCCGGCCCGTCGGCGCTGGCCTGGCGTCTGCACAGGGGGCCGCTGATCGGCTGGAGCGCGGGCACGGCCTTCGGGGGCGCGGTGCTGGGTGCCGCCGCCGAGGCCGCCTCCGGCGCGCTCGGGGAGAACAGGCAGGTCCTGGAGATGCTGGCCAGGCTGGGCGGCGCCTCCGGCGTGAGCCAGGTCTTCCTCGCGAGCGTGACGAGCGTCCTGGGTGTCGCCGTGTCCTGCCACGCGGTCCAGGCCGCGTCGCGGATGCGTGCCGAGGAGACGCTCATGCGCGCCGAGCCGCTGCTGGCCGCCGGGGTGGGCAGGGCCCGCTGGATGGCGAGCCACCTGGTGTTCGTGTTCGCGGGCCCGGCCGTGGCCATGGTGGTCCTGGGACTGTCGATGGGGATCACCTACGGTGCCGCCACGGGGGACGTGGGCGCCCAGGTGCCCGAGATCCTGGGGGCGGCGCTCGTCCAGCTTCCCGCGGTGTGGTCGCTGGGCGCGCTGGCGGCCGCCCTGTTCGGGCTGCTGCCCAGGCTGGTCGTCCTGGCGTGGGTGGCGCTGGTGGCGTTCCTGCTGTTCGGGCAGGTCGGCGCGGCCCTGGACCTGCCGGGGGCGCTGCTGAACCTGTCCCCCTTCAGCCATCTTCCCCACGTGCCCGGCGGGGAGGTGACCGCGTCACCGCTGATCGCGCTGGTCGCGATCACGGCGGCGCTGACGGCCGCCGGGCTGTACGGCTTCCGCCGCCGCGACATCGGCTGACCCGCGCCTCCGGCCCCCGGGGCCACGCCCATGCCCCTGACCCGAGCCCGGAGCGCGAGCACGGGCCCGGCCAGAGCGTGACCGGGGCCGGACATGGCGTGATCCCGGCCGCGAGCGCGGACCGGGATCAGGCTTTGACCGCGCGCCCCGCCCCGGTCCCGGCCCGGATTCGACACGGGACCGGACCGGAGGGGTCGCGAGAGGGTGAGACGCCGTCCGTCAGGGAGCCGGGGTGGCGCTGGGCGCGGGGGTCGCCTCGGCGGTGGCCGTCGAACTCGGGCCGGTCGTCGGGGTGGGGGCGGCGGCCGGGATGGGCGCCTGGGCGGTGGTGGTGCCCACGCCCCCGCTGCAGGACGCGCCGAGCTCGGGGGTGTCCGGCCCGTTCTTGTACTTGGTGATGAACTTGGGCAGGCGCGGGTCCTCGGCGCTGTTCAGCGTGAGCTGCTTGTTCCAGGAACTGGCCACCACCTTGGCGGGCAGGTTCGGGTAGGGGCTGAGCAGCATGTAGTCCTTGGAGGCCAGCTCCCTGAGCGTGTCCAGCTCGGCCTTGGGCAGGTCGGGCCGGTAGGTGATCCACACGGCGCCGTGCTCCATGGAGTGGACGGCGTTCTCGTTGTTGATCGGCTGCTCGTAGATCCCGCAGTTCTGCCAGGCCGAGTTGTGCTCCCCGCCCATCGGCGGGTTCTCCTTGTAGGAGACCTTGCTCTCGACGTGGACACTGCCCGGGTACTTCGCGGTCGCGACCCCGTCCAGCGACGTCCGTGAACGCTCGTTGATCAGGTAGAAGGCGACCACCCCGACGAGCAGGACGATGACGAGGCCGCCGCCGCCCCACATCAGGAACGCGGTCCTGCGCTCCTTGCGTTTCTGCTCGTCACGCATCCTGGTGAGGTGCTCTCGCCTCGCCTGCGCCTTTTCCTTGGTCATCGACCCTCCAGCCGGCAAACAACTTCGGGTCACCCTATGCCCTACGGGCGTATGCGGAGAATAAGCAGGCGACAATGCCTGATACAGCGATGATTCCTGACAGTGGGTACTCTGGGGAGATAATGGAAACCGGGGTTCAAGAGGGCACGCGGCCCAGACGCGGGGTGGCGCTCGGCGTGCTGCTCGGCTGCCTGCTGGCGGCGGTCGTTCTCCTGCTGGTCGTGGGGCGGACGACCACACCGACCGACGCCTCGGCGGAGGCGGGGTTCGCCCGCGACATGTCCGTCCATCACGCCCAGGCCGTCGAGATGTCCTTCATCGCCAGGGACGGCAGCCAGGACGAGGCGCTGCGGCGGCTGGCCTACGACATCATCGTCACCCAGACGGCACAGCGCGGGATCTTCACCGGCTGGTTGCAGCAGTGGGGGCTGTCGCAGTCGGGGGAGCGGCCCGCCATGGCGTGGATGTCCGGTCACGGGGGGCACGGCGGCCAGGCTGTAACACCGGCCGCCTCGGCCACGATGCCCGGTATGGCCTCACAGGACGAGTTGGAGAGACTCCGCCGGGCCACCGGCAAGGATCAGGAGGTCCTCTTCCTGCAGCTCATGATCCGCCACCACGAGGGTGGTGTGCAGATGGGCCAGGGCCTGCTGAAACTGTCCGACCGCGACGAGGTGACCACGATGGCACGGCACATCGTCGGCGGTCAGACAGGCGAGATCACGTTGATGACCGACATGTTGCGGCAGCGCGGCGCCCAGCGACTGCCTTCCATCCTTTAGTGACGTCGGCGCGTCCCTGTGCGGCCGGTTCCCGGCCAGGGCAGCATGGAACCAGCCTGGCCGGAGGAATGAGAATGGTGAACGAGGAACCGGAGAACCGGCTGGAGGTGAGCATCTCCGCCGAGGTGGAAATGGGGCAGTACGCCAATTTTGCCTCTGTTTGGCACACCCAGGATGGTTTCGTTCTGGACTTCGCGGTGATCACCAGGCCGCCCCAGCTCGACAACGACCCCTCCTCCGGGGAGCACTTCGTGAGCGTGCCGACCCGGATCGTCAGCCGGATCCGCATCCCTCCCAGCCAGGTGTTCGAGCTGATGAAGGCGCTCGAACAGCAGCTCACCGCCTACGAGCACGAGAGCGGCCACAAGAACTGACCGCGGGCGCCCGGCCCCGTCCCCGCCCGGCCCCGTCCCCGCCCGGCCTCACCGGGCCCGGGGCGGGTCCGCCTCACGGCGTCCCGCCCCGGCCTCCCGGCCGGCCCCCGCGCCCCCGGCGCCCGCTCACGCTCGCGCACCCCGGCGTCCGCTCACGCCGAGGCGCGTGACTCCTCCGCCACGGCGGCGGCGAACGCGTCCACGTCGGCCTCGGTGGTGTCGAACGCGGTCATCCAGCGGACCTCGCCGGTGGCCTCGTTCCAGGTGTAGAAGCGGAAACGCTTCTGCAGGCGCTCGGTCACGTCCCGGGGCAGGATCGCGAAGACCGCGTTGGCCTGCACCGGCCGCGGGATCCGCACGCCGGGCACGTCCCGCACGGCCTCGGCCAGCCGGTTCGCCATCGCGTTGGCGTTGCGGGCGTTGCGCAGCCACAGATCGCCCGCGAGCAGCGCCTCGAACTGCACCGAGACGAACCGCATCTTGGACGCGAGCTGCATGGCGGTCTTGCGCAGGTAGCGCAGGCCCCGGACGGCGCCGGGGTCGAGCACCACGACGGCCTCGCCGAACATCAGGCCCGACTTGGTGCCCCCGAAGGAGAGCACGTCCACCCCCGCGTCGGTGGTGAACGCGCGCAGCGGCACGCCGAGCGCGGCCGCGGCGTTGGTGACGCGGGCGCCGTCGAGGTGGACGACCATGCCCAGGCCGTGGGCGTGGTCGCAGATCGCCCTGATCTCCTCGGGCGTGTAGAGCGTGCCCAGCTCGGTGGTCTGGCTGATCGAGACGACCTTGGGCTGGGCCCGGTGCTCGTCGCCGAAGCCCCACGCCTGCCTGTCGATCAGCTCGGGGGTGAGCTTGCCGTCCGGGGTGGCGACCGGCAGCAGCTTGAGCCCGGCCGACCGCTCGGGGGCGCCTCCCTCGTCGGTGTGGATGTGCGCCGAATCCGCGCAGACCACCGCCTCCCAGTGGGCGGTCATCGAGCGGAGCGCGACCACGTTGGCGCCGGTGCCGTTGAACATCGGCCAGACCTCGGCGGCCGGCCCGAAGTGCCCCCGGAAGACGTCCTGGAGCGCGGCGGTGTAGACGTCGTCGCCGTAGGAGGTCTGGTGGCCCTCGTTGGCGAGCGCGATCGCCTGGAGGATCTCCGGGTGCACCCCGGCGTAGTTGTCGCTGGCGAAGCCCTTCGCCAGCGGGTCGTGCCTGCGGACGGCGTCCGTCACGGGCTCTCCTTCCCTCAGCCGGTGCTTCGCCCGGCGGACAGGTCGATCCGGGTGCCGTTGGCGTCGCTCTCCCACAGCCGCTCGACCGCCTCGGCGAGATCGTCGACGTCGGTGAAGCCGGGGAAGGCCCGCTCCGGGCTCGCCTCGCGCATGCCCTCGTGCACGAGGGCCTTGACGACCAGGATGTTCGCGGTGGCGCCGGTGCCCTCCAGGGCGTCGGCGAAGGCCAGGGTCCACGCCTCGGAGGCGGCCTTGGCGGTCCCGTACGCCGCGTTGCCCTGGGTGGGCCGCTCGGCGGCCTTGGCCGAGACGATGGCGAACCGGCCGCGTTCTGCGGCCTTGAGCAGGGGTTCGAAGGCGAGCGTGACGTGCTGGAGGGTACGGATCAGCAGGTCGTGCAGGAGCGCCCAGTCCTCCAGCGACGTCTCGGCGAAGGTCTTCGACCCGCGCCAGCCGCCGACCAGGTGCACGATCCCGTCCACGTGACCGTGCTGGGCCGCCACGTCCCTGGCGAGACCGGCGACGGCGTCGGTGTCGAGCAGGTCGACCGCCACCAGGCCGTCGGCGCCGCTCCGGTCGACGCCGATCACCGTGTGGCCCTGCCCGGTGAACCTGCGTGTGACGGCCCGGCCCGCGGGACCGCCCGCGCCGGTGACAAGGATGATCATGCTCGGATGCCCTTCGTGGAGTCGACGACATCGCCGAGCTTACGGCGCAGGGCCTCGTAGAACATGCTCAGGGGGAACTCGTCGGGCAGCACCGCGTCCACCGCGCTCTTGGGGAATCCCTCGGCGGGCAGCGCGGTCGCGCCGCGGGCCCACACCGAGGCCGGGTGCGGCTCGACGTAGGCGGCGACGAGCTGGTGGGCGGCCAGCCAGTGGGCGAGCTTGGAGCGGTCGATGCCGTCCCGGTAGAGCTTCTCGACCTCGGCCCGAAGATCGGCGACGCCCCCGGCGAGCCGGTCCCAGTCGACGCCGAGGCGGTTGTCGGTCCAGCGCACCACGTCGTTGCGGTGCAGGTACGCGAACAGCAGCTGCCCGCCCAGGCCGTCGTAGTTGCGGACCCGGCCGCCGGTGATCGGGAAGCGGAACAACCGGTCGAACAGGATCGCGAGCTGCACGTAGCGGGCGTGCGGCACGTTCTCGCCCTCCAGCCGCACGGCCTCGCCGAACGCGGTCAGGTCGCAGCGCAGCTCCTCCAGGGAGTACAACCAGTACGGCATGCGCTGCTTGATCATGAACGGGTCGAACGGCAGGTCGCCGTGGCTGTGCGTGCGGTCGTGGATCAGGTCCCAGAGCACGAAGGTGTCCTGGGCCAGCTCCTGGGAGGCGATCAGGCGGGCCGCGTCCGGCGGCAGGTCCAGCTTGAGGGTGGCCGCGGCGGCGGTGCTCACGGCGCGGAAGCGGGCGGCCTCGCGGTCGGCGAAGATCCCTCCCCAGGTGAAGCGGGGCGGGGTCTCGCGGACGGCGACGGTCTCGGGGAAGAGCACCGCCGAGTTCGTGTCGTAGCCGGAGGTGAAGTCCTCGAAGGCGATCGGCACGAACATCGGGTTGTCGTAGCGGGCCCGCTCCAGCTCGGCCAGCCAGTCCGGCCAGATCGTGCGGATCCACACCGCCTCCAGGTGGCGGGACGTGGTGCCGTTCTGGGTGTACATCGGGAACACCACCAGGTGCTCCAGGCCGTCGACCCGCTGGGTGTCGGGGTGGAACGCCTCCAGCGCGTCGAGGAAGTCGGGCACCCCGAGGCCCTGGTCGGCCCATGTGTTCAGGTCGGCGACGACGGCGGCCAGGTAGGCGGCGTCGTGCGGGAAGCGCGGCGCGAGCCGCTCGACGTGCCCGGCGATCTCGGCGACCAGCCCGGCGGCCCGCTCCCGGTCGCGTTCGACCGAGCCGTCCTTGGCCTGCAGCGGCCGCAGCGCCTCCACCGCCTCCTTCAGCGCCTGGAATTCGGCCCGGCCCTCCGGCTCGCCCGCCGTCCGGCTCGCGTTCGAGGGCAGGCGCGCGGCCCAGGTGACCAGGTTGACCCAGAGGGCGGCGTGGTCGTATTCGCCGATCGAGTCGTCGCCGAACAGGTCGGAGTCGGCCAGCACCACGACCCTGCCCTCGCCGTGCCGCAGGGCCACCGCCAGCGGGCGTCCCGCCGGGGTCGCGGTGGGAGAGCTACGGAACAGCACGGTCGCGTCCTCGGGGGCGGTGAGCGTCCCGGCGCGGTAGAAGCAGGCGCGCCGGGCCCCGGCGAGCAGGTCCTGCCCGGCCGCGGTCCCCGGCCCGGGGACGCCCAGGACCCAGGAGGCCACGCCGTTGTGGGAGTTGGCGGAGTCCTGGACGAGGGTGCTCTCGACGCCCACCCCGAAGCGGGCGAGCAGCTCGACGAGGTTGCTGCCGTACTTCTCCTGCTCGTACTCGGCCATCACGACCAGGCCGCCGCCCGCGCGCACGTACTCCTCGACGGCGTCCAGCTCCCCGTCCGCCAGAACGGGGTCGCCGCCGGTGGTGCGCTCCCAGCGCTCGGCGGCCGGGTGGGCGATCACGAGCACGTCCCGCTCCGCCAGCAGGCCCGGGGTGAGGGGGCCGCCGGTGTGCGCGCCGACGTCGTGTCCCAGCCCGCGCAACAGGCCGGCGGCGCGGACGTAGCCGCTGTCGTCGGGATTGCCGGGATTCATCGTCTCGGCCACGTCCCGCCGGATGGTCCACGACTCGCCGTGTGCCTCGTCGAACAGTACCCGCGGTAGCGCCGTCACGATAAATCCTCCTTCTGCTGGAGCTTAATGCCGGAAAATATACACAATACTGCCCCATTCCAAAAGATCTCTACAGGTGGCGAAGGTAAGGCGGCCTCGCCGGGCCACTCTCCGCAGGGGACGCGAAAGGGCCGGTCGTCCCGCCACAGGACGACCGGCCCTTCTCATACGACGTCAGGTCACGGAGTGAACATCGGCCACACGATGACCGCCGATCGGCGCCTCTCCGGGACCCGGGGGCTTCTCAGGGGCTGACCTCAGCCCGAACCCACCGGGCGAAGGCGGCCCACTCCCCCGAGGTGAACACCAGCGCCGGACCGGCCTGATCCTTGCTGTCCCGCACCCCGACCCGCCCGCTGGGCAGTCTCGCCACCTCCACGCATTCGCCGCCGTTCCCCCCGGACAACGACGACTTCACCCATGTGGCCTCGCTCAGTTCCCTATCCATCGTTTCCTCCCCTTCCGGGAGACGACTGTCTTCGACGCGCTAGAGCATCTCGTCGGCGCGGACCCACCCCGTGAAGGCGGCCCACTCGCCCGGGGTGAACACCAGCGCCGGACCGACCTGGTCCTTGCTGTCCCGCACCCCGATCCGCCCGCCGGACAACCTCGCCACCTCGACGCAGTTACCGCCATTACCGCCGGACAACGACGACTTCACCCAGACGGCCTCGCTCAGTTCGCGATCCATCGATCCCTCATCTCCCTGATCAGCTCCAGCGACGCCCGCTGCGGGAGTGCATCGGCGCGAATCGCCTCGTACTTGATGGTGATGTTCGCCACGTCAACGGGCCGGTCGGTGACCTGGCCCTGGCCAGCCGACTCCATATATGCAGTATTGGCGAGCCCTCGGACCTGTGCAATGACGAAACCGCCCAGCAGACCGACGGTGCTCCCCGCCCCGGAGGGCACGACTTGGATGGTGACGTGCGGCGTGCGCGCGACCTCCAGAAGATGGTCGAGTTGTGCCGTCATGACGGCGCCGTCACCGATACAGCGCCCGAGCACGCCCTCGTCGAGGACGACCCAGAACATGGGCGGATCCTCCCGCTCCAGGATGCGCTGCCGTTCCAGCCGGGCGGCCACGTCCAGCTCCACCTTCTCCGCCGAGGCCCTGGGCTCCCCGACGAACAGCACCCGGGCGTATTCGGCCGTCTGGAGCAGCCCCGGAACGATGAGCGGTTCCCAGGTGCGCAGGCTCTCGGCGGCCTGCTCGATCTCCGCCCACGGCCGGAACCAGGCCGGTAGCCGGGCCGCGACGTTGTCCATCATCTCCTTGATGCGGATCAACGCCCCCTCGGCCCCGAGGGCCTGGTCGCACCTGCGGACGAAGTCCTCGGTCGGCGGGCGGCGGCCGGTCTCCGCCATGGAGACGGTGCCCAGCGCGAAGCCGATCCGCCTGGCCAGCTTCTCCTGGGAGAGACCGGCCTCGTGGCGATAGCGGCGGAGCTCGAATCCGAAGAAGGCGACCGGCGACGTGGTCGGGTCGAGCACCTTGGCCTGCGGCACGGGACATCATCTCGGTTTCATCGGCGGTTTCACAAAAACCGTTGAACATGCGCCGCGCTCTTTCGATTACCGACTGTAGTGGGGCGGTGTCATGCTGCGAAGGCATATCCGGAATCCGGCCGTCGGACAGGTGACATGAATCCCGCGATCAACTCCTGGTGGAAAGACCCGGGCGACGAATACGAGATCCTCGGAAAGGTGTTTCTCGACCTCGATCCCACCTCCGCGTCAAAGGCCCGCTCTCATGTGAGGGAATGGCTCGGTGACGACCATCCGGCGTACGAGAACGTGCGGCTGGCGACCTCCGAGCTGGTCACGAACGCGGTTCTGCACGCGCGGCGGAGAGATCCCGGCGACCTGGTGTCGTTCACCCTGACCCGCCGCGAGGAGCTGCTGCGCGTGGAGGTCCTGGACCCCGGCGGTGGCCCCTGGCGGCCCCGGGAGCCCGGCGGCGTACCGGGCGACGGGGAGCGCGGACGCGGGCTCGGCATCGTCGCCGAGGTCTCCCGGAACCGGTGGGGAGTCCGTGACCTGGGAGAGCGGGGCCGTGCCGTGTGGTGTGTGATCGGCTCCGAGGGGCCGCCATGCGGGTGATCGTGAGCCTCACCCGTGACGGGGTCAGGATCAGCGCTCCGGGTCAGGGAGGGGTGCTGGTCGGTTTCGACGCCTGGGAGGCGTTCCTGCGGCGGGCCAGGAACGGCTGGTTCGATCCGGGGCCGCGCGAGACGAAAAGCCCGTACGGTCCGGACCTTCCTCGATCGGCGAACCGTCCCGGCATGCCCTCCGGCGCGTTTCCGGAAAGCACCGCGTGATTCGCGGACATGACGGAGATCGCCGATGAGCGGACGACGCGGCGGGAATTCGGTTCGTCGTCGCCCCTTCCCTTCGGGTCACGACTCGCGTACGGCGATACCGGGATAGTCGAGCACGAGGCCGGACTCGTCGTAGACGAGGCGGCACGCGAAGCCGAAGGCCGGTGAGGCGTAGTCGTAACACCGGCGGGAGCCCTCGTCGGCGACGCGGGCGTAGTCCTGCTCCAGCCGTTCGACGGCGAGGTCGACGGCGCGCACGTAGGCGGCGGGGGCCGTGGCCGCGGCACCGGGCCGAAGCCCCAGCCGGTGCACGGGAAAGGCGTTCGTCATCGCCGAGGACTCCAGGTCGACGTCCAGGCAGCCGTCCAGGTGGGCCGCCGGTTCGCCGTCGACGCGCCAGTGACCCGCGCCGTCGGCCTCCAGCACGGTGCTGCGGGCCCCCTCGGCCGAGTGCCCGCCGATCCTGGCGCTTCGCGTGATCCAGGCGGCGTCCACCTCGATGACGTAACCGACGGCCCAGGTCACGCCGTCCTCCACCGCGGTCGTCCATCCCTCGATGCGGTGGCCGTCGCCGGCCGGGTGGAAGTGGACCACCTCGAAACCGGTGCGCGCGTCGAGGTGCCGCCAGGCCGCCGCCCGCGGCGGTGTCGCGAAGGTCATGCCCGCTCCTTCCGTGATCCCGTGTGGCTCCCACCCGGTTCGTCATGATCGTATCGACGGCACGGACGCGGCGGCGTGCGGGGAAGGGCTCAGTGGTAGGAGTAGACGTTGGGTGCCGGGTGGTTGTCCTGGACCTCCCGGTGGTTGCCCTCCGCGCCCCAGAGCGACCTGTAGGCCTGGACGTCGTGCCGGCGGGCCTTCGCGTGCTGGCCGAACACGACCCAGTTCACCGGCTGGAAGTAGACGTCGCTCTCGTCGGGCGTGGTGAGCGAGCCGGTGTAGCGGTAGGTCGTGTGGTTGGCCGGCAGCAGGTCCCTCAGGTGGACGCCGTTCAGGGGCCTGGACGCGCCGAGGGCCGGGGGCGAGGCGATCAGGTGGTCGTGCTCGGACAGGCCGTGGAAGTCCTTGGAGTCCACGAGGACCGAGAAGACCACGTATCCCTTCGTGCCGGTCGCCCTCTCGTGGACCAGGTGGGCCTCAAGGGGGGCGAAGGGCTGGCCGGCGAACCTGTGCTCGGCGTGGCCGTGGAAGTGCACGTTGATCAGGTTGTACCGCTGACCGCCGTAGGTGATGTACGGCTGCGTGCCTGCGGTGCCGACGACGAACCGGACGTCGTCGTGCTCACCGGCCTCGCCGACCGGAGTGCGGTCCTGGAACAGGAGCGTTCCGTCGACGCTGCCCGGATAGTGGACGTCGAGCTGGACCTGGGCGCCCGGGCACGCCACCGAACGGTCGATCGTGACGGGACTCTGCACCGCGGCGTCGGTGCCGGTGCCGTGGCACGGCCGTTCGGCGCGTGCCTGCGCGGGGGCGGAGAGGGTGGCGAACGGGAGGAGGAAAGCGGCAGCCACCGCGAGGGGGGCAAGACGGTACCGCACCAGATGCCTTTCGTACGAGGGGTATCCGCTATGTCACCTAAAGACATGCGAGAGCGCTATGTCAGCATTAAAGGCGACATAAAGCATTGGTGAGATTAGCGGAGAAAGGTGAATTCTCAACCTGGTTTTCAGCACCCCGGACGTTCTTAAGTAAACATTTGATTACAAGCGGTGGCGCGTGACGTCAGGCGCGGCGGTCGGCCACGTCGTAGATCAGGTGGGTGACGGCGGTGCCGGCGATGACGCGCGGGTCGCCGAGGTGGACGGGGGCGCCGTCGAGCCGGTCGAACATGCGGGTGCCACCGCCCAGGAGCACCGGCACCAGGTCGACGCGCACCTGGTCGACAAGTCCGGCGTCGAGCGCCTGCCAGGCCACGCTGCCCGGGCCGACCCCGACCGCCCTGTCCCCGGCCGCCTCTTCGGCCAGGGCGACGGCGGCGGCGAGCCCGTCGGTGACGAAGGTGAACGGGGTCTCGGTCGGCGCACGGTCCTCGGGCGCGGTGTGGGTCACGACGAAGACCGGCACGCCCATCGGGTGGTTGCCGTCCCAGCCGTTGGTCATGTCGAACAGCCGGCGGCCGACGACCACGGCCCCGGTGATGTCGTTCAGCTCCCGCACGTGGGCGGCGCTGGCCGGCGAGGTGCGGTAGGCGACCCGCGTGGAGTTCGCGGTCGACGTCGGCACGTCCCCGTTGCGACACCACGCGAACAGGTGCTCGAACCCGTTGTTGGACGGGCCCGCGATGAAACCGTCCAACGACACCGACGCCTCGATGTACACCGTCGCCATGAGATCACTCCGTTCCCCGGGGTTCCGGGTGCCGTGGTGCGCGTGGCCGTTGCCCGCGCGGTTCGGTCATTGAGACGCGCGCGGTCCACGGAACTGACCGGACGGCCCGGGCGAGAGGGCCGGCCCCGTCGGAGGCGGGGAAGAGCCCCTGCTCACCGCCGGCCGGGGATCGGCGGCTGGCGGCCGGCGGCGAAGGGTGGGTTAATGCGTAACGCCAAATGATGTGACGTTATGTCTGGGGGCACGATGACGCGCTGCCACAACTGTGGCGAGGCTTTGCCGGCGCGCACGGGCCGGCGAGGCCGGGCCTCGGTGTACTGCTCGGCGGCCTGCAGGCAGCGGGCCTACCGGTTCCGGCGGGAACCGGCGGCGGGCGACACGGTGCGGGAGCTGATCTCCGACATCGAGCGGCGGGCACGGGAGCTGGCCCCGGGGCTTCCCGAGGCGTTCTACGCGGATGTGAACGCGCTGTCGTCCTCGGTCGGCAGGCTGCGGCGCATCGCCCGTACCGCGTGGGACGCGGCGCGGGCCGACGCGACCTCACCGGCGCCGGAACGGATCGGCCGGATCGTCACACCGGCACCGGTGACGGGAGAACGCCCCCTGCCCGAGCCCGAGGACGAGCCCGGCACCGGCACCGGCACCGGCACCGGCACCGGCACCGGCACCGGCACCGGGGAGGACGACGCGGTGGTGGCGGCGGTGACCTCCGGGGACGAGTGGGCGTTCGCGGGGGCGGCGGAGCCGTACCGGCGGGAACTCCAGGTGCACTGCTACCGGATGGTCGGCTCCTACGACGACGCGGCGGACCTGGCGCAGGAGGTGTTCCTGCGTGCCTGGCGCAGCCGCGACGGCTTTCAGGGGCGTTCCTCGCTCCGTGCCTGGCTGTACCGGATCGCCACCAACATCTGCCTGGACTTCCTTCGCCGCCACACCCGCCGGCCGCAGCGCTACGAGGGAGCCGCGGACGGGGTGGAGGCGCCGACGCGGATCACCTGGCTGCAGCCCTACCCCGACCACCTGCTGCGGGACGCCGCCGGGAGCGGGGCGGAACCCGCCGCGGGACCGGAGGACGCGGCGGTGTCGCGCGAGACGGTGGAGCTGGTGTTCCTGACCGCGATCCAGCACCTGCCACCCCGGCAGCGGGCGGTGCTGGTGGTGCGGGACGTGCTCGGCTGGCCGGCCGGTGAGACGGCCGCGCTGCTGGAGATGAGCGTGGCCTCGGCCAACAGCGCGCTCACCCGGGCCCGGTCGACCCTTCGCGAGCACCTGCCCCGGCAACGGGCGCGGTGGACCGCCCCGGTGGCCCCGGACCCGTCCGAGCGCGTGATCCTGCAGCGGTACATGGACGCGGCCGACCGGGCCGACGCCGCCGCGGTGGCCGAGCTGCTGCGGCAGGACGCGCTGGTGACGATGCCTCCGGGCCCGCTGTGGCTGGTCGGCCGGGACGCGATCGGGGCCGCGCTGGCACGGACCTACGATCCCGCCTCACCGGCCTACTTCGGACGCTGGCGGCACCTGCCCACCCGGGCGAACGGGCAACCGGCCGCGGCCGGGTACGTGCAGCGGCCGGGCACCACGGTCTACCGCGCGCAGGTCCTGGACGTGCTGCGGATCGAGGACGGCGCGATCGCCGAGATCACCGCCTTCGAGCCCCACCTGTTCCCCGCGTTCGGCCTGCCGCTCACCCTGTGAGGGTGTCCGGCCCCGGGTCGCGGGGCGGCGCGGGAAGCTCGCGCAGCGAGCGCAGGGGGGAGGCGCAGGCGATCGCGGCACCGGCGAGCATCACGCCGCCGCCGACGACGAGGGCGGCCCGCAGGCCGAACACCGATCCGAGCAGCCCGCCGAGGAGCGCGCCGAGGGGTTGCGTCCCGTACACGAGGAACCTCCAGGTGGCGTTGACCCGGGAGAGCAGGGCGGGGGCGATCAGCACCTGCCGGAGGGTCTGCTGGTTGACGCCGTAGAGCGCCGGCCCCGTCCCCCGCAGCACCTGCGCCACGGCCAGGACCGCGAGCGTGAGCATCGGGGGACCGCCCGCGACCGCCAGGACCGGGCCGGCGACGGCCGCGAGGAACATCCCCGCGATGAAAGATGGGCCCGGGCCGATGCGCCGGGTGATCCTGGTCACGACCAGGGCGCCGAGGACGCCCGCCACACCGCCGGTCGCGACGACCGCGCCGATCAGCGCCGGGGAGAGCGTGAGGTCCTCGACCAGATAGAGCATCAGGACGACGTTCTGGATCTGGCCGCCGAGCGCGCCGAGGGTGGCGGCCAGCGTCGTGGCGCGGACGATCCGGTGGGCGAGGACCGCGCGCACTCCTTCGAGGATGTCGGCCCGCAGGTGACGCCGGTGCCGTGCGGCGGGGGCGGCGGCCGGTCCCCCGGTGCGGATGCGCGCCTTGCACAGGGCGGCGAGCAGGAACGAGACGGCGTCGACGGCGACGGCGATCGGCGCGGTGAGCAGCGAGACCAGCAGTCCGCCCGCGGCCGAGCCGGTCACGGCGACGGTCGCGTTGCTCAGCACGAGCGCGCCGTTGGCCGGCAGCAACCGCTCCCGCGGCACCAGCAGGGGGGTGAACGACTGTGCGGCCACCGACTCGAAGAGGCCGCAGACGCCGGCGAGGACCACCACGGCGTACAGGTGCCAGATCCGCAGCGACCCGAGCACGGCCAGGACCGGGACCGAGACCAGGAGCGCCGCCTGCGCCAGGTCGGCCAGGACGAGCGTCCGCCGGTAGGGCACGCGGTCCACCCACACCCCCGCGGGCAGTCCCAGGACGAGGTGCGGGAGCAGCCCCGCCGCACCGAGCAGACCCATCTGGGCGGGTGAGGCGTCCAGGTGGACGACCGCCGTCAGCGGCAGCGCCACCGTGGTGACGCTCGATCCGAGCAGCGACGTGGCGTTTCCGGCGAAGAGCCTGCGGAAGTCGGGATACCGCCGCAGCACCGGCCAGACCCGGTGGTCGTCGGCCTTCTCCGGCGGCGCCGGGGTCTTCCCCTCATCGGTGGCCATGCCCGGACGCTACCGAGCTTTCCGGGCAGACAGGACGGGGATGACGCGGGGCGGGGACCCGGCCGGAGGTGTGGTCGGTAGGGTCACGGCATGGAGAACAGGATCGGGGACGAGGACCACGACCGTTCCGCGCGGGCCCGCGAGACCGGGGCTCGCCCGCCGCAGACCTCCGGGGCACGCGTCCCAGGGGCCGAAGGGACACCCGTCCCCGAGGCCGGCGAGGCGCGGGTCCGCGAGGCCGTGGCCGCCCGGCTGCCCGGTTACCGGGCCGGCACCGTCACGCCCCTCGGCGAGGGCGAGGACAACACCGCGTACGAGGTCGACGGGGAGCTGATCGTGCGCTTCGCCAAGGAGCCCGATCCGACGCGCCGGGCCGCGCTGGTGGAGCGCGAGGCCCGGCTCCTGGGTGTGGTCGCGGCCGTCTCCCCGCTGCCCGTTCCCGAGCCGAGGTTCACCGACCCGGAACGGGGGTGCCTGGCCTACCCGACGCTCGCGGGCGTGCCGCTGCTCGCCCTGCCGGGACCGCAACGGGCGGTGTACGCCCGGTCGGTGGGCACCGTGCTCGGCGGGCTGCTCCGTGCCCTGCACGCCGTCCCGGCCGCGCGGGTGGACGGACTGGTGGAGGCGGACGGCACGGCACCGGCGGAGTGGCTGGACGAGGCGGCGGAGATTTACCCGGCGATCGCCGGGGAGCTTCCGGCGTCCTGCCACGAGGCCGTACGGGCGTTCCTGGACGCCCCGCCCCCGGAGGGCGGGGACCGGCCGGTCCTCTCCCACAACGACCTGGGCATCGAGCACGTTCTCGTCGACCCCGGCACCGGGGCGGTGACCGGGATCATCGACTGGAGCGACGCCGCGCTCGTCGATCCGGCCCACGATTTCGGCCTGCTGTACCGGGACCTCGGCCCCGACGCGCTGGAGGCCGCCCTGCTCGCCTACGGGCCCTCCGGCGTCTCCCTGCACGAGCGTGCCGTCTTCCACGGCAGGTGCCGCGTGTTCGAGGACCTGGCGTACGGGATCGAGACGGGCCGGGAGGTCTACGTCGGCAAGTGCCTGGTCGCGATGGAGTGGCTCTTCCCGGGGTAGACGGCGTGCTCCGGGAGCGGGACCCCGTGCCGCGCTGGGGCAGCTCCGGGAACGGCACCTCTCGCCCGGCTTCGGCGTCCGACGACCGGCCGTGACGCGCCGGCGACCGGCTTCGGCGACCGGCTTCGGCGACCGGCTTCGGCGACCGGCTTCGGCGACCGGCTTCGGCGACCGGCTTCGGCGTGCCGATGACCGGCGCCTTCGGCGGTCATCGGCGGACGCCTCAGATCAGGCCGAGGGAGAGCATCGCGTCGGCGACGCCCTTGAAGCCGGCGATGTTGGCACCGGCCACGTAGTTGCCCGGCATGCCGTACTCGTCGGCGGTGCGCAGGCAGCGGCCGTGGATGTCCTTCATGATCTCGTGGAGGCGGCCCTCGGAGAACTCGAAGGTCCACGAGTCGCGGCTGGCGTTCTGCTGCATCTCCAGCGCGCTGGTGGCCACGCCGCCCGCGTTGGCGGCCTTGCCCGGGCCGAAGGCGACGCCCGCCTCCTGGAAGATCCGGACGCCCTCCGGCGTGGTGGGCATGTTGGCGCCCTCACCGACCGCGACGCACCCGCCGCGCACCAGGGACTCGGCGTCCCTGGCGGTGATCTCGTTCTGGGTGGCCGACGGCAGCGCCACCTCGCACGGCACCTCCCAGATGCTCCGCCCCTCCGCGAAGGACACGCTGCCGCCGCGCCGCGTGGCGTAGGCGTCCATCCGCAGGCGCTCGACCTGCTTGACCTGCTTGAGCAGATCGAGGTCGATGCCCTTGTCGTCGACGACGTACCCCGAGGAGTCGGAGCAGGCGACCACGGTGCCGCCGAGCTGCTGCACCTTCTCGACGGCGTAGACGGCGACGTTGCCCGAGCCGGAGACGACGACGCGCTTGCCGTCGAAGGAGGTGCCGCGCGCCTTCAGCATCTCGTCGACGAAGAACACGCAGCCGTACCCGGTCGCCTCGGTGCGGACCTGGGCGCCGCCGTAGCCGATCCCCTTGCCGGTGATCACGCCGGACTCGTACCGGTTGGTGATGCGCTTGTACTGGCCGAACAGGTAGCCGACCTCGCGCCCGCCGACGCCGATGTCACCGGCGGGGACGTCGGTGTACTCACCGATGTGCCGGTAGAGCTCGGTCATGAAGCTCTGACAGAAACGCATGACCTCGCGCTGGGAGCGGCCCTTGGGGTCGAAGTCCGAGCCGCCCTTGCCGCCGCCGATCGGCAGGCCGGTCAGACTGTTCTTGAAGATCTGCTCGAAGCCGAGGAACTTGACGATGCCCAGGTAGACCGAGGGGTGGAAGCGCAGGCCGCCCTTGTAGGGGCCGAGCGCGCTGTTGAACTCGACCCGGAAGCCGCGGTTGATGTGCACCTCGCCCCGGTCGTCCTCCCAGGGCACCCGGAAGATGATCTGCCGTTCCGGCTCGCAGATGCGCTCGATGATCTTCGATTCGGCGTACTCGGGGTGTTTGCCCAGGACCGGCCCGATGCTCTCCAGCACCTCGCGGACGGCTTGGTGGAACTCGATCTCTCCCGGGTTGCGGCGCAGGACGCTGTCATAGATCGAGTCCAGTTTCTCGTGCAACATCACTCGTCTTTCCGGTCGTCGGATCACGCGGTGTGCTCCAGACCCTATGAGGCGTTTTTCTCACACCTTCAACCGGTCCGCAGTGAGATCTCCTTACCCCGCCAGAGGGACCCCGCATCAGTCCCGCGACGGACGACCCGGCGGGGTGCCCGCGCCTACCTTCCTGAACGGCAGGCCGTCACGGTCCCGCACAGACAAGGAAGACGCCATGTTCACCGACTCCGCCCGGTTCCGGCGCGTCGCCTCCGGAACGCCGCTGATCGTCGCCCCGCCGCCCTCCTTCCTCACCGCCCCGGGGACGTGGGGTGACGACCGGGAGGAGTGGGTCTCCTCCTACCCGATCAACCGGCCAGGACGGACCACGCCCGACTCGTACGCGAACACCACCGCCTGAGCCCGGTCACGCAGGTGGAGCTTCATCAGCACCCGCGCCACATGGGTCTTGACCGTGGCCTCGCCGACGAAGAGCTCGGTGGCGATCTCGGCGTTGGTCAGGCCGCGGGCCAGCGAGCGCAGCACCTCCAGCTCGCGCGGGGTGAGCTCGGCGAGCCTCGGCGGGGGCGCGGGGTCGTGACGTCCGGCGAAGGAGGCGATGACGCGGGTGGTGACGGCCGGGTCCAGCAGGGCGTCGCCCGCGACGACCACGCGGATCGCCTCCACCAGCTGCTCGGGCGGCGACACCTTGAGCAGGAACCCGCTGGTCCCGGCGCGCAGGGCGGCGTAGAGGTTCTCGTCGGTGTCGAAGGTGGTCAGCATGACCACCTTGGGCGGGTCGGGCCGGCCCAGGAGTTCCCTGGCCGCGGTGAGGCCGTCCATGCGGGGCATCGAGATGTCCATCAGCACGATGTCCGGCCTGGTCCGGCGGGTCACGGCGACCGCCTCGACCCCGTCGGCGGCCTCGCCGACCACCTCCAGGCCGGTCTCGCTCTCCACGACGAGCTTCAGCCCGGCGCGGACCATGGCCTGGTCGTCGGCGATAACGACGCGGATGTTCACTTCTTCTCCTTGGCCGGTGACGGGACGCCTCGTTTCCGGGACGCGCGGTCAACGACCCGTACGGCCGCGCACGGATGCCGAACGGGAGAGGAGAACCGCCATTCGGGGAGACTAAAGGCTGGTGGCCGTCTTGCCCATAGGACAAAACGCCCGGACAAGCCGGTCACAAGTGGGACGCAAGTCGCTTTCTCAAAAGACGGGAAGGCGACACTTCACATGAACCCGGAAGACGGGAAAGGAGCGCCCCGTACGGACCCGGTTCGTCCGGAGGAAGCGCTCCGCGCGACCTCAGAGGACCGGGAAGGAGACGCTCTGCACGAACCGGAGGGCGGTCGCGGTGTCACAGGTGCCCGGCGCGCAGAAGTAGATCAGCAGTGCCGCCTCGTCCGGACGGTCGACCACCCAGCCGGTGAAGTCGAGTTGGCCGCCGCGCTGCGGGTCGGCGATCGTCCCCTGGAGCCGGGATGCCGTCCTGCCGCCCACGTTCGTCTGGACGACCTGGGAGAAGACGCTGACGGTGCCGGGGAGGGAGGACTGCAGGGCCTCCTGCAGCCGCTCGGCGCCGCTGCGCGGATCGAGGGTGTCGAGCGTCTGCGCGTACAGGCCGGTGGCGTCCTTGGGGGCGTCCTTGATGATCTCGTTCGCGCCGGCCCAGTCCGCGGTGACGGGCGTGGCGAACAGCGCCCGGAACCGGTCGACCCGGGGCGAGGCCATCACGAACACGTCCGCGTGCGGCTCCAGGGTCCAGCCGCCGGGGTGCTGGAACGCGATCGGGACCGCGGCCGAGCCGTCGTACGCGGCCCAGGCGTCACCGCCGCGCAGGAACGTGGCGAGCAGCGCCACCAGCACGACGATCGCCGTGATCGCCACGCCCGCGCCGATCAGGATGCCCTTGCGGCCGCCGGTCCTGCGCCCCGGAACGGTCGGCGCCGCGGGGGGCGCCTGGGTGAGCTGGTACGGGTGGCCGGTGCCGCTGATCGCGTCGCGCAGTTCCGCGACGAACCGGCCGCAGGTCTCGAAGCGCTGCTCGGGAGACTTGGCCAGGGCCCGCCCCATGACCGCGTCCACCTGGGGCGGCAGCTCGGGGCGGAGCGTGGTGAGCGGGGTGGGGGTCTCGGCGAGGTGCGCCCACAGCAGCGCGATCTCGTTGTCGCGCTGGAAGGGCAGCCGCCCGGACAGGGCCTCGTAGACCACGCAGGCCAGGCCGTACTGGTCGCAGCGGCCGTCGATGTGCTCCTTGTTGATCTGCTCGGGCGACATGTAGCGGGGGGTGCCGATGAACTGGTTGGTCTGGGTCAGCCCGGAGATCGAGGTGCGGTGCTTGGTGATGCCGAAGTCGGTGAGGTAGGCGTGGTCGCCCTCGGTGTGCGCGGCGATCAGGACGTTGGCGGGCTTGACGTCGCGGTGCACCAGGTCGTGGGCGTGGGCGGTGTCGAGCGCGGCGGCCACCTGGGCGAAGATCCGGTTGACCTGGCCGACCGGCAGCGGGCCCCGGTCGTAGAAGAGCTTGCGCAGGTCGGGTCCGTCGACGTAGCGCATCGCGATGTAGAGGGTGCCGTCGTCGGCGCTGTCGGCCTCGTAGATCGGGATGATGTTGGGGTGGTCGATGCTGGCGACGGTGCGCGACTCCAGCACGAAGCGCTGGCGGAACCTCTCGTCCTCGCCCAGCAGCGGGTTGAGGATCTTCAGTGCCACCCGGCGGTTGAGCCTGGGGTCGACGGCGAGGTAGACCACGGCCATGCCGCCCTTGCCGATGATGTCCTCGATCTGGTAGCCGGCCATCTCCCGGCCGATCAGTGCCCTGTCGTTCACCGGCGTCACGTCTTGGTCGGCTGGCCGCAGTAGCCGCAGAAGCTGTGGGCGTGGCCCAGTCGCATTCCGCAGCCGGTGCAGTACTTCTGCACCGCGTCGGCCGGTCTGCCGTCGGGGACGGCGCCGGCACCCGTGGCGCCGGCGCCGGTGGCGCCGGGATCGCGTGCCACCAGCACCGGTCCCGGCACGGTCGAGGAGAGCTTGGGCAGCGCCGGGAAGGAGCGGCTGACCACCCTGGTGGAGTCGGCGTGCTCGTCGAGGACCGGCCGGGGCGGGATGGACGGCGGGTCCGGCATGGGGGGACGGGTGTCGGCGGCCGTGGTGGGCCCGGTCCCGGGCCCGGGGTCGGCGGGTCTGCGCCGCCAGAGCAGGAAGGCGGTGGTCAGCACGGCGAGCACCAGCAGGCCGCCGCCGGCGACGAACGGCCACAGGGGCGCGCCCCGGGGGGCGTCGCCGGAGGCGGCCACCGTCTTGGTCGCCTCGTCCTCGGCGGTGCCGCGCTTGGCCTGGGCGGTCTTGAGGTGCGCGGCGGCCACGGTGTGGCCGGGGTAGAGCTCCAGCACGCGCTGGAAGGCCGGGACGGCGTCGCCGTAGTAGTGGGTGTGGAAGCGGGTCAGCGCCTGCTCGAAGGCGGCGTCGATCGGCCCGCGCCCGGGGGCGACGTTCGCCTCGGCCAGGGCCTTGGTGACCTCACGGATACCGATCATGCGGGCGTCGGCGCCGCCGCCGACGAGCAGGCCGACGACCTCGCCCTTCTTGTCCTCGATGACCGGGCCGCCGAGCAGCCCCTTGTCGATGAGGGCGCCCAGCTTCTTCGGCTCGTCGGCCTTGTTCTCCGGGTCCTTGAACTGGCGCCCGCCCTCGCCCGCGCCGCCCGCCCGCAGGTGGGCGATGTCGACGGTCTCCGGCAGGTTCGCGGCGGGCTTGCCGGTGAACCCGGCGACCGCCACGGGCGATCCCTCCTTGGAGGGCACCGCGGCGGCGAGCGGGGCGGTGGGCAGGCCCGCGCCGCCGTCGGCGCGCCCGATCGGCGCCAGCACCGCGGGGCTGTCGGGCCTGTCGCCGACGCGCACGATCTCGGCCTTGAACCCCTCCTTGTCGGCGGGGGCGATGTTGGGGAAGACCGTGATCTCGGTGGTGACGTCGATGATGCAGGTGGCGGTGGGCTTCTTGGGCGGGTAGCAGTCCTGCAGGTGGTGGTTGAGCCTGTCGTCCTTGACCTTGTGCCGCTCGAAGTCCGCGGGGATCTTGACCTTGTGGTGCTCGGAGAAGATCCTGTTGGCGGCGAGGATCCGCACGTCACGGTCGGTCGTGACCACCCGGGTGAGGGTGACCATGCCGCCCTCGGGGTTGATCACGGTGCCGGTGCCGCTGCCGATGGGCACCCGGTAGGAACGCTCCACGTGCACCAGGTCGCCGATGTGGTCGAGCAGCGTTATGTCGACGTGCGCGGTGGCCTCGATCCTGACCACCGCGGGGGTCACCAGGTCGGTGATCCCGCTGGGATGCTCGTGGGCCAGCGCGGGGACCGTCCCGGCGATCGCCAGGCACAGCCCTCCGATCATCGCCAGCACCGAACCTGACCGCCGCATCGCCACTCCCAACCGGGCATGAAACAAGGGTCGTACAACGGAGTGAACACGTGAACCGTCCGGAGACGGAAGACCTGCCGCCGCTCCCCCTCCGGTCCGCCGGACGTCACGGGCCGGGCATCCCTCCCCGGCCTTCACCAATCCGTTCACGGCCTTTCCCCATGCCCACACCCCGTCGCGGGCAGTTACGCAAAGTCTAATCCTCGTCGGCCCTCCGGGAGACAACGGTCGGATACCGGAATCGGCCCGCGGACCCCCGCACGCCCGTTTCCAGAAGCCCATCCAAGGATGGTTCTGCACATTTCCCCAATAAGGGATGAAACAGAAAGTAAGGCACATATAACTCTCCAAGGGAGAAAGGGGGAAACGGGAAGGGGCGGCCGCCGGGCACCGGGCAAGGGGAGGCGAGACCAGGTGAGACCAGGTGAGAGGCGGGGCAGGGGCCGGATTCGGAGAGCGGGCCCGGAGGGCGAGGTCCGAGAGACGGGGTTCGGGAGACCGGGTTCGGACGGGGGCCGAACGGGGGCCGGTGCCGGATCCGGCCTCATTGCATAGACAAGCGCTTGCTAGGGAAATAGCCTGCCCTTCGTGAGCCACTCGATCGGGATCGACGTCGGAGGCACGTTCACGGACGTGGTGCTGCGGGGGCCGACCGGCGAGATCACCGTCGCCAAGTGCCTGAGCACCCACGACGACCCGGCCGAGGGCATCGTCGTCGGCGTCGCCGCCGTGCTGGGCCGCACCGATCCCTCCCGGGTGACCCGGGTGGTGCACGCGACCACGCTGGCCACCAACGCGGTGCTGGAACGGCGGGGCGCCCGGGTCGCCTTCGTCACCACGCGCGGGTTCCGCTCGATGATCCCCCTGGGCCGCTACGCCAGGGTCGAGGAGGACCGCTACGACCTGCGCTTCGACCCGCCCGCGCCACCGGTCGCCGCCGGCGACTGCTTCGAGGTGCCCGAGCGGGTGAACGGCCACGGCGAGGTGCTCGAACCGCTCGACGAGGCGGCCGTGGCCGAGGTCGGTGAGGAGATCGCGCGGCGGGGCGTCACGTCCGTCGCCGTCTGCCTGCTGCACGCGTACGCCAACCCCTCCCACGAGAGGCGGGTCGCCGAGATCCTGCGCCGCTCCGTCCCGGCCGTGGTGATCTCCTCCGACGTCTGGCCCGAGCTGCGCGAGTACGAGCGGGCGACGACCACGATCATGTCCGCGTACGTCGGCCCGGTCATGGCGGGGTACCTGCGGCGGCTGGCCGCGCGGCTGGCGGACCTCGGGATCACCGCGCCGGTGCACGTGATGGATTCGAGCGGGGGCGTGATGCCCGCCGAGCTGGCCGCCCGCCGGGCCGTGGCGACCATCGAGTCCGGGCCCGCCGCCGGCGTGCTGGCGGCGGCCGCGTCCGGACATCCGGACGTGGTCTCCTTCGACATGGGCGGCACCACCGCCAAGACCTGCGTGATCAGGAACGGCGAGCCGGAGATCACCCACGAGTTCCACGTGGGCGGCAGGGGCAGCTTCGGCGGGCGCAGGGCCGGGACCGGGGTGCCGATCAAGACCCCGGCGATCGACCTGGCCGAGGTCGGGGCCGGTGGGGGCAGCGTCGCCTGGGTGGACGCGGCGGGCACCCTGCGGGCCGGGCCGCGCTCGGCGGGCTCGTCACCGGGGCCGGCCTGCTACGGCCTGGGGGGCGACGAGCCGACGGTGACCGACGCCGACCTGGTGCTCGGCTACCTGGACGCCGCCTCGTTCGCCGGTGGGACCGTGCCGCTCCTTCCCGACCTCGCGGCCAAGGCCGTGGACCGTCACCTGGCCGGGCCGCTCGGGGTCTCCCGGGCCGAGGCCGCGCACGCCGTCCACGAGATCGCCAACGCCTCGATGGGGTCGGCCGTCCACGTGGTGACCGTGCAGCGCGGCATCGACCCCCGGGGGTTCGTCATGGTCGCCTTCGGCGGCGCGGGCCCGATGCACGCGGCCCGGGTCGCCTCCCGCTTCGGCATCTCCACCGTGGTCGTCCCGGCGTACTGCGGGGTCGCCTCGGCGGCCGGGCTGCTGGCCGGCGACCTGTCCGCCGAGCGCGTCCTGTCCGCCCTGGACGCCGACCCGGTGCGGGTCCTCACCACGCTGGCCGAGGCCGCGGCCGCCGACCTGAACGTGACCCTCGGCTCCCCCGGCGTGTCGGCCGCCCGTTCGGCCGACGTCCGCCTCACCGGCCAGGCCCACGACCTGACCGTCCCGTGGAGCGACTCCCCCGGGGAACTGGCCGGCCGGTTCCACGCGCGGTACCGGCAGGTGTACGGCATCGAGCAGCGGGGACCCGTCGAGGTCCTGGGCTACCGCGTCCGCGTCACCCTGAGCCCCGCCCCCGCCGCCCCCGCCACCCCCGCCGGCCCCGCCACCACCGCCGGCCCGGCCCGTACGGGCTCCGGTGCCCCGGCGGGTCCCCGGACGGAGCGGGAGGCGTACTTCCCCGAGACCGGCGGGTACACGCCGACGCCGGTGTACGACAGGGCGGACCTGCGCGAGACGGCGGGACCGGCGATCGTCGAGGACGCCGAGGCGACGATCGTGGTGCCGCCGGGGTGGACGGCCAGGCTCACCGGCGACATGTCCGTGGTCCTCACCGCCGACGGACCCGCCCCGCGACGGGAGCGGGCCGCACCGGGGAACGGGGCGGCCCGGGAGGGAGAGGCCACGCGGGAGGGGAAAACCACGCGGGAGGAAGAAACCACGCGGGGGGAAGAGGCCGCGGGGGAAGGGCGGGCCGGATGAGCGCGGAGACGCTGACCGCGGAGGTGCTGCGGAACGCGCTGGTGGTGGCGGCCGAGGAGGCCGGCATCGTGGTGGTGCGCTCGGCGTACTCGACGTTCATCGTCGAGGGGTCGGACGCCTCGGCGGCGATCCTCGACGCGGGCGGGCGCCTGATCGCCCAGTCGACGGCGACCACGCTGATGAACAGCATGGCGCTGAAGGTCGCCCTGCCCGAGCTGCTGAAGGACGTCCCCGCCCCCACCATGCGGCCCGGCGACGTGTTCGTGCTGAACGACGCCTACCGGGGCGGCGTGCACACCAACGACCTGCTCGTCTACCGGCCGGTCTTCGTCTCCGGCGAGCCCGCGTACTTCACCGCGACGATGATCCACGTCTCCGACCTGGGCGGCCTGTCGGCGGGCGGCATGGCGCCGCTGGCCACCGACGTCTTCCTCGAGGGGCTCCAGCTCCCGCCGGTCCTGCTGGCTACCGCGCGGGGCGTGGAACCGGCGATCGAGGCGATCCTGCGGGCCAACAGCCGTACTCCCGACAAGGTCATGGGCGACGTGCGCGCGCTCGTCGCGGGCACCGCGGTCGCCGCCGCCAGGATGGAGGCGCTGGTCGCCGAGTACGGCCCCGCCGGGCTCGCCCGGGGCGTCGACGACTACCTCGACCACACCGAGGCGATGACCCGCGCGGCCCTGGACACCCTGCCCGCCGGACGCCACGAGGCGTCGTACCCGATCGACGACGACGGCATCGACGTCACCGTCCCGCACACCGTCAAGGTCGCGATCACCCTGACGCCGGGTGAGGCGGTCGTGCTGGACTTCGCGGGCACCGGTCCCCAGGTCCCCGCGGCGATCAACGCCTCCCTGTCGCAGTCACTGGCCGCGGCGGTGTTCGCCACCCGCTGCTTCCTGGACCCGTCCATCGCGATGAACGACGGCTGCCTGCGGGCGATCGAGGTGCGGCTGCCGCCCGGCTCGCTGCTGAACGCCCGCTCCCCCCACCCGTGCGGCGGCCGGTTCGTCCCGATCTACGCGGCGATGGAGGCGATCTTCCAGGCGCTCTCGGACGCGATGCCCGAGCGCGCCATCGCCGCCAGCGGCATCCTCCAGCCGTTCTCCATCGCGGCCGTCGAGGCGCCGTACTGGATCCACCTCTCGTACGACTTCGGCGGGGTCGGCGCGCGGCAGGGCAAGGACGGGCCGGACGCGACGGGCGTGCACTTCGGCATCGGCCGCAACTCGGTCCCCCAGGCCGAACCGGTGGAGACGCGCTGCCCGCTGCTGGTGGAGTCGGTGGAGACGATCCCCGACTCCGGCGGCCCCGGCCGCCACCGGGGCGGGCTGGGCTCCCGGACGGTGATCCGCTTCCTGGCCGACGCCCACGTCACCACCCGGGGCGACCGGCTGCGCAACGCCCCGCCCGGCCGCTCGGGCGGCCTGCCGGGACGGCTGGGCGGCTTCTTCCTGCGGCGCGCGGACGGGACGCTGGAACGCCTTCCCTCCAAGTCCAACAACGTCCGCTTCGCGGCGGGCGAGGCGTTCGTGGTCGAGACGACCGGGGGCGGGGGCATCGGCTCACCGTACGAGCGTCCCGTCGAGGAGGTCCTGGCCGACCTCGACGCGGGCCGCGTCACCCGCCACGGCGCCCGCGCCGACTACGGCGTCGCCGTCACCGGCGACGACACGGCTCAGGCCCGGCGTCGGACCAGCACGGCCGGGTCGAAGGACACCTCGAACGGGGCGGACAGGCTCGCGACCTCTCCCGCGTCGTACTTCTCGGCGGGCTTGTACTCGTCACCGGCGAGCTCGTGGACGTGGACGGACGGCCCGTCGGAGAGCTCGATCCGCCAGTAGAGGGGGATGCCCGCCGCGGCGTAGGCGGCCCTCTTGAGGTGGCGGTCCCGCGCCCGGGTGCTCGGGCTGACGATCTCGACGGCCAGCAGGAGGTCGCGCGGCGCGAACATCAGCTCCGTCTCCTCGACGGTCTCCGTCGGGACCACGACGAGGTCGGGGATGAAGAAGTCGCGGTCGCTCACCCGGAGGTTGACCTCCTGCATCGGCTCGTACTCCGGCGGCGCGGCGTCTTCGAGGATGCGCGCGAGGCGCAAGATCGCACGTTGATGCAAGGGGACAGGGGAAGGACTCACCAGCAGGCTCCCGTTGAAGAGCTCGTAACGGTTCCCGTCATCGGGGAACCTGAGCAGGTCATCGACAGTGAACGGCGGCTCTCCGTGAAGAACCGTCCGCCTGGTCGTCGGCTCCGTCGTCGCCATCGTCGTCACCCGCCCAGTATCGGGAGTCTCACCTTCGTCCACATGCTACTTCCCGCATTTCTTTAACGTTGCGTAGTTGGCGCGTCACGATTCGACCAAAGATGGGCGCCTTCACGAACCGCGGCGTGGACGGCGCGGGCGATGCGGGCACCCCAGGTGGAGCGGGGCCCGCCGAACGGCTCCTGGGGACCGTGCCCGGGACGGCGCTCGGGGGCGGCCACGCAGACCGCGTCGGAGGCGGTGCCGGTGCCGGAGAAACCCGCCTCCAGCAGCGCCTGGGTCTTGGCCTCGGTCACCGTCATGACCGCGTTGACCAGGGCCGCGTCGCTCATCGCGACCGGCACGGCCACGATGATGTTGACCGTTCCCGGCAGGCGCGCCGGGGCCGGTCCGGAGTCGTGCGGGCGCGCCGGGGCAGGCCCGGTGCCGGGCAGGCGTATCGGGGCCAGCTCGGGGTCGGGCACGCCCTCGGGGGCGGCGGCCCAGGTGGGGACGCGCAGGCCGACGGTCGCCACGACCTCCACTCCCCCGTCGGCGGCCCGGGTGAAGCGGTCGACCGACGCGGCGGTGAGCATGCCCACCCCCGGCCCCGGCGGGGCCAGCTCCAGCAGGTGCTCCACCGGGTCCATGCGCGCGTACCCGGCGACGACCTGCGCGTTGAGCGCCCAGGCGGCCGGGCCGATGCCGCCGCCGAGCACCGCCGAGGAGATCGCCCGCCACCCGGGGCCGAACTCCCACAGCAGGCACGCCAGCAGGGCGCCGTCCTCGTCGCGGTGGCCCAGGACGGGCGCCGCCTTCACGACCGCTCCAAGCGGCCCGGGATCGGCACCGCCGCCACGAGCGCTCCACGACGGCCAGGGACCGGCGCCGCCGTCACGAGCGCTCCCCGGTGGCCTGGGACCGGCGCCGCCGTCACGGCCGCTCCGGGTGGTCCAGGACCGGTGACCGCTCCAGGTGGACCTCGGGCCTGCCCGCGGATCCGGTCCCGACGCGGACACGGGCCTCGAAGTGCTCGGCGATCAGCTCCTCGGTGAGGACCTCGTCCGGGGCGCCGGAGGCGGCCACCCGGCCGGCCGAGAGCAGCATCATCGCGTCAGCGTACTGGCCGGCGAGGCTCAGGTCGTGCAGGGTCGTGACGACGGTCAGCCCGTCGGCCAGCCGGAGGCGGTCCACCAGCTCCAGCACCTGCTGCTGGTGTCCCAGGTCCAGGGCCGTGGTCGGCTCGTCGAGCAACAGCACCGGGGCCTGCTGGGCCAGCGCCCTGGCGAGCACGACGCGCTGGCGCTCGCCGCCGGACAGCCTGCCGAGCGTGCGGGCCGCCAGCCGCGACAGGTCCAGCCGCTCCAGCACCGACGCGGTCACCTCCCGGTCGCGCCGCCCCTCGCGCCCCAGGTAGGGGATGTACGGGGTCCGGCCGAGCAGGGCGTAGTCGAACACGGTCATGTCGACCGGCAGCGCCGGGGCCTGCGGGGCGTAGGCCAGCAGCCGGGCGCGGTCCCTGTGCCGCAGCCGCCGGACGGGGTCGCCGTCGACCAGCACGTCGCCGTCGTACGGCAGCACCCCGGCCAGGGCGCGCAGCAGCGTGGACTTGCCCGCGCCGTTGGCGCCGATCACGGCCAGCCAGCCGCCGTCGCGGACGTCGAGCCCGACCTCGCGGAGCACGGGCCGCCGGTCCAGTACGACCGACAGGTCCCGCACCGTCAGGCGGGTCACGGGGTCCCCTCCCGGCGGGGCGCGAGAGGTTTCACGTCTCCACCCTCCGGGTCGGCGGCGTCCGGTAGGGCGCGGGAGGTGTCACGTCTCCATCCTCCGGGTCATCCGCAGCACGAGCACGAAGAACGGGGCCCCGACGAAGGCCGTCACCACCCCGATGGGCAGTTCGGCCGGGGCGAGCACGGTCCGGGCGAGCAGGTCGGCCAGGACCAGGAAAGCGGCCCCGCCGATCAGCGAGACCGGCAGCACGATCCGGTACGACGTGCCCGTCAGGCGGCGGACCGCGTGCGGCACCACGATGCCGACGAAGCCGATCAGCCCGCTGACCGCGACGGCGGCGGCGGTGGCCAGGGAGGCCGCCAGCAGCACGACGAGCCGGACGCGGGTGGCGTTCAGGCCGAGGGTGACGGCCTCGTCGTCGCCGACCGAGAGCACGTCGAGCAGCCTGCCGTGCAGCAGCATGATCGCCACCGAGACCGCGGCGTACGGGGCGACGAGCGTGATCTGTTCCCAGCCGCCGCCGAGGTCGCCGAGGATCCAGGCGTAGATGCGCTGGAGCTCCTCGACCCGGAGCTGCTGCAGGAACGTCTGGACGGCGGTGAGGAAGGAGGTGACCGCCACCCCGGCGAGGACCAGGGTGGCGGTGCCGCCTCCCCGGCCCGCCACGCTGCCCAGCCCGTAGGCGAGGAGCACGCCGCCGACGGCCCCGGCGAAGGCGGCGACGGGGATGCCGACGGCCAGGTCGTCGCCCCGGCTGAAGACGATCGCCGCGGTGGTCGTCAGCCCGGCGCCCGCGGCGGCCCCGAGCAGGTAGGGGTCGGCCAGCGGGTTGCGGAAGACGCCCTGGTACCCGGCTCCGGCGATGGCCAGCAGGCCGCCGACGAGCGCGGCGAGCACGACGCGGGGCAGCCGGATCTCCGACAGCAGGCCCAGCTCGACCGGGGCGAGGCCGGAGTCGGCCGTGACCAGCGGGAGCCAGTCGAGAAGCTGGAGCATCACGCTGCGCGGCGCGATGTCCGCCGCGCCGGCCAGCAGCCCGGCGAGCATGCTCGCCAGGAGCAGGCAGACGGCGGCGGACGCGACCACCGGGCTCAGCCGGGTCGCCCGCCATGACCGCGCCCCGGCCCACCGCTCCGCACCGGCACCGTTGCCGGCGTCGGTGCCGGTTTCGGTGCCGGTTTCGGTGCCGGTTTCGGTGCCGGTGCCGGTGCCGACGTCAGTCCCGACATCGGTGCTGGTTTCGGTGCCGGTGTCCGCGTCGACGCCGGTGCCGGTCCCGGCGTCGGTACGGGTGCCGCGCGTTCCCGGGGGACGCGGGAAGGGGTCGGTCACTTAGAGGGTCACCCGCCGGCCGCGGCCTTCTGGACGGCGTCGCCGACCTGCCTGGCCAGGTCGGCGACACGCGGCCCCCAGCGGGAGGCGATGTCGTCGTCGAGCGGGACCACCCGGTCGTTCTCGATCGCCGACAGCTTGGACCAGCCCGGGCGCTTGGCGAGCGTGTCCTTGGACTGGCCGCAGCACTTGGTGTCGCCCAGGAAGATCAGGTCGGGGTCGGCCTGGGCCACGAACTCGGCCGAGAGCTTGGGGTAGCCTCCGGCCGCGTCGGGGGCCTTGTCGGCGATGTTGGTCAGGCCGAACAACCCGTAGACCTGACCGATGAACGTGGTGGACGTGGCCGCGTAGGGGGTGACGTCCAGCTCGTGGTAGTAGGTGAGCTTCGTGTCCTTGGGCGCGGTGGCGGCGACCTCGTCGAGCTGCTTGCGCATCCCGGCGACGAGCTCGGCGGCCCGGTCCACGTTGCCGGTGGCGGCGCCGAGGTCGGTGATCTGGTCGTAGGCCTCGTCCAGCTTGGTGGCGGCGGGCTCCAGCAGCACGGGGACGCCCACCTTGCCCAGCGCGGCCACGAGGCTCTCGGTGTCGTTGGCGATCACCACCAGGTCGGGCTTCCTGGCGACGATGGCCTCCACGTTCGGCTTGAAACCGGACAGGTCGCTCCTGGGCGCGTCGGCGGGATAGGTGGACTGGTCGTCCACGGCGACCACCTGCGGGCCGGCGCCGATGGCGAACAGGCTCTCGGTGGCGGTCGGGGAGAGCGAGACGATCCGCTCGGGCCTGCGCGCCACGGCGACGGGGCCGTTGCCCGCCTGGACGGTGACGGGGAAGCTCACCGCCGCCGAGGGGGTGGAGGCCGCTCCTGCCGAGGGGGTGGTCGCGGCCGGGGAGGCGGCGGGAGTGCTCTGGCCGCATCCGGCCAGGGTCAGTGCGGCGAGCAGGGCACCGGCGAGGGCGCTGCGTACGGGCCTCACACGAGGTCCTTTCAGTTGCCGGAACCGAGAGACCCGGTGGGGACGGGTCACCCTTTTCCACGAGGGTCGACGACGTCGACGCGGCGGAGGCGACCTGGCTCGACCCCCGGGGAGGCCATGACAGTTGCGGGACAGCGCCGGACTCACACCGGACTTCGCTCAGCTACGCGTCGAACGAACGGTATCAATCCCTCCGGCCGCCCCGGTGTCACGGTCCCCGGTCGCCCCGGCGTCCCGGCCCTCGGCCGTCCCGGTATCACGGTCACCCCGGTCACCCCGGTGCCACGACCCTCGGCCGTCCCGATGTCACGGCCCTCGGCCGTCCCGGTGTCACGGCCCTCGGCCGTCCCGATGTCACGGCCCTCGGCCGTCCCGGTGTCACGGCCTCCCGGCCTCCCGGCCCTTCCGGCAGGACCGCCCCGCCGTGCTCTCAGCCGAGCTGCTCCTCGGCGGCGGCGATGATCTCCTGCAGGCGCAGGCCGTGCGCGGCGTCCAGCGGATGCCCGCCCCGCCGTACGGTCAGCGCGAACTCCGCCAGCATCAGGGAGAAGGCGTCGGAGCCGAGCCGGGTGTCGTCGAGGGACTCGCGGCCCAGCCGGCCGTAGATCTCCACCTGGGAGGGCGGGACCTCGCCCGGCACGCTCATGCACAGCGACGCCTCGCTGACCGCGCCGGTCTCGTGTTCCAGCAGCAGCCCGACCCAGCCCAGCGGGTTGCCGTGCGCGCGGACCCCGACGACCTTGCCGAGCGCCGCGTCCAGCATGTCGATCATGTGCGGGCCCACGTCGAGGATCGCGCCGCGCTCCAGCCGCCAGGAGGTGGCGAAGTCCCCGCCGAGCATCGCGCCGGAGACGTTGGCCGCCCGGCCGCCGAACGGTTCGAGGGCCGAGACCCTCGCCAGGAAGGCGCGGGTGGCGGGCGAGTAACGCCAGGTGAGGACCATCTGCGAGGGTACGCCCGCCTCGGCGATCGCCTCGGCCAGCCGGCGGGCCCCGTCCAGGTCGGCGGCGAGCGGTTTCTCCAGCAGCAGCGCCTTGCCCGCCTTGGCGGCGAGCACGCCCAGCTCGGCCTGGACCGCGGGCGGGACGGAGAACGCCACGGCCTCGCAGTTGTCGAAGAGCTCCTCGATGCGTTCGAAGACCGGGGCCCCGAACCTGGCCGCGGCCTCGGGGCGGCGTGCCCACACACCTGCCAGACGCGTGTTCGGACCGGCCGCGAGCATCGGCGCGTGCACCATCTCGGCCCATGGTCCGGCGCCCACCAGACCCACAGATAACGTCACCGATCCAGTCTCGCACGCTCCCACACCCTGATCGCGTGCTCGGGCCGATGCGCCGTGGTCCCGCTGTCGAGCACGATCGTCTGGCCGGTCACGCACCGCGCCTCGTCCGAGACGAGGAAGGCGGCCAGCGCGGCCACGTCGTCCGGTTCGGCCGGCCACGGCAGGAGGCGTTCCGCGGCCTTCTCGGCCAGGCGCTCGGGCGGCATCGCCTCGCGTGCCGCGTCGGTCATCACCAGGCCGGGGGCGATCGCGTTGCAGCGGATGCCGCGCGAGCCGTACATGGTCGCGACGTAGCGGGTGAAACCGGTCAGGGCCGCCTTGGAGGTTCCGTAGGCGGCGTGGTCGGCGGCGCCGACCAGCCCGGAGACCGAGGAGGTCAGCACGATCGCGCCGCCGTCGCGCATCACCGGGACGGCGTGCTTGACCATGAGCATCGCCCCGCGCACGTTGACCGCCATGGTGCGGTCCCATACCTCGACGGCCAGGTCGAGCACGTCCCGGTCGCGGCCGTAGACCTCGCGGTCCAGGCAGGCGGCGTTGGAGTGCAGCACGTCCAGCGGGCCGAACGAGGCGGTCAGCTCGGACACGGCGGCCCTCACCTCCGCCTCCTGGGACACGTCGCACCGGAGCGCGCAGGCGGTGCCGCCGGCGGACCTGATCTGCCCGGCGACCCGGCGCGCCCCGGCGATCCACAGGTCGGCGACCCCGACGAGGGCTCCCTCCGCGGCCAGCCGCCGCGCGGTCGCCGCGCCGATCCCGGAGGCCGCCCCGGTGACCAGTGCCACCCGGCCGGCCAGCCTGCCGCCCGGTCCTCCCACCGGTCTTCCGAGCGGTCTTCCCGCCGGCCTCTCCGCCCGCCTCTCCGCCGGTCTCCTCATCGGTCCGCCCGCGGGTTCCTCCGCCGGCCCACCAGCCGGCTCCTCCGCCGGCCCACCAGCCGGCTCCTCCGCCGGTCCGCCCGAAGGTCCGTCGCCGGGGCGCGTCACCATTCGACCTCCAGCGCGGTCAGGCCACGGCCGACGATCGACGTACGGTAGGCGACGGGCGGCGCGCCCGGTGCCAGGCGCAGTCGCGGCAGGCGCTCGCCCAGCACCTCCAGCGCGGTGCGCAGCTGCAGGCGGGCGAGCGCGGCCCCCACGCAGAAGTGGATGCCGTACCCCAGCGTCATGTGCGCGTCGGCGTTGCGGCGGGCGGGGCGGAACTCCTCAGGCGCGTCGAAGACGTCCTCGTCGTGGGCGGCGGAGTCGGTGGAGAGCAGGCAGAGCGAGCCCTCGGGGATGGTCACCCCGTGCAGCTCCACGTCGGCGGTGACGTGGCGGAACGAGCCGAGGCTGGCGCCGTCGATGCGCATGCACTCCTCGACCGCGGTGCGCAGCAGCTCCGGCGGGACCGGCCAGACCTCCTCGCGCAGCAGCCGCAGCACGCTGTTGCCGAGCTGGTTGGGCACGGTGTCGTTGCCGCCGAGCAGGATCGTGGAGATCAGCTCGACGACCTCGCGGTGCGAGAGCTCGGTGCCGATCAGCGAGGTCATCAGCGAGACGAAGTCGTCCCGGGGCTCGGCGGCACGCGCGGCGACCAGACGGTCGACGTAGTCGAGGTAGGCCAGGAAGCTCCCGGCCAGCGCGAGCTGGCGCTCGGGCGGCTGCGGCGACAGAAAGAGCTGGAACCAGTCCCTGACGTGTTCCCTGACGAAGTCCTCGTCCTCCTCGGGCACGCCGATGAAGCGGGCGGTGAGCCTGGCCGAGGGCACGTGCGCGATCTCCGCGACCAGGTCGGCGCCGCCGTGCGGGGCCACCCGGTCGAGCACCTCCTCGTTCAGGTCGCGGAAGCGCCGTTCCATCGCGGCGACGGCACGCGGGGTGAAGGCGCGCGAGACCGAGCGGCGCAGCCGGGTGTGGGCCGGCGGGTCCACGTTGGCGACGAAGCTCGACAGGAACGAGCCGTGCTCGCCCAGCACCCGCCGGGTCTCGGCGGCGAGGCTGCGCGAGATGGTCAGCGAGCCCTCCGACGAGAACCGCCGGGGATCGCCGTAGGCGGCGCGCACGTCCCCGTACCTGGTCAGGACGTGGGCGTCCAGGTGCTCGCTGCGGAACACCGGGTGCTCGCGGCGGAGCCTGCGCAGGAAGTCGTAGGGGGCGGCGACGTGCCAGGCCGCGCCGACGTCGAAGTCCTCAGCGGTGATCATGACGTGCCTCCGGGTACGGCCCCGCGCGTCTCGCGCCGGGTGAGGATCGCGCGGGGGTTGGCGACGAGCATCCGGTCGATCTGCTCCGGGGTGACGCCCCGCCTGCGGAGCTCGGGCAGCACGTCCCTGGAGATGTGGAGCAGGTGGTAGTTCGGGTGGCGGCGCCGCACGACGTCGGCGTCGAAGCGGTCGTTGAAGCAGTAGGAGTCGTGGGAGAGCACCATCCGGTCCGCGTGGCCGCGCGCGGCGAGCTCGGCGACGACGGCCACCCGGTCCTCGAACGGGCTGATCGTCTCGATGCCGAACCGGTCCATGCCCAGGTAGGAGCCGTTGGCGATGAGCTCCTCCAGGTAGGCGAGGTCGGTGGAGTCGCCCGCGTGACCGATGACGACCCTGGACAGGTCCACCCCCAGCCCCGCCAGCAGCCGCTGCTGTTCCAGGCCGCCGCCGGAGGCGCTGTGGGAGTGGGTGGAGATCGGCACCCCGGTCTCCAGGTGCGCCTCGGCGACCGCGCGGAACACCCGCTCACAGCCCTTCGTCATGCCGAGGTGGTCGCTGGCGCACTTCAGCACACCGGCCTTCACACCGGTACGGCCGATCCCCTCGGCGATGTCCCGGACGAAGAACTCGGCCAGCCGGTCGGGGCCGCCGAAGAGCGAGCCGGGCCCGCGGTTGCCGAAGTAGGGCGGGAGGGCGTCGTAGGTGTACAGGCCGGTGGCGGCCACGATGTTGACCTCGGTCAGCTCGGCCACCCGCTGCACGGCGGGCACGTGGCGGCCCAGCCCGACCACGGTCAGGTCGACGATCGTGTCGATGCCGTGCCGTTTGAGGTCGTCCAGCCTGGCCGCGGCCTCCCGGGCGCGCCGCTCCTGCTCCCACCCCTCGGGGATGTCGGGCCAGTTCCACAGGATCTCCGGGCTGAGGCCGAAGACGTGCTCGTGCATGAGCGTCGCCCCCGGGTCCGCGACCCTGCCGGCGACCGTCTCCACGCCCGCCCCCGCGCCGTCCGGCATGCCGATCCCCGTCCCCGATCCGGTGCCCGTGCCCGTGCCCGTGTCCGCCGGCGTGCCCGCCGCCCGCTCACGCATGGGCGACGACGGGGAACCTCGGGTGCTCGAACGGGCGGTTGACGACCAGCCCCAGGCCGTCGGTCTGCCCGTACGGCGTCCCGGTGTAGAGCGCGTCCGCGTCGAAGTAGGTCACCGTGAACGAGAGCCGGGCGCTGTCCCCGCTGTTGGCGGGGGCGCCGTGCACGGTCAGCGCGTGGTGCACGGTCGCGTCCCCGGCGGCGAGGTCCAGCGGCGGGGAGGCCTCCCGTTCCTCGAGCCAGGGATGCTGGGCGAACTGGTCGTCGCCGTCGCGGGTGAAGGAACGGCCGAGCAGCCCGTGGCGGTGGGAGCCGGACAGGAACCGCAGCGAGCCCATGCCGGCGGGCACGTCCACCAGCGCCAGCCAGACCGTGATCATGGCCGAGCGGTCCATCGGCATCCACGGGAAGTCCTGGTGGAACGCGGTGGCGCCGTGCCCGCCGCCCGGCTCCTTGATCAGCAGGTTGGTCACCTGGATGCGCACCCGGCTCACCCCGCGCAGCAGCCGGGTGGCGCCGCGTCCGAGGGCGGGGGCCGCGGCGAGGTCGCGGAAGTACGCGTCGGTCTCGGCGACGTCCCTGGACTGGCCGAACGCCCGGTCGACCATCGAGGTCACCGCGCGCGAGCGCTCGGCCAGACGCTCCAGGGCCCGGTCGCGGAGCAGGGCCACGTGCCCGGGGTCGACCAGGCGCGGCAGCACCGCCCAGCCGTTCTCGGCGAAGAAGGCGACCTCGTCGTCGGTCACGTCCCGGACCGGGGTGTCGTCAGCCATGGCCCCAGTGTCGAACCTCACCCGCGAATAAAGCAAGCGCTTGGTAAAGATGCCGGGCGTCGCCCGGGACCGCCCGTCGAGGCGCCCGAAGCGGATCACGCGCCGGGCTTCCCGGCCCGGGGTGCCGCGCCTATGCTTATCAAGCGCTTGGCCTGAATAAGGGGACATCCGATGGACCGTCCGTTCCGGTTCGCCGCCGTGATCCGTGAGGCCCGCTCGGCCCGGGAGTGGGCCGAGAAGGCGCGCCGCCTGGAGGACTCGGGCTTCGACGTCCTGCTCGTCCCCGACCACCTGGTCGGTCCCCGTTTCGCGCCGGTCGCGGCGATGACCGCGGCCGCCTGCGCCACCAGGCGCCTGCGGGTCGGCACCCTGGTCTTCGCCAACGACTTCCGCCACCCCGCGGTGCTCGCCAAGGAGGCCGCCACCGTCGACCTCCTCTCGGAGGGACGGCTGGAGCTCGGCCTCGGCACCGGCTGGATGGCCGCCGACTACGCCTCCACCGGGCTGGCGTTCGAGCCGCCCCGGGTCAGGGTGGACCGGCTGGCCGAGGCGATCGCCGTGCTCAAGGGCCTGTGGGCGGGCGGGCCCTTCACCTTCCACGGCGAGCACTACCGGATCACCGAGCTGGACCAGAGCCCCGCGCCGTGGAGCCGTCCCCACCCCCGGCTGCTGCTCGGCGGCGGCGGCCCGCGCCTGCTCGGGCTCGCCGCCCGCGAGGCCGACGTGATCAACCTGGGCATGCGGGTACGCGCCGACGGCACCGGCCCCGACGGCACGGACGGCGGGCAGGCCGCCTTCCTGGCCAAGATCGACGTGGTACGGCGGGCGGCCGGTGACCGCTACGACCGGATCGAGCTGGGCACCAGCGTCCAGCAGGTCGGCATCCGCAGGCGCGGCGAGCCGTGGAGCGCCGCGGACTCCTCCCGCCAGGACGACACCCCCCAGGTGCTGCTCGGCACCCGCCGCGACATCGCCGACAAGCTCCGCCACTGGCGCGACACCCACGACCTGTCCTACTTCGTGCTCCACCACGAGCGCGACCTCGACGCCTTCACCCCGGTCGTGCAGGAACTCTCCGGCCGCTGACCCCGCCGCCGGCCCCCTCCCGCCACCTGCCTCGGGACAGGCGCCCTCACCGCGGTCCCGGACGGGTGCGGGACACCGGCGATCCCCTGCCGCCCTCCCGGCCCCGTCCGACGCCATGATGGGCGTCATGAAACAGATGACGCTGCTGCGGCACGGCGAGACCGAGTGGAGCCGGGACGGCCGGCACACCGGGCGTACCGACCTGCCGCTCACCGCCAAGGGCGAGGAGCAGGCGCGCGGGCTGGCCCCGCTGGTGGTGGACCGGGCGTTCGATCTCGCCCTGGTCAGCCCGGCCCTGCGCGCCAGGGACACCGCCCGGCTGGCCGGTCTGGACGCCTGCGAGACCGAACCGGATCTGTGGGAGTGGGACTACGGCGGTTACGAGGGCATCACCACCGCCACGATCCGCGAGACCCGTGCGGGCTGGTACCTGTGGCGCGACGGCGTCGTCCCCGGTGACGCGGACCACCCCGGCGAGAGCGCGGCACAGGTCGGCGCGCGGGCGGACCGGGTGATCGCCCGCGCCACGGCCGTCGACGGTGACGTGGTGCTGGTCGCGCACGGGCACTACCTGCGGGTGCTGTGCGCCCGCTGGCTCGGCCTGCCGCCCGAGGACGGCCGGCTCTTCCGGCTGGACACCGGGACCTACTCCCGGCTCGGCTTCGAGCACGGCGAGCCGGTCGTCCTGGCCTGGAACGCGCCCCTCGCGACGGCGCCCGTCGGCAGGGCGCCCGTCTGAGCGGTCGCCCTCCGGCGGGTCGCCCCAGCGTCCCGGTGGACCCCGTCAGAACCGGGCCGGAGGGGCGGTACGGGCGAGCGGGGAGAGGCGGGAGCCGGGGAAGGGGGCCAGCAGGGTCTCCCGCCACGGCCCGGCGAGGAACTCCCTGGCCCGCCTGCTCCAGTCGAGCAGCCGCCCGTCCGCCTCCACCTCGTCGTCCAGGCCGAGCGCGGCGTCCCTGGAGCGCTGCAGCGCCAGGTGGTCGTCCAGCGTCATGCCCCAGACGGTGACGACCTCGGTGTCGCAGAAGAGCACCTCGTACAGGCCGACCGGGCGGTGACCGTGGTCTGCGAGGACGGGCGCGCGCTCCGCGCGTACGGCGTCGAGGTAGTCGAGCGCGGCTCCGGGCCGCACCTGGGCACTCTCGAACAGGTAGAACGGGGCCGCGTAGCCCTCGGCGACCAGGTCGGCGAGGGCGGGGCTGCCGTGGACGGCGCCCAGCGGCCGGGAGAAGGCGGAGAAGCGCAGGTCGTCGATGTCGGAGAGGAACAGCCGGGCGTCGACGCCGTCGTAGATGTCCATCATCTGCCGCCAGCCGCCGTCCCAGCCTCCGTGGCAGTCCCAGAGCGTGACGGCCCTGAACTGGGGATGGCCGGTGATGCCGACGGCGTAGAAGGCGCCCACCAGGTCGATGTCGCGGGACCTGATCGACAGTCCCTCGGTCAGCTCGGGGGCGTCGCGCTCCTCGTCCTGGCGCTTGTAGCCGGTCAGCCAGGTCAGGTACTCCAGCGGCCTGCGGGAGTTCATGGGCCGGAAGTCGACCTCCTCGACCAGGTAGATGCCTCGCCGCACGGTGAACGCCTCCTTGACCCAAGCGAATGCTTGGTTGGCACACTAGCCGAGGAGGATCATGTCGTACAGGGCGAGGCCCGACCCGGGGCGAGGCCCCGCTCGGAGCAGGGTCCGGCTCAGGAATACCCGGCTCACGGCAGGGTTCCGCTCAGGAATGCCCGGCTCGGGGCGGAGTCCGGCTCAAGGGGTATGATCCGAGAGGTCCGGCTCAAGGGGCCTGGTGCAAAAGGTCCGGCTCACGATGTCCGGTTCAAGGGGTGCTACCGGGAAGGTCCGGCTCAGGCCGCGGCGGCGGCCGGTTGGGGCCCGCGGCCGGTCAGCCATTCGAGGACCTTGCGGTGGCCGTGGCAGGCGTCCTCGAAGTGTCCCCATCGCCAGTACCTCGGCTGGTCGCGCACTCCGGTGACCCATGTGCGATAGGACACCGGAGTGGGCGCACCCTCCCCCGTGGCGGCCGAGGCGACGCCGTAGGTACGGATCACGACGCGCCCGCCTGGCGCGATCAGCACGTCGTCGGCCACCGGATACAAGGTCATCTGGTCCAGCACGTCTGAGCCCCCAATCACTGTGAGCTCGAACTCTTCCGTGCCGGCCCACTTCCCCGGTTACACCACCGGCGCGGCGCGGTTAACCGGACCGCCCCGATGTAAAAACGGCGTTACACCGTGAGACCGTCGAACTCCCCGTCCTTCACCCCGAGCACCAGGGCGCGGATCTCGTCCCGGGTGTAGATCAGGGCCGGACCCTCGGGGAAACGCGAGTTGCGGACCGCGATGCTGCCGTCCGACAGTTCGGCCAGCTCGACGCAGTTACCCGTCGAGTTGCTGTAGCGGCTCTTGCGCCAGCTGGCCCCGGCAAGGTCAGTGGCGGGCATACCGTTGTAGGTCGGCTTCATTTACATCTCTCTGAGAAGGTCGCCGAGGATCTCGGCGGTGCCCCCGGGCGTGGTGCTTTCCACGCACAACTGCTCCATGGCCGTGAGGTATGGATCGATGTCCTCACGCTTGTCCAGGTAGAGGGCACCCCAGAGCTGCTCGACATAGACGACGTCCGACAGGTCGGACTCGGGAAACCGCAAGATGCTGAACGCACCACCCTCAGCCGCGTGCATGCCGAACCGGAAGGGCATCACCTGAAGGGTGATGTTGGGAAGTGTGGCCACCTCCAGCAGGTGCTGGAGCTGCTCACGCATGGTCTCCTTGCCTCCGATGGGACGCCTCAGGGCCGCCTCGTCGATGACCGCCCACAACCGGGGGCCGTCCTTCTTCGTCAGGCGATCCTGCCGCTGCATGCGCATGTGCACACGACGTTCGATCTCCGCGTCCGGCACGTCCGGGTAGCCCAGCCGGATCACGGTGCGCGCGTAGGCGGACGTCTGCAGCAGACCGGGAACGAACTGCACCTCGTAGGTGCGGATCATGTTCGTGGCCTCCTCCAGCCCCACGTAGGTGGTGAACCAGTGCGGCAACAGGTCGCCGTACTTGTGCCACCAGCCGGGGGTGTTCGCCTCGCGGACCATCTCCAGCAGGCCGCGCCGTTCCGCGTCGTCGAGAACGCCGTACAGGGTGAGTAGGTCTTCCACGTCACGTGTCTTGAAACCGACACGGCCGAGCTCCATACGGCTGATCTTGGACTCCGAGGCGCGGATGTGGAATCCGGCCGCCTCGCGGGCGAGCCCCTTCTCCTCACGCAGCCGGCGCAGGCTCGCACCGAGCATGATGCGCCGGACTGTGGAACCGGTACCGGGCGGATCCATGGACACGTAGTGCTCCTCGCTCGCTTTCCTGGATCGACAGTCTGTCACTTCGCGGCCTAAGAATCCCTGGCCGCGGACAAGATCCCCTTTCGCGCGATTTGGCCCAATCATGGGTAACGGTAGCGGTTGCACAGGTCTTATGCACGTGCATTCGCCCTTGCACCTGCACGGGAGTTTGCACCATGATGGCGGCTGTGCAGTCCGCCCAAACCGCGCCCCCCCGAGCCTCCACGTCCTGGACGACCCTTGACTGGTGGCCCCCCGCAGGATGGTGGCCCGACTCCGCCCGCGATCTGCTTCCCGGATCTCCCGCGGTCACGGCCAGCGCCACCTTCGTGCTCCCCCCGTACGCCGAGTCCGTCCACTCCGCCCGCAACTTCGCGACCGGCACCCTCACCGGCTGGAGTCTCGGCGAGCTGAGCGAGAACATGGAGCTGGTCGTCTCCGAACTGGCCACCAACGCCTTCAGGCACGGCCTGCGGCTGGCCGAGTCCCGCGCCAGGGAGCCGATCCGGCTCTCCCTGCTCCGCCGGGGCGCGACGGTCGCCTGCACGCTCAACGACCCCGGGGCCGGATTCCCCTCGCTCCGCACCCCCTCCGCCCTCGACATCGGCGGCCTCGGGCTGCACATCGTCGAGTCCCTGAGCCTGCGCTGGGGCTGGGCACCGCTGGCCCCCTACGGCAAGATCGTCTGGGCCGTCCTGCGGACCGGCCACCACGAGGGGCCCGACCGGCCGTGACCGCGCTTCCGCCGCCGCCTCCCCTGCGTCCCGCCACCTGAGTTCCGCGCCCTCGACGTCCGTCACCTCCGTGACGTCGAGGCCCTGCCGGCCCCCTCCTGACGGCGCCGCTCCTCCTTCCCCCGGACGGCGCCCGCCGTTCCCGGAACCGCCCCCTCCCGCCCGGCGGTCCCGGGAACGGCCGGAACCGGACGGGGGCCGTGATAACGCGGCGCATTCTGCGCGGTAGACACCGTCAGAGATGCCCTCTGCATTACCGTGGATGTTTATGGCTCACGGAGAGTCCCCGCGCGAGATTCCTGAAAGAGCTGCGAGATGGACGATCACCTGCTCGGCTGGTTGAAAACCCTCGACGAAGAACGGCTCGCCCGAGTTCTGGCCAACCGGCTGGACGCCATCGCCCCGCCGTGGCCGCGCCGCCTGGACACCCTGGCGCAGCGACTGGGCAACGGTTTCGCGGTGATGGAGGTCATGCGCGGCCTCCCGCTGCCCTCGCTGGAGGTGGCGCAGGCGTCGCTGGCCCTCGGTGAGCAGGCCGATCCGGCCGCGGTGGCACGCTTTCTGGGCGTGCCCGAGCCGGAGGTGACGCCCTGGCTCGACCTGTTGTTCGACCACGCGCTGGCATGGCCGGACGGTGAGGGACGCATCCGCGTGGCCGAGGGGGTCGCCCGGTGGTGGGCGGCGCCCTGCGGGCTCGGCGAGCCCCTCCCCCACTACCTCAACTCCTGGACGGTCAGCGCCGACGCGCTGCGCGGCCTGGCCAGGTCCCTCGGCCTGCCGAACGGCCCCAAGCGCCGCGTGATCGGCAGGATCGGCGAGATCCTCTCCGACCCCGCGCGGGTGGCCGCGCTGCTGGAGAGGGCGCCGGAGGGCACCGCGCGGCTGCTCGACGCGTTCGCCTGGGACGGCCCGGTCCGCGACGTGGAGGGCGGCAGGTTCGTGGTGCCCGGGGCCCCGGAGAAATGGGCCGCCGACCACGGGCTGCTGTTCCGCCCGAGCTGGAACGTGGCCGAGATGCCCCGGGAGGTGGCGCTCGCGCTGCGAGGGCCCGACTACCACCCGCCGTTCACGCCCGTCCCGCCCGACCTGGCCACCATGCCGGTGGATCCCGAGGCGGTCGACCACCTGATGACGCTGGCCGCCCCGCACGTGGTGGAGCGCTGCGCCGCCATGCTGGAGAACACCGCGAAGTCCCCGCTGCCCCTGCTCAAGGCGGGTGGCGTCGGCGTGCGCGAGGTCCGGCGGGTGGCCAGGGACACCGGCTGCGACGAGGACGAGACCCGGCTGCTGCTGGAGGTCTGCGCGGTGGCGCGGCTGCTGGCCTGGGACGAGCCGGCCGGCGGGCTGGTGCCCACCGAGAAGTTCGACCGCTGGCGGCTGGACGACGCCGCGGCCAGGCTGCGGGTGCTGCTCTCGGCGTGGTGGCGGATGGAGCGCTCGTCGCTGCGCAAGGTCGCCGGCAAGTACGGCACGGTGCTCGGCGACGACCCCGCCGGGGCCATGGTGGCCCGCGCCAGGCGGGCGGTGCTCGGCGTCCTGGCCCGGCTGCCCGCCAGCACCGCGTGCACCGACCGCGCCGGGCTGGTCAGGTCGGCGCACTGGCACGCCCCCCTGCTGGACCGGTCGCTGCTGGCCGAGTGCGCCCCCGCCGTGCTGGAGGAGGCCAGGATGCTCGGGCTGGTCGCCCTCGACACGATCACCGACCTCGGCCGCGCCCTGGCCGGGCTGGACGCCTTCCCCGGCGACGAGATCGACGACTGCACCCCGCTGGTGGAGAACGACCCGATGCTGGTCGAGTGCTCCGTCAGGGCGCTGGCCAGCGTACGGCGCAGCGCGCTCTTCGGCGCCGACCTCACCGCCGTCGTGACCGGCCCCCCGGCCGGTGAGCTGGCCGAGCTGCTGGATCGCACCGCCGAGCGCGAGTCGCGCGGCGCCGCCTCGGTCTGGCGGTTCACCCCGGCCAGCGTGCGCCGCGCCATGGACGCCGGCTGCACCGCCGACGGCCTGCTGGCCGACCTCGCCGCGGTGGGCACCGTCCCGCAGCCTCTGGAGTACCTGGTGCACGACGTGGCCAGACGGCACGGCGAGGTGACGGTGACCACGGTCGCCTGCATCGTGCAGGCCTCCGACCCGGTGCTGCTCGCCGAGATCGCCGCGCACCGGCGGCTGGGCAGGCTGGGCCTGCGGCTGCTGGCCCCGACCGTGCTGGCCAGCTCGGAGCCCGCCGACAGGACCCTGGCCGCGCTGCGGGAGAACGGCTACGCGCCGGTGCCCGTCTCCGACACCGGGGAGATCACCATCCGCCGCGCCCGGGTGGAGGAGCCGCAGAACGGGCGGCTGATCCTGCTGCCCGGGGGGCGGGTGGCAGAGTTCGAGCAGCCCGCGTACCCGCTGGTGGAGCCGCCGCCCGACCCGCGCGAGCACGCCCAGCGCCTGCTGGGCGCCGAGGACGAGGCCGCCCAGCCCGGCGGCAGGACGTGGGCGGTCATCGGCCGCATGGCCTCCCGGCTGCCGACCGCGCAGCAGTCGCTGCTCGGGTTCGTCGTCGACCGCGGGGTACGGGCTGCCATCACGCTGGCCGACGGCCTGACTGCCACCATCAGCCACGGCGAGCTGCGCAGCGGCGTGCTCGACGCGTGGTGCGAGGAGGCGGGCGACTATCTGGAGTTCCCGCTGGCTGACATCGTCGAGGTGCGCGGCTCCTTCGCCTGACCCGGTCCCGCGCGATCCGCGCGATCCGCCCGTTCCACAAGAGATCCGCGCGATCCGCCCGTTCCACAAGAGACCCGCGCGATCCGCCCGTTCCGCAAAAAACCCGGACGACCCGTGTGACCCGCGTCCCGTCCGTCACGATCTTCTGGCGTGACGTGGTCGACATCCGCGGCGAACCTCGCCTCGCCACGACGACGCCGTCCCCCGCCCCGGCATGACGGATGGCGACATCCATTACTCCAAAGGCTAGGCTCACCTTAATGACCTTTTCATTAGATTAGCCTTGCCTTACCAAGGCCGACGGAGAAGGAGGGCGGCGCCGGCGCTGATCGCACCGGCCCGGTCGCCGGCGGGAGTCACGACCGCCGCCATCGGCGGCCTTTACCTGGTGTTTCTCCTCAGGAGGGAACGACGTTGAGACTGTACGGCACCGGGCTGACGCTCTCGTACGACAAGCGCGTGGTCGCCACCGACCTGGACGTCACGATCCCCGACGGGTCGTTCACGGTCATCATCGGCCCCAACGCGTGCGGCAAGTCCACGATGCTGCGCGCCCTGGCCCGCATGCTCAAGCCGCGCGCCGGGGCGGTCCACCTGGACGGGAGCGTGATCACCTCGCTGCCCTCCAAGGAGGTGGCGCGCAGGCTGGGCCTGCTGCCGCAGAGCTCGATCGTGCCCGACGGCATCACGGTCGCCGACCTGGTGGGCCGGGGCCGCTACCCGCACCAGCGGATGATGCGCCAGTGGTCGCGCGAGGACGAGGTCGCGGTGGCCGCGGCCATGAGGTCGACCGACGTGACCGAGCTGGCCGACCGCTGCGTCGACGAGCTCTCCGGCGGTCAGCGCCAGCGCGTCTGGCTGGCCATGGCCCTGGCCCAGGAGACCCCGATCCTGCTGCTGGACGAGCCGACCACGTTCCTCGACATCGCCCACCAGATCGAGGTCCTGGACCTGTGCGCCGACCTGCACGAGCAGGGCAGGACCATGGTGGCCGTGCTGCACGACCTGAACCAGGCCTGCCGCTACGCCACCCACCTGATCGTGATGCGCGACGGCCGGATCGTCGCGGAGGGCGACCCGGCCTCCATCGTCACGGCCGACCTGGTGCGGGAGGTCTTCGAGCTGCGCTGCGAGATCATCGAGGACCCGCAGAGCGGCACCCCGCTGATCGTCCCCGAGACCCGGCGCCGCGCCGGCGTGCCCGCCACCGCCACGGCGTTCACCGCACCGGCGCCGAAGACACCGGCGGCACCGGTGCCGTTCAGGGCGTAGCGCCGACAGGGCCCTCCATGGCGACCCGGCGCGCCAGGCCCAGCGGGAGGCCGCCGGAACCGGCCAGCGTGTCGTGGAAGGCGCGCAGGTCACCGCGACCGGCCGCCAGGTAGTCGTCGCGGATGCGGTCGATCTCCAGGGCGCCGGTCAGGTAGGACGGCGCCTGGGTGGGCCACGCGCAGTAGCGGTTCACCTCGCCCACGGCCGTGCCGTGGGGCAGCGAGGAGCGCGTGGTCATGAACTCCTCGGCCTGCTCGACCGTCATGTCGCCGCAGTGCAGCGAGGTGTCGACGATGATGCGGGCCGCCCGGAACAGCCGGAAGTCCAGGTGGGCCAGCTCCTGGGCGGGGGTGGTGAAGTACCCCTGCTCGGCCATGAGCCTCTCCACGTACAACCCCCAGCCCTCGGCGAAGTACGGGGTGCGCAGCAGCTTGCGCGCCCGGCGGGGGTTGTCCGCCACCCAGGACAGGTGCCAGTGGTGGCCGGGGTAGGCCTCGTGAACCGCGATGGAGGGCATCTGCGCCCTGGCGTTGCCGCGCAGCCGGTGGCGGACCTGCTCCTCGGTGAACGACGACGGGGTGAACGGCACGAAGAAGTGCCCGATCCGCGAGGTCGACAGCGGCGGGGGCGACATGTAGGAGGCCACGGCGATGATGGGCCGCTGGAACTCCGGCGACGGGACGACCCGGCACTCCTCTCCCCGGGCGAAGGTCACCAGGCCGCGCTCCCGGACGAACTCCCTGGCGCGTTCGGTCTCGGCCTCGTACTCGGCGCGCATGGCCTCCAGCGTCGGCGCGTGGTCGTCCTGCAGCGCGGTGACGGCGGCGTGCCAGTCACCGGAGCCGCCGTCCAGCCGGGCGGCGACCTCGCGCATCCGCGCGTCCAGCTCGTCGTAGGCGGCCCGTCCCCGCTCCAGCAGCTCGCCGGCGCCGTAGCCGAGCATCTCCCGCTCGCGCAGCAGGGTGGAGTACAGCTCCTCCCCCATCCGCCAGGTGCCCTCCGCCCGGAAGCCCTCCAGGAACCCCACCAGCTCGTCGAAGGCCGCCGCCGCGGGCTCGGCCGCCTCGGCCAGGCGTGCGCGCAGGACCTCGTCCCCGACCTGGCCGGGAACCGTCCCGGTGAGGAAGGCCCGGGCGGTCCGCGCCTGGCCGAGCCCCCGCTCGACGAGCAGGGGGGCGGCCAGCGCCGGGTCGAGGTTGGCACGGCAGGCCGCCAGGACGTCCGGCACCTCGGCCAGCCGTGCGACGGCCGCGTCCACCAGCTCGTCCTCGCCCGCGAGCCGCTGCAGGAACGGGCCGAACATGGAGGAGAAGACGGGGCCCACGTAGGCGGCCGGGTCCCGCCTCCAGAGCGGCCAGGCCTGGTAGGCGACCTCGCCGCGCAGCGTGGACACGACGAGCTCCCTGTCGATCTCGTCGTCGAAGTCCCCGGGATCCCCGGGATTCCCGCCGTTCGCGGTGGCTCCGGCGGGCGGCGCCTGGAGTCTCTCCAGCCAGTTGCGCGCCTCCCGCTCCTGGGCCAGGAGGCCCTCCTCGGTGAAGTCCCCCAGGGTTCTGTCGTACCCCCGGGCCCCGGCGAGGGAGGCGTAGACGGGATTCGCGGTCAGATACCAGTCGAGAAAGCCGTTCACCAGCTCGGGAGACGTCATGACGCCGGATACTACTGGGCGGACCCCTTCTCACGCGGACGAGCCGGTACGACTCCGGCGTTCCCATAAACTGCATCTGTGGGCGACCCCAAGTTCGAGATCCAGATGCTCCACGACCGTGTGATGGTCAAGGTCGAGCAGGAGTCCGAGGAACGGCGCAGCACCGCGGGCATCGTCATCCCGGCGACGGTGAAGATGGCCAACCGCCTGGTCTGGGGAGAGGTCTGCGGTGCGGGCCAGAACGTCCGCGCGGTCAAGGTCGGCGACAAGGTCCTGTTCAACCCCGAGGAGCAGTACGAGGTCGAGGTGCACGGCCAGATCTACCTGGTCATGCGCGAGCGGGACCTGCACGCCATCGCCACCCCCCAGACCGACAACGGCACCGGCCTGTACCTGTGAGGACCGTCCGGCGCCGAGGGCACCGGGAGATCGTCCGCTTCCCCGGGGACGGCCGCGACCGGGACGGCGGATCAGGCGTTCCGCGCGACGTGCCGGTCAGCGGCGGGTGTACCCCAGGTAGATCTTGGCGTTCCAGTCGGCGGCGGCGAAGGCCGCCAGCACCCGGGTGACCTTGCCCTGGAGGGTGGACAGCACCACCTGGTAGTGCCCCCCGGAGGGGATGACGGCGATGAACTGCTTCTCGTCCCACCACCCCCACAGGGCCTTCGGCCGGATGCCGGGCACCTTGGCCGCGAGCCTGCCCGAGGTGCGGTCCCACACGCAGACGTGCTCGGTGTAGGTGGACGGGCACCAGGTCATCAGGCTCCGGCCCGAGGGGGTGAAGGCGTCCTCCCCTCCGGCGGGCCTGCCGGTCTTGGTCAGGGTGCGGCGGACCGCCCCGTCCTGGCCGTAGAAGCGGGTGCCGCCCTGGTACTCGGCCACCACGTCGGAGCCGTCGGAACTCCAGCGGAACCGCGCGGCCTTGTCGACCTTGGCCACGATCGTCGGCTTGGCGGTCCTCGCGGAGGCGTCGACGATCACGAAGCCCGAGGTGACCCACGCCGAGCCGCTCTTGCGCTGGACGGTCAGCACCGCCTTGCGGCCGTCGCGGCTCCAGTGCGCGTGGTGCGCGACGAGCGGTTTGCGCACCGTACGGATCACGATGCCCTTGGAGGCGGCCAGGTCGAGCAGGACGGCCGTGTCGTAACCGCTCCGGTAGGAGGTGGGCACCGCGAGGGCCTTGCCGCCCTTGGGGGCGACCGTGATCTCCTGATAGGTGCTCTGCCGGGTGAACCCCGCACCCCGGCGCAGGTAGGTCGTCCTGCCCAGCGAGTAGGACGACACCTTGAGCGCGTCGGCGGCCTGCTCCCTGAGGGTGACCCGGGTGCCGGGCAGCACGATGTCGGCCGCGGCCGCGGGAGAGGCCGCGGAGGAACGCGCGGACGGCGCCGGGGCGGCTTCGGCGGTCGTCCCGGTGACCGTAGCGGCGGCGTCGGCGGCCGCCGGGAGGGGCGGGGCGAGCACGACCGGCAGGGTCAGGGCGACGAGACAGCCGAGCAGTCGGCGGATACCAGGAGTCACGGGCACTGCGGCATCCTAAGTCGGAAATCGCTCAAGATCGCGATCTAGAACGAAAGGGTTAGAACAGGTGTGGAAGCGGCCTTCCGGGGTGAGGAATACCGGAAGGCCGCTTCTCCGGCACCGCACCGGCGCCTGCCGTGCCGACGCCTTGCCGGTGTCGTGCGATGCCGGTGCCGTACGGTGCCGATTTCACGCCCGTGCGAGGCCGATGTCGTGCCGGTGCCGTACGGTGCCGATTTCACGGCCGTGCGAGGCCGATGTCGTGCCGGTGCCGTGCGGTGCCGGCCAGGACGCTCCGGCCGGCGTGCGCGTGTCTCAGTCCCCGAGCCTGCGGAACGTACGGGCCGACAGCGGCAGGAAGACCGCGATCAGCAGCAGCGGCCAGATCACCGCCATCGGCGTCGCGTGCTGCGCGGCCCAGGACTCCCCCACCCGGCCGGGGTCGCCGAGGAGCCCCCTGACGGCGGTCGCGGTCGCCGAGAGCGGGTTCCACTCCGCGACGGCGCCGAGCCAGGAGGGCATGGTCGCCGGATCGACGAACACGCCCGACAGGAATCCCACCGGCCAGACCAGGATCTGCACGGACGTCACCGTCTCCGGCCCGCCCGCGACCAGGCCGACGAGGATGCCCACCCAGAGCAGGGCGAACCTGAGCAGCAGGAGCAGGCCCACCGCCGCGAGCGTGCCCTCCGGTCCGCCCCCGGGCCGCCAGCCGAGCAGCAGCCCGGCCGCGAACAGGACGGCCAGCCCGACGGCCGAGTCGAGCATGTCGGCGATCCCGCGGCCCATGACGACCACGGAGGAGTTCATCGGCATCGAGCGGAACCGGTCGGTCACACCCCTGGACGCGTCGGTGGTGACCGCCGTCATCGTGGCCTCCAGGCCGAACAGCATGGCCATGGCGAACATGCCGGGGACGAGGAAGTCGATGTAGTCCCCCGTACCGGAGCCGCCCGTGCCCGGGCCGCCGATGGCGCCGCCGAACAGGCCGCCGAACATCAGCACCATCAGGACCGGGAAGAACCAGCCGACGACGACCGGTCCCGGCCGGTGGACCCAGTGCCGCAGGTCCCGCAGGGCGATCGTCCAGGAGTCGGTGACCACGCGGGCCGCGCGGGTCGCCCGGGTCGGCCGGGTCGGCCGGGTCGGCGGGAACCCGCCGGAGGAGGCCGGTACGGGGGTCGTGAGGCTCATCGGGACACCCTCCCTTCGGCGACGGGGACGGGGACGGCCGCGCCCGTACCGGCTCCCGCGGTCCGGCGGTCCTCGCCCGTCAGGTGCAGGAACACCTCGTCCAGCGTCGGGCGGCGCAGTGTGACGTCCACCGGCTCGATCCCGGCGTCGCCGAGCGCGGTGACCAGCGCGACGAGCGCCCGGGTGCGCTCGGAGACCGGGACGCCGACCCGGCAGCTCGCGGCGTCCAGGAGGACCTCGCCGGACGCGACCCGCTCCGCGATGACCCGCGTGGCCTCCGCGTCCCGGGCGTCGGCCAGGACGACGTCGATCCGGTCGCCGCCGAGGGCCGACTTCAGCTCCTCCGGGGTGCCCTCGGCGACGACCCTGCCGGCCGTGAGCATCACGATCCGGTCGGCCAGCCGGTCCGCCTCCTCCAGGTACTGGGTGGTGAGCAGCACGGTGGTCCCGGAGTCGACCAGGTCGCGCACGGCCGCCCACACCTGGCGGCGCGCGGCCGGGTCCAGGCCGGTGGTGGGCTCGTCCACGAACAGGACCGGCGGCGTCACGATGAGGCTCGCCGCGAGATCGAGCCTCCTGCGCATGCCGCCGGAGTACCCGCCGACGGGCCGGTCGGCGGCGTCGGCCAGCGAGAAGCGTTCCAGCAGCTCGTCGGCGCGGCTCCGCGCCCGCGCCGCGGGCAGGTGGTTCAGCCTGCCGAACATCACCAGGTTCTGCCGGCCGCCGAGGATCTCGTCGACCGCGGCGTACTGGCCGACCAGCCCGATGCGCTCGCGGACCCGCCCGGCGTCGGCCCGCACGTCGAACCCGGCCACGCTCGCCCGGCCCGCGTCCGGGCGCAGCAGCGTGGACAGGATCCTGACGGCCGTCGTCTTGCCCGCCCCGTTGGGGCCGAGCAGGCCGCAGACCGTGCCGGTCGCGACCTCCAGGTCGAAGCCGTCGAGCCCCGTACCCGGCGGAGCCTTCGCGTACGTCTTGCGCAGACCGTCCGCGACGATCGCGGCCCCGGCCCTCGCCGTGGCCCTCTCACGGATCACCCGTGCTCACCCGCCTTCCCGCGCCGCCCCGGCCGGAGGATCCGCCCGGCGCGACACGCAACCTACCGTATATCGTACGGTACAGCGTACGGCTCCGCTACGGTGGATGTGACGCCGAGAACCTGGAGACCGATCCCGTGAGTGCGAAGAAAGCCTCCGACGCCGACCCGGCACGCAGCCTCGCCCTCCTGTGGGGCTCGCACACCAAACCGGGCCGTTCCGGGCTGACGGTGCGCTCGATCGTCCTGGCCGCCATCGAGCTGGCCAACACCGAGGGCCTCGACGCGGTCTCCATGCGCCAGGTCGCCGAACGGCTGGAGGTGGGGACCATGTCCCTCTACACCCACGTGCCGGGCAAGGGCGAGCTGCTCGACCTCATGATCGACACCGCGTACGGGGAGCTGTACGCCGACGTGGACGCGCCGTCCCGGCAGCCCGGCGGGTGGCGGGGCGCGCTGGAGTACGTCGCCGCCCGCAACTGGGACCTGTACCGGCGCAACCCCTGGATGCTCCAGGCCCGCGACCCGCGCTCCACGCTCGGGCCCAACGCCACGCTCAAGTACGAGGCCGAGCTGCGCCCGCTGGAGGGCGTGGGGCTGTCGGACGTCGAGATGGACTCCGTCCTCACCCTGGTCCTCGCCCACGTCGAGAGCACCGCCAGGACCGGGGCCGACCTGTTGCGCGTCCAGGGGGAGAGCGGGATGACCGACAACGAGTGGTGGCTGTCCAACGCCCCGCTGCTCGAACGGTTCACCGACGCCGGACGCTTCCCGGTCGCCTCCCGCGTCGGGCAGGCGTCCGGCGAGGCGTACCAGGCGATCACCGACCCCGCCCACGCCCTCTCGTTCGGCCTGGAACGCATCCTGGACGGGGTGGCCGTCCTGATCGCGGCCCGCGAGAGCGGCTGACCGGGCGCGCGGGCCGCCGCCCAGGGCGCTGCGGGCCGGTCCGAGCGAGGGCCCGCCCTCGTCGACGGCGACCGCGGGACCGATGGCCACCGCCCAGTGGGCCGCCATCGTGTTCAGCAGGCCGCACCTTCCGGGGCCGCCGGGGTCGGGGAGCACCAGGCAGGGATCGGAGCGGGACGCGTCACGGCTCGGCCGCTCGAACCCGGCTCCTTCGTTCCTCGGCCCAGTCCCCGGCGCGGCCCACGAAGCAGTCCCAGCGTGATGTCGGCGACCGATTCGGCGATCTCGAAATCCGGCCGGCCCCTCCCCTCTCCCCAGGGACCCGGCACACGTGAAGCTGCGCCGGGAACCGACCGTGAGGCCGCGCCGGGGACTGGACCGAGGAGAGGGGGATCGTGAGGAACGATCGATCCCCCTCGACGAGGGAAGGAGCCGGGTCTAAGCGGCCTCACCGCGACGCGTCAGCGTCGCCATGGGTAGAGCCTAGAAGTAGCCTGTGCCCGTGATGGCGGCCGGGGTGTTGCCCATGTTCTTCACGCGGTAGCGGATGCACTGCGCGGGCGGGGTGGTGCTGGCGGCGACGTACGCGGCGTGGTCGTTGGCGGCGATCGGGAGCGTGCCGATGTACCTGCCGCGGCAGTTGCCGATCTTGATCTTGACGGGGACGTCGTTGTTGTCGAGCTTGATCAGGACGTTCCCGTTGTACTGGGCCGCGGGGACCAGCTCGGGCGTGAGGAAGACCTCCTCGCCGGGCTGGACCCTCGCGGCCAGGTTGACGTCGTCGGCGTGGGCGGGGGTGCCGGTCAGGATGACGGCTCCGGCGGCCGCGAGGACCAGCATCGAGGACAGGGCGCGCATAGAACGTCACTCTCCTTATTCGTCTCTGCCGATCCGTCCCTGCGGATCGGACGTGGAGACACTACGAAGAGTCACCTCCGGGGAGGATAACGAGACGGGCCCCGGTGGGTAAAACTCGCCGGGGCCGTGGGGTCCTTCCCGCATCAACGGCGTCATCCCCGGTCAGACGCCTCGTCGCCGTCACCGGGGGTCGCGATCCGGGCGAACCGGTCAACCCCAGGTGAGCGGGTCCAGATGGAGGTAGAAGCGCAGGCGGTCGTGGTCGAGGGCGACGCCGTACCCGCTCTCGAACGCCGTGTCCGCGCTTCGCGCCTCTTCCTCGTCCGCCCAGGTCTCCCGCGCGTTGGCGAGCAGCAGCGCCAGGTCGGCGTGACGGTCGGCCGCCCCGAGGCGGCCCAGGTCGATGAAGCCCGACACCTGCAGGGTCCGCGGGTCGAGGACGATGTTGGGCAGGCACGGATCTCCGTGGCAGACGACCGTGTCGGCGAGCTCCTGATCCCGTCGCCCGGGGAGCTGCCGGGTGAGGCGGGCCAGCAGTTCCGCGGGGGGCGTGTGCCGCTGCTCGGCGGGCAGGAACTCCGGGTTCACCGCGTCACGGGCCACGACGTCACGTGCCGTGGCGACCATGGAGTCCAGGTCCCGGCGGAACGGGCACTCCGGCACGGGCAGCTCGTGCAGTCGGCGGACCGCGTCCGCGATGTGTTCCCAGGCGGCCCGCAGGTCCTGCGCGGACACCTGGTCGGCGGGTACGCCGGGGACGGCACTCGTCACCAGGCAGGCGCCCGCGTCACCGCAGTGCCAGTCGAGGACCCGGGGCCCCGGTACGCACCGGCCGTGCAGCCACGCGATCCGGTCGCGTTCGGCCCTCAGGCCGGCCGCGTTCTCGGCGGGTACGCACTTGGCGTACCGGGTGGCGTCGGCGCTGCGGAAGACGCGGGCTCCCGACTCGCCCGCGGTGACGCGCAGCCAGTCGCCACCGCCCGCGACGAGCGGCTCCGGCGACACGGCCCGAGGTCCGGGACGATCACTCATGGCAGGCACTCTCATCAGCCCGGACGCGGGCTCGGGGCCGTACGGTCCCGGCCCGCCATCCTCTCGGAGGCGACACGGCATGATCCGAACGGGACGTCCTAGCGGGTGAGGAGCTTCTGCGCCTCGACGACCAGGTCGAGCCCGAAGCTGAGCTTGAGCCCGAAGTAGACGATGGCGGTGGCGGTGACCGCGGCGACCACGACCACCAGGATCTTGACGGTCCAGCCGCGGCGGCCCAGCCAGGCCGTCCAGGCCGACAGCGTCCGCTTGCCGAACTCCAGCACCCGGTGGGCCCATTGGAACTCGGTGGCCAGCACGGCCAGCCCGGCGAAGACGACCAGCCAGCCGGGGCCCGGGAAGGGCACCATGATCAGTCCGCCGATGACCAGCACGGCGCCGACGACACCGATGACGATCTTCAGGGTGAGGTGGCCCGTGCGGGTGGACCTGATGCCGTCGAGCCTGCCCTGCACACCGGATCGCCGGACCTTCGCCTCCTGGGGCTCACCGGCTCCGCCGACGCCACCGGGACCGCCCTGACCGGGGCCCCCCGGACCGAGGTCACCGATTCCGTCGGCGTCACCGAGGTCACCCGCCCCCGCGCGGACCTCGTTCTGACGCGGAGTGCCGGTGTGATCGTCGTGCGGCGGGTTCCCTGCCGCGTCCCGAGGGCCACGCACCCCGTCTGAGATCGTCATGCTCTCCCCCGGACTGTCGGTTTCTTCCACAATAAGGTCTGCCGGGTGATCCGGCCTCAGCGGACGGCTTATCTCATCCTGAAGACGGAGTCCCCTACCCCCTCAAGGGGGAGGCCACCGGCTCAAGGGGAGGCCCGTAGGCGCACCGGAACCGAAAAGGCCGCCGCCGCGCCCGCAACGCCCCCGGAACCGGAACGCCTCCGCCCGCGCCGGAACCAGGACGCTTCCCCGCGCCGGAACCGGATCGCTCCCCCGCCGGAGACGGAACACCCCCGGCCGGAACCCGAACGGCCCCGGCCGGGCCCGTTCGGGGCGCGGCCGGGGCCGTACGGGCTCCCGGCCCGTCGTGGTTCTCACGACGGGCCGGGAGGCCGGTGACGGGCCGCCAGGACCCCCCGGCCTCGGCGACCGGCCGCACCGGCGGGTCGTCTCTCCCTGGCCGCTCCCGCGAGATCACCCCACCGGGGCGGTCTCGCGAAAGCGGCCGTCGCGAACGGGGACGTTCGTCAGGAGGTGGTGCAGGTGACGGCGGCGGGGACGCCGTTGGTGCCGCTCCAGCTCGCGCCGAAGCCGAACACGGTGGACGCCCCGGCGCCCAGGGCACCGTTCCAGTTCGTGTTCCTCACCGTGACGGCGGCACCGGTCTGGGTGTGCACGCCGCTCCAGAGCTGGCTGATCGTCTGACCGTTCGGGAACGACCACGTGACGGTCCAGCCGGTGATCGCCGAGGTGCCGGTGTTCTTCACCGTCACCTCGCCCTGGAACCCGCCCGGCCAGACGTTGGCGACCTTGTACGTCGCGGTGCAGCCCCCGCCGCCCTGTCCGGCGGCGGTCGTGAAGGTGACCGGAGCCGAGGCGGTGGAGCTGTTGCCCGCCGCGTCGCGGGCGACGACGTAGAACGTGTACGAGGTGTCCGCGCTCAACCCGCTCAGCGCGTACGACGCCGACGAGGCCGTCGCCACCTTCACGTCCGTGGCACCCGCCTCACGATAGACGTCGTACCCCGTCACACCCACCGCGTCCGTCGACGCCGTCCACGCCAGCGCCGCCCCCGAAGAGGTGATCGCCGACGCCACCGGAGTACCCGGCCTGGTCGGGGCGACGGTGTCCCCCTGACCCGCGGCGGTCCTGAACGTGACCGGAGCCGAGGCGGTGGAGCTGTTACCGGCCGCGTCGCGGGCGATGACGTAGAACGTGTACGAGGTGTCCGCGCTCAACCCGGTCAACGCATGCGACGCCGACGAGGCCGTCGCCACCTTCACATCCGTGGCACCCGCCTCACGATAGACGTCGTACCCCGTCACACCCACCGCGTCCGTCGACGCCGTCCACGCCAGCGCCGCCCCCGAAGAGGTGATCGCCGACGCCACCGGAGTACCCGGCCTGGTCGGGGCGACGGTGTCGTCGGGCGGGACGGTCCCGCCGTTGTCGGCGTACAGGATGCCGCGGCCGTTGGTGCCGAGGTAGACGCGGCCGTAGACCCGCGGGTCTCCGGTGAGGGCCTCTCCCGCGTTGCCGTACTGGTGCTGGTCGTCGTTGATCCTGACCCAGCTCGCGCCGGTGTCGTCGGAGCGGAACACGCCGGTGACGCCGCCGACGGTGGCGAGCGTGTAGAGCGCCTGGTAGCTCTTTCCTGGCGCGGCCTTGCCGAAGCCGATGTTGACCGCGTTCGTGACGCCGGACAGCTTGGTGAACGACGCGCCGCCGTTGGTGGAGCGCCAGATGCCCGCGGCGGCGCCGGTGTCGTTGGCGGGCCCGGTCAGCCAGATGTCGCCCTCGCGGCCGGGTACGGCCTTGAACTTGACGTTGCCCTCGGCGGGCAGCCCGGTCGCGGCGGTGGCCGTGAACGTGGCGCCGCCGTTGACGCTGACGTAGAACTTCCCGGCGCTGTAGCCGTAGAACGTGCTCGGGTTCACCCGGTCGGACTCGACCACGGCGCCCGTCGGCAGGCCGGTGGAGGCGGTCCAGGTGTTGCCGTAGCCGACCGAGTAGTGCACGCCCACGCCCTTGGGCGCCCAGACGAACCGGGAGCCGTCGGCCGCGGCGGCGATCGTGCCGCCCTCGTTGATCCCGCCGGGCTCGCTGCCCTGGAACCAGTTGGCGCCGCCGTCGGTGGAGAACGCGGCGTGGCTGTCGTTCGGCCGGTCGGCGTCGGTGAAGTTGCCCGCGCGGACCATGACGGCCGGGTTGGTCTCGGCGTAGTCGAGGCTGGTCGTGGAGGTGAAGATCGGGGAGGTGAACATCATCGCCGGGACGGCGTCGAGGTTGTTGTGGCGGAAGCCGCCGAGGTCGCCCAGCGCGCTGACCAGCGGGGGCCCGGACGGCGGGCTGATCAGGTCGAGGACGGCGGTCTCCTCAAGCCCCTTGACCATGGGCTTGATGGTGAGCTGGCCGCCGGTGTCCCACTTCTTGAGGTCCTCGGTGCCGTACAGCGTGGCTCCGGTGCCGTACATCATCCGGTTGCCGTCGAACGGGTCGATCTCCAGCGACTCGGTCATCCAGCCGAGCTTGGGCGTCACCTCGGGCGGCTGCGGGTTGGTCCCGAAGGTCAGCCACGGGGAGGAGGAGACGTCCATGGTGTAGCGGAAGCTGCGGTTGGGGTAGGAGGTGAAGTCCCAGATGCGGGTCCAGGTCGCGCCGGAGTCGGTGGACCTGAAGAAGATCACGTCCGGCCACCAGGAGATCTGGGTGGCGACCATGATCGTGCCGGGGTTCTGCCGGTCGATCGTGAGGCCGCTGTAGCCGTAGTACGCGTCGGACGAGCTGGAGGGGACCGGGCTGATCTGGGTCCACGCGCCGGTGGTCGTGTTCAGCTTCCACACGTCGCCCTTGGCGCCGTCGTAGGGGCCCGAGGTGTCGCTGGTCGCGATGTAGAGGGTGTGGTTGACGTGGTCGAGCACGCCCTTGTGGGCGATGTAGCCGGTGGGCTGCCCGGCCACCCGCGTCCAGGTGGTCCCGCCGTCGGCGGAGCTGTAGATCGTGTTCTGCTTGTCGGCGACGCCGACGTAGATCTTCTGCGTGGTGGTGCCCGCGGTCGCCGAGCTGGGGTCGAAGGTCACCCAGACCACGCCCGGACGGTGGCTGGTGTAGCCGTTGGGGTCGGAGGGGTTGTCGGCGTGGTTGCCCGCGTTGGGGAAACTCGCGACCTTGGCCCAGGTCACGCCCTTGTCGGTGCTGCGCCACAGGCCGTTGCCCTCGGGGGCGCCGAAGTAGACGACGCTGTTCCTGTTGGGGTCGACGGCCAGCCGCTCGCCCATGCCGCGGCCGGGCATGTTGCCGCCGAGCTTGAACGGCAGCGTGGTGGCCTGCCAGGTGGCGCCCTTGTCGGCGGAGCGCAGGATGGCCCCGTTGTTGGGGTCCCAGCTGTTGGTGTACATGCCGGCGGCGACGTAGACGCGGTTCGTCTCGACCGGGTCGGTGGCGAGGCTGACCACGCCGTTGTAGCCCCACTTGTCCCAGCCCACCCAGTCGAGCAGCGGGGTCCAGCTCTTGCTCGACTGCTCCCAGCGGTACGCGCCGCCGATGTCGGTGCGGGCGTAGGCGAGGTTCTTCTCCTTCTGGTTGAACACGATCCCCGGCACGAACCCGCCGCCGTCGATCCTGACGTTCTTCCAGTCGTAGGACTCGGCGGCCGCGGAGCGGACCGCGGATCCGGCCGGGGCGGCGCCCGCGGAGCCGGGCGCGGACGCCGAGGCGCTCGCACTCCCGCCCGCGGCGACCACGCCGGCCGAGGCGCACGCCACCGCCGTGGCGGCGAGCACGCTGAACAGCCTTCTTCGCATGTACGGCTTCCCTTCGCAATGCAACGGACAAACCGCCATGCACGATCAGGTGACGGGACCCTGACCGTCGACCGCCCATGATGCGCGTGCATGAACGCCCAGAGGGTCACACGCCGGACCCCGGGCCGTCAATAGTTTGGATGGACAACTAAAAAACTCGCAGCCGCGCACCGGGTGCGGGACACCCGGGACCCGGCCGGGACGGCGGGCCGGGCGCCTGGTGGAGAGGTCATTCCACCGCGCAGGCGGGCTCGCACGCCTCGCGGGGAGCGATCATCAGCCGCGAGCCCGGCCCGCGCGCGGCGGCCACGTCGCCGGGGTTGGCCAGCGTGCAGCGGTCCAGCGACAGGCAGCCGCAGGCGATGCAGTCGGTCAGCCCGTGCCGGAGCCGTTCGAGCTGCCTGATGCGGCCGTCCAGCTCGCCCTGCCACATCGTGGAGAGTCTCTCCCAGTCGTCCCGGGTGGGGGTGCGGCCGTCGGGGAGGGCGGCGAGCGCCTCCTGGATCGTCCTGAGCGGGATCCCGACGCGCTGGGAGACCCGGATGAAGGCGATCCTGCGCAGCGTGTCGCGGGAGAAGCGGCGCTGGTTGCCGGCGGTGCGGCGGCTGTGGATGAGCCCCTTGGACTCGTAGAAGTGCAGGGCGGAGACGGCCACCCCGCTGCGCGCGGAGAGCTGTCCGACGGTCATCTCCGGAGTGTTGGGCATGCGGCAGTCTAACTTGACCTCAATCAACATTGAGGTTACAGAGTGGGGACATGATTTTCACCGAGGCGGAACTCGCCTTCCTCAAGGAGCAGCACCTGGGCCGGCTGGCCACCACCGACGCCGCCGGGGGCCTGCAGAACAGCCCGACCGGTTTCCACGTCGACCCCGAGACCGGCGCCGTCGACATCTACGGCCGCGCCATGGGGACCACCAGGAAGTTCCGCAACGTCCGGACGAACCCCCGGGTGGCGTTCGTGGTGGACGAGCTCGCCTCCACCGACCCCTGGCGGGTGCGGGGGGTGGAGATCCGCGGGGAGGCCGAGGCCATCGAGGACCACGACCCGCCCTTCCCCCACCTCAGCCGCGAGGTCATCCGCATCCATCCCCGCAGGATCGTCTCCTGGGGCGTCGACCCCGCGCACGAGGGCATGAGGGGCCGCGACGTCTGACGGGGCCGGCCGCAGCCCCGGGGTGCCGGGGCCGGTCACCGTCCCAGGGTGCTCTCCCTGACCACGAGCCGGTAGCCCGCGCCGACCTCCTTCGGGGGGTGGTCGGCCGGGCCCTCGACGCGCTGCCTGAGCAGGTCGACCGCGATCCTGGCCAGCTCGGCCTTGTCGGGGGCGACCGTGGTCAGGGTCGGGGTGCTGAAGCGGCCGTCCTCGATGTCGTCGAGCCCGGCCAGCGCGACGTCCTCGGGCACCCGCAGTCCCGACGACAGCAGGGTCCGCATGGCGCCCAGCGCCAGCAGGTCGTTGAAGCAGAACACCGCGTCGGGCGGTTCGGCGCGCTCCAGCAGCGCGGCCATCGCCGCCGCCCCCTGGTCCCTGCGGTAGCGCTCGACCGTGGCGACCGTCTCGGGCAGCCCGTGGGCGGCCATGGCCTCCCGGTAGCCGGCCAGGCGGAGCGGGGCGGTGCCGCTGGCGGCGTTGTCCTCGGCGCCCAGCGCGGCGACGCGGGTACGGCCGAGCCCGATCAGGTGCTCGGTGACGTCGCGCGCCGCCCGTACGTTGTCGATGGCCACGTGGTCGGCGGGGCCGTCGTGGATGCGCTCGCCCAGCAGCACGAGCGCGGTCGCGTCGGTGCGCGCGGCGAGCTCGTCGGCGCCGATCGCGATGGGGCTGAGGATGACCCCGTCCACCCGGTGGTCGCGGACCCCGTCGAGGATGCGCCGCTCCCGCTCCAGGCTGCCGTCGGTCTGCTCGATGACCACCAGCCACCTCAGCTCGGCCGCGGCGTCGATGACGAACCTGGACAGCTCGGCGAAGTAGGGCGCGTCGAGCTCGGGCAGCGCCAGGGCGATCACGCCGGTGCGGCCCTGGCGCAGGTTCCTGGCCGACAGGTTGGGCCGGTAGTCCAGCCGGGAGAGCGCCTCCTCCACCTTGGCCCGGGTCGCGGGCGAGACGTGGGCGTACCCGTTGACGACGTTGGAGACGGTCTTCACCGACACCCCCGCCAGGCGCGCGATGTCGCGCAGGCTCGCTCCCACTCGCTCCCCCATTCCCGCCCCGTTCCCGCCCGGCCCTCACCGCCCTGCCCGGCGCTCCGGGGGGCCGTACGGGATCCGGTCCCGACGATCGTAACGCCCCGGTATCGACTCCCGGAGCCCCTGTTTACAACGTTGAAACAACGTTGTAGAAACCACCTACCACGAAATGCCGCGTCAACAGAGAGGTCGTGCCGTGGCGTCCACCGCCCGTCTCACCCTGGACCCCGCCTTCCGGATCGCCCCGGTGGAGCCCCGGCTCTTCGGCTCGTTCGTGGAGCACATGGGCCGCTGCGTCTACACCGGCGTCTTCGAGCCCGGCCACCCCCTGGCCGACGCCGACGGCCTGCGCACCGACGTGCTGGAGCTGACCCGCGAGCTCGGGGTCACGGTGGTCCGCTACCCGGGGGGCAACTTCGTCTCCAACTACCGCTGGGAGGACGGCGTCGGCCCCGTCGGGGAGCGGCCCGCGCGGCTGGACATGGCCTGGCGCAGCCTGGAGGGCAACGCCTTCGGGCTCAACGAGTTCATGGCCTGGGCCGCCAAGGCCGGGGTCGAGCCGATGATGGCGCTCAACCTCGGCACCCGGGGGGTCGCCGAGGCACTGGAGCTGGTCGAGTACGCCAACTACCCCGGCGGCACGCGCCTGTCGGAGCTGCGCCGCGCGCACGGCGTCGACGAACCGCACGACGTGCGGCTGTGGTGCCTGGGCAACGAGCTGGACGGCCCCTGGCAGATGGGCCACAAGACCGCCGCCGAGTACGGCCGCCTCGCCGCCGAGACCGCGCGGGCGCTGCTGCGCTTCGACGGCGGCCTGTCGCTGGTGGCCTGCGGCAGCTCCAACAGCGGCATGCCGACGTTTGGCTCCTGGGAGGCCGAGGTGCTGGAGGCGACGTACGAGATGGTCGACTACATCTCGCTGCACGCCTACTACGACCCCTCCGACGGCGACGTCGACTCCTTCCTCGCCAGCGGCGCCGACATGGAGCACATGATCCGCTCGATCGCGGCCACCGCCGACCACGTGGGCGCGAAACTGCGCAGCACCAAGCGGATCAGGCTCTCCTTCGACGAGTGGAACGTCTGGTACCAGAGCCGCTTCGGGGGCGAGTCGTCGCTGGAGTGGCGCGAGCGCCCGCGGCTGATCGAGGACACCTACGACGTGACCGACGCGGTGGTGGTCGGCAGCCTGCTCATCACGCTGCTGCGCAACGCCGACCGGGTCGGCGTCGCCTGCCAGGCGCAGCTCGCCAACGTGATCGCCCCGATCAGGACCGAGCCGGGCGGCCCGGCGTGGCGGCAGAGCATCTTCCACCCGTTCGCGCTGACCGCCCGGCACGCCCGCGGCCAGGTGCTGCGCGTGGAGCCCGAGTGCGCGACGATCCCGACCGCCAGGTACGGGGAGGCACCCGCGCTCTGGGCGACCGCCACGCACGACGAGACGACCGGCGAGCTGACGCTGTTCGTGGTCAACCGCGACCGGAACGCGCCGTGCGCGCTGGAGCTCACGCTGCCCGAGGGGATGCGGCCCGTCGAGCACCTGGAGCTCACCGACGACGACCTGTCGGCGGTCAACACCGCCGAGGCGCCCGACCGCGTCGTCCCCCGGCCCGGTGCGGGCCCGCGCCAGGACGGCCGCCGCTCCGTCCTGAACCTCTCACCCGTCTCGTGGAACATCGTCCGCTTCGCCCCTTCCCCCCAGGAGTAGGAACATGACCAGTCCCCTGTCCCGCCGCTCGTTCATGGGCCTGACCGGCGCGGCCGGCCTGACCGCCGCGCTGGCCGCCTGCGGAGGCGGCACCAAGATCGGGTCCGGCGCCGCCTCGCCGGCCTCGGCCGCGCCGACCTTCGCCGGCGGGGAGTACTCGGGCCCCAAGGTGACGCTGGACTACTGGAACGGCTTCACCGGCGGCGACGGCCCGCACATGCGGACCATGCTGGAGGCGTTCAACAAGGAGTACGCCGGCCGCATCGAGGTCCGCAACGTCACCCGGCGCTGGGAGGACCTCTACCCGGCCATGCCGACGGCCATCACCGCGGGCAAGGGCCCGGACGTGGCGGTCATCCACAACGACTGGATCGGCACCTTCGCCACCCGCCGGACGCTGATCCCGCTGGACGACGTGGTCGGCGCGCTGAAGCTCAGCGAGGCCGACTTCATCCCCGCGGTGTGGAACGCCGGGATCTACGACGGCAAGCGCTACAGCGTCCCGCTGGACGTGCACAGCCTGGCCGACTACTGGAACGCCTCCCACCTGGAGAAGATCGGCCTCGACGACGCCCCGGCCGACAGGGCCGGCTACGAGGACGCGCTGGGCAGGCTCAGGCAGGCCGGGATCGCCAACCCGTTCTGGATGCCCAGCAAGTGGCCGGCGCACCTGATGTTCATGACCCTGCTGTGGCAGTTCGGCGGCGAGCTCTACAGCGAGGACGGCGCGAACGCGCTGTGGGGCTCCGAGGCGGGAGCCAAGGCGCTGGGCTGGATGGTCGAGCAGATCGACAAGGGCCTCAGCCCGGCCAAGGTCGCCCAGGACAGCCAGTACGCCGCCTTCAAGAACGACAAGGTCAGCTTCACCTGGGACGGCATCTGGCAGATCAACGACCTGAAGACCAACGCCAGGTCGCTGAAGTGGGGCATGTCCCCGATCCCCACCATCGGCGGCACGGCCGCGGCGTGGGCCTCCTCGCACAACTTCGTGATGACCTCCCAGGCGGGCAAGGACCCGAACAAGGTGCAGGCGGCCAAGTTCTTCATCGACCACATCAGCCGCCAGTCGACCGAGTGGGCCAAGGCCGGGATGATCCCCGCGCGCAACTCCGCCCGCCAGGACCCGGCGATCGCCGACCTGCCGCAGATCAAGATGGCCGCCGACGTGAACATCTTCCGCTTCCTGCCGCCGCTGCCCGGTGTCGGCGACGTGCAGTCCAAGGCGCTGGAGCTCGCGATCGCCAAGGCCGTGCTGAAGCAGTCCTCCCCCGCCGACGCGCTGAAGGAGGGCGTGGCGTCCGCCGACAAGCTGCTCGCCGCCAACAAGCGGAAGTACGAGAGGTGAGCCTCCTCACCGAGGAGAAGGGCCGGCCGGCCGCCCCCGGGCCCGACCGGCCGGCCCCCGGCGGGGTCACGCCCAGGATGCGGCCGTGGACGCCGTACGCCTTCCTCGCCCCCTATCTCGCCCTGTTCTCCGTCTTCATGCTGCTGCCGATCGGCTTCGGGTTCTGGACGAGCCTGCACGAGTGGGACATCAACCTCCCCGACAAGCCGTTCGTCGGGCTGGAGAACTACCTGGAGCTGTTCGACCCCTCCAGCGTGGACGGCTCGCGGTTCTGGACGGCCATGCGGGCCACCGGGATCTTCACGCTCGCGTCGGTGCCGCTGCTCATCGTGCTGCCGCTGCTCACCGCGCTGCTGATGAACGGGCGCTTCGCCGGGCGCAACGTCTACCGCGCCGTCTACTTCGCGCCGTACGTGCTGGGCGTGGCGGTCGTCGGGTTCGTCTGGCAGTTCCTGCTGGACGGCAACATCGGCCTGGTCAACCACTACCTCGGCCTGGACGTGCAGTGGACCAACGACGTGACGCCCGCCTGGGTGGCGCTGGTGGGCGTGACGGTCTGGTGGACGCTCGGCCTGAACTCGGTCATCTTCCTGGCCGGGCTCCAGGACATCCCGCGCGAGCTGCGCGAGGCCGCGATGGTCGACGGCGCCTCCGCCTGGCAGCGGTTCCGCTCGGTGACCCTGCCGGGGCTGCGGCCCGTCACGGTGTTCGTGGTCAACGCCACGATCCTGGCCTCGGCCAACATGTTCGGCCAGTCCTATCTGATCACCCGCGGGGCGCCCGCCGACCAGACGAAGACGGCGATCTACCTCATCGCCGAGACCGGGCTGCGCCAGTTCGACATGGGCACCGCCTCCGCGATGAGCTTCATCCTGGCGGCGTTCCTCATGGTGGCCAGCGGCCTGGTCTTCGGCGCCTTCAGGGACAGGAGCGCACGGCGATGACCCACGACACCCGGCGGCTGCGGCGTGCCCTGCTGCACCTGGTCCTGGCGGTGATCGCGGCGCTCTACCTGAGCCCGCTGGTCTACATGGTCGTCACCTCGTTCAAGACCCGCGAGGCGGCCGGGTCCACCGAGCCGCACTGGATCCCGGACCCGGTGTCGCTGGACGCCTACCGGGAACTGCTCGGCAGCGCCGACAGCCCGATCATGACGTGGTTCCTCAACAGCCTGGCCGCGGCCACCGGGCACGCGGCCCTGGTGCTGGTGACCGCCGCGCCGGCCGCGTACGCGCTGGCCAGGCTCCGCTTCCGCGGCCGGAAAACGATCTTCGCGACCGTCGTGGCGACGCTGTTCGTCCCGCCGGTGGTGCTGCTGATCCCCAACTTCCTGATCGTCAACGAACTCGCCTGGGTGGACAGCCTGCCGGCGGTGATCGTCCCCGCGGCGGCCGGGGCGTTCGGCGTGTTCTTCCTGCGGCAGTTCTTCCTCACCCTGCCCGGCGAGCTGGAGGAGGCCGCCGAGCTGGACGGCTGCAACCGGTGGCAGATCTTCACCGTCATCGCGCTCCCGCTGGCCCGGCCCGCGCTGGCCACGCTGTTCCTGCTGTCCTTCCTCACCAACTGGAACGACTTCCTGTGGCCGATCTTCGTGCTGCTCAGCCCGGAGTCGCTGACGCTGCCCGCGGGCCTGGGCAACTTCCAGAGCGCCAACAGCATCCGCTACGACCTGCTGATGGCCGGGGCGGTGATCGCCAGCCTGCCGGTGATCGGGATCTACCTCGTCGCGCAGCGCTGGATCATCGAGGGCGTCTCCCGTTCCGGATTGAAGGGATGAACCGGTAAGAATAGGACGTATGACGAGAGCACTGGTGCTGGGTGGCGGGGGCGTGGCGGGCATCGCCTGGGAGGCGGGGGTCATCACGGGCCTGCGCGCGGCGGGCGTGGACCTGGGAGAGGCGGACCTGGTGATCGGGACGTCGGCCGGGTCGGTGGTGGGGGCCCTGGTGGCCACCGAGGCCGACCTGGAGACCGCGGTCGGCGTGCGGGCGCGGTCGGAGACGACGACGGCCTCCACGGTGGACATGGAGGCGGTCATGGCCGCCTTCAGCCTCCTGTACGACCCGTCGCTGGAGCCGCAGGAGGCCCGGCGCCGGGTGGGCGAGCTGGCCCTGGCCGTGCCGGACACCGGTGCCAGGATCGAGACGATCGGCGAGCGGCTGCCCGTCAAGGAGTGGCCCTCGCGCCGTCTGCTGATCACCGCGGTCGACGCCGGGACCGGCGAGTTCGTGGTCTGGGACCGCGACTCCGGGGCGTCGCTGGTCCTGGCCGTCGCCTCCAGCTGCGCGGTCCCGTGCGTGTTCCCGCCCGTGGAGATCAACGGACGCCGCTACATGGACGGCGGGGTGCGCTCGGCGAGCAACATCGACCTGGCCGCGGGCAGTTCCGCCGTCGTCGTCCTGGAGCCGCTGGCGCACGCCTCGCCCAGGAGCCGCTTCGAGGCGGAGGTCGCCGAGCTGGGGGACGCCCGGATCACGCACGTCGGCCCCGACGAGGCGGCGATCACGGTGTTCGGCGCCGACGTCCTCGACCCGGCCCTGTGGCGCCCGGCCTTCGAGGCCGGGCTCGCCCAGGCGCCCGCCGTCGCCGGGAGCGTGGCCGAGGTCTGGAAGGGCTGAGAACGACGTGGGCGGGGAACGGGCTCCCGGCGCTCCCGATGCTTTCGACGGTCCCGGCGCTCCCGGTGACCCGGGTGCCGCGCCCGGTGGCACCGGCGCGTCCCGGACGGCGGCGCTGTGGGTGGTGAGCGGACCGCCGGGGGCCGGTAAGTCGACCGTGGCGGCGGCGCTGCTGGAACGGCTGGACCCGGTCCCCGCGCTGCTCGACAAGGACACCGTCTACGGCGGTTTCGTGGCGGCCACCCTGCGCGCGCACGGCCGCGACGAGGGCGAGCGCGAGGGACGCTGGTACGACGAGCACGTCAAGACCCACGAGTACGAGGGCCTGACCGAGGTCGCCCGGCAGATCCGCTCGTACGGCTGCCCGGTGCTGCTGGAGGGGCCCTTCACCACCCAGGTGCACGACGCGGCCGTCTGGGGACGCTGGGTCGAGCGACTGGGCGGGCCCGTGGTGCGCCTGCTCTGGGTCCGCTCGGACGGCCCGGCCCTGCGCTCCCGGCTGGAGGCCAGGGGGCTGGCCAGGGACGCGGGCAAGCTCGGGCGCTTCGAGGAGTACCTGCGGGCCATCAGGGTGGACGAACCGCCCGTCGTCCCGCACGACGAGATCGACAACCGCCCCGGCGCCCCCTCGCTCGCCTCGCAACTGGACGGGATCGTCACCCCCGGGCAGGGCCGACAGGCAGGATGATCGGATGATCCTGCCGAGAAAGGCGCCATGATCTCACATGTTGAGATATGGGTCGTCGGGCCGACCGAAACAGAGATGTATCCCACACCCCCGTAACCGATGGTAAGTGGCGCCGCAGATTCCGCTCCCAGCTGGGACGGAACGGATTTTTTACTACACAGCAGACAAAAGTGGATAACCGGAAGTACTCTGTTTTCCCGGCCGCAACCCCCGTTGGAACGATCCGACAAAATTGAGTCATATTTCATGACAACTTTGCATTGCGGCCATAACGTTGCGGCCTTACGTTCCCGGTATGGATCTCGAGCTCCGACACCTCAAGATCGTGCGCGCGGTGGCCCAGGCGGGTAGCGTCACCAAGGCCGCCACGCATCTCGGACTGGCACAACCCGCGCTGACCGCGCAGCTCAAACGGATCGAGCGGGTGCTCGGGGGAGCTCTCTTCGAACGCGACCACAACGGCGCCCGTCCCACCCCCCTGGGGGAACTGGTCCTGTCCAGGGCGATGGTGCTGCTGCCCGCGGCCCGCGAGCTGCAGGAGGAGGCGCTCCGGTTCGCCAACGCCAACTCCGACATCCCCAGCTACCGGCTGGGCGCCACCAACGGGCCGATCCTGGGCGGCCTGATGGACCGCCTCGCCACGGCCTGGCCCAACACCCCGGTCAGCACCCACACCTCCTGGTCGGCCAAGGAGCTCACCACCATGGTGATGCTCGGCCGGATCGACTTCGCGTTCATCGGGGCGTGCGGGGAGAGCCCGCCTCCGGTGGAGGGGCCGGTGGTGTGGTCGACGGTGGGCACCGACCCGGTCTTCGTCCTGCTCAACGAGGACCATCCGCTGGTGGACAGGAAAGAGGTGGAGCTGGCCGAGCTGGCCGACGAGCAGTGGACGGTCACCCCGGGCGACAGCTGCTTCGGCGACTGCTTCGCCACGGCCTGCGCACGCGCGGGCTTCACCCCCCGGACCATCTACGAGACCGACGTGGCCACCTGCATGCACCTCGCCAAGGTGGGCCGTGCCGCCGCCCTCTGCCAGGCCACCTTCCAGCCCGCCGAGGGACTGAGGCTGGTACCGATCGCCGGCGCCCCGCTGCGCTGGCGGCAGCTGCTCGGCTGGCACCCGGAGTCCTCCAGCGCCGCGGTCGCGGCGTCGATCATCGAGCACGCCAAGGCCGCGCATTCCGACGCGGTCGGGCGGAGCAGAAGGTACGCAGAATGGCTGACCGGAAACCCCGGTCTGGGCACCACCCCATAACGTGACGATAGGGGACATTTGGTAGAGCCATGGCGTGTGGACGGGCCGTTACCGTGACGTCACCCCCCACACGAGGAGAGAACCAATGCTCCGCAGAAGTGCCATGACGGCGGGCTTCGCGCTCGCCCTCACCATGGTGGCAGCCCCCGCCATGGCTCAGGGCCCCGGTGAGGCCCCCGCCGCCCCCTACACCCTCGCCGAGGCCCGCGCCCAGGTGGCGGCCACCACCGGCAAGCCGTCCCCGGGGTTGATCGACGCCATCCGGCGCGACCTCGGTGGCACCGGCGCGCAGGCCGCGACGCGTCTCGTCAACGAGGCCGCCGCCGCCAAGATCGAGCCCGCCCTGCGGGGACAGCTCGGCGCCGCCTACGCCGGAGCGTGGGTGAACGGCCCCACCTCGGAGATGGTCGTCGCCACCAGCGACTCCACCAAGGTCGCCTCCCTCGCCAGGTCCGGCGCGGAGGTCAAGCTCTTCAAGAACTCCCTGGCCACGCTGGAGGCCGCCAAGGCCACCCTCGACGGTCTCCAGGGCAGCGCGCCGAAGTCCGTCCCCTCCTGGTACGTCGACGTGCGCACCAACAGCGTCGTCGTGCTGGCGCGCGACACCGCCGAGGCCCAGGCGTTCGTGAACGGCAGCGGCGTCGACGCCTCGCTGGTCCGCGTCGAGGCCTCCCAGGAGAGCCCCACCGCGCTGTACGACGTCCGCGGCGGTGACGCCTACTACATGGGCGGCCGCTGCTCGGTCGGCTTCTCGGTCACCCGCGGCACCCAGGGCGGCTTCGCCACCGCCGGCCACTGCGGCACCGCCGGCACCGCCACCCAGGGCTTCAACCGGGTCGCCCAGGGCACCTTCCAGGCCTCCTCCTTCCCCGGCAACGACTACGCGTGGGTCGCGGTCAACGCCAACTGGACGCCCACCGGCTTCGTGAACGGCTACAGCGCGGGCAACCTGCCGGTCAACGGCTCCACCCAGCAGGTCGTGGGCAGCTCCATCTGCCGCTCCGGCTCCACCACCCAGTACCGCTGCGGCACCATCAGCCAGCACAACACGAGCGTCACCTACCCCGAGGGCACCATCACCGGCCTGACCCGGACCACCGTCTGCGCCGAGCCCGGCGACTCGGGCGGCTCCTACATCTCCGGCACCCAGGCCCAGGGCGTGACCTCCGGCGGTTCGGGCAACTGCACCTCCGGCGGCACCACCTACCACCAGCCGATCAACGAGATCCTCTCGGTGTACGGGCTCACCCTGGTGACCGGCGGCACCACCCCGCCGCCCACCGGCTGCAGCGGCTACACCAACACCTACAGCGGCTCGCTGACCTCCAACGCCAACGCCTACCAGCCCGGTACCTCCGGCTACAGCGCCTCCGCCGGCGTCCACCGCGTCTGCCTGGACGGCCCCAACGGCACCGACTACGACGCCTACCTGCAGAAGCTGAGCGGCTCCACCTGGACCACCGTGGCCAGCGGGACCAGCGCCAGCGCCGACGAGGCGTTCACCTACAGCGGCACCGCCGGCACCTACCGGGTGCGGGTGCACGCCTACAGCGGCTCCGGCTCCTACACCCTCGGCCTGACCAGGCCGTAGCACGAAGGCCCCGGCCGGGGTCCTGAGGGACACCGGCCGGAGCCCTGAGAAGCACCGGCCACCGCACCCCCGCCGGAACCGGCCCCGGACCCGAGAACCACCTCCGGACCGGTCCCGGCGGTCCCACGGCCCCCGGGCCGCACCCCCCGGCCGCCCTCCCCCCTTCTCGGATCGCACGGGATCCGAAAGGGGGGAGGGCGGCGCCGCCATGCCGGGACGTCGAGAACAATGAGGGGATGAGCGAGCTTCTGACGCTGAGCGAGGGCACGGTGCTGACGCACCTCGTCACCCGGGCCGAACTGTCGGGCGAGGTGCTGCCCGCCTCCGACGACCTGAGGCTGTGGGCGCGGCTGGCCGACGGCGACGGGGTTCCCCTGGCCGGCGGCGGCCGGGTCCGGACCTCGATGGACACCGGCGAACCCGTGCTGACCGGGCCCGGCGGCTGGCTGGCCGGGGTGGAGCCCGGCCAGGTGGTCGCGCTGCGCCTGCGCGGGGGCGCCCTGGAGCTGTCGGTGGCCGACCTGGAGGACGTCCCGGCCGAACGGGCGATGCGGGTCGTCCAGGAGTTCGGCGAGCAGGCGCTCGACGCGCTGCGCGCCTTCGCCGAGGGGCTGGAGCCCAGCCCCGGCGTACCCGTCGACGTCGTGGTCCTGGAATTGCTGACGAAGGCACCCGAGACCTTCGCCGACCCGCTGCCGCCGCTGGCCCCGCTGCTGCGCAACGCCTCGCTGGAGGTGCGCGACGGCCGCGTGGGCATCGTCGGCGCGCCGTGGGACGTGGCGTCGGTCGCGGACCTCGCGCCGCCGGACATCGTCAGGCTGGCCCTGGTGCGCAGCGCGCTGCGCGCCCACGGCGAGGGCACCGGCCTGTCCAAGGCCGTCGCCTACCTGTCCCGGTCGGAGACGGTGCTCGCCAGGATCGCCGACGAGGTGGAGCGCGAACCGCTCGCCCCTGCCGTGGCCGAGGCGCTGCCCCGCGACGAGCCGGCCGCGCTGCTGCTCCTCGCGCGGTCGGCCGAGGGCGAGGGCCGCTCGTTCGAGGCGGCCGGGCTGATCTCCGAGGTGCTCTCCCTCTCCCCCGGCCTGGCGCCGGCCGAGGGCGACGCGGCCGAGTACGCCGCGTGCCGCACCGACCCCGGCGCCCCGCTGCCCGAGCGGGCCGCGCACCTGTTCCGCCAGTTGCTCGTGTACGCCTACCGTCCGGCCCGCAGGCGGCTGATCGAGGACCTGATCGGGCTGAGCGTCCGGGTGGCCGAGCCCGCCCTGGCGGACCTGGCGTTGTTCGAGAACGACGTCGTCGGCGAGTTCCTGGCCGCGCGGGGCGACTGGCTGCGCGAGGACGAGGTGGAGCTGCTGGAGTCCTGGCGGCGGACGCCGCTGCGGCTGTGGGAGGTCCTGGACGTGTCCGGGGACGAACTCACCGTGGCCGCCCTCTCCGAGGGCGGCGTCTCCGAGGGTGGCGTCTCCGACGGGACCGCCGACGACGGGGAACGGGTGACGCTGACCGACGAGCTGCTCCCCGGGCAGGCGCTGCCCGGGGACCTGATGCTGACCAGGGTGCTGAGCGACGGTGGGGGCCCGCACGTGTTCGGCCACCCCTTCAAGGTCGACCGGGAACGGCGGGGGGAGATGCTCGCCCTGCTCACCGACCCCGTCGACCCCTACGCGGTGGCCGCGTTCTTCCGCCGTCCCCGGCGCGCGCCGGGCCTCGCGGACGGAAGCGGGGCGCCCTGAACCCGGCATCCGGAAAGCCCGGCGGCCCGAGAACTCCCGGGCGGCTCACACGCCACACGTCACACATCACACGTCTTACGTCGACGGTCGTCAAAAGTCCATCTCCGCTGGGCATAATGGACCTGTCGGCGGGCGTAAGTCCTTCGGCGGTGAGACGAGGAGTGTTGACTGTGCGCATGATCAACGACGCGAACGGCTCGATAGCCGGGGCCGGAGCGCTTCTGAGCATCCTGCGCGACGGCCGGGCCCGGACGAGGGCCGAGCTGGTGCAGTTGACCGGGCTGGCCAGGTCCACCCTCGCCCAGCGGCTCGACGCGCTGGTGACCCTGCAGTGGATCGTGCCGACCGAGGAGGCCATCTCCTCCGGGGGCCGGCCCGCCATCGCCTTCACGTTCAACCGCACCGCCCGCGTCGTCCTGGCCGCCGACCTGGGCGCCACCCACGCCCGGGTCGCGATCACCGACCTCGGTACCGCCGTCCTGGCCGAGCGCGCGATCGAGATGCCGATCGACCTGGGACCCGAGGAGACCCTCGGCTCGCTGCAGCACACCTTCGAGGACATGCTCGCCGAGAGCGGCTACCGCCTCGACCAGGTCTGCGGCGTCGGCGTCGGCCTCCCGGGCCCGGTCGAGTACGGTTCGGGACGCCCGGTCAACCCGCCGATAATGCCGGGCTGGGACGGTTTTCCCGTCCCGGAGTGGCTCGGTTCGCGCCTCGGCGTCCCCGTCCTCGTCGACAACGACGTGAACATCATGGCGCTCGGCGAGCACTGGGCGGCCCGCCCCGAGGCCGACCACCTCATCTTCATAAAGATCGGCACCGGCATCGGCTGCGGCATCATCAGCGACCGCCGCCTGCACCGGGGCGCCCAGGGCGCGGCCGGCGACATCGGCCACATCCGGGTGGCCTCGGGGCTCGACACCGTCTGCCGCTGCGGCAACCTCGGCTGCCTGGAGGCCGTCGCGGGCGGTGCCGCCATGGCCGCGCGGCTCCGCGCGGAGGGGGTGGCGGCCGAGGACAGCCGCGACGTGGTCGGCCTGGTGCGGGTCGGCAACACCCAGGCGGTCCAGCTCATCAGGCAGGCGGGCCGCGAGGTCGGCGACGTGCTCGCCTCGATCGTCAACTTCTTCAACCCCGCGGTGATCGTGGTGGGCGGCGACATCTCCGAGGCGGGGGAACAGGTCCTCGCGGGCCTGCGCGAGGTCATCTACAGCCGGTCGCTGCCGCTGGCCACCCAGCACCTGACGATCACCGCCAGCGAGCTGGGCGACCGGGCGGGCATGATCGGCGCCGCGGTCATGGTCATCGAGCACGTCCTGGCACCGGGCAGCGTCGACCGGTCCATCACCACCGTCTGACCCCCGGAACGGCCCGACGCCGTCCCGGGCCCCGGCGTGGGACCGTCCGGCGGCGTCCGTGGGACACTCGTCCGACCATGGACGCCGAACCGATGAGGACCGCCCGGCTCACGCTGGAACCCCTGGCGGTGCGCCACGCGGCCGAGATGGCCGGCGTACTCGGCGACCCCGCCCTGCACACCTTCGTCGGCGGCTCGCCGGACACCCCCGAGGGGCTTCGTGACCGCTACGCCCGCCTGGTCGCCGGTCCGCCGTCCGGGCACGCGGAGTCGTGGCTCAACTGGGTGATCCGCCTCGGGGAGCCGGGCCGGCTGGTCGGCTATGTCCAGGCGACCGTCATCCGTGACCGCGCGGTCGTGGCCTGGGTGGTGGGAACGCCCTGGCAGGGCCGGGGCATCGCCGGTGAGGCCGCCGTCGCGCTCGTCGGCCGGCTCCGGGAACGCGGCGTCACCACCGTCGTCGCCACCGTCCACCCCGACCATGCCGCCTCGGCGGCGGTGGCGCGCCGCGCGGGCCTGGCACCGACCGCCGGCAGGGTGGACGGCGAGGTCGTCTGGAGGTCGGACGGCGCGGGCCGATCTGAGTAGGAGTGCTCAGGCGCGGATGAGTTCCCCGCCCCTCCCGGAGCTTTGCGATCTTCGAGAAGGTCAGATCATGAAATGGTGGATTTTCCTGGTCGCGCTCGTCGGCACGGTGGTCGCGGCGTGGCTGCTCGTGTACGCCGACGTCCCGCTCTCCACGCTCCTGTCCCTGGGACTCGGCGCGGTCAGCCTGATCTGGCTGATCGTGATCCTCACCCTGCCGTGGAACCTCTACTTCGGGGCACGACAGGTGGTGCACGAGATCCACGTGTCCCGGGAACGCGGCATCGAGGTGCCCGCGGGACACGAGGCGGAGGCGCGGGAGATCGCCCGGCGGATGCGCCGGTTCGCCGTCGGCGGCCACATCGTCTCGGCGCTGCTCCTGGCGGTCATCACCTACTTCTCCGGCGCCACGGTGGGCTACTACTTCGCCGGTTTCTACCTGCTGAGCACGGCCTTCCGCCCGGCGGGCGCCTACCTGTCGCACCTGCGCGAGCGGGTCGGCACGCTGATGAGCGAGGCCCGCCATCCCCGCGAGGACGTCGTCTCGCTCGTGGCCAGGGTGGACGTCCTGACCGTCCAGGTGACCGCGCTGACCGAGACCACCGAGCGGCTCAGGGAGGACGCCGACTTGCTCCGCGCCGCCCTGCGCGACGGCGACGAGGCCCTGGAGCGCCGGATCACCGGGCTCGCCCGGCGTTTCGAGGACACCGTGGACGGCCTCACCGACAACCACGAGGTCATCACCGGCCTGAAGGCGTTCCTGCGCCTCGTCCGCGCCGACGCCCACGGCCCGGCCTGACCACCGTCCCCGTCGACGCGACCCCCGTCACGCCATCCGTCACGTCCCGGAACCTCCGTCAAGGAACCTCCGTCACGGCCGTCGCGGCCCGGAACCCTCGCGGTTCCGGGCCGCGTCAGCGGGGGATCAGCTCTCCGGACTCGCTGAGCTCCCGCGTGAACCAGGCGATGGTACGGCGCAGGCCCTCGATGACCTCGACCCTCGGCCGCCATCCCAGCACGGAGGCGGCCAGGGAGACGTCGGGGCGGCGGACCTCCGGGTCGTCGAGCGGGCGGCCCACGAACCGGATCGGCGACTCCGAGCCGACCAGGTGGCGGACGGTCTCGGCCAGGGCGAGCACGGTCAGCTCCGTCGGGTTCCCGATGTTGACCGGACCGGCGAACTCCCCCCGCGCCAGGGCGAGGATCCCCTCCACGGTGTCGTCCACGTAGCAGAGCGACCTGGTCTGCCCGCCGTTCCCCGCGACGGTGATCGGTTCGCCGCGCAGCGCCTGGCTGACGAAGGTGGGAACGGCCCGGCCGTCGCAGGGCCGCATCCGGGGCCCGTAGGTGTTGAAGATCCGCACGATCGCGGTGTCGGTCCCGTACGAGCCCCGGTAGGCGGTGGTCAGCGACTCGGAGAAGCGCTTGGCCTCGTCGTACACGCTGCGTGGTCCGACCGGGTTGACGTTGCCCCAGTAGCCCTCCCGCTGCGGATGCTCCAGCGGGTCGCCGTACACCTCGCTGGTGGAGGCCAGGACGAACCGGGCGCCCTTGAGCCTGGCCAGGTCGAGGGCGTGCATCGTGCCGAGGCTGCCCGCCCTGAGCGTCTCGACGGGATGGCGCAGGTAGTCGACGGGCGAGGCCGCCGAGGCGAGGTGGAACACCACGTCCACCTCGCCGGGCACGTGCACGGGATCGGTGAGGTCGCACTCGACCAGCCGGAAGGCGTCCGGCCCGGCCAGGTGCTCGACGTTGCGCGGCGAGCCGGTCAGGAAGTTGTCCAGGCAGACCACCTCCGCCCCCTCGCGGAAGAGGCGTTCGCACAGATGCGAGCCGAGGAATCCGGCGCCGCCGGTGACCACCACCCGTCGGGCCCTCATCGCACGCTCACCTCCAGCAGGCGTTCCGCGGCGCCGAGGACGTCCCGGACACCGATCTCCAGCAGGCCCGGATCGGGCCGGTAGGCGTACGGGTCCCCCTCGTTCCCGCCCCAGAGCGCGGCGTGGGGCCCCGTCTCCGGGGGCCCCCACAGGGCCGGCGGGACCGGACCGAAGATCACCACCGACGGGGTGGCGAACGCGGTCGCCAGGTGGGCCACCCCGGTGTCCCCGCAGATCACCAGGCGTGCCCCGGCCACCAGCGCGGCCAGCTCCGACGGCCCGGTGCGGCCGGCGAGCACGCACGAGGACGGCAGCCGCGCGAGCAGCGCCACCCGTTCGGCGAGATCGCGCTCCCTGGCGCTGCCGGTGACCACCACCTCGTGCCCGTCCTCCCGCAGTGCCGCGGCCACCAGCGCGAACCGTTCCGGCGGCCAGCGTCTGGCCGGGTAGGCGGCGCCGGGATGCACGACGACCGGCCTGGCCTCCCCCTCGGCACGGCCCGGGTGCTCCAGTGCCAGATCCGCCGGGTCGGCCGGGATGCCGTACCAGCCGAGCAGGTCGCACCAGCGCCGCACCTCGTGGACGCCGTCCCGCCAGGGCGGCCCGGTGACGGCGGGAAAGGCGGGATGCGCGTGGGTCAGCAACCGCGCGGGGCCGGTGCGGTGCAGCGCGGCGACCCCGTGCGGGCCGCCGTCGTACAGGTTGACGGCGACGTCCACGCCCCGGCCGAGCGGCGGGACGTGTCCGGGACCGGCGACGTCGCACACCTCGTCCACGCCGCCGATCAGCGGCACCAGGGGTGCCAGGGCGGAGGGCACGGCCAGCACGACGCGGTGCCCGGGATGGGCGCGCCGCAGGGCGCGCAGCGCGGGCACCGCGGTGAGCAGGGCGCCCAGGCCCAGGCCGCGCAGCACCACCATGACCGGCCGGTCCTCCGGGGCCGGGGCGGCGGTCACGTCCACCGCGCGCGTCCCCGCGGCGGCCGGGAGAGGGTCCGCCTGTTCCGGCGCGGGGCCGGCGCTCATGTCCGGGCCTTCATGTCCGGGCCTTCATGTCCGGGCCTTCATGTCCGGGCCTTCATGTCCGGGCCTTCATGTCACGGTCTTCATCGTCGGGATCTCCTTCGTGAACGTCATGCCACGGTCTCCTTCACGCACCTCAGGTCACGCTCTCCTTCACGCACGTCAGATCACGCTCTCCTTCACACCTCAGGTCACGCTCTCCTTCACGTACGCCAGATCACGCTCTCCCTCACACCTCAGGTCACGCTCTCCCTCGCGAACGTCAGGCGGTCGACCGCCTCGACGACCTGCGCGCTCGCCACCGAGGACAGGCACGGATGGCCGGGAACCGGGCAGGTGCCGGCGCGGGTCCCCCGGCAGGGTGCGTGCTGGTCCCCGAGGATCACCACCGGGATCCCGTACGGCGCCCAGCGACGCGCCGGGGCCACGGGGGAGAACAGGCTGACGACCGGCGTGCCGACCGCCGCCGCGAGGTGGGCGGGGCCGGTGTCGGCGGCGACCACGGCGCACGCCCCGGCGAGCACCGAGGCGAGCTCGGCGAAGGTCGTACGACCTCCCAGGTCGGTCACGGATCTCCCCGTGGTCCCGCCCGGCCATCCGCCCGCCGGCACCGGGGCGCCCGCACCGGCCGTACGGTCCGACGCGATGAGCTCGCCGTCGGTCCAGCCGTCGATCCAGCCCTCCACCCCTCCCCCGGCGTGCCGGCCGGCCCAGCCGCCGCTGCGGGCGGCCTCGTCCCGCTCCCGTCCCCCCTCACCCGCGTCCCAGGGACCGCCTCCCATCCAGCCGCCCGCGAACACCGGGCCGGGCGACAGGCCGTGCTGGCCCGCGCCGGAGGCGATCCGGGCGGTGAGCACGCGCTCGTCGGCGCCACCGGTCACCACCACCCTCCGCCCCGAGCGCGCGAGGTCCTGGACGGTACGGGACCAGCTCTCCAGCGACCACGCCCTGGCGGAGCAGGAGACGCCGGGGTGGACGACCACGTACCCCGCGGGCCCGGTGAGGTGGTCGGTCTCCGGGAGCGGGCGCCGCACGGCGAGGCGCCCGTCGTCGCGCGGGGGGAGGTCGAAGCCCGCCGACCGGGCCAGTCCCAGCATGCGTTCGGCCTCGGGCGGATCGGTGCCCTCGTCGGCGACGTACCGTACGTCGAGCAGGGAGCCGGCCTGGTCCGGGGAGGCCGCGGTGATCCTGAACGCGCCCGCCAGCCTCAGCAGCAAGGCCAGCGGCAGCGGGGACTCGTGGGCCGAGGTGAGGATCAGCGCCTGGTCGGGGGCCACGTCCCGGACGATGCGCAGCAGCCTCAGCACGTGCGGCCCGGTCACGGGAGGCACGATCACGGGCGACGCGCCCACGGACGCCGCCGCCCCTGACACCACCGTCCCGGACGTCGTCCCGGAAAACGTCCCGGAAAACGTCCCGGACGACGCGCTCGTGGGCGACGCGCCGGGCTCGATCCACGGAGCGCGCCACTCCACCGTCCGCGAGACGCCGGGTAGCAACTCGCCCGCGTCCCGCCCGTAGGGCCCGGCCAGCAGCACGACCTCGTCCGCGCCCGCCGCCACCGCCCGGATCGCGGGCCCCGCGAGGAGGACCTCTCCGGCGTTGTCCAGGCGGGCGACGAGAACGGTGCCGCTCACCGCGGGCCCGTCTCCGCGTCGTCTGCGGAGGCGGGCGGCGGAACGCGGAAGATCGCCTCTACACCGGGAAATCTCATGGCGCCGGCCTCTCGCTCGATACCTACTGACTACCGAGCGCTGCGGTCTTCAAACTGAAAAATCGCATATAGAGGCAGTTAAGGGCATTAAGCGCCCAATTTTGTCACTATAAGTAACTATTTTGGCGATTGCCTGTGCTTCGGCCGGGTACGTACCGCTCCGGAACGGGCGGCCCTCCCAAGACCGAGCGGTCTCCCCGGAGGCGGTCAGCCGGTGACGAGATGGGCGTTGGGCTCGCGGGCGCGTTCCGCCAGTTCGGGGATCTCCAGCACCGTCACCCCGGCCGCCGCGAGCTCCTCGGCGCCGTGGCAGTCGACGAAGAGCAGGGGCTCGCGCCACGCCATCACCACCCGGCTCGCGCCGCTCTCCAGGATCAGGCGGGTACAGGTCCTCGGACGCGACCTGCGCGCGCTGCACGGCTCCAGGCTGCTGTAGACCGTGGCGCCGGCCAGCCGGGGATCGCCGGGGGCGATCTTCGCGAGCGCGGCCTCCTCGGCGTGCACGTGCGGGTCGGTCTCCCGGGAGTGACCCCTGGCGAGCTCCCGCCCGTCGGCGGAGACCACCACGGCCCCCACCGAGAAGGCCGTCTCCGACGGCGGGCACGACCTCGCCAGGTCGCACGCCAGCTCCAGCCAGTCGCGGTCGTCCATCGGACACCTCCGGTACGGGGACCCCGGCGTCTCCGGCGGGGATCCCGGGTTTCGGCACCGGGAGGAGATCGGTTCCCCTCCCGGGTGCGCGGCGGTCAGGTCAGCAGGTAACGCAACAGGGTGACGTCCCCCATGGCGCGTACCTCCGCCAGCCGCATCCGGCGGCGGTCGTGGCGGGGGAAGTCCCCGTCCCCGACGAAACGCGGGGCCGCGGGGTCGCCGACGAAGAACGGGGCGACGACGAGGTGCAGCTCGTCGACGAGGTCCTCCCGGAGGAAACGGGTGTGAACCGAGGTGCCGCCCTCGACCATCAGGCGGCGCACCCCCCGCCCGTGCAGATCGGCGAGGACCCCGCCGAGCCCGATCGCGCCCGCGCCGCCCACCCCTCCCACGGCACCCGCGCCCCCCACCTCGGCCGCGTCAGTCACATCGGCCGCACCGCCCGTGCCGCCCGTGCCGCCCGTGCCGCCCGCGTCGGCCACGCCGTTCACGCCGCCCGCGTCGACCACCTCGGCCGCGTCGCCGAGACGGGCGGTGAGCCCCGCCACGGCCGGGGAGGCGGCGTACACGATCCTGCTCGTGTCACCGGCCGTGAAGAACGCGGCGGCCGGGTCGAGATCACCAGTGGCGGTCAGCGTCACCTTGGCCGGTGACGGCGGCAGGCCCCGCGCGGCCCGCTTCCGCCTGCGCCCGGGCGACCGGACCAGGAGCCGGGGGTCGTCACCGCGTACGGTGCCCGCCCCGACCAGGATCGCGTCGCAGGTCGCGCGGACCGCGTCGACCCGGTCGAAGTCCTCGTCGTTGGAGAGCAGGAGCCGGCGCGGCGAGCCGTCGTCGATGTAGCCGTCGACGGACATCGCGCAGCTCAGCAGCACGTACGGACGCTCTCCCACGTTCTCCCCCGGCTCCCCGGTGTCGTGGCACCGGTTCCCCGGCGCAGGACATCGGCCGATGGTAACAACCATGCGCCCACCCCGCGCGTCGCGCTCGCTCCCCCACCGCGTCCCGGCACCCCGGGAACTCCCCCGGGGCCGGATTCGTCGTTCAGGGTGCGACGTCCCCGACACCGAGAGGCATCACCCGTGCGAAGCTCGTTCTTCGGAAATCTCGAACAGGGCCACCTGCCCGGCCACTTCACGCTGCAGAACGCCAAGATGCTGCGGGTGGCCCTGAACGGGGAGGTGATGGCCCGTCAGGGGTCGATGGTCGCCTTCCAGGGGCAGATGGACTTCGACTACGAGGGCTCCGGAGGGGTCGGCCGGTTCCTGAAGAAGATGGTCACCGGCGAGGGCGCGCCGCTGATGCGCGTCCGCGGCCGGGGTGTGATCTTCATCGCCTCCAACGCCGACGACGTGCACCTGTTCTACCTGGAGAACGAGGCGCTCACCGTCAACGGCACCAACCTGCTCGCCTTCGACCCGCAGCTCACCTGGGACATCCAGCGCGTGCAGGGCGCGGGCGTCGCCACCGGCGGCCTGTTCAACACCACGATCACCGGAACCGGCTGGGTGGCCGTCACCGCGCACGGCGCCCCGGTGCTGCTCGACACCGCCCAGGCGCCGACCTTCGCCGACAGCCAGTCCGCGGTCTGCTGGAGCGCCGGGCTCCAGGTGGGCGTGAACCGCACCGTGAAGGTGGCGGCGCTCATCGGGCGCGGGAGCGGCGAGGCCGCGCAGCTCGCGTTCCGCGGGCAGGGCTTCGTGCTCGTCCAGGCGAGCGAGGGGCCGATCATCCCGCAGTCCGCGGGCTGAGCCCTCCCGTGACCCCCGGGCCGGGGCCCGTGATCCCCGCGCCGAGCGCCGCGAGGCCCGGCCGGGCGGGACACCGGTGACCGGTGCCCCCTCCGGCCGGCGCTCAGGCCCTGGCCTGGATCAGCGCGTGGGTGCCGGTGGTCAGCCAGGGGCGGCCCGCGCGCTCCAGCGCCTCGACCGTCTCGCCGGTCAGGCCGACCGCGACCTCGGACTTCAGGGTGCGCAGCGCCGCGACCGGGCCGGGGAAGTACGCGGTGGCCTCGGCGAAGGGCGTGGTGTGCGGCCAGGCCCGGTCGCCGACGAGACGGCGGTAGTTCAGGTCACCCTTCATGATCGTCAGCGACGCGGACGCGAAGTCGTCGCGCATCCCGACCGGCATCTCGCGGTACGGCAGCGGCGCGCAGGAGAAGGCGTGCGCCCGCAGCACCAGCCGGTCAGAACCGATCGCCGCCCGCAGCCTCCCCGCGACCCGCCCCGCCTCGCCGCCCGCGTCCGCCATGCGCCGCAGGCAGGCCAGGACGTCGGTCACGGTGGCATCGGACACGTAGTACGGCAGGGGCTTGACGTGCAGGACGACCTGCCCCGTCCCGCGGACGTGCAGCAGGTGGTCGATCAGGACGAGGTCGGGCAGCAGCTCGGGCCCGGCGTTGTCGGCGACCAGGCAGACCCGCGCGGCGGCGGTCAGCGACCACAGCAGCGCGCTGTCGTCGGCCACCAGCCCGGCCTCGCGGTCGGCGAGCTCCGGTCCGGCCGAGATCCGGAAGACCAGGTCGGCCCGGTTGCCCCACAGCGCCCTGAGGAGCAGCGCCTGGGCCCGGTCGCCCGCGGGCACGCCGTCCAGCGCGTCGAGCTCGCGCAACTCCTCGTCGACGCCCTCGCCCAGCAGCTCGGCCTGCTTGAAGGGCTCGAACGGGTCGACGCCGCGCCAGGGCCCCGGCTCGAAGTAGCCGACCGCCGACAGCAGCCTGCGGAAGAAGTAGCTCTCCGCCCACAGGAACGGCACCTCGTCCCAGCGCCGCCCGAGGTGGCCGCGGTCCCAGCTCTCCCAGAGGTCGCGGTCGTGCGCGGAGGCCGCCGGCGGCCTCATGACCCCCTCGATCTCCTCAAGAAGCGCGTCCAGTGCCCGGTTCACGCGGGTGTCGTACGGGGTGGCGCCGCGGACCCTCTCGATCAGGGAGGGGTGCCGTTCGTGCAGCACCCGCCAGGGAAAGGACCCCGGGACGTCGCTCAGCAACTCCGGCGGACCGTACGCGTCCGAAGGCCCCGGAGAACCCGGGGCCTCGGAGACTCCCGGGGACCTCGGGAACTCCGAAGGCGTCGCGGACCGCTCCCGGGCATCACCGTCTGCCATTCCGACTCCCTTTTGACGCACAAAGACTCTTGTTATGAAATATGTTTAGCTACAGCGAACAGGCGGCCACGCCGCTCGACGGAGGGGAGCCGCAGGTGGGCGTATCGGAGCGTCGCGGGGGTGCGGAAACGGACCGCCACGACGCCGTCGGAGCCCGGATGCGGCAGTTCCGCAAGGAGCGCGGTCTGACACTACGCGGTCTGGCCACCCATTCCGGGCTCTCGATCGGGTTTCTCTCGCAGGTCGAGAGGGGGATCTCCTCCATCGGCCTGACCGCGCTCAACAGCGTGGCCACGGCGCTCGACCGGAGCGTCGCCGAGTTCTTCAACGACGCGCCGGCGGAGGAGACGAAGGAGGAGACCCGGGCACCGGTCTCGTCGCTGCCGAGCCACTTCACCCTCACCCGGTCCAGCACGGCCGCCACCGAGTACATCTCGGGCCAGCAGACCTACCGCATGCTCTCCGCCCGGGGCCCGAACCTGGTGCTCGAACCGCTGCTGGTGCACATCGCGCCCGGCGGCAGGCGGGAGAACTCCTACGGCCACGCCGGTGAGGAGTTCGCCTTCGTGCTGGAGGGCGAGCTGCTGTACGAGGTCGACGGCGTCGAGCACAGGCTCCACCCGGGCGACAGCGTCCACCTGAGGTCGACCGTCCCGCACAGCATGTTCAACGACACCGACCGGGTCACCACGGTCGTGTCCGTGGTCACGCCGCGCCTCTTCTGAGGCGCCCCTCGCCGGGTCAGGTCCGCGGTCACGCCCCGCCTCTTCTGAGACGCCGCGACACCCTGGCGGCCACCGCCGCCACGACCGGCACGCCGAGCGCCGCGCCGAGGGCCACGGCGGCGACCGCCCGGTTCTGGCGGGCGATCCGGCGCCGGACGTCGGCGTAGGGCACCGTGCTGAACGACACGAGCTCGTAGCGGGAGACGTAGCGGCCGGGCAGCAGCCGCTCCAGGCCGTGTTCGAGGCGCTTGCGCAGCAGGAACGACCGGGAGGCGACCTTGTCGCGCATCTCCACGAAGTTCTCCAGCGCGAGCTCGGCGATGGTGTCGGCGTGCTCCTTGCGGCGGTTCCCGTACAGGGCCAGGGCCGCGGGGAAGTCGTCGCCGGTCTCCTCCAGGCAGCGGTCGAGCTCCACGCAGTCCTCGAAGCCGCAGTTGGCGCCCTGTCCGTAGAAGGGCACGATGGCGTGGGCCGCGTCGCCGAGCAGCCCGGTCGCGGCGCCGGCGCCGCGCACGTGCCAGGGACGGGCCCGTACGGTGACCAGGCGCCCGATCGGGTTGTGCGCGTAGTCGTCGGCGAGGTCGGGCATGAGGGCGTGGGCGTCGGCGTAGCGGGCGGCGAAGAACTCCTCGAACCGCTCCGCGGTGTCCAGTTCCTCGAAGCCGCCGGGCCCGGTCCTGGGCCAGAACAGCGTGCAGGTGAAGGACCTGTCCGGGTTGGGCAGCGCGATCATCATGGCCCTGCCGCGCGGCCAGATGTGCAGCGCTCCCGGGTCCAGGGCGAAGTCGCCGTCGCGCGCCGGGATCGTCAGTTCCTTGTAGCCGTAGTCGAGCTGGTCCTGGGTGACCTCGACGCCTCCGGGGAACCGCAGCCGCTCGCGGACGGCGCTGTGCGCGCCGTCGGCGGCGAGCACGACCGTGGCGGTACGGGTGACCGGCCCGCCGGGCGTGTCGAAGTCCATGCGGCCGGAGCCGGCGTCGTACCCGGTCAGCCGGTGCTCGAACACGGCGCGGACGCCGGGCATGGCCAGGGCCGCGTCCAGCAGGGTGCGGTTGAGGTCGGAACGGCTGATGGAGTTGATCGCCCGTTCCCCCGTGGCGCTGTAGGACTGGAAGCCGAGCGTTCCGTCGGGGGCGTGCATCATCCGGCCGGACATCGGCAGCGCCGCCTCCAGCACGGTGCGGTCCAGCCCGATCCGGCGCAGCGCGTCGATGCCGCGTTCGGACACGGCCAGGTTGATCGAGCGCCCGCGTTCCGGCGCCGCCGAGCGCGGGTCGGGCCTGCGCTCGTACAGCACGACCCGGTGGCCGCGCCGGGCCAGGTAGCAGGCCGCCAGGCAGCCGACCAGCCCGGCGCCGACCACCGTGACCTCCTCGGACCTCATGACGCCTCCCCGCGCGACCCGGCGCGGGCCTCCGTACGGGATCGCACACCGCGCGACCCCGCGCGGGCTCTCGTGCCGGGACTCGTCCGGGACCTCATGACGGGCTCACCTCCGCGGCGAGCGCGTCGGCGGCCCGCCAGCAGTCGTGGAACGTGGAGTACATCGGCACCGGCGCCAGCCGGATGACGTCCGGGCGCCGCACGTCGGCGAGGACGCCGTGCACCCGGTGCAGCCGGTCGGCGAGGGCCGCGACGTCGGCGGCGTCGGCGGCATCGGCGGTGCCGCCGCCCCCGCGCACGCGCAGGGAGAGCTGGGCCCCGCGCCTGGCCGGGTCGGAGGGGGTGACGATCTCCAGCGGGCGGTCCCGGATCACCTCCGCGAGCAGCGCCTCCAGGTACCCGGTGAGCGCCAGGCTGCGTTCGCGCAGCGCCGCCGTCCCGGTCTCGGCGAACATCCGCAGCGAGACCCGGACGGGCGCCATGGCCAGGATCGGCGGGTTGGAGATCTGCCAGGCGTCGGCGGTGGGGACGGGCACCAGCTCGGGCCGCATCTCGAAGCGGGTCGCCTGCTCGGTGCTCCACCACCCGGCCAGCCGGGGCAGGTCCGGATCGGTCACGTGGCGCCGGTGCACGAAGCAGCCCGCGACGGCGCCCGGACCGGCGTTGAGGTACTTGTACGAGCACCAGGCCGCGAAGTCCACGTCCCAGTCGTGCAGCGCGAGCGGCACGTTGCCGACCGCGTGCGCCAGGTCCCAGCCCACCCGGCACCCGGCCGCGTGCCCGGCGGCGGTGACGGCGGGGATGTCGAGGAACTCGCCGGTCAGGTAGTTGACCCCGCCCAGCAGGACGAGCGCCACCCGGTGTCCCTCGCGGGCCAGGTAGTCGACGATGTCCTCGGTGCGCAGGCAGTCCTCGCCCGCGCGGGGACGCAGCCGGACCACGGTCTCGTCGGGGTCGAGGCCGTGGTGGACGGCCTGGCTGCGGACCGCGTAGCTGTCGGAGGAGAAGGCGTGGTCCTCGATGACGATGCGGGTGCGCTCGCCCTCGGGGCGGTAGAACGTCGCCATCATCAGGTGCAGGTTGACCGTGAGGGAGTTCATCACCACGGTCTCCTCGGGGGCGGCGCCCACCAGCGCGGCGGCGTCCTCGCGCAGCTCGGCGTGGTAGGGCAGCCAGGGGTGGGCCGCCCGGTGGTGCCCCTCGACCGCGTGCAGCGCCCAGTCGTCCAGTTCCGCCTGGACCGCGGCGCGGACGGCGCGGGGTTGCAGGCCGAGCGAGTTGCCCGCGAAGTAGGCGATCTCGGGGTGGCGGGCGGAGGCGGGCAGGGGCGGCAGGAGGAACTCGGCGCGGCGGCAGGTCGTGTCCCGGGCGTCGGCGGCCAGTGCCGCCCGCTCGCCCTCCTCGCCGAGCACGGCGACCGTCGGGGCCCCCGCGCCGGGCCGATAGACCGGCGTGACCCGCCCGGCCCGCCCGGTCTGACCGGTCCGCTCGGTCAGGTCGCCTCGCTCGTCGAGCCCTTCGGCCCGGGTGGACGTCACGCCGGCGTCCTGTTCGCCGGGCCTCCGGTGCGCTCGCTCATCGCGTCATCTCCTTCGTCCCCTTCATGTTCACTCATGCTGAACTCAGGTGAAATCAGGAGTACGAGATGATTCGGGGACTTCGCTTTACGGATGGAAGGTTCTGCGGGCATCCGGTTTCGAGATGACGGAGCGTCACGATCGGATGCCCACGAGGGGTATACCCGCTCCGGTCACCGCGCCACCACACCCCCTCGCCCGTCCCCGGCCCCAGCGGCCTCGCCTACCGCCGGGGAGAGCGGTCCAGCAGCGGCAGCACCGCGCCGCCCAGCAGCTCCACACCGCCGTCGTCGGTGAGCCCGTGCGGCGTGCCGAACTCCACCCGGTGCGCGCCCGCGTCGATCAGGGCCTGGGCCTGCGCGGCCACCTGCTCCGGGGTGCCGGAGAAGGCGAACAGGTCGAGCACGTCGTCGGGGATCAGCCTCCCGGCCTCCTCGTCCCGCCCGGCGTCGACCAGCTCCTTGACCCGGCCGAGCAGGTCGGCGGGGATCCCCGCGGTCGGGTCGAGGTCGGCGACCACCGCGAGGTACATGGCGACCTCGCCGCGGGCCCTGGCGCGGGCCGCGGCCCCGTCGGCGTCCACCACGGTCACCGCGCCCAGCACGATGCCGATCTCGCCGGGGTCCCGTCCTGCGGCGACCGCCCCGGCCGCGACCCGCTCGCGGATCACCCCGACCATCGCCGGGTTCGCGCTGCCGCCCACCTTGATCTCGTCGGCGATCCGCCCGGCCAGGGCCGCGCCCTTCGGCCCCCAGGCCCCGAGCAGCAGCGGCGGGCGCGGCCGGTACACCGGATAGCGCAGCCGGGTGCCGGGCGCGAGACGGAACATCTCCCCCTCGAACCCCTCGTCCTGCCCGGCCTGCCCGGCCTGCCCTGCCCCTTCGGCCCCCTCGCCGCCTCCGGCTCCGGAGCCCTTGCCGCCGCCACCGCCACCACCGGCGCCACCGGCCAGCAGCCGGTAGACCACCTCCGCGGCCTCCGCCAGCGCGGTCAGCGGGCGGGGCTGGGCGATGCCCACCGCGCCGAGCCAGGTACCGCGCGCCAGCCCCAGGTAGGCGCGGCCGCGCGAGGCCAGGTCCAGCGCGGCGAGCTGCCCGGCGATCTCGTACGGGGCCAGCGAGTACGGGTTGAGGCAGGCCGCGCCGAGCCGTACCCGCTCGGTGGCGGCGGCCATCTCCAGCAGCGGGAAGATCGGCGGCTGGTACATCAGGTCGCCGAACACGCTCAGCACGTCGAAGCCGTGCCCCTCGGCCCGGCGCGCGAGCCGCGCGTAGTCACCGGCCCGCTTGTCGCTCTGCAGGCCGAGGCCGATCTCGGCGGTACTCATGGGGCCCCCTCAGGTCAGGTCGGCGGAGTTCATCCGGCGACGGCCGGTCCGCTCGACCCGCATCACCAGCCGCTCCTCCGGGTCGGGGCAGCAGAACAGGGAGTCCTGTGCCAGCCAGTCACCCGAGGCCAGGTCACGCTGCTTGGCCGCGAGGAAGGGCAGGACGGCGGCGAGCGCGTAGACGCAGAAGTGCTTCCCGTCGGGGATCCGCAGGTGCGCGCTCCGCTCCAGGACGAAGTCGTCGCCCACGCTCATCCCGCAGACGGACCTTCCCTCGATGCGGTCGACCACGACCCGCAGGTCGTAGAGCTCCATGTCGCCGTCGGGCGCGGCCTCCGTGCCGCCGGAGCCGTTCATCGCGCGAGCAGTTCGGAGTGGTGGTGGACGATGAACCAGGCGCCGTCCACGCGGCGGAGCACGTCGGTCACCCGGCTGTGCTGCGCGGGCTCACCCGGTGGCTCGGCGACCAGCACGTACCGGGCCACCCCGGCGTCGCCCCACACGTCGATCCGCTTGTCCTCGGCCGCCAGCCGGTCGAGCGCGGGCCGGGTGCCCGAGTCGTCCCGGCCGTCCCGGTAGGCGTCGAGCTCCGACCGGGTCCGCAGCGGCCCCGGCAGGTGCGTCTCCCAGGTGGTCACCTCGGCGTGCAGGTGACGGTCGAAGCGGGCGCGGTCCGCCATCAGGAACGCGTCGTACATGTCGTCGATGCCGGCCGCGATCGCGGCGGCGTCCGTCCCGGTATCCGTTGCGGAATCGATTGCACCGGTGTTCACGGTCCCTCCCATCCCGACCGGTCGTCGCGGACGACCCGGCCGGCCTTCATGACCCAGCGGATCCCGCGGAAGGCCGAGGTGTCCGCCAGGGGGTCGTCGTCCATGGCGACGAGGTCGGCGTGCTTGCCGGCCTCGACGGTGCCGAGGTCGGCGTCGGCACCGAGCCAGCGCACCGGGCCGAGCGTCCCGGCGTACAGCGCCCGCGCCGGGCCGAGACCGCCCTCGGACATGTACTCCAGCTCGCGTACCGAGGCGTTGGTGCCCTCGAACTCCCAGAACGGCGGCATGTCGCTGCCCAGCAGGACCTCCACCCCGGCGTCGAGCGCCATGGCGTAGCTCTCCAGGTGCCGGGGCCCCGCGCCGAGCGAGCGGCACTGCATCCACTCGGGCACGCCCAGCTCGTCGAAGAACTCCTTGCAGCGGGTGACCAGCAGCGTCGGCACCAGGGCCGTGCCCCGGTCGGCCATCTTCCTCGCGACCTCGGGGGTGAGCTGGTAGCCGTGCTCCACGCAGTCCAGGCCCAGCTCGACGGCCTCGGCGATGACCGACGCCGGTCCGGCGTGCGCGGTGACCCTGCGGCCCCAGGCGTGCGCGGTCCGCAGGGCGGCGGCCATCTCGTCGGGGAAGAGCTGCGGGGTCTCGATGCGCTCGTGCTCCCCGGCGATCCCCCCGGAAATCATGATCTTGATGAGGTCCGCGCCCGCCTTGATCTGGGCGCGCACCCCGCGGCGGAACCCGTCGGCGCCGTCGCACTCCAGGGTGTCTCCCCCCTCGTGCCCGTGGCCGCCGGTGCAGACCAGGGCGCGGCCCGCGGTGAAGATCCGCGGGCCGGTCGCCCTGCCCGCCTCGACGGCCCGCCGCAGCGCGAAGTCGGCGTGGTCCTTCTCGGCCACGCACCTCACCGTGGTGACCCCGCAGCGCAGGGTCCGGCGGGCGCCGTCGGCCATGTAGAGGGCCAGCTCGTGCGGCGTCATGTCCTTGACGTCGTCGCCGCCCTGGCCGGGGAGCGACAGGGAGAAGTGGGTGTGCATGTTGACCAGGCCGGGGGTGACGTGAGCGCCGCCGAGATCGATCACCCGGGCGTCGCCGGCCGGGCCCGTCACCTCCTCGCGGGGGCCCGCCGCCGCGATCCGGCCGTCCCGGACCCACACCGCGGCGTCGGCGATCCGCCCGCCGCCGTCCCGGGCGTCGGTGACGGTGCAGCCGACGACGATCACGTCGTTCATCGGACGGCCTGCGATGGAAGCCTCGCCGGACGGCCTCCGCGGGAGGGGAGCCTCATCGGACGGCCTCCGCGGGAAGCACGGCCGGGGCGTTCGGCCGGGGGAAGCCGGGCATCGGGGTCCTCCAGGAGCCGGGAAGGGGGGAGAGCGCGGGCGTGGCGGATCGCCGTCCCGGCGTCCCGACGGGCCCTCGCCCACCCGCTTGTTCTATCAGACACGAGTTTGGTGAACAAGCAAGAGTGATCATTTTCGCGTAAAATGCCTGTTCAAAGTAGATTCTACGAGAGTAGAAGATCATTTAAGCGAGCCGTGTTCAGCGAATTTCACAAAAACGTCTCCGATACGTGACCGAGCCGCCCTACTCTTCGAGGAAGGGCCGCACCGGCCTCCGGGTCCGGCAGGCGGCGCCCGGGGCCACCGCGCGCGACGGACCGCCGGACGCCGCGCACCCCTCGCCGGCCCCGGGCGGACGTTCGCGGAACGCCCTCGCCCGGACGCGACCCGGCACCGAACGTGCCGGGCCACCGGAAGGGCCGCCGGGAGAGCCGGGGCCGGAACCCCCGGCCGGGCCGGACCGCGTACGGGCACGGCGCCCGCGCCCGGGGATCACCCCCGCGGATCGCGCGCGCCCGAGGGGCCGGGCGACACGCGTCACGCGGCACGCGGGCGCCCGGTCTGCCCCTGCTTTTCAGAAACATTTCCGAAAGATTACATATGCGCTCACCTGTGGTTTTATCGGTAGAAGGCTTGACATAAAAGAGGTTGACCGGAATCGTTTGCGTCCTTGCGGAACCGTCTCGCGCCATGAGCCCGGTACGCGACGATGAGAGGCGGACAGGATGGTTGGTCGTAGAGGTCTCGCGGTCCTCGGCCTGGGCGTGGTGACCGCGATGACCGCCGCCTGCGGCGGCGGTGGCGGGGCGGCGAGCACGGCTCCGGCGAGCGGGGGGACGGGCGGCACGGCGGCCGGCGGCACGCTGGTCGTGGACACGTCGTTCCAGTTGAAGACCGCCGACCCGGCCCGGCAGTTCGAGCCCACGGCACAGACGGTGCTCTATCCCGTCTACGAGACGCTGGTGACCTACAAGGGGGCCGACGTCAAGACGGCCGTCCCCGGGGTGGCCGAGCTTCCCGAGATCGACGAGAGCTTCAAGAAGTTCACCTTCACCCTGCGCGACGGGGTGAAGTTCAGCGACGGCACGCCGATGACGGCCAAGGACGTCGTCTACACCTTCGAGCGCATCGCCGGGCTGAAGGGCAACCCGTCCTTCCTGCTCGACGGCATCAAGGCCGAGGCCCCCGACGACAAGACCGTGGTGCTGACCACCGAGAAGGCCGACTCGGCCCTGATGGCCAAGCTCTCCAACCCCGCCCTCGGCATCGAGAACAGCGCGGCGGTCGAGAAGATCGGCGGCACCAAGGACGCCGAGAGCGACAAGGCCGAGCCGGAGTTCGCCAAGGCCTCCTACGGCAGCGGCCCGTACAAGATCACCAAGTTCGACGCGGCCAGCGAGGTCGTGCTGGAGCGCAACGACGGCTACTGGGGCACCAAGCCCGCCTACAGCAAGATCGTCGTGCGTAACGTCCAGGCGAACGTGCAGCAGCTCAACCTCACCCAGGGCGGCAGCCAGCTCGCGCTGGACCTGCGCCCGGACCAGACCACCTCGCTGGGCGAGAACGTGACGGTCAACAAGACCGCCGCCGCCGACATCGCGTTCCTGCTGGTCAACGACGACCCCTCGGTCTCGGCGACCACCTCCAACAAGGACTTCCAGGAGGCCGTGCGCTACGGCGTCGACTACGCGGGCCTGCTGAACCTGGTGGGCGAGGGCGCGGTCCAGCCGGGCGGCGTGGTCCCCTCGATGTTCTCCGGGGCGCTCGCGCCGGCCGACGCCGTCAAGCGCGACGTCGCCCGCGCCAAGGCCGCCCTGGCCAAGTCGGGGGTCTCCTCCCCCTCGGTGAAGCTGAACTACGCCTCCGACCTGACCTACAAGGGCGTCAGCATGGCCGACATCGCGGCCCGCCTCCAGCAGAACCTCAAGGAGGTCGGCATCGACGTGCAGCTCGACGGCAAGCCGGTGACCACCTCGCTCGACTCCTACCGCGCCGGCAAGGACGAGCTGAGCCTGCAGTGGTGGGGACCGGACTACAACCACCCCAACGACTACCTGCTCTTCACCCCGGGCCAGATGGTGGGCCTGCGTGGCGGCTGGAAGGACGACGCCGCCCCGGAGATCACCAAGCTCGCCGACAAGGCCGAGGTCGCCGACGACGCCACCCGCGACGCCGGCTTCCAGGCGCTGCAGAAGGCCATGAACGCCGACGGTCCCTTCATCCCGCTGTTCCAGCCCTCGGCCGTGGTCGCGGGTGCCAAGCAGCTCGGCCCGCTCGACTACAACACCCTGTGGACCGTCGACCTGACCGCGCTGCGCTAGCGGGCGCCGTTTCATGACGTTCCTCGCACCGGTCGCCAGACGGTGGTACGCGTTGCCGGGCCTGCTCCGGTTCACGCTCCGCCGGCTGGCGGCCGGCCTCCTCCTCGTCCTCGGCATCACGCTGGTCTCGTTCGTGCTGACCCAGCTGGTGCCGGGTGACCCGGTCACGGCCAACCTGGGCGAGCGCGCCGCCGCCGACCCCGCGGTGGTCGAGGCCTGGCGCCGCCTGAACGGCCTGGACCTGCCGCTGCCCCAGCAGTACCTGAACTACCTGGGCAACCTGCTCCAGGGCGACCTGGGCACCTCCCAGCAGAGCCACCGGCCGGTCACCCAGGACCTCGGGCAGTTCATGTCGGCCACCTTCGAGCTGGCCCTGGCCGCGATCGTGGTGGCGCTGCTGTTCGGCGTCGGCCTCGGGGTGCTGGCCGCCATGCGCCGCGACCGGCTCGCCGACCAGATCATCCGGGTCGTCTCCCTGACCGGGGTGTCGGTGCCGACGTTCTGGCTCTCGCTCGTGGCGATGTACGTGTTCTACGCCCGGCTCGGCATCTCGCCCGGCTCGGGCCGGTTGAACCCGGGCACCACCCCGCCGCCGGACGTCACCGGTTTCTACACCGTCGACGCCGTGCTGAGCGGCCAGTGGACCGTGCTCGGCGAGGCCGCCGCCCACCTGTGGCTGCCCGCGCTGGTGCTGGCGATCTTCACGATCGGGTCGCTGACCCGCTTCACCCGGGCCTCGGTGCTGGAGGTGGTCGGCAACGACTACGTGCGCGCCGGCCGGGCCAAGGGCCTGGCTCCGTCGTACGTCACGTTCGGCTACATCCTCCGTCCCGCGCTGGTCAGCGTGATCACCGTGGCCGGCCTGGCGTTCGGCAACCTGCTGGGCGGCGCGGTGCTGGTGGAGTCGGTGTTCTCCTGGCCGGGCCTGGGCGCCTACGCCTACCGGGGTGCCCTGACCCTCGACCTTCCGGCGATCATGGGCGTGAGCCTGGTGGTGGCCGTGGTCTACGTGGTCGTCAATTTCGTGGTCGACCTGCTCTACGCGGTCGTCGACCCCAGAATCAGGCTGGGGTGAGCCCGTCATGAAGCCCGCGAGCGCGGAGACCGGAAGCACCGGGACCGAGGGCCTGGACCCGGGAACGACGAAACCGGGGACCGGGAGGCCCGGAGCGGCGGGATCCGGGGTGATGAGGCCCGGGGCCGTCGCGCGTGCCGCCCGACGCCTCGACCGCGAGGACGCCTCGGCGATGCGCTCGCCCTGGCTCAGGCCGCTGGGCGTCATCGGCCTCGTCATCCTCGCGCTGTTCCTGTTCCTCGCGATCGCGGCCCCGCTGGTCGCGCCGTACGACCCGATCGCGCAGGACGCGCCGAGGCTGCTGCCTCCCTCGGCCGAGCACTGGTTCGGGACCGACCAGATCGGCCGCGACGTGTTCAGCAGGGTGATCTACGGGGCCCGGCTGTCGCTGCCGGTCGCCCTGCTGCTGGTCGCCGTGGCCTGCGCGGTGGGCACCCTGCTCGGGGCGATCGCCGGATACTTCGGCGGCTGGGCCGAGGGCCTGATCATGCGCAGCGCCGACCTGGTCTTCGCCTTCCCCGGGATCATCCTGGCGATGGCGGTGGTGGCGGCCCTGGGGCCCGATCTCGTCAACGCGGTGCTGGCGGTCGTGATCGTGAGCTGGCCCGCCTACTCGCGGGTCGTGCGCAGCATGATCCTCAGCATGAGGGAGGAGAACTACGTGCACGCCAGCCGGTTGCTGGGCGCCTCCAGCCTGCGCACCCTCTGGGTCGACGTGCGGCCGGGCGTGGTGGGGCCGATCGTGGTCCTGGCCGCGCTCGACGTGGGCAACGCCGTGCTGACCCTCTCCGGGCTGTCGTTCCTCGGCCTGGGCGCCCGCCCGCCGGTCGCGGAGTGGGGGTCCATGGTCGCCAGCGGCGCGCAGTACTTCGACAAGTGGTGGCTCGGCGTCTTCCCCGGCCTGGCGATCCTGCTGGTCGTGCTGGCGGCGAACTTCCTCGGCGACACCGTCCGCGACGTCCTCGACCCGCGCTCGGCACGCAGGGGACGGGCATGAGCGGCCCCGCGGAGCCGGTCGGCGTGCCCGCGCCCGCCCCGGCGCCGGTCCCCTCGCCCGCGCTCGCGCCGGTCCTCGACGTCCGCGACCTCACCGTCACGCTGCCGCGCCGCGGCGGCGCGCGGATGGCGGCCGTCAGCGGCATGAACCTCGTGCTGCGGCCCGGCGAGATCGTCGGGCTGGCCGGGGAGAGCGGCAGCGGCAAGACGATGACCGCGCTCGCCGCGCTCGGCCTGCTCCCCGGCGGCGCGCGGACAGGCGGCGAGATCCTCTTCGAGGGCCGCGACCTGCTGTCGCTGTCGCAGCGGGCGCTGCGCGACGTGCGCGGGCGCGACATCGCCATGGTGTTCCAGGACCCGATGACGTCCCTGCACCCGATGCTCACCGTCGAGCGGCAGATCACCGACCACCTGCGCCACCACCGCGGGACGAGCCGGGCCGCGGCCCGCGCCCGGGCCCTGGAACTGCTGGAGACCGTACGCATCCCCGGCCCCGAGCAGGCGCTGCGCTCCTACCCGCACCGGTTCTCCGGCGGCATGCGCCAGCGCATCGCGATCGCGGTGGCGCTGGCCTGCGACCCGAAGGTGATCATCGCCGACGAGCCGACCACCGCCCTCGACGTGACCGTGCAGGCCGGCATCCTGCGGCTGCTCGACCGCCTGCGCCGGGAGCGGGACATGTCGGTGCTGCTGATCACCCACGACCTCGGGGTGATGTCCTCGCTGGCCGACCGGATCTCGGTCATGTACGCCGGACGGGTCGTGGAGAACGGCCCGCGCCGGACGGTGCTGACCGCCCCCCGCCACCCCTACACGCGGGGACTGCTCGACGCGCTGCCGCACCCGGAGGAGGAGGCCACCGAGCTGCGCCCCATCCCCGGCCAGCCGCCCGCCACCGGCGCGGCGCCCACCGGCTGCCCCTTCCACCCCCGCTGCGCGTGGGCGCGCGACGCGTGCGCCGAGCGGCTGCCCGACCTCGTCGAGCTGGAGCCCGCCCACTCGGCCGCCTGCCTGGTCGACCCGTTCGGTCCTGCCGGTCCGGCGGGTCCCCCCGGCCCGGCGAGCCCTGCCGGTCCGGCAGGTCCGGCCGGCGCGGGCGGCCCGTCGTACTCCCCGGAGGTCTCCGCATGACCCTGCTCGACATGAGGGACCTGGTCGTCACCTACCAGACGCCGGGCAGGCCGCCGGTGACCGCGGTCGCGGGAGCCGGGCTGTCCGTCGAACGCGGGCAGATCGTCGGCCTGGTCGGCGAGTCGGGCTGCGGCAAGTCCACCCTGGGCAAGGCCGCGGTCGGCCTGCTCGCCCCGACCTCCGGAACGGTCGTCTTCGACGGGACGCCGGTCGCGCCGCTCACCCGCCGGGCCAGGCCGGTCGCCCAGCGACGGCTCCAGATGATCTTCCAGGACCCGTTCTCGTCGCTGAACCCGCGCCGGAGCGTCGGCGAGCAGATCAACGACGGGCTGCGGCTCGCCGGTCACCGGCGCGACGCCGGACGGGTGCGGGAGCTGCTGGAGCGCGTCGCGCTGCCGGTCGACGCGGCCGGCCGCTACCCGCACGAGTTCAGCGGCGGGCAGCGCCAGCGGATCGCGATCGCGCGGGCGCTGGCCGCCGAGCCGAGCTGCATCGTCGCGGACGAGCCCATCTCGGCGCTGGACGCCTCGGCGCAGGCGTCGGTGGCCACGCTCCTGGTCGACCTGGCCAGGGAGCTCGACATGGGACTGCTGTTCATCTCCCACGACCTGGCGATCGTGCGGCAGATCGCCGACGTGACCACCGTCATGTACCTGGGCACCATCGCCGAGCACGGCCCCACCCACGAGCTGTGGGCCCGCCCCCGGCACCCGTACACCCGGGCGCTCATCGACGCGGTGCCCCGGCCCGACGGCTCCGGGACGCTCCCGGCGCCGCTGCCCGGCGACGTGCCCGACCCTGCGGCGCCCCCCTCGGGGTGCCGGTTCCACCCGCGCTGCCCGCTCGCCCTGCCCGAGTGCGCCGTCCGGGTGCCGGAACGGGTGGAGATCGCCCCCGGGCACAGCGTCGCCTGCCCGGTGGTGGAGGAACCCCTCACGATCGCCCTCCGCCCCGTCCCCTGACCCTCGCCTCCCCTCCCCGCCCCGCGTCCGGCGCGTGCCGCGGGCGGGGCCCGGTCCCCCTCTCCCCCTCGATCCCCGTCCCCCTCCCGGAAGGAGCCCCACCGTGTGGCTCGCGAACTGCAACATCGTCGACGTGGACTCCGGCAAGGTCCTGCGCGGCCGGAGCGTCCGGACCGACGACGGGCTCATCGCCGAGATCACCTCCGGCGGACCCCCTCCCGGTGCCGACGTCCATGACCTCGGGGGCCGCTACCTGCTGCCGGGTCTCATCTCCTGCCACACGCACCTGTCGGTGGTCTACCCCTTCTCCGCGACGGACGAGGCGGAGAACCCCGCGCTCACCGCCTACCGCTCGGCGGTACGCGCCCAGGACGCGCTGCGCTCGGGGGTCACCACGCTGCGGTGCGTGCACGAGCAGAACCGCGCGGACCTGCTGCTGCGCGAGGCCGCGGCGCACGGCTGGATCGACGCCCCGCGCATCTTCGGCGCGGGCCGGGCGATCTCCCGTCCCCAGGGGCACGGCCAGGGCGGCGCCTGCGCGTACGCCACCGGCGCCGACGAGTTCGGCGCGGCGGCCAGGGAGGAGCTGCGCGCGGGCGCCGACCACCTGAAGATCTTCATCACGGGCGGGCTGGCGCACGAGCACGAGGACTTCGCCGAGCCGGAGATGACCGACGAGGAGATCCGGGCGACGGTGGAGGCGGCCCACGAGCACGACACCTACGTCGCCGCGCACGCCGGGGCCTGGCAGGCCATCCGGCAGGCCCTCGCCCAGGGGGTACGGTCCTTCGAGCACGCCTACGACCTGGACGAGGAGACCGCGCGGCGGATGCGCGAGGCCGGGGCGTTCCTGACCCCGACGCTCTGCGTGACGCGCTCGGAGAGCTGGATGCGGGCCAAGGGGTTCGAGGAGTTCTCCATCCGCAACGCGCTGAACGCGGCCGACCGGCACCTGGACAGCATCCGCACGGCCGTGCGCGAGGGCGTGCCGATCGTGGCGGGCACCGACTACCCGCCGGGCGACGACGTCGGCGGGGTCAGCGCGCACGTCCACGAGATGCTCCTGCTGGCGACCGCCGGCCTGAGCACCCTCGACGTGATCCGGTCCGCGTCGCTGACCGCGGCCGAGCTGGTGGGGGCGTCGTCGCGGCTGGGGCGGATCGCCCCGGGCTATGCCGCGGATCTCATTGCATTGCGTGACAATCCCCTTCATGATCTGAATGCGTACAGAGACGTGTCGTTCGTCGGCATCGGGGGCCGTATCATCCGAGACGATGATCTAGGTGAGACCCGGAAGGCCTGACAGGGCCCTGAGGAACGGTGAGGACGATGGCCGCCACGCTCCGCGACGTCGCGGCAGCAGCCGGGGTGTCGGTGAGCACGGCGAGCCGCGCGCTCTCCGGGTCCTCGGAGATCTCCGAGTCGACGCGCCTGAGGGTCTCCCGGACCGCCCGCTCGCTGGGCTACCGGCGCAACCTCGCCGCCGCGAGCCTGCGGACCCGCCGTTCCGGCCTGGTCGGCCTGGTGCTCAACAACCTGGTCAACAACACCTTCCACACGGTCGTCGAGGCCGTGCAGCGGCGCCTGGTGGCCTCGGGCTACCAGTCGCTGCTGTGCATCACCAACGCCGACCCGGCGGTCGAGGCGGACTACCTGCGGCTGCTCCGCGACCACCAGGTCGACAGCGTGCTGATCGTGGGCACCGGCGGGAACGTCAAGGAGGTCAACGACCTGCGCGCCTCGGGGATCACCGTCATCGACCTCATCCGGGAGATCGAGGGCTCGCAGGGACCGGCCGTGCTCGCCGCCGACCGCGAGGGCGCCGAGGCCGCCACCCGCCACCTGGTCGACCAGGGTCACCGGCGGATCGCGTTCGTGGGCGGGCCGCCGGAGACCACCTCGGGCCGCGACCGGTACGCCGGGTTCGTCCAGACCCTCGCCGAGGCCGGCCTGGCACCGGTCCCGGAGCTGGTCCGGCGGGGCCCGTTCGAGGTGGCGTACGGGGCGCGGGTCATGGGTGAGCTGCTGGGGCTGGAGCGGGCGCCGACCGCGCTGATGCTCGCCAACCACGAGGCGACCTACGGGGCGCTGCCGGTGCTGGCCAGGTCCGGCGTCGACGTCCCGTCCGCGCTGTCGGTCGTGGCGTTCGAGGACATGCCGCTGCTGGAGTGGTGGAGCCCGGCGATCACGGTCGTCGACACCGGCGCCCACGAGCTCGGCAGGCTCGCCGTCGAGCTCCTGCTGCGCTCGATCGACGGCCAGGAGCTGAAGCCCCGCCGCTACACCGTCGGCGCCGAGCTCGTCGTCCGCTCCTCCACCGCTCCCCCGCCCCCCGACCCGTCCCCCGGCGAGCCCCCCGCTCCCCCCTCCGCGCTCCCGGCTCCGGCCGCGCTCTCCGTCTCACCCGCCGGGCCGCTCCCCGCCGGGGGGACGGCCTGATCGGTCCCGCCACCGGGGAGGGACCCGGCGGGTGCCCGGTCGCGCGGTGTCCGAGGTCGTGCGGTGTCCGGTCGTGCGGGGTGCAGCACTCACCTCACGCGCATTTGTTCGGGCGATTTCAGCCTATTTGCAGATAAATGAAGCATTTATCCTGTCGGAGCTTGACAGCCCGTCAGGCCGGGCATGACCAACCGCGTGAAGACTGAGCCGGTCGACGGGCGGCTGGCGGATCACCTGTCGATCGCACTCCTCACCTCCGCCTTCCCCGTGCCGCTCCTCGACGAGGTCATCCGGATCAGCGGCTGCGCGGACCGGCGGCGACGGGCACTGCCCGCCCGCCTGACGATCTACTACGTGCTGGCGCTGTGCATGTTCCCCGACAGGAACTACGACGAGATCATGCGCCTGCTGCTGAACGGCCTGTCGTGGCGTTCGCGCTGGGCCCGGAGCTGGGAGCCGCCCAGCGCCTCGGCGATCAGCCGGGCCCGCGCGCGGCTCGGCGCGGAACCGCTGCGGGTGCTGTTCGGCCGGATGGCCCGCCCCCCGGAACCCGGCACGCCGGCCGGGCTGAGGCTCGTCTCGGTCGACGGCGCCACACTCACCGTCCCCGAGACCCGCGACAACGCGGCCTTCGGCTACGCGGACGAGGCGGCCCGCTTCCCGTGCGTACGGGTGACGGCGATGGCCGACGGCCGGACGCACGCGCTGGTCGACGCGACCATCGGCGCCTCCGGGACCGGCCGGTACGGGCTCGCGCCCCGGCTCCTGGCCCACCTCGGACCCGGCATGCTGCTGCTCGCCGGGCCCGGGTCCAGGGGGGCCGGACTGTGGCGGCAGGCGTCCCGGACCGGCGCGCACCTGCTCTGCGGGGCCGCGGGGACGGCCGGCCTGCCGGTGGCCCGCCACCTCGGCGACGGCTCGTTCCTGTCCCGGCCGCCCGGCTGGACGGGCACGCCGCTGCGGGTCGTCCCCCTGCCCCGCCCGCCCGGCCTTCCCTGCCTTCCCGGCGGCACGGAACGGCTCGTCACCACGCTGACCGATCCGCGACGGGCACCCGCGCCCGACCTGGCGGCATGGTACGCGCGGCGCTGGGTCATGGGCGGCGCGCTGGCCTGGCTGCGCTCCGACCGGAGCGGCGCGGCGGTCGCGCTGCGTTCCCGCACCCCCGAGACCGTGGCCCAGGAGGTCTGGGCTCTGCTCTGCGTCTACCAGGCCGTACGGACCCTGGCCTGCCAGGGGGCGGAACGCGCGCAGGCCCCGCCCGCACCCGGATGGCCCGCCCCCCGGACGCGTACCGGGGGGCGGGCCGGAGGTGTCACGGGGGCGGGGTCGCTCCGGGGACAGGGAGGGCTCGGAGGGCTGGGAGGGCTCAGGGGGTGATGTGCAGCTTCTGGTTGAAGACGCCCGACCCGGCGACGGTCTCGCCCAGGAGCTGGAACGTCGCGGTGTAGCTGGCCGTGCCGGGGCACAGGAAGCTGCCGCTGTCCTTGGTGAGGCTGTAGGAGGCGGCCTTGGCCTGCGCCTGGGCGACCGCGGGGACCGGCCTGGCGGCGTTGTCGGAGTTGAAGGCGTTCAGGGCGATGCTGTTGCCCGCACCCGAGCCGCGGTAGACGCAGCTGATGGTGCCGAACCAGCCGGTGGTCACCGAGGAGACCTTGACGCCCTGCAGGGTCAGGACGCCGTCCCGTCCCCCGCTCACCGCGCCGTGGACGAGGCTGCCGCCGTTCCAGGGGAGCCCGACCGGGGAGACGGTGGAGGAGCCGCCCGCGCTGTTCGGGCAGGTCGGCCCGGGGACGTTGCTGAAGCTGAAGGTGGAGATGTTCAGCGCGGTGCCGTTGGACTGGACGGTCGAGTCGATGGTGCCGGTGTTGCAGGTGGCGGTGCCGAGGGAGGTCGTGACCGACACCGGCGCGATGAGCGTGGCGCGGACGTTGCCCGCGTAGGCGGCGCCGGCCGCGTTGTCCCGGTGGATCGTGGTGGTGGCCGCCGAGGCGGGGAGCGGCGCGAGGACGAGCGCCGTGACGGCCACTGCTGCGGCGGTGAGGTTTCGGATGCGTTTCATCGACGACTCCCTTGTGATCTGCCGGACACGGCGAGGGTAAGGAGCCGGATTTTCACCGTCAATGTCAGCGGCGAGAACAGTGGGGACGAATTCGAATATCGTCCGTTAAGTCAATTGAACGGCTGTTGAGATAAGCGCGGCACCGTTCGGGGAATCGGCCGACGAGCGGCTCCGCGCACCGGCGGGGACACGGGCCACGGGACGTCACCTAGCGTGGGAGGACGGCTGGGGTCGGCACCAAGGCGCCTCACACCCGCTCTGAGCTGCACAGATACCGCACGGGACGGGGGGCGGCCCCGCCCGCGAGGAGCGGGTGCGCCGGGAGCGCGGGTGAGCCTCCCAAGCGCTTCGGTCAACCCTTCCGGCGGGCCGCGCGCTCGCCTCCGGAGCGCGTTCCCCTTCCGGAAAGGACGACCCGTCCCGCCGCCCGGAGAGGAATCGGACGGTCCCCTCTCGTGGGTCCCGTCCGAAAATATCAGAGAATAGGGCTGACGATTCCGGCGTCCGGGAACGCGCGTTTTCCATGCTGTCCGGCCCGGACGGACGGCCCGGACGGCCCGGACGGACGGCCCGGACGGCCCGGACGGACGGCCCGGGCAGAAGGTCAGGCCGGACCGCCCGGACGAACGGCCCGTGCAGACGGCCCGGGCGGGGTGGCCGGCCTGGACGGGCACACGGCCCGGGGTGGGCACACGGCCCGGGGTGGGAACGTGCCACTCCGGGCCGGTGGACGCGAAGCCCCCCTCGCGGGCTCCCCGTCCCCTCCTCAGAGACCCTGGGCCAGGCGGTAGTACGCCTGGTTCCAGCGGATCTCCTTGGCGAACTGGCGGGGGGTGGTGTCGGCGTCGATGACCAGTAGCTCGACCCCGAGCATGTCGGAGAAGTCGGTGAGCTCCTCCACGGTCAGCGCGGCCGACAGCACGGTGTGGTGCGGCCCCCCGGCGGTCAGCCACGCCTCCGCCGAGGTGCTCAGCGAGGGGCGGGGCTTCCACACCGCGCGGGCGACGGGCAGGCTGGGCAGCGGCTGTGCGGGGGCGACCACGTCGATCTCGTTGGCCACGAGCCGGAACCGGTCCCCCATGTCGGACAGGCCGAGCACCACGGCCGGGCCGGGCTCGGCGTCGAACACCAGCCGGACCGGGTCCTCGCGCCCGCCGATGCCCAGCGGGTGGATCTCGCACGAGGGCACCCCCGAGGAGATCGTCGGGCAGACCTCCAGCATGTGCGCGCCGAGGATGACCTCCTCGCCGGGCGCCAGGTGGTAGGTGTAGTCCTCCATGAAGGAGGTGCCGCCCTCAAGACCGGCCGACATCACCTTGAGCGTGCGGACCAGCACCGAGGTCTTCCAGTCGCCCTCGCCGCCGAAGCCGTAGCCGTCGCCCATCAGGCGCTGCACGGCCAGGCCCGGGAGCTGCCGCAGCCCGCCCAGGTCCTCGAAGTTGGTGGTGAACGCGCCGAAGTCCCCCTCGGTGAGGAAGTGCCGCAGCCCCAGCTCGATGCGGGCGGCGTAGCGCAGCGCGTCGTGCCGCTCGCCCCCGGCGCGCAGCTCGGGCGCGACCTTGTAGGTGTCCTCGTACTCGACGGTCAGCGTGTCCACGTCGGCGTCGGAGGAGGCGTCGACGGCGGCGACCAGGTCGTTGACGCCGTAGGTGTTGACCGAGACGCCGAAGCGCCGCTGCGCCTCCACCTTGTCGCCCTCGGTGACGGCCACGTCGCGCATGTTGTCGCCGAAGCGCGCCAGCCGCAGCGAGCCCACCTCGGCCCGCCCGGCGGCGGCCCGCGCCCAGGAGGCGATGCGGGCGGCCACGGCCGGGTCGCTCACGTGCCCGGCGACGGTCTTGCGCGCCACGCCCAGCCGGGACTGGATGTAGCCGAACTCGCGGTCGCCGTGGGCGGCCTGGTTGAGGTTCATGAAGTCCATGTCGATGGAGCTCCACGGCAGCTCCACGTTGGCCTGGGTGTGCAGGTGCAGCAGCGGGGTGCGCAGCGCGTCCAGGCCGGCGATCCACATCTTCGCCGGGGAGAAGGTGTGCATCCAGGCGATGATCCCGATGCAGTCGTCGGACGCGTTGGCCTCCAGGCAGACCCGGCGGATCGCCCCGGCGTCGGTGAGCACCGGCTTCCAGACCAGCCGGAACGCCAGCCGCTCGCCGAGCTGCTCGGCGATCTGCCGGGACTGCTCGGCGACCTGGGCGAGCGTCTCCTCTCCGTACAGGCCCTGGCTCCCGGTGAGGAACCAGATCTCACGCTCGTGGACGGTCAACGCGGACTCCTTTGCCCATAGACGTTCTGGTAGCGGTCGTACAAACGGTCGATGTCGGGTTGCGCGATCGGCAGCGGCTCGCCGAGCTGGACGGCCACGTGCACGGTGCGCGCGACGTCCTCGCACATCACCGCCGCCTTGACCGCGGCGCGGGCGTCGGCGCCGATGGTGAAGACGCCGTGGTTCTGCATCAGGACCGCCGGGGAGCGGTGGCCCTCCAGGGTCGCGACGATGCCCTTGCCGATGTCGTCCCCGCCGATCAGCGCGAACGGCCCGACCGGGATCTCGCCGCCGAACTCGTCGGCCATCGCCGTCAGCACGCACGGGATGGCCTCGCCGCGCGCGGCCCAGGCGGAGGCGTACGTGGAGTGGGTGTGCACCACGCCGCCCACCTGCGGCATCGCCCGGTAGACGTAGGCGTGCGCGGCGGTGTCGCTGGACGGCGCCAGCTCACCCTCGACCAGCTCGCCGTCCAGGTCGCACACCACGATCGACTCCGGGGTCAGATCGTCGTAGGACACCCCGGACGGCTTGATGACGAACAGGTCCTCGCCCGGGACGCGGCCGGAGACGTTGCCGGCGGTCCAGGCGACCAGGCCGTAGCGGACCAGCTCCTCGTGGAGCCGGCACACCGTCTCGCGCAGTTTCCTCACCGTGGCGCCGCTCACGCGACCTCCTCCTTCTCGGTACCGGGCAGGCTCGCCGCGTAGCGCAGGGCCCGCAGGCCGTGCAGCATCGCCCCGTCGGCGAAGTGGTCGTGCAGGCGGCGGTACTCGGCGTACAGCCGGTCGTAGACGTCGGCGCGGCAGGGGTCCGGCCGGTAGACGGTCTCGCCGCGCCCGCCCATGGCGGCCGAGGCGGCGGTGATGTCGGGGTAGGAGCCGGCGGCGACGGCGGCGTGGATCGCCGATCCCAGGGCGCATCCCTGCTCGGAGCCGATCACCGAGATCGGGCGGCGCAGCACGTCCGCGTAGACCTGCATCAGGAAGCGGTTCCTGATCAGGCCGCCGGCCGCGACGAAGTCGGTCACGGGCACCCCGGACGCCTCGAAGGTCTCCACGATCGTGCGGGCGCCGAACGCGGTGGCCTCGATCAGCGCGCGGTAGGTGTCCTCGGGGCGGGTCGCGAGCGTCTGGCCGACGACCACGGCGGAGAGGTTGTGGTCGACCAGCACCGAGCGGTTGCCGTTGTGCCAGTCGAGCGCCACCAGGCCGTGCCGGCCGACGGGCTGGGCGGCGGCGAGCTCGGTGAGGTAGTCGTGCACGCCGATCCCGCGCAGTTCGGCCTCGCGCTCGTAGGAGCCGGGCACCGAGGTCTCGACGAACCAGCCGAAGATGTCGCCGACGCCGGACTGGCCGGCCTCGTACCCCCACAGTCCGGGCACGATGCCGTCGCGCACCACCCCGCACATGCCGGGCACCTCGGCCAGCGCGTCCGAGGGCATGACGTGGCAGGTGGAGGTGCCCATGATGGCGACCATCTGGCCGGGGCGCACCGCGTCGGCGGCGGCGGAGGTGACGTGGGCGTCCACGTTGCCGACCGAGATCGCGGTCCGCTCCAGCAGCGTGGTCCACCCGGCGGCGCGGGCGGTCAGCCGGCCCGCGAGCCCGCCCAGGGGCGACGGCTCGCCGCCGAGCTTGGCGGTGAAGTCGACGAAACCGGGGTGGAGCTCGGCGAGGAACTCCTTCGACGGGTACTGCCCGTCCTGGCGGATGGCCTTGTAGCCGGCGGTGCAGACGTTGCGGGTCTCCACACCGGTGAGCTCCCAGACGATCCAGTCGGCGGCCTCGATCCAGCGCTCGGCGCGGGCGTAGACCTCCGGGTCCTCCTCCAGGACCTGCAGGCCCTTGGCGAACGACCACTCCGAGGAGATCTTCCCGCCGTAGCGGGGCAGCCACGACTCCCCCCTGCGGGCGGCCAGGGCGTTGATCCGGTCGGCGTGCGACTGCGCCGAGTGGTGCTTCCACAGCTTGGGCCAGGCGTGCGGCCGGTCGGCGAACTCCTCCAGCTCGCACAGCGGGGTGCCGTCGGCGGTGGCCGGCAGCACGGTGCAGGCGGTGAAGTCGGTGCCCAGGCCGATGATCTGGGACGGGGAGACGCCGGCCGCGGCCACCGCCTCGGGCACCGCCGAGCGCAGCACCTGCCGCCAGTCCTCGGGCGACTGCAGCGCCCAGTCCGGGCCCAGCGGCGCGCCGCCCGCCGGCAGCCGGTCCTCGATCACGCGGTGGGCGTACTCGTGCACGGCGGAGCCGACCTCGGCGCCGTCGCTCACCCGCACGACCACGGCGCGGCCCGACAGCGTGCCGAAGTCGACCCCCACCACGTAACGATCATTGTTAGCGTTCACATGTCCTCCCGGGACATCAGGACCTCCGTGGACATCACGACCTTCGTGGACGAGGCTCCGGCGCGGCCCGCCGCGCCGGAGCCTCCGGCCTCAGGTGCGGCGGATCACGCCGAGGCGCTGCAGCAGGATGAAGGCGAAGAGCAGCAGCCCGATGACGATTCTCGTCCACCAGGGGCTGAGTGTCCCCTCGAAGCTGATGATCGTCTGGATCAGCCCGAGGATGAGCACGCCCAGCACGGTGCCGACCAGGTAGCCCGACCCACCGGTCAGCAGGGTGCCGCCGATCACCACCGCGGCGATCGCGTCCAGCTCCATGCCGATCGCGTGCAGCGGGTTGCCGGACAGCATGTAGAAGGACATCAGCACCCCGCCCAGCGCCGAGCAGAAGCCGCTGACCGTGTAGACGATGATCTTCGTTCTGGCCACCGGAAGCCCCATGAGCAGCGCCGACTGCTCGCTGCCACCGGTCGCGTACACGTTACGCCCCAGCCTGGTGTACTGCAGCACGTAGGCCGCGATGACGATCACCACGAGTGCCACGATCACGCTCGGCGAGATGAACGCGCCGCCGAGCAGCTCGATCCTCGTCTGCGCCAGCGCGGTGTAGGCAGGCTCGGTGATGGAGATCGACTCGGTGCCGATGACGTAGCACAGCCCGCGGGCCAGGAACATGCCGGCCAGCGTCACGATGAACGGCTGGATGTCGAAGTAGTGGATCACGCAGCCCATGGCCAGGCCGATCACCGCGCCGATCACCAGCACCAGCGGGATGACCAGCAGCGGGGACCAGCCCTTGTTCGTCACCAGGCTCGCCGAGACCATCGTGGACAGGGCGGCCACCGCCCCCACCGACAGGTCGATGCCGCCGGTGATGATGACGAACGTCATGCCGACCGCCAGGACCAGCAGGAACGCGTTGTCGACGAAGACGTTGAGCACCACCTGGCCGGAGGCGAAGCCCTCGTAGCGCAGGCCGCCGGCCGTGAACATCGCCAGGAAGAGGCCGGCGGTCACCATCACCGGCACGTACGCCCGCGGGAAGGGGCGGTTCAGGGAGAGCACGCTGGGGCCGGTCATGCCGGGATCCTCACCTTCGTATCGGTACCGGAGGGTGCGGCGGGCCGGCCGCGTTCCCTGCGGCGGAACACCTTCTCCCGGAAGGTGGGCGACTGCAGCAGGCACACCACGACGATGACGAGCGCCTTGAACAGCAGCGTCGTCTCCGGCGGCACGCCGATGGAGTAGATCGTGGTGGTCAGCGTCTGGATGATCAGCGCGCCGAGCACGGTGCCGCCGAGCGAGAAGCGCCCGCCGACCAGTGAGGTGCCGCCGATCACGACGGCGAGGATCGCGTCGAGCTCGATCCACAGGCCGGCGGCGTTGCCGTCCGCGCTGGAGATGTTGGAGCTGATCATCAGCCCGGCGATGCCGGCGCACAGCCCGCAGAAGGCGTAGACCAGGATGATCAGGCCCCGGGAGCGGATGCCCGCCAGGCGGCTGGCCTCGGCGTTGCCGCCGACGGACTCGATCAGCAGGCCGAGCGCCAGTCGCCGGGTGAGGAACGCGGTCACCGCGAGCACGACCAGCACGATCAGGATGCCGAACGGCACGGTCAGCCAGTACCCGCCGCCGACGAGCTTGTACGGGGTGCTGTTGATCGTGATGATCTGGCCGTCGGTGATGAGCTGGGCGACCCCGCGGCCGGCGACCATCAGGATCAGCGTCGCGATGATCGGCTGGATGCCGATGCCGGCGACCAGGAAGCCGTTCCACAACCCCAGGACCACCGAGAGCACCAGCGCCAGGCCGATCGCGGCCAGGACGCCGCCGATCGCGTTCTGGTCCTCCAGCCCGCTGATCTGCAGGCAGGCCAGCGCCCCGGAGATGGCCACCACCGAGCCGACCGACAGGTCGATGCCGCCGGTGGCGATGACGAGCGTCATGCCGATCGCGACCAGGATCAGGGGGGCTCCGAAGCGGATGATGTCGATGAGGCTGCCGTAGAGGTGTCCGCCCTTCATCTCCACCGACAGGAAGCCGTCGGTGAAGACGACGTTGACGGCCAGCAGCAGCACCAGGATGAGGGCCGGCCAGAAGAGGCGGTGCCGGATCACCGTGTTCATGTGCGGGCTCCGCTCGCGATCGTCTGCATCAGTACGTCCGTGGTGAGGGCGTCGTCGTTGGGAAGTTGCGCCACCAGGTGCCGGTCGCGCAGCACGCCGACGCGGTGGCTGAGGCGCAGCACCTCCTCCAGCTCGGCGGAGATGAACAGCACGGCCATGCCCCCGTCGGACAGGGAGGCCACCAGCCGCTGGATCTCCGCCTTGGCGCCGACGTCGATGCCGCGGGTCGGCTCGTCCAGGATGAGCAGGCGCGGCTCGACGATGAGCCAGCGGGCCAGCAGGACCTTCTGCTGGTTGCCGCCGCTGAGGTTGCGGACGAGCTGCTCGGGGTTGGGCGGGGTGATCCTCAGGGCGGAGATGTACTTCTCCACCAGCTCGTCCTGGCGGCGGCGCGGCACCGGCCTGGCCCAGCCGCGCGCCGCCTGCAGGGCGAGGATGATGTTCTCCCGCACGGTGAGGTCGGCGACCAGACCCTCGGTGCGCCGGTTCTCCGGACAGAACGCGATCTTGTGGGCGGTGGCGGCGCGCGGGGTGCGCATCGAGACCGGCGTCCCGTCGACGACGACCTCGCCGGTGCCGGCGTGGTCGGCCCCGAAGAGCAGGCGGGCGATCTCGGTGCGGCCCGAGCCGAGCAGCCCGGCCAGTCCCAGCACCTCGCCCTCGTGGATGGTGAGGGTGAACGGCTCCACGGCCCCGGTCCTGCCGAGGTCGCGCGTCTCGACGACGGCCTTGGCGTCGGCGGCGAGGTCCTTGGGCTTGTCGTCGAGGCGTTCCAGGTCGGCGAGCGCCTGGCCGATCATCTTGCCGACCAGCTCGACCTGGCTGAGCTCGGAGACGAGGTACTCGCCGACCAGGCGGCCGTTGCGCAGGATCGTCATCCGGTCGGCGATGTCGTAGATCTGGTCCAGGAAGTGCGAGACGAACAGGATGGCGATGCCCTCGTCCTTGAGCCTGCGCATCACCCGGAAGAGCTGCGCGACCTCCCCGGCGTCCAGGCTGGAGGTGGGCTCGTCGAGGATGAGCACGCTCGCGGAGATGTCGACCGCCCGCGCGATCGCCACCATCTGCTGCACGGCCGCCGAGTACGACGACAGCGGCGCGTTGACGTCCAGGTCCAGCTCCAGGCGGGCGAGCAGCGCGGCGGCGCGGGTGCGCATCTCGCCCCAGCGGATACGGCCCAGCCGGCGCGGCTCGCGCCCGATGAAGATGTTCTCCGCCACCGAGAGGTTCGGGCAGAGGTTGACCTCCTGGTAGACCGTGCTGATTCCGGCCCGCTGCGCCTCCAGGGGGCCCGCGAACGAGACGCGCGCGCCGGCCAGCTCGATCTCGCCGGAGTCGATGTCGTGCACGCCGGTGAGCACCTTGATCAGGGTGGACTTCCCGGCGCCGTTCTCTCCCATCAGCGCGTGCACCTCACCCGGCAGGAGCCGGAAGTCCACGCCGTCCAGCGCCTTGACGCCGGGGAACTCCTTGCTGATGCCGGTCATGCGCAGGATCGGATCGGGTGCGGCCATACGACGTTCCTCTTGCTCTCGGGGGCTCTCGGGCGGGTTCTGCTGCGGTGGCGGGCGGGGGATCCGTGATCATCCACCGGGGGGCGCGGTACTGGCTCTGACGACGAGCCGGGGCGGGACGACGTGCCGTTCGCGGGACCATTCCGCTCCCGTCTCGAGCCGCCTGAGCAGCACCTCGATGCTGTGCCTGCCGACCGCCCCGAAGTCCTGCCGGATCGTGGTGAGCGGGGGCGAGAAGAACTCCGACTCGGGGATGTCGTCGAATCCCACGACGCTGATCCGCTCGGGCACCCGCACGCCCCGCTCGGCGAAGGCCCGCAGCGCCCCCAGGGCCATCTGGTCGTTGGCGACGAACACGGCGGTGACGCCGGGCGTCGCCGCCAGGCGCAGGCCGGCGCGGTAGCCCGAGCGCGGGCTCCAGTCGCCGGGCAGCGGCTCGGGGACGGGGCGGCCGGCGCCTTCCAGCACGTCGCGCCAGCCCTCCAGCCGTCCCTCGACCTCCAGCCAGTCCGGTGGCCCGGCGATGTGCCAGACGGTCTCGTGGCCCAGGTCCAGCAGGTGCCGTACGGCCAGGCGGGCGCCCTCGACCTGGTCGACGCTGACCACCGAGACGTCGCCGTCGTGGCCGCCCTCGACGGCGACCACGGGGATGTCGACGGGCACGTCGGCCAGCGCGGGGGCGGCCGAGCGCTGCGGCGCGACCACCACGATCCCGTCGACGCCCTGCTCGGCGAGGTAGCCGAGCGCGTCGCGCACGCCGGCGGTGTCGATGGTCTTGAGGCTGACCATGCTGACGAAGTAACCGGCCGCCCTGGCCGCCTGCTCGATGCCGTAGACCATGCTCGCCGGGCCGTACAGGGTGGTGTCGAAGCTCACCACGCCCAGGGTGCGGGTGTGGCGGGTGACCAGGGCGCGGGCGACCATGTTGCGCCGGTAGCCGAGCTCGTGGATCGCCTCCAGGACGCGCGCCCGGGTCTCGGCGCGCACGTTGGGGTGATCGTTGAGCACCCGGGAGACCGTCTGATGGGAGACGCCCGCCTTCGTCGCGACGTCCGCCATCACCGGCGGGCGGCGGTCGCGGTTCGCGCTCACGGTCTGGACTCCTCGATGGTGGCCTGGGACAGACTGTGAGCGTTAACAACACCCCGCGTCAAGCGTCTCCCACATTACGGTCAGATCACGTGAAGATCATTTGTAACACCCCCTTGACGTCTAGGTCATCTCCGCCTTAACTAGCCCATACCTTTTTGTTAGCGCTCACATCTCCCGGCGAGAATTCCCCACACTGGAGGTATGCGATGAAGTTCGCGAAGCTGGCCACCGCGGCGGTGAGCCTGGCTCTCGCCATGGGGGTGACGGCCTGTGGTTCGAGTGTCAAGACCTCCGAGCAAGGCACGACGAGCGAGGCCTCGGCCGCGCCCGCCGAGACCCTGGTCGGGGTGACGATGCCCACCAAGTCCTCCGAGCGCTGGATCCACGACGGCGACAACGTCAAGAGCGCCCTGGAGAAGCTGGGCTACAAGGTCGACCTGCAGTACGCGGAGAACGACATCCCCACCCAGGTCAACCAGATCGAGAACCAGATCACCCGGGGCGCCAAGCTGCTGATCATCGCCTCGATCGACGGCACCGCCCTCACCACCCAGCTCCAGCAGGCCGCCGACAAGAAGATCCCGGTCATCGCCTACGACCGGCTGATCCGCAAGTCGCCGAACGTCGACTACTACGCCACCTTCGACAACTACAAGGTGGGCGTGCAGCAGGCGACCTCGCTGCTGGTCGGCCTCAAGCTGAAGAAGGAGGACGGCTCCGAGGGCGACGCCAAGGGCCCGTTCAACGTCGAGATCTTCGCCGGCTCGCCCGACGACAACAACGCCACGTTCTTCTACAACGGCGCGATGGACACCCTCAAGCCCTACATCGACAAGGGCGCCCTGGTCGTCAAGAGCAAGCAGACCGACTTCAAGACCGTCGCGATCCTGCGCTGGGACCCGGCCACCGCGCAGAAGCGCATGGAGGACCTGATCACCAAGTACTACTCCGGTGACACCAAGGTCCAGGGTGTGCTCTCGCCGTACGACGGCCTGTCCATCGGCATCCTGTCGGCGCTCAAGAGCAGCGGCTACGGCACCTCCGGCCAGCCCTACCCGGTCGTGACCGGCCAGGACGGCGAGGTCGCCTCGGTCAAGTCGATCATCGCCGGCGAGCAGTACGCGACGATCTACAAGGACACCCGCCAGCTCGCCGCGGTCACCGTCGAGATGGCCGACGCCGTGCTCAAGGGCGGCAAGCCCGAGGTGAACAACACCGAGGACTACGACAACGGCAACAAGGTCGTGCCCTCCAACCTGCTGGAGCCGGTGATCGTGTACAAGGACAACTACAAGAAGGTCCTCGTCGACTCCGGCTACTACACCGAGGACCAGCTCAAGTAACACCGATCGGCACGACGGCGGACGACATCCGGCCGGCGGCGACCCCTTCCCGTCGTCGCCGGCCGGATGTCCGGCGGTGGAGGGGACCTTGCGAAGGCGGGCGGCATGACCGACGACATACTCCTGATGCGCGGGATCACCAAGACGTTCCCGGGTGTCAAAGCCCTGCAGGACGTCAACCTGGCCGTCCGCAGGGGCGAGATACACGCGATCTGCGGGGAGAACGGCGCCGGCAAGTCGACGCTGATGAAGGTCCTCTCGGGCGTGTACCCGCACGGCTCCTACGAGGGCGAGATCCTCTTCGAGGGCGAGCAGTGCCGCTTCTCCGACATCAGGGACAGCGAGAAGCTCGGCATCGTGATCATCCACCAGGAGCTGGCGCTCAGCCCGTACCTGTCGATCGCGGAGAACATCTTCCTCGGCAACGAGCGCACCAGCCGGGGCCTGATCGACTGGAACCGCACCAACGCCGAGGCCACCGAGCTGCTGGATCGCGTCGGGCTCCGGGAGAACCCGACGACGCTCGCCATGGACATCGGGGTGGGCAAGCAGCAGCTCGTGGAGATCGCCAAGGCGCTGTCGAAGCGGGTGCGACTGCTGATCCTGGACGAGCCGACCGCCTCGCTCAACGACGAGGACTCCGCGCACCTGCTCGACCTGCTGCGCGGGCTGCGCGACGAGGGCATCACCTCGGTGATCATCTCGCACAAGCTGAACGAGATCCGGGCCATCGCCGACACCACCACGATCCTGCGGGACGGGCGGACGATCGAGACCCTGGACATGCGCGGCGACACGGTCAGTGAGGACCGCATCATCTCCGGCATGGTCGGCCGCGACCTGGAGCACCGCTTCCCGCCGCACGAGCCGAACATCGGCGAGGAGGTGCTGCGGATCGAGGACTGGACCGTGCACAGCCCCGCCGACCACGGCCGCGTCGTGGTCTCCGGCGCCTCCCTGACGCTGCGCCGCGGCGAGATCGTCGGCCTGGCCGGGCTCATGGGCGCCGGCCGCACCGAGCTGGCGATGAGCGTCTTCGGCCGCAGCTACGGGACCGACATCACCGGCCGCGTCTACAAGAACGGCCGCGAGATCAAGCTCCGCACGGTCGGCGAGGCCATCGCCCACGGCATCGCGTACGCCACCGAGGACCGCAAGCGCTACGGGCTGAACCTGATCGACGACATCAAGCGCAACGTCTCGGCCGCCGCGCTGGGCAAGCTCGCCCGGCGCGGCTGGGTCGACGACAACAGGGAGTACGAGGTCGCCGACGGCTACCGGGAGAGCATGAACATCAAGGCTCCCAGCGTGCTGTCGGTCACCGGGAAGCTGAGCGGGGGCAACCAGCAGAAGGTCGTGCTGTCGAAGTGGATCTTCACCGACGCCGACGTGCTGATCCTCGACGAGCCCACCCGCGGCATCGACGTGGGGGCCAAGTACGAGATCTACTCGATCATCAACCGGCTCGCCGACCAGGGAAAGGCCGTCCTGGTCATCTCCTCGGAGCTTCCCGAGCTGCTGGGCGTCTGCGACCGCGTCTACGCCATGTCGGCCGGTCGCATCACCGGCGAGGTCTCCCGCGCGGAGGCCACCCCGGAGCGGCTCATGCAATTCATGACCAAGGAAAAGGACTAGGGGAACACGATGAGCAGCGGCAAGGTCCCGACAGAAACCGCGCCACCGACCGGCAGCCTTCCCCTGGTGCCCGCCAAGACCCCGGCCGGGCGTTTCTCGGTCAACCTGCGGCAGAGCGGCATCTACATCGCCTTCGCACTGATCATCGTGCTGTTCTCCATCCTGACCGACGGTGAGCTGCTCAGCCCGCAGAACATCTCCAACATCATGGTGCAGAACTCCTACATCCTGATCCTGGCGATCGGCATGATCCTGATCATCATCGCCGGTCACATCGACCTCTCGGTGGGATCGGTGGTGGGGCTCACCGGCGCGATCTCGGCCGTGCTCATGGTCGACATGGACATGGCCTGGCCGCTGGCGATCCTCATCACGCTGGTCGCCGGCGCGCTGATCGGCGCCTGGCAGGGCTACTGGATCGCCTACTTCGGCATCCCGGCGTTCATCGTCACCCTGGCCGGAATGCTGATCTTCAGGGCGCTGACCCTGACCGTGCTCGGCAACCAGGGCATCGGCCCCTTCCCCGACGAGGTCCGCACCCTGGCCAACGGCTTCGTGCCCGGCTACCTGGGCAACATCGGCCTGGGCCCGCTCGGCGGCGCCGACATGCTGACGCTGCTGGTCGGCCTGGCCGTCGTGGGCGGGCTGGCCCTCACCCAGTGGCGGGCCCGCCAGGCGCGGCTGGGCTACCGGCAGAAGGTCGACGCGCTGCCGCTGTTCCTGCTGAAGATCATCGCCGCGGCCGCGGTGGTGATGGTGGTCATCGTGCAGCTCGCCAGGTTCAAGAACCTGCCCTGGGTGCTGGTGCTCCTGGCCATCCTGGTGCTGGGCTACACGCTGATGACCAACCGCGCCGTCTTCGGCCGCCACATCTACGCCATCGGCGGCAACCTGAACGCGGCCAGCCTGTCCGGCATCAAGGTCAAGTCGGTCACGTTCTGGATCTTCGTCAACATGGGGGTGCTCGCCGCGCTCGCCGGCATCATCTTCGCCGGGCGCCTGAACCAGGCCGGCCCGACCGCGGGCGGCAACTTCGAGCTGGACGCCATCGCGGCCGCGTTCATCGGCGGTGCCGCCGTCCAGGGCGGGGTGGGCAGGGTGGTCGGCGCGCTCACCGGCGGCCTCATCATGGCCGTGATCAACAACGGCATGTCGCTCATCGGCGCGCCCAGCGAGCGGGTCATGCTCTTCAAGGGCCTGGTCCTGCTCGCCGCCGTGGCCCTGGACGTGTGGACCAAGCGCCGCGCCGGCGGGGGCCGCTGAGCCGGGATCCCCGGCACGGCACCGGCACGGAACCGGCACGGAACCTCGCACACGGGGACGCAGAGACACAGAGACCCAGAGCCGTCCCCCGGCGCCGACGCCCGCCCGGGCGGCGGCGCCGACGCGTATCGCCATGGTGTGGGCCCCCTCACCTCGGGTAAGGCGAGTGATCTCACCCGGTATGAGAGGACACGGATGGCGATCGACTCGTTGGGCATGTGGATCGCGGTCATCGGCCTGGTGGTGGTACTGCTCGCGATCGACTTCGTGGTGGCGGCGCGCCGGCCGCACGCGGTGGGCCTGCGCGAGGCAACCGCGTGGACGGTCTTCTACATCGGCGCGGCCATCGCCTTCGGCCTGGTCCTGTGGTGGCTGGCCGGGTCCACGCTCGCCACCGAGTACTTCGCCGGCTGGATGGTGGAGAAGAGCCTCTCCGTCGACAACCTCTTCGTCTTCGTGATCATCATGGCGCGGTTCTCCGTGCCGCCGGAGCACCAGCAGAAGGTGCTGCTGTTCGGCATCGCCACCGCCCTGGTGCTGCGCGCCATCCTCATCGCGGTCGGCGCCGCCGCCATCACCCTCTTCTCCCCCACGTTCCTGATCTTCGGCCTGTTGCTGATCTGGACCGCGATCCAGCTCCTCCGGCACCGCGACGAGGACCCCGACGTCGAGAACAACCCGCTGATCAACGGTGCGAACAAGGTGCTCCCGGTCACCGAGGACCTGCACGGCGGCAGGCTCGTCACCCACGAGAACGGCAAGCGGATGGTCACGCCGCTGTTCGTGGTCTTCCTCGCCATCGGCAGCACCGACCTGCTGTTCGCGCTCGACTCCATCCCGGCGGTCTTCGGCGTCACCAGCCACCCGCTCATCGTCTTCTCCGCGAACGCCTTCGCGCTGCTGGGACTGCGCGCCCTGTACTTCCTGATCGAGGGTCTGCTGGAGCGGCTGGTCTACCTGTCGATCGGCCTGGCGGTCATCCTCGGCTTCATCGGGCTCAAGCTCATCCTGTCGTTCCTGCACGAGGACGTCTCGAAGTCCTTCCCCGAGGTCTCCACCCCGCTCTCGCTCGGGGTGATCTTCCTGGTGCTGCTGGTCACCGTCATCGCCAGCATGCGCCGGGTACGCGCCCACCCCGAGGAGCGCGCCCACGCGGGCACCCTGCACCGGCTGCGCCGCAGGGACGGGAGCCGCGACGACGCCCCGGCACGGGAACGCGACCGGGACGACGAGACCCCGGAGAACGAGGAGGGGTCCGGCCGGGACGACCGGTGAACGGCGTACGTCCTCGTGCATGCCGATCGGCGGCTTGAAGCGGCGTGCTCGGTGTCGCGAAGAGTACGGGATGCCAGGTCGGTGACTTGTGGCGGGATCGCGAGGGAAGGGCGTGCGGGGCAGGCCGGTTACGTCGACTCCTGGGCTGATGCACCGGGTCTGACATTTCACTGCCGCGCGGCAGCAGGCAGAACCTTCGCCGGGTTCGACCGAATTTCCACGTCCCCCGAACCGGCCCACCTCCGAGGACTCAATCTTGGTGAAGAGGTAAACCGAGTGCTGTCTCCGTGCGTGAGGAAGACGTGAAGCTGTCGACCGTCCTCCTGCTGGGTGGGCTCCTCGCTGCCTGCTCTCCCCCTCAGGCTCCGCCGGCCGGAATCCATACGATCGTCAAGAACACTCCGATACCGTCCGGCACCGGACTACGGATGAGATTGATCCGCGCCCACCAGAACGGTTCCAAAGTGGTCGTCAGTGCCGACGTTCACGGCGGGAGAACCGGTGTGTGCGATGTGACGTTCACCCGCACCGCCTATCCGACCGTACGTGCCTCCGGGCCCTTCGGCGAGCAAGAGCCCTTCGACAGTCCTTACACGTCGATCTCATGTCACGTGATGAAAGACGCGGCCGATTTTTTCAACTCAGGCACGTGGGACGTCGAGATAGTCGCCCGGGCTGGCGGGGTCACCTCGGAACCGATCAGGACGACCGTCGAGGTACAGCGCTAGGTCGGCGTCACGCTTGCAGACGGACGTTTCCCTAGGTCGCTTGAAAGTGTTCGAAAACGCACCCGGCCCCCACACGGTCAGGCCAGGCAGCGCAGGGCGTCCCTGAGACCGGGGTCCATCGGGTGGTCGCCGGGCAGCCGTCCGACCGTCGCCTCCACGAACACCGGAAGGGGAAGCTCCTCGGTCGTCCCGTACGCGCGCACCACGACCCTTTCTCCGGTGAGCTCGGCGTGGACCTCGGAGTCCTGGTCTGAATGCACCGCCTTTGACTCTCGACAGGCGGCAGGACGACATTCAGCCTTCGCTGAAGAGGTCTTCCAGGATGAGACGAGCCCGATCAGGTACGGGTTCCTCTGGAAAGATCTCCATGCACAAGGTGAGGATTTCATCGACAGAGCCAAGAGCGAGACGCTCGACAAGAGCACGAATGTCGCCGATGTCCCGTCGGCGAGCAGCCAGAACTTTCATCGCGAGAAGATGTTCCGGTGACGCCGCGGACACACGTAGTCCTGGATGGTCGAAGACTCGCCGAGCCGAGCTGTCTCCGCCGGGAGCGACGTAGGCACTGGCCTGCTCGTTGAGCCACCACGACGGCAGACCGAGCTCGGACGCGACCGCGCGTGCCTCGTCGAGGACGATCCCGTGGGGTTCGAAGACGGCGTCGATGTCACGGGTGGATCGGCGTGCGTCATAGGCCAAGGCCATGGCCGCCCCGCCGAAGATGTAAAGGTCGGCGACGACTCCGCGTCGGGCAAGACGATCCCCCAGTCGCTGGAACGCGTCTTCGATCGCGGCCCGATCGAGCAGCGGGGCGTCGTTCATGCGACTTCCAGTTCTTGAGGGTGAATGAAGACCCCACGGCGACGGAAGGAAGCGGGTGCGTGGACGAACGCGTCGACGCGGGCCGCGGGAGTGTTGAACGGGAACCAGAACCGGTGGAGCCGCCGCGACTCGGTCCAGGGGGGGCCGGCCTGACCATCCTTCGCGGCGAGATGCTCGGCGAGTGCGGCGAGAAAGACATCCCAATGGGGATCTCCCACGCCGGGGGGTTCCGCCGCCAACAGGTGAAGCCGAACCGCAGGAGGCTCGTGCCGGTATTCCTCCAGAAACTCGGCGACCAGGCGCCAGCGTGTCTCCTCGTCGGAATGATCGGCCAGCCATCCCGCGAGTACCGCGATGGAGGCGGCTTGATACTGCTGGACGCGCTTCATGGGTATCACGTTAGTCCAATGCCCGGCCGAGGTGATCGGTTGGATCAGCCCTGCTCACCGAGGTGTGTCAGGTGGAGAGAATGCCGGACGAACCCCTGCCCGCCACCGTGGAAAAGCGCACGCCCCCGTGGACGCGATCCATCGAAATCGTGGCCGCCGGAAATCCGATCTCGACGGCGTACGTGTTCGGGTCCCGCCTCCGGCGGGTGGTGAGCCGGATGACGACTCTCCCGGACGGCGCTGGACGGTGGTGCACCCGGCCCACGCCGGGTCAGGCCAGGCAGCGCAGGGCGTCCCTGAGACCGGGGTCCATCGGGTGGTCGTCGGGCAGCCGTCCGACCGTCGCCTCCACGAACACCGGAAGGGGAAGCTCCTCGGTCGTCCCGTACGCGCGCACCACGACCCTTTCTCCGGTGAGCTCGGCGTGGACCTCGGAGTCCCGCTGCTCACCCAGTGCGAAGAGTCCCACCCTCGCCCGCCAGCGCGCCCGGTGACCGGCCTCGTCCGGCCCGACGGGCGCGCCCACGTCGTCGGCGTGGGTGGCGTACTCGGAGTCGTAGTGAAAGGCCTGCGAACCCACCGGGTACGGGCCCGCGAGGGTCCGCAGCGAGGCGTCGCGGCCGAGCGCGCGCATCCGGGCGCGGGTGTCGCCGTTCTCGCGCCGCCACTCCTGGAGCACCTCGTGCACCGGCAGGTCCCTGCGCCGTGCCACGCACCACTCGTTGAAACCGTTGAAACCGTCGCCCACGCCCTCGCGCCGGAGCATCGCGGTGAACCCGTCGACGTCGCCGTCCAGGCAGGCGTGGTTGTACAGCTCCTCCCCCGCCAGGTGTGCGAGCACGTCGCGGACGGACCAGCCCTCCGCCCGCGAGGGACGCCTCCACCCCTCCTCGTCCAGTCCGGAGAAGAAGCGGTCGAGGCGGGCCGCCTCGGCGTCGAAGATGTCGAACGGATCGAGATCCGTCAGGGAGTCCCCGGGTCGTGTCGTCATGTTCCGGCAGTACCCCGGGAACGCCCGGCATCCCCCCGCACGCCGTCCCGGAACGCGCCGGCACTCCCCGTACGCGACCCCGGAACGCGCCGGCATTCTCCGTACGCGACCCCGGAACACGGCGGTCCACCGCTCCGTCGAATCCCGTCGAGGATGGATTATGAGCCGACGGCGCCCCTGGCAGACTGTCCGGCATGAGCGAGAGCGAGGAAGCAGGAGAGGCCCCCGCGTCCCGGACGCGCCGCCGGGGACGGCCGCCCAGGGACGACTCGGCGCCGTCCACGCGTGACCGCGTCCTGGCCGAGGCCACCGTGCTCTTCGCACGGCACGGCGCCGACGGCGTCTCCATGCGCGACATCGCCGCCCGAGTCGGGATCGACGTCTCCAGCGTGCACCACCACTTCCCCTCCAAGGCGTCGCTGTACGACGCCTGCTTCGCCCGCGTCTTCGAACGGGAACAGGCGACGCTCACGCCGCCGGTGCGCGCCCTCCTCACCGCGGTGCGCTCCGAGCCGCCGGGCGACGTGGTCGGGGCCGCGCACGATCTGGTGGACGCGTTCGTCGACTTCCTCGACGAGTACCCGCAGACCACGTTCCTGTGGCTGCGGCGCTGGCTGGACCCCACCCTGCACCTGTCCCTGGACGAGGCGTACTCGCTGCCGATCTACGGCGAGATCGAGCGCGCCCTGCTGGAGGCGGCCACCCGGGGCCTGGTCGTCGAGCCGACCCCGCACATCACCGTGCGCAGCCTGGTCTGGGCCGCCCACGGCCACGTGACCGCGCTGAGCGCCCGGGGAGGCGACGCGGTCACGGCCGACCGCGAGCGGCGGGAGTTCCGCGCCTACGCCCACCGTTTCGTCGACCGGCTCTACGCACCCCCTGGCGCGCGCGCCTCGGACGGCTAATATTCCATCAAGCGATGGAATATGGGAGGCAGCGGATGGGCTCGACGGAACAGGACCCGGGCGTGACCGCCGAGGACGCGCTGCCGGACCGGGAGACGACGCTCCGGGGAACGACGGCCACGGGAGCGACCGCGGAGCCGACCGCCGCAGGGGTGACGGCCGAACGGACGACGGCCGCGGAGGTGCCGACCGTGGGAGTGACGGCCAGGCAGACGACGGCCGCGGGGATGACCGCCGTGGTCGGGGGCGGGGCGGCGGGCATCGCCGCCGTCAAGGCCCTCGTCGAGGCCGGCCTGCCCGTCTTCGGGATCGAGCGCGCCGGCTCCCTCGGCGGCCTGTGGCGGCTGGAACCCGGCACCGCCTCCTACGAGAGCCTCCGCCTCAACACGAGCAGGCCGCGTACCGAGTTCTCCGACTTCCCCATGCCTCCCGACTGGCCCGACTACCCCGGCCGGGCCCAGATGCTGGAGTACCTGCGCTCGTACGCCGACCACTTCGGCGTCGGCGAGCGGTTCCGGTTCGGCACCGTCCTGGAGTCGGCCAGGCGTACCGGCGACGGCTGGGAGCTGGAGCTGACCGGTCCCGAGGGGGCCTACCGCGAGACGGTGGAGCACCTGGTGGTGGCCAACGGGCACAACCACGAGCCCCTTCTGCCCGACCCTCCGTATCCGGGGACGTTCACCGGCACCGAGTCCCACGCGCACGACTACGTCGGCCCCGCCGAGCTGGCGGGCAGGCGCGTGCTCGTCGTGGGCACCGGCAACTCCGCGGTGGACATCGCCGCCGAGCTGGCCGGGCACGCCTCCGCCGTGCTGCTGTCGGCCCGGCGGGGTGTCTGGGTGCTGCCGAAGCGGCTGCTCGGCCGTCCCTCCGACCAGCTCAACGGCGCCCTCGCCGCCCTGCTGCCCTGGCGGGTGCGGCAGGTGGTCTCCCAGGCGGTGCTCAGGGTGGCCGGTCCCCGGCACGCCGGGCCGCGCCTGCCCGCCCCCGTCCGGGGCGTGCTCCAGGACCACCCGACCCTGAGCGACGCGGTCCCCGCGCTGGTGGCGCGGGGCGAGATCCTCGCGCGTCCCGGCATCGCCCGCCTGGACGGCTCCCGGGTCCACTTCGCCGACGGCCGGTCCGACGAGGTCGACCACATCGTCTGGTGCACCGGCTACCGGGCCGTGACGCCGTTCCTCGACCCGGCGCCGGTGCCCGACCCGTCGTCGCTCCTGCTGTACCGCCACGTCTTCCCCGTCGGCGACGCCTCGATCAGCTACGTCGGGCTGATGCAGTCGACCGGTTCGGCGCTGCCCGTCGTCGAGGTCCAGGGGCGTCTGGTGGCCGCCGTACGCGCCGGGACCCACCGCCTGCCCGATCCTCGGACCGCGCGGAGGATCGCCTCCGCCGAGCTCGCCGCCGCGCGCGCCCGCTGGGGGGAGCGCAGGCCCCACATGCGGATCGACGTCGACGGCTACCTCCGCGTCATGCGGCGCGAGCTGCGCCCCTCCCCGTCCCGCGCGCTCGCCGGTCGCCGGATCGTCGTCACCGGCGCCGCCGGGACCTTCGGAAGGGCCATGAGCGCCCGGTTCACCGCCCGGGGAGCGCGCGTGGTCGGCCTGGACATCGCCGTCCCCGCCGGCTCCGCCGTCCTCGGGGACGGTCCCGGTGTCCCGATCGTCGCGTGCGACATCACCTCCCCCGCGTCCGTCGACGCGGCCGTGGCCGAGGCCGTGGCGCTGCTCGGCGGCATCGACCTGCTGGTGAACAACGCGGGCCGGGGCGGGCCCGCGCCCGCCGAGCTCGCCCCCGGCGAGGAGGCCGAGGCGCAGCTGCGGCTGAACCTCCTCGGCGCCTGGCGCGTGACGGCCGCCGCCATGCCCCATCTCGTACGCGCCCGCGGGCAGGTGGTCTTCATCGCCTCGCGGATGGCGCTCCTGCCGCTGCCGCTCGCGGCGGCGTACGGTGTCTCCAAGCGGGCGCTCGCGGCCTACGCCGACGCGCTCCGCCTGGAGGTAGGCACGCACGTCGGCGTGACGACGGTCTACCCGAGCATGGTCCGCAGCCCGATCCACGACAGCACCAGGCGGGCCGGGCTGTCCCTGGACGCGGTCTCCCGGCCGGAGCCCGTCGAGGGCGTGGTCGACGCGATCGTCCGCGCCGTCACCTCCCGCCGCGCTCCCCGGGACGTGGCGACCACCGCCCGGGGACGCGTCGAGATGATGGTCGGCAGGCACGTCCCCTCCCTGGCCGACCGTCTCGTGCGCCGTACCGTCGCGGCCCGGATCGCGGCCGGGGACTTCGCGGACGCGCCCCTGGCGGCGGGCATGGTCCGCAGGCACCGGCCCTGACAGGCCGCACGAGACCGACCGACACCGACACCGAGACCGACACGAAGCCCGGTGACACCCCGCGAGGTCCTGCGAGGTACCCGCGGTCACCTCGCTCCGGGTCCCTGCTCCGTCCGGTTCCCCGTACGGCGCCAGCGGGTGATCCCGCCCTCCAGCGGGCGCGCCCGCAGGCCGTGGTCGCGCAGCAGCCGCACGGCCCGCGGGGAGACCACGCAGTAGGGCCCGCCGCAGTAGGCCACGATCTCGGCGTCCCGGGGCAGCTCCCCGAGCCGGTCCCGCAGCTCGGCCAGGGGGACCGAGACCGCCCCGGGCACGTGGCCGTCGGCGTGGGCGGCGGCGGAGCGGACGTCGACGACCACGACGCCGGGGTCGGCCAGGCGCCGGGACAGCTCCTCGGCGGTCACCGGCTCCAGCGCCACGGGGTCACCGAGGTGCGCGGACACGGCCTCCCGGAGGTCGGCGAGCCTGTCCCCGGCGAAGTCCTGCAGCTCACCCAGGAACCGGGAGACCCGTTCGTCGGCCAGCCGGTAGTAGACGCGCGTACCGTCCCTGCGGCTCGTCACCAGGTGGGCGGCGCGGAGCTGCTGCAGCTGGGCCGAGGTGTTCTTCAGCGGGACGTCCGCCTCGTCGGAGAGCTGCTCGACGGTGCGCTCGCCCTGGTCGAGCACGTCGAGCAGCCTCAGCCGCACGGGGCTGGCCAGCGTCCTGCCGATACGCGCGAGCTGCCGGTAGATCGGCTCCTCGGGGAACTCCGCCATGACGTCAGACCATGTACTGGTCGTGGCGGAGGTAGAGCTCCGTCCACTCGGCGTCGCTCAGGGTGCGCCCGCCGGCGGAGATCTCGGCGAGCTCCTCGAAGTACGCCTCGCGGGGCGCCCCGGGCGTGAAGAGGATGAGCATGGACGCCGGTTCGCCGGAGGTGTTGCTGAAACTGTGGATGCCGCCCTGCGGGACGTGGAGGAAGTCCCCCGTCGTCGCGTCGACCGTGCGCTCCCCGTCGAACAGGCGGACCGTCCCGGACAGGACGAAGAAGGACTCGGAGATCGTCCTGTGGAAGTGGGGTGCCGGACCGGTCGGCTTCCCTCCCATGTCCCAGCGGTACAGGCCGAACTGCCCGTCCGTCGACGCGCCGGTGCCCAGGTAGTGCACCCGCGTCCCGCTCGCGCCCATCGTCAGGTCAGGTTCGGCGGAGGCGGGCCGGAAGACCCCGCTGCTCTCGCCCGCCTCGCCCGCGTAACGCGCCTCCGGGTATGACATCGCACCCTCACCCTCCTGCAGGCCATTGTTCCAAAGAACTATAGAAGAAGAGAACAAGCGAGGGAAGGCCCGGCGGAAACAGGGGGAAGGACCCGTTCCGCCCCTCTCGCGGGAGCGGTACCGTCGCATTCCAGAGAAGATCACCTCGCGGCGCGAGACCTCCGGACGGGCCGCCGTACGACCACCCGACCGTTCCGGGCCTGCCGTCGAGAGCGTTCCCGCCCCACCGTGAGAGGAAGATCCCCATGACCGAACCGGTCACCCTGCCCGCCTTCCCCGCCCCGCTGCGCTGGCTGAACCCGCCGGCCGGATGGAGTGTCGACGGCGACGACGCCCTGACCGTCGAGGCGGGCCCCGGCACCGACCTGTTCACCGACCCCGGCGGCCCCGACCGCTTCGCCAACGCCCCCGCGCTGGTCGGGCGGCTGGAGGGGGATTTCACCCTGAGCGCCCGCGTCAGGGTCGATCTGCTGTCCACCTACGACGCCGGGGTCCTCCTGCTGCACGCCGGCGAGCACACCTGGGCGAAGTTCTGCCTGGAGATGTCCCCGCAGGGCAGGCCCACGATCGTCTCCGTGGTGACCCGCGGGGTGTCCGACGACTGCAACTCCCTGACCCTGGAGGGCGACGACATCAGGCTGCGGATCTCGCGGCTCGGTTCCGCCTTCGCCTTCCACGCCTCGACGGACGCGGGCTTCTGGCACCTGATCAGGTACTTCGCGCTCGACGGGGACCCCGAGGTCGGCTTCCAGGCGCAGTCGCCCACCGGCCAGGGCTGCACCGTCCGCTTCGAGGACATCCGCCACTCCCCGGAACGCCTCGCGGACCTGCGCAACGGCGTTTGACCTCCCCCGCGGACCCGCACAACGGCGTGCGACCTCCTCACGGACGGCGGGAGCCCCTCGGCCTCCAAGGCCCGCCCCCGCCGTCCCGTCGTGGCCGCCACCGTCGCGGCGACCGACCGGCGAGGGCGGCACCGCCACCGCGGCCCGAATCGACCGGCACGCGACGCCCACGACCTCTTTCACCTGCGCATACGGCGACCTATCAGATCAAAAAAGGGAATTTATTAAAACAAGCAAACAAGTGTTAATTATTTACATTTATCGCAATTCTGCTTTACGGTGCCGAATCAGCCGGTGTCCGGACGGGCCCGAATCCCCGTCCCCGACCTCTCGTCACCGGGTCCCGGGCCCTTCCTGGCCCTCGACCCGGGACGCCGGCCCCGATCCCCGATTTTCGAGGAGGCTCCGTGCAGAACGCCCGGCCGCGCTCGCGTCGCCGACCAGCCGCCGTCCTGTCCGCCGTTCTCACCGTCCTGCTCCTCACGCCCGCCCAGACGGCGGACGCCCGGGCGACAGGCGTCCCGAGTGCGGGTTCCCCGGCGGAGAGCTCCCGGGCGGCGAGCCCCCTGGCGGACGCCTTCGCCCGTGCCGCCGCCGCCTACGACGTGCCGCGCGACCTGCTCGTGGCGCTCGCGTACGCCGAGACGCACCTCGACGGCCACGGCGGCGAGCCGAGCGCGAGCGGCGGGTACGGGGTGATGCACCTGGTCAGCAACCCCACGACGCGCGTCCTGGAACGCGCGGCCGAGCTGACCGGGCGACCGGCGGCGACGCTGCGCCGGGACGACGCGGCCAACGTCCTCGGGGGCGCCGCCGTGCTGCGTTCCCACGCCGACACCCTCGGCCTCGACGCCGCCGCCAGGAAGGACGCCGGGCGGTGGTACCGGGCCGTGGCCGAGTACGGCAACGCCTCCGGCCCGGAGACGGCCAGGCTGTACGCCGACACCGTCTACGACCTCCTCGGCAGGGGCGTGCGCGCCACCGTCGCGGGCGGGGAGGTCCTCACCGTCCCCGCCACGGAGGTGCGGGCCGACCGCGGCGTCCCCGAGGGCCTGCGGGAGGCGGCTCCCGAGCCCGCGAGCCCGGACCACCCGGGCGCGCACTGGGTGGCCGCCAACGCCGGCAACCGGACCGTCGCGGCAAGGCCGGGAAGCCACACCATCGACCGCGTCGTCGTCCACGTCACGCAGGGGGCCTACGCCGGAACGCTCTCCTGGTTCCAGAATCCCGCCGCCCGGGTCTCGGCGCACTACGTGGTCCGCTCCTCCGACGGCGACATCACCCAGATGGTCCGCGACAAGGACGTCGCCTGGCACGCCGGCAACCGGTCGTACAACACCAGGTCCATCGGCATCGAGCACGAGGGGTTCGTCAATGACGCCTCCTGGTTCACCGACGCGATGTACCGCGCCTCGGCGGCCCTGACCCGCGCCGTCTGCGACAGGTACGGCATCCCCAAGGACCGCGCGCACATCATCGGGCACAACCAGGTCCCCGGCGCCACGCACACCGACCCGGGCTCCCACTGGGACTGGGCCAGGTACATGCGCTACGTCACGGGGAGCACCGCCCCCTGGTCGGCCACCGTCGACAACTCCACCTCCGGCGCGTTCACCGCGAGCGCGGGGTGGGCCGTCTCCGCCTCCTCCACCGGCCGCCACGGCCCCGACCACTGCCAGGCGAAGCCGGTCAGGTCCAGCGACGTCGCCTGGTACCGCTTCACCGTCCCCTCCGCGGGCGCCTACCAGGTCAGGGTCTGGCACCCGGCGGCCCCCGGCCACAACGGCTCCACCCCGTACGTCGTGGCCACCTCCTCCGGGCGCAGGACGGTCTACGTCGACCAGCGCGCCGGTGGCGGCGCCTGGCGGAGCATCGGCACCTTCACCCTCAGGGCCGGGAGGTACGACGCCGTCGGCGTCAGCAGGTGGACCTCCGGCACGGGACTCGTCATCGCCGACGCCGTACGCCTCACCCGCCTCTGACCCGCCCTCCCCGGCCCGGCCGGCTCCCCGGCCGGGTCCTCACCCCCGGCTCTTCGGCCCCGTCCCCGCGCCTTGCCCCCCCGGCCCCCGCGCCTTGCCCCCCGCACCCCGGCCCGCCCTCTTGCCCCTCGTTTCTTGCTCCTCGCTCTCAGCCCCGGCCCCCGGCCTTCGCCCCCGTGTCCTCGAGCGGCCTTCCGGACCCCACCCCGCCCACCAATGATCACTTATCGCGAATGATGCATGCCGTCCGGTTTGTCGAAATTGGCCCATCCCTATTAGGCTTACCTTAATTAGGAAAGCCTTACCTCTTTCAGGCGAGCTCTCCGCCCCCCGCCCGCTCAGAGCAGCCACGAAAGAGTTCCCATGTCCCCCGCACGGCGCGTCGTCTGGCTCTGGGTCTGCCTGATGCTGCTGGTGGTCGCGTGCGTGCTGAGCCTGGCCCTGGGGACCCGCGCCATCGGCCCGCAGGTCGTCTGGGACGCGCTGTTCCACTTCACCGACACCGACGAGCAGGCGCTCGTCCGCAACCTGCGCGTCCCCCGTACCGTCCTCGGCCTCATGGTGGGCGTCGCGCTGGCGGTGTGCGGGGCGCTCATCCAGGCCGTGACGCGCAACCCGCTGGCCGACACGCAGATCCTCGGCGCCAACGCCGGGGCGGCGCTGTTCGTGGTGATCGCGGTCGGGCTGCTCGGGCTGACCGACATCTGGGCCTACGTCTGGTTCGCCTTCGCCGGGGTGGCCGTCGCGCTGGTGGCGGTCTACGCGCTCGGCTCGATGGGCAGGGCCGGCGCGACCCCCCTGCGGCTGACGCTGGCCGGGGTGGCGCTGGGCGCGGTGCTGGAGGGCCTGTCGAGCGGGATCAGGCTGATCCGCCCCCGCGCCTTCGACTACCTCCGCTTCTGGGACGTCGGTACCCTCGGCGGGCGTGACCTGGACATCGCCTGGGCCATCGCCCCGTTCGTCGGCGTCGGCCTGTTCCTGGCGCTGCTGACGGCCAGGTCGCTCAACGCGGTCGCGATGGGCGACGACCTGGCCCGCTCCCTGGGCGCGAGCGTCGCGACCACGAGGACCCTGGCCCTGGTGGCGGTGATGCTGCTGGCCGGCGCGTCCACGGCCGCGGTGGGGCCGATCGGGTTCGTCGGCCTGATGGTCCCGCACGCGGCCCGCTGGCTGATCGGCCCCGACCAGCGCTGGATCCTGGCCTTCACGCTCGTCTGCGGCCCCGTCCTGCTGCTGGCCGCCGACGTCGTCGGCCGGCTGGTCATCAGGCCGGCCGAGTTGCAGGCGGGGATCGTCACGGCGTTCGTCGGGGCGCCCCTGCTGATCTGGATGGTCCGCAGGTCCAGGGCCGGTGCGCTGTGACGGCCCGCAGGACCGTGGTGGTACGCCCCTGGCCCGCCTTCTCGATGCGCCTGGCCGTACGGACGGCCGTGGTGTGCGCGATCCTGGTCGCGGTGGCGGCCGTGGTGGCGGTGCTCGCGCTGGGCACCGGCGAGTTCGCCCTCTCCCCCGGCGAGGTCGTGCGGGTGCTGACCGGCCAGGAGACCGGTTTCGCCCGGCTGATCGTCCTGGACTGGCGGCTGCCGCGCGTACTGCTGGCCCTGCTGGTGGGGGCCGCGCTCGGCCTGAGCGGCGCGGTCTTCCAGTCGCTGCTGCGCAACCCGCTGGGCAGCCCCGACGTGATCGGCTTCGACACCGGCGCCTACACCGGCGTCCTGGTCACGATGGCCTTCGTGGGCCGCGGCTACTGGCTGAGCGCCACGGGAGCCCTGGTGGGCGGGCTGGCCGCGGCCACGGTGGTCTACCTGCTGGCCCTCCGGCGCGGGGCGCCGGGACTGCGCCTGATCATCGTGGGGATCGGGGTCAGCGCGATCCTCGGCTCGCTGAACCAATGGCTCATCATCAAGGTGGACCTGCGCGCGGCCTTCGCGGCGGCGCTGTGGGCCCGCGGCACCCTGAACGACCTGCGCTGGCAACAGGTCCCGCCTGTGCTGTGCGCCCTGGGCGTGCTCTGCCTGCTGCTGCTGGCCCTGGGCGCGCGCCTGCGCGTCATGGAGCTCGGCGAGGACGCCGCCACCTCGCTGGGTGTGCGGGGCGGGCCGGCCAGGCTGGCCTACCTGGCGGTGGGGGTGGCGCTGACCGCCGTCGCGACCGCCACGGCCGGCCCCATCTCCTTCGTCGCGCTCGCGGCCCCGCAGATCGCGGCACGCCTGACCCGGGCCCCCGGGATCGCCCTGGTCCCCGCCGCCCTGACCGGCGCGGTGCTGCTGCTGGTGAGCGACTTCCTGGCGGTGCGGCTTTTCTCTCCGACGCAACTACCGGTGGGGGTGGTGACCGTGAGCCTGGGCGGGGCCTACTTCGCCTGGCTGCTGGCCAGGCAGGCACGCGCATGACCGGAACGGACGCGGAGCGCACGACCGGGACCGACGCGCGGCATACGACCGGGGCGGACGCGCGGCGCACGACCGGGGCGGACGTCCTGCGCAGGACCGTCAGGCGCAACCGCGCGCGCCTGGGCGCGGGCACCCTGCTGCTCAGCCTGCACCAGGTGTGCGAGGCGAGTGTGCCGATCCTCATCGGCGTGATCGTCGACCGCGCGATCGGCCCGGGCGACGGCGGGTCGCTGCTGTGGTGGTCGGCCGCGCTGGCCGCGCTGTTCACCGCCCTGACCATGGCCTACCGGTACGGCGCGCGGACCCTCATGCGCGCCATCGCCGACGAGGCCCACCTGCTGCGCCTGGAACTCGCCGGGAGGATCATCGACCGGCGCGGGCTGGACACCGACCTGCGCGCGGGCGAGCTGCTGACGATCTCCTCCGGTGACACCGACGCCACCGCCGAGCTCCTGGACCACCTGCCGCGCGCGGTCGGGGCGCTGGTCGCCGCCGCGGTGTGCGCCGTGACGCTGCTGCTCGTCGACCTGCCCCTCGGGGTGGCCGTCCTGGTCGCCACCCCCCTGACGCTGCTGGTGCTGCACGCCGGCACCCCGTACATCACCCGGCACGTCGCCGACCAGCAGGAGCTGGCCGGCCGGGCCGCGTCGCTGGCGACCGACCTGGTCAGCGGCGTACGACCGCTGCGCGGCCTCGGCGCCGAGGCGGCGGCCTCCCGGCGGTACGCGCGGGTCAGCCGGCTCTCGCTGGCCGCCGCGCTGCGCGCCGCCCGTACCCAGGGGATCTACGCGGCCGTCTCCAGCGCGGGCGGCGCGCTGCTGGCGTGCGGGATCGCGGTGCTCGCCGGGTGGTTCGCGCTGCGCGGCCGGATCTCGGCCGGTGAGTTCCTGACGGTGATCGGGCTGGCGCAGTTCCTGATGGAGCCCGTGGGCACGCTGACGATGGTGCCCGGCTGGGTGGCCGAGGCGCGCGCCTCGGCCGACCGGGTGGCGCGCGTGACCGGCGCGCCCCCGCTGCTGCCCGCGGAACCGCCGTCCGCCGGGCCGTCGTCCGCCGGGCCGCCACCCGCCGTCCTCGGCGACTCCGGCCGGACGGCACGAGAGCCGGCCGGGCCGGAAGGGCCGGTCGGCCCCGTGGGACCGATCGGGCTGGAGGTGGCCGGGCTGCGCCACGGCACGCTCGCGGGGCTGGACCTGGTGGCCGGGCCGGGCGAGTTCGTCGGTGTCGTGGCCTACCGTCCCGCCGACGCCGAGGCGCTGGTGCGGGTGCTGTCCGGGCGGGTGAGCCCCGACGAGTACGACGGAACCGTACGGGCCGGTGGCCGGATCCTCGTCGAACCCCACCACACCGACCTGTTCGAAGGGACCCTCGCCACCAACCTGACCGTGGGCGGCCGTCCCCGGAGCCCGGAGGAGTTCGCGGCGGTGCTGAGCGCGTCCGCGGCCGACGACGTGGTCGCCGCCCATCCCGGCGGCCTGGAACACCGGGTGGTGGAGCGAGGCGCGAGCCTGTCGGGCGGTCAGCGCCAGCGGGTGGCCCTGGCCAGGGCGCTGCTGGCCCGCCCGGCGGTCCTGGTGCTGCACGACCCGACCACGGCCGTGGACACGGTCACCGAGCAGGACATCGCCCAGGGCCTGCGCTCCCTGCGCCACCCCGGAAGCGGCCTGTTCACCACCGTGGTCGTGACCACCAGCCCCGCCCTGCTCGCCGCCGCCGACCGGGTGGTCGTGCTGGACGGCGGCAGGGTGGTCGCCGAGGGGTCGCACGCCGGCCTGGGTGCCACCGACGACGACTACCGGCGGACGGTGCAGCGATGAGCACGCCACGGGAACGGGACCTGCTGCCGATCGCGAGCGGCCGCGAGACCTGGCGCTGGATCCGTCCCCGCCTGCGCGAGCGGCGTGGCGCCGTGGTCGTGACACTGCTCGTGGGCCTGCTCGGCGCGACCGCGTCGGTCGTCCCCGCGTACGTGATGGGCATGCTCGTCGACCGCGTGCGCGAGCAGTCGGGCACCTCGGTGATCGTCGGCGTCGCCGTGACCATCGCGCTGTCGGCGCTCGTCGGCGGTGCGGCCACCGGGCTGACGTCCTACCTGGTGGCCAGGCTGGGAGGCCAGATCCTGGCCGACCTGCGCGAGCGTACGGTCGCGAGCGCGCTGGCGCTCCCGCTCACCCGGCTGGAACGCGCGGGCAGGGGCGACCTGCTGTCGCGCGTCAGCGCGGACGCCGCCGAGGTCACCGGGGCCGTCTCCGACGTGGTCCCCGGCGTGATCGCCTCGATCCTGCTCGGCACGCTGAGCCTGGCCGCGATGGTCGGCCTCGACTGGCGGCTCGGCCTGGCCGGGGCCGTCGCGGTGCCGCTGTACGTGCTGGCGCTGCGCTGGTACCTCCCGCGTGCCGCGCCCCACTACGCCAGGCAGCGCGCCTCGGTCGCGCGCTCGTCGCAACGGCTGGTGGAGAGCATGCAGGGCGTGCGCACGGTCCACGCCTACCGCGTGGAGGAGGACCACCTGCGCGCCGTCGAGACCACCTCACGCGACTCGAGCGAGGTGTCGGTCGGGGTGCTGGACCTGTTCACGCGTTTCGTGGGGCGGGTCAACAGGGCCGAGTTCTGCGGCCTGACCACCATCCTGGCCGCCGGTTTCCTGCTGGTCCGCGCGGACGCCGTCACCGTCGGCGAGGCCGCCGCCGCGGCCGTGCTGTTCCACCGGCTGTTCAACCCGATCGGCACGCTGCTGTTCGTCTTCGACGAGGTACAGGCGGCCGGGGCGAGCCTGGCTAGGCTGGTCGGCGTCGTGCGGCTGGAGCCCGCCCCCGAGCCCGAGGGGGGACCGGCGCCGGCCGACGCATCGCTCGACCTGGTCGACGTGCGCTTCGGCTACGACGACTCGGCCGAGGTGCTGCACGGCGTCACCCTGCGCGTCCCCGCCGGTGCCCGGGTGGCCCTGGTCGGCTCGACCGGTGCGGGCAAGTCGACCCTGGCCGCCATCGCGGCCGGTTCGCTGCGTCCGGGCGGCGGCAGCGTGCTGATCGGCGGGGTCTCCCCCTCCTCGCTCGGCACGGCGGAACTCCGCCGGCACGTGGCGATCATCACGCAGGAGACCCACGTCTTCGCCGGGCCCCTCGTCGAGGACCTGCGCCTGGCCCGTCCCGGCGCGACGGCCGGGCAGGTCTCCTCGGCGCTGGAGACGGTCGGGGCGCTGCCGTGGGTGCTGGCGCTGCCCGAGGGCCTGGACACCGTGGTCGGGGAGGGCGGCCACGAGGTGACGGCCGCCCAGGCGCAGCAGCTCGCCCTGGCCCGCCTGGTCCTGGCGGATCCGGCCGTCGCCGTCCTGGACGAGGCCACCGCGGAGGCGGGCAGCATGGGCGCCCGCGTGCTGGAGGACTCGGCCGCCGCCGCCACGCGCGGCAGGACCACCCTGGTCGTGGCGCACCGGCTGACCCAGGCCGTCTCCGCCGACCGGGTCGTCGTCCTGGAGCACGGGCGGATCGTCGAGGAGGGGCCCCACGATCGTCTGGTCGCCGCCGGCGGCCGCTACGCCCGCCTCTGGCAGGCGTGGGAGACCCGCTGAGCGTCTCGCGCCGGGGCGACGTTCCTTACGACAGGTCGCCGACCACGGTGGCCGGGTCGCCGTCCACGGCGTTGGCGAGCTGCGGGACGAGGGCGTCCAGCGCGTACAGCAGGGCGTCGGGGCCGCTGTAGGACAGCGCGCCGCCCAGCGGGGTGTCGAAGCCGGCGTAGAGGGTGCGGTCGGTCTTGACCACGTCCAGCCGGGAGAAGGCGGGCGAGGCCAGCATCGTCTTCTTGGTCGCGCCGTTGACGAACAGCACGTCCTTGTCGATGAGGTCGAGCCGTTCCTCGCTGAGCTCGTTCTCGACCTCCTGGGTGCCGAACCCGAGCGCGTCGAACAGCGCGCGGCGCGGGTCCTTGGCCGGGAGGATCCAGTGCTGGCCCTTGTCCGGGCCGAAGTCGACCGCCATGATCTTGCCGGCGAACTCGGGGTGCGCCTTCTTCGCCTCCTCGATCCTGGCCTTGACCTTGTCGACCAGCGCCTGGGCCTCGGCGTTCTTGCCGAGGGCCTTGCCGGTGGTCAGCGTCTGCACGTCCCAGGGCGTCTGCTCGTCGGGGTAGGTGGCCGACTGCACGACCGTCGGGGCGATCGACGACAGCTTCTCGTACGCCTCCTTCGAGATCACCTCGTAGAAGGCGAGGATCAGGTCGGGACGCTCCTTGGCGATGGCCTCGTAGTTCAGCTCGGCGGAGAAGGCGGACAGGGGCTTGCCGTTCAGCTTCGGCGCGACCCAGGGGTAGGTCGCGTACTCGTCGAACCACGCCCGCGTGCTGACCGGGACCACGCCGAGGGACAGCGCGAAGTCCTGGTCGTTCCAGCCGACGGTGACGACCCGCTGCGGCTGGGCCGGCACGGTCGTGGAGCCGAACTTGTGCTCGATCGAGACGGGAAAGGCCGCGTTGCCCGGCGAGGCGGCCGGTCTCTGCGCGGGCGCCGCCGGGGAGCCGCATGCCGCCAGCGCGAAGGCTCCCGCCACCAGTGCCGCGACGAACCGTGAACGAAGGGAGGGAACGCCGGCTTTCATCGTGCTCCTTGGAAGGTCCTGAACGTGCACTTAGGTTAGCATTGCCTAAGTATTTTGGGACGGGCCGTCTCGCCGGATCCGGACGAGCCGCATCGCCGCACGAGGATCTCCAGGTGATCCGCAAGTGGCTTCCAAGGAAGCCCGTGGACTCTCTGAAGGGACATGACGCGCTTCGGCCGCGATTCTCATCGGATCGACGTTCACGAACGCGCGCCTCCTCACGAAGGGCGGAAACAGAATGAGAACTCGTCGTCTGGCCACGGCGGTGCTGATCGCCGGCGGGCTGGCCCTCGGCGCCACGGCCACGGCCGCTCCCGCGACGGCAGCGACCGCGTCGTCCGCGTCGTCCGCGTCGTCCGCGACCGTGTCGGCGTCCGACTCCGCACGGCTCGCCGGAGGCTGGTACTACGCGGGCAACTACAAGATGCGCAGTTTCTGCGCCAACGCCGGCGTCAGGGCCGTCTTCAACGGCGCCCTCGACTTCGAGTGCAGGGCCGCCGCCGGCTCCTCCTTCGACCTCTACCTCCTCCACTAGGAGGCGCCGCCCCGGCCCCGCCCCCGATCACGAGGCGGGGCCGGAGGCACGGTTACGGACGGCTCTTACGGTGCTTTTAGGTGCGTTGATGCATGGTTGTCGTATTACGCATCTATCGGGAGGAAGAACGATGGCACCTGAGCCGGATCGATTCAGCTCCGCGGAGACCCTGGCGAACGAACCGCCCAGGCGCCGCCTTCCCCGCTCCCTGCTGCTCGCCGCCACCACCGCGCTCGTCGTGATCACGGGCGCCGGCGTCGCGGGCGCGGCGGCGTTCTCGCCCTCGCCGGCCCCGACACCCACGGCCGCCCCCACGCCCCCGACGGCGAGCCCGTCCGGGCCGCCCTCCGAGAAGCTGCCCGGACAGCATCGGGGCCGGGGCCACCGGATGGGCCCGGGCGGTCCCGCCCTCCACGGCGAGTTCGTCGTACCCGACGGCAAGGGCGCCTACGTGACCGTCGCCACCCAGTACGGAGACGTCACGGCCGTCGACCAGGACTCGATCACGGTCAGGAGCGAGGACGGCCACACCCGGGAGTACGCGGTCAACGGCGACACCCGGATCGGCCGGGGCGGCCCCGGACCCGGACCCGGACCCGACACCGGCACCGGCACCGGCACCGGCACCGGCACCGGCACCGGACCTGACACCGGCGCCGGTACCGGCATCGACACGATCAAGACCGGCCAGAAGGTCCAGGTCATGGCGACGGTGAACGCCGGGACGGCCACCGCCGTGATGATCCGCGACGCGGCCGGGCGCGACCGGCACGGCATGCGCGGGGAGCGGGACGGCCGGCACCACGGCCACCGGCCCGGCGGACCCCCGGCCGCACCTCCGGCCGCCCCGTCCGCGCCCGCGACCCCGCCCACTCCGGGGGTCCCGACCGCACCGACCGCACCGGCCTCTCCGCCCGCACCCGCCACCCCGTCGGCACCCGTCACCCCGCCCGCCCCGGCCTCCTGACGCATCCCGGCATCCTGTACGCGCCCCGGCCTGCCGACCCGCCCGACCTGCTGCCCCGCCCGGCGCGGGTGACCGCGACGGAGCAGTCCGGGGCGTCCTCAGGCGACCCAGTTCGGGCGCCGGTCGGCCGACGGGATCGGCAGGCCGGCGGCGAGCGTGGCGGCCATGCGGTGCACGGCCTCGCGCAGGGTGTCCGGAGGTGTCGTGTACGGGATGCGCAGACGCTGCTCGAAGACGCCCGGCTCGCCGGCGAAGTAGGCGCCGCCCTCGATCCGCACCCCGTAGTCCATGGCACGCTCGGCCAGCGCCGAGGCGATGGGCTCGCCCAGGTCGACCCAGAGCGACAGGCCGCCGGGCGGGGTCCGCCAGGTCCACCGCGGGATGCGCTCGGACAGGGCGGCGACCAGGGCCGCACGCTGCTCGCGCACGCGCTCCAGGCGTTGCGGAAGCAGCTCCTCCTCCCGGCCCAGCAGGTCCAGGGCCAAGAGCTGGTCCAGGACCGAACCGCCCAGGTCGGTCGCGATGCGCTGACCGGCCAGCTCGGTGACCAGACGCGACGGGGCGCGCAGCCATCCGACGCGCAGGCCGCCCCAGTGGGTCTTGCTCATCGAGCCGACGGTGATGACCTGACCGGCCCCGCCGGGTTCGGCGTACGAGGCGAAGGGCCGTGGCGCGGGGACGTCGAGGGCCAGGTCGGCCATGGTCTCGTCGACGACCAGCCAGGTGCCGGAGCGCTGGGCGGCGCGCAGGACGCGGGCGCGTTCGTGACCGGGCATGAGCAGGCCGGTCGGGTTGTGGAAGTCGGGGATCAGGTAGGCCAGCCGGGGAACCACCTGCCGCAGGGTGGACTCGACGATCTCGACGTCCCAGCCGTCGTCGGTCATCGGGACCGGCACGGTGCGCAGCCGGGCGCGTCGCAGGGCCTCCAGGGCGTTCGGATAGGACGGGTTCTCGGTCATGACGCGGTCGCCGGGGCGGCACAGCAGCCCCAGGACGAGCGTGAGGGCGTGCTGCGCGCCGGAGGTGACCAGGACCTGTTCGGGCACGGTGGCCAGCCCCCGCCGGGTGAAACGCGCGGCGACCGCGGCGCGCAGCTCCGGAAGCCCGTAGGGGTGGTAGCCGGGGGTGTGCGCGTGCTCGGCCAGCCGGGGCGCGACCCGGTGCAGGGCGTCGGCGAGCACCCGCTCCGGCAGCCCCGGAGCCGCCCTGGCCAGGTCGATCGTCGTGTCCGGGGGCTCGAGACGCCGGGTGACGTCCCTGGGGACGGCCCCCTCGGGCAGGGCCGTCCAGGTGCCCGAACCCTGGCGGCTGCGCGCGTGGCCGCTCTCGCGCAGCAGGTCGTACACGGCGGTGACGGTGGCCCGGCTGATGTTCAGGGCGGAGGCCAGCTCCCGCTCGGCCGGGAGCCTGACGTGCAACGCGATCCGCCCGTCCAGGATCAGCGCGCTGATCGCCTGGGCCAGGTGGCGGTAGGCGGGCCGCGATCCCGCCGCGTCGGGCAGCAGGGCGGCGAGCTGCCGGCTCCCCAGGACGCGGCCGGTGCGGCCCGTCCCCTCCGGGGGCCGGGGCGGGTTCGAGCCGGCCATGCCACTCCTCGGAAATTGGCCATGTTCTCCAGGCCGGTCACCGTACCAGGATCGCCTCCATCGGCCCGAGACACGTCCACCGGAGGCGACCGGCATGAAGCAGGAGATCACCGACCGTCACGGGCGCGGCTTTCCGCGCCGTCACGAGAGACGTCCCACGGCCGGGCCGGCAGCGTCCGCGCGCCCGCCCGTACCGCCCCTCACCTACCTCCCCCTCGGCGAGCGCCCGCTGGGACGCCTCTGCCGGCTGTTCACCGGCCTGGCCCTGTACGGGTTCAGCCTCTCGCTGATGCTCCGGGCCTCGCTGGGCGTCAACCCCTGGAGCGTGCTGTACGAGGGCCTGGGGCATCACGTCCCCCTGAGTTTCGGCACGATCAGCGCCGCCGTCGGGGCCCTGGTGCTCCTGCTGTGGATCCCCCTGCGTCAGAGACCGACGTTCGGCACCTTCGCCAACATCGCCGTCCTGGCGACGTCCTCGGACCTGGGTCTCTGGCTCGTCCCGGCGAACCTCGGCCTGCCGGGGCGGATCGGTCTGCTGGCCGGGGGCGTCCTGCTCAACGGGTTCGCCATGGCCCTCTACGTCGGCGCGCGCTTCGGGCCCGGCCCCCGCGACGGGCTGATGACCGGCACGGCCGCCGTGACCGGGCGCTCCATCCGGCTCGTCCGTACGCTGATCGAGCTCACCGTGCTCACCGCGGGCTGGCTCCTCGGCGGGAGGGCAGGCGCCGGCACCGTCCTGTACGCGCTCGCGGTCGGCCCAGTCGCCCAGTTCTTCCTGCCCTGGTTCGCCTACCGCGCCGACGACCGGCCCGCGCGTTCCCCGGCCGCGCGAAAGGACGGCAAGAGCGGCGAGGACGGCGAGGACGGCGAGGGCTACCGGCGACGGGCCGGCGCCCCCACCGGGTGACGCCGCCCGCCGTCAGGAGCGGCGGCCGAACCAGCGGCGGGTCCTCGCGGGCGCGGCGCCCCCCTCGGACACCGTCCCGGACGCGGCCCCGGACGCGGTCCCGGACGTGGCGAACCCGGCCCGGGGCGGGACGGTCGGGGAGCACGCGTCCAGGGCGACCGGGTCGCCCATGGTGACCACGATCTTGCGGGAGCCCTTGAAGGACTCGCGGGCGTGCGCGGCGAGGATGTTGTCGACGATCAGGATGTCGCCCGGCCGCCAGGTCTCCCGCACCGTCGCCCTGCGGTAGGCCTCGTCGATGATCTCGATGTCCTGCCGGGAGATCGGCTCCCCGTTCCCGTAGGCGGTGTTGAAGGGCAGGCCGGCGTGTCCCAGGTCCTCCAGGAACACCTCGCGGACCTCCTCCTCCAGCGCCCACTCGTTCCAGAAGACGGTGTGGTTGAACCAGGCCTCCTCACCCGTCCCGGGGTGGCGGACGGTCGCCGAGCGGCGCTGCACGGTGCGCAGCCGGTCCTCGCCGACCCACTCGTGGGCGATGTGGTTCTCCGCGCAGTAGGCCGCGACCTCCTCCCTGTCCTCGGTGCCGAAGGCGGTGCGCCAGCCCAGGCTGATGTGGTCGCCGTAGTTGCGCACCAGCGACCAGCCGTGCTCGCGGAACCGGTCGGCGAGCGGGGCGGGGATGTCGTTCAGCACCTTGCGCACGTCGGTCACCGGGGTGGCGCCGCCCTCGTCGGGGGCGACCAGGCAGCAGAACATCAGCATCCCGGGGAAGGTGAGCGCGTAGCTGTTCTCGTTGTGCGGGCGGATCGCCTGCGAGGGGGGCAGGTCGGTGGAGGAGTAGACGTCGCCGCCGAAGTGGCTGCGCGGGGTGGCCTTCTCGACGTACCCGGCGAGCCTGGAGACCAGGGCGTCGCGCACCCGGGCGACGTCCTGCACGGACGTGACCGGCAGTCCCCGCAGGTAGAGGGCGCCGTGCTCGTCCAGCCCGGCGCGGATGGCGTCGCGGCTCCCGCGCAGCCAGTCGCAGGTCCGGTCGAGATCGGATCCCTGGGCGTCGGCCGCAGCCGGGCGGCCCTCCCTGATCTCCCAGTCGATGGTGGTGGTGGTGTTCACAGTCGGCCTCCGGTCGGAATACGGGTCAAAGGCTCCTGACGCGGAGCCGGGACGGGTGAGGACGCGCGGGCTCTCTCCAGCTCCTCGAGACCCACGAGGTCGTCGGGCCTGGCGTCGGGCACCCGCTCGTCGAAGCGCGACAGCACGCGGATCCGGGAGCCGGCGATCACGAGCAGGACCATGCACACGCCGGACAGCAGGTACAGCAGGGCGATGCCGCGTCCGGGCCCGGTGCCGATGACCGCGCCGAGGGTCCCGGCGAGCGGGCCTCCGGGGGCCAGCAGCGGGTCCAGGAGCGGACCGGCGAGTGGGGCGACGACACCGAAGCCGATCGGCACGGTGGCCGCGGCGATCATCGTGTTGACCGCGATGACGCGTCCCTGGAAACGGTGCGGCACCTTGACCTGGATGATCGTCATGATCATGCCGTTGACCAGGGACAGGGCGAAGGACAGGCCGAAGGCGCCCGCGCCGATCAGCCAGAGGTTGGGCCGCAGCCCGATCAGGACGCCGGACAGGGCCAGCAGCGGGATCGTGGCGATCACCCCGCGGAGCCTGCGCCGGGTCGGGCCGCCCCACAGGCTCATGGTGACGCCGCCTGCGACGGTGCCCGCGCCGGCCGCGACCGCGATGGCGCCCGCCGCCGTCAGCGAGGCGAACGACAGCACCAGCGGCGAGATCATGACGAACATCGGGGCCAGGAACAGGTTCACCCCGGCGAAGAAGAAGAGCATGGCCCGGAAGTTGCGGTCCCCCAGGGAGAAGCGGAAACCGTTGACGATCTCGGCCGAGATCGACTCCCGGCGGTGCAGCCCCAGCGTGGTCGGGAACTTGACGATCAGGACCACCACGACGGCGAAGAGGTAGGCGGCCACCTGGATGGTCAGGATGCCCTCCAGCCCGATCGCGGCGAGCATGGCCACCGCGATCAGCGGGACCAGGAACTGCGCGGTGCCGATGGCGAGCTGCACGATGCCGTTGGCGTGCCCGAGGTAGCGTTTGGGCACCAGTTGCGGGATGGCCGCCTGGTAGGCCAGCCGCTGGAAGGTCACCGACACCGACACCACGGCTATCAGCCCGTACAGCGGGCCGACGGTGAGCCTGTCGGTGAGCAGCAGGGCGAGCATGACCGCCTGGGAGAGGCCCGAGGCCAGGTCACCGGCGATCATCACCCGGCGCCGGTCGTAGCGGTCGACCACGGCACCGGCCAGCGGCGCCACGACGATGCCCGGTACCAGCGCCAGCAGCGCGATAAGCCCGAAGTGTGCCACCGACCCGGTGACGGTGTAGATCCAGATCGGGACCGCGAACTCGGTCAGCGCCGATCCGGTCAGCGAGATCAGCTGCCCGGCCGCGACGGGCAGGAACCGGCGCATGGTCGGCTCGCGTCCCGCGGCCGTGCTCCCGCTCCCGCTCCCGCTTCCGTTCCCGCGCGTGGTCCCGGCGCCGGCCGGTGATCCGGTACGCGACCCGTTCGGGGAGTCGGCCCGCGACCCGGCCGGGGCATCGGTGAGGGACCCGGCCGGTGCCGGGTGCCGCACGCTGTCGAGCAGCCACCAGGTGCCGCCCGCGTCCTCGGAGTGCCGGGCCCGCCAGGCGGCGTCGCCGACGTGGGTCTCGGTGACGATCCGGGCCAGCTCGCCGGCGCGGTACTTGGGGAAGAAGTGCCCGGCCTCGTCGATGACGACCAGCGACGCCGACTCCGACAGCAGGCACCACTCCTTGAAGCGCTCCCGGTAGAACTCGGTACCCGGGTCGCGCTCGCCGACGACGGAGATGATTGGCGCCTTCAGCCGGGGCTGGTCGACGGCCAGCAGGTCGGTGAAGTACCTCTCGGCCATCCGCCCGTCCTGGCGCATCAGCTCGACGGTGAACGCCACCTGCTCCTCGTCCAGGCCGGACATGTCACCGCCGATGGCGCGCAGCTCGGCCGCGACGGAACGGGTGCCCTGCAACCGGTCGCTGATCAGGGTGCTGAGCGGGCCCAGCAGGCGTCCCCTGGGTTTGGCGAAGGGGAAGATGCCACCCAGGTAGAGGGCGTCCAGTTTCCGCCCGGAGCTCTCCAGGCGGCGGGCCAGCTCCACCCCCAGCGCGCTGCCGGGCGCGCAGTGCCCGTAGATCACGATCGGTCCCGGGACGTGCTCGGCGAGCTCGGCCACGCACCGCTCGGCCACCTCCTCGAAGGGAAGCTGGGTCTCCTCGCCGGGTTCGCGCCCGGGGGCGGCGACCGCGTAGAGGGAGTAGCCGGGGGGCATCGCGTCGGCCAGCGTCTGGTAGACGACCGCGTTGGCGCCGCCGTACGGCACGCAGACGACCGATCCGACGCGGTCCGCGGGGGCGATCGGGCGGGTCAGCTCGGCCAGCATCCGCCGGGGTGCCGCCGTCCCGTCCCCGTCCCCGGTCCCGCTCCGGCGTTCGGCGATGAGCGCGGCCAGCTCCGCGACGGTGGGGTGCGTGAACATCTCCAGCACGCCGACCGGCGGCCTGACGCCGGGCAGGGTCTTGCGGATGCGGGCCACGACCTGGGTGGCCAGCAGCGAGTGCCCGCCCAGGTCGAAGAAGTTCTCGTGCACCCCGACGTTCTCGACGTCCAGGACACCGGCCCAGATCCCGGCGACGGCCTCCTCGACCGGCCCCCGGGGGGCGACGTGACCGGCCTGCTCGTCGGCGCGGCCGGGCTCGGGGTCGGGCAGTGCCGCGCGGTCGACCTTGCCGTGCGCCTGCAAGGGCAGCCGGTCCAGCCAGGTGAACCGGCCGGGCACCATGTAGTCGGGCACCCGTTCCCCCAGGTGCGCGCGCACCTCGCCCACCGCCATGGCCTCGGCGCCGGGCGCCTTCTCCAGCCAGGCGACCAGGCGGTCGCCGCGCAGGTCCACCACACCCTGCACCACGCCGGGCAGCGTGGCCAGCGCGGCCTCGATCTCCCCCAGCTCCACCCGGTAGCCGCGGATCTTCACCTGGTGGTCGGTACGGCCGAGGAACTCCAGCCTCCCGTCCTCCAGCCGGCGCACCAGGTCTCCCGTGCGGTACATGCGGGCTCCCGGCTCCCCGTAGGGGTCGGCGACGAACCGCTCGGCCGTCAGGCCCGGACGGCCCAGGTACCCCCGCGCCAGGGTGTCGCCGCCGACGTAGAGCTCACCGGCCACCCCGGCCGGGACCAGCCGCAACCCCGGGTCCAGCACGTAGGCGCGGGCACCGGGCAGCGGGCGGCCGATCGGCCAGGCCGGGCCCGCCGCGACGGCCGACGGGTCGACCCTCTCGGTGGTCACCGCCACCACCGTCTCGGTGGGACCGTAGCTGTTGAAGATCGCGCACCCGGCGGTGGCGGCCAGCTCGCGCGCCCACTCCGTCGGCGCGGCCTCTCCGGCCAGGACCAGCGCCCGGCGCGGCATCAGCAGCAGGGGGTCCACCTCCGCGCCCAGCGCGGCCAGGTGCGAGGGGGTCATCTTCAGGTAGTCGAGACCGGCCACGGCCTCGGCCAGCTCGGGGCCGGAACCGCGCCGGGGAAGCTGGTGCAGGGTGCCGCCGCCGGTCAGCGGCAGGTAGAACATCAGCATGCTGAAGTCGAACGCCAGCGACTGCAGCAGGCCGAAGGCCGCTCCGGGCACGATGTCGTAGGCCCGGCGGACGTACTCCAGGTAGGCCACGATGTGGCGGTGCTGGACGCCGACGCCCTTGGGCCGCCCGGTGGTACCGGAGGTGTAGATCACGTACGCGAGGTCGCCGGGACCCGCGACCGGCTCCAGGGGCGGCTCCTCCTCCGAGTCCGTTCCCGTGGCGCGGTCCGTGTCGTTCACCTCGACGACGGTGCCGGTGAAGCCGGCCGCGCGGTCGCGCAGCGCGGGGTCGGTGACCAGCACGACGGCGCCGGAGTCCGCCAGCAGGAACTCCAGCCGTTCGCGCGGCTGCTCGGGGTCCAGCGGCAGGTAGGCGCCGCCCGCCTTGAGCACCGCCAGGATCGCCACGGCGGCGTCGGCGGCGGCGTCCAGGCAGATCGCCACCCGCGCGTCCGGGCCGACCCCGTACCGGCGCAGCCCGCGGGCCAGCCGGTCGGCGCGGCGGTGCAGCTCGGCGAAGGTCAGCGACCGCTCACCGGCGACCAGCGCGAGCGCGTCCGGGGTGCGCGCCGCCTGCGCCTCGGCCATCTCGCCCAGCGTGCGGTACGCGGGCTCCCAGGTCTGCGTACCGGCCCACTCCCCCAGCAGCAGTTCCCGCTCCCGCTCCTCCAGCAGCGGCACCAGGGACAGGCGGCGTCCGGGGTCGGCCACCGCCTCGCGCAGGAAGCGCCTCATCGAACGCTCGACGCGCTCGATCGAGGCCGGGTCGAACAGGTCCGTGCGGTAGGTGAAGAAGCCGCTCAACCCGCCCTCGCCACCGTCGGTGACGTACAGCGCCAGGTCGAACTGGGTGACCTCCAGCGGCGAGGTGAACGGGCCCACCCGCAGCCCGGCCACCTCGCGCTCGGCGACCAGCCGCTCGTTCAGGGCGAACGTCGCCTGGAAGATCACCGAACGGCTCGGGTCGCGCGTCACCCCCAGGTCGCTGACCACCTGGTGGAAGGGGTAGTCCTGGCGGGTCAGCGCGTCCAGCACGCTCTGCCTGGTGCGCGCCAGGTGCTCGGCCACGCTCGGGTCCCCGCCGGTGTCGGCCCGCAGCGTCACCATGTTGACGAAGGAGCCGACCACACCCTCCAGCTCGCGGTACGGACGGCCCGCGACCGGCGAGCCGACCGCGAAGTCGTCCTGGCCCGCGTACCGGGCCAGAACCGCCTGGTACGCGGCCAGCAGCGTCATGTAGAGCGTGGCGTTGTGCGCCCTGCCCAGCTCGCGTACGGCCTCGGACAGCTCGGCGTCCCAGGTGAAGGCGTGCACCGCGCCCTCGAAGCGCTGCTCGGCCGGACGCGGCCGGTCGGTGGGCAGCTCCAGGTCGCTCAGGCCCGCCAGCCGCTCCCGCCAGAACGCGGCGTCGGCCTCGGCCGCGGGACCGGCCAGCCGCTCGCGTTCCCAGGCGGCGAAGTCGCCGAACTGCACGGACAGCTCCGGCAGGTCCGCCGGCCCGGCCGGTCCCTCCGAAAAGCCCGCGCGCACTCCCGCGTACAGCCGGAGCAGCTCGTCACCCATGATCTCCAGCGACCGGCCGTCGATCACGATGTGGTGCACGGCCAGCAGGAGGACGTGGTCGTCGGGGGCGATGCGGAAGAGCGTCGCGCGCAGCAGCGCGTCGGCGGCCAGGTCGAACGGGCGGATCAGCTCCTCGCCGACCAGCTCGGCCGCCCGCTCGGCGCTCCCCGCCTCGACGACGTCCAGCGCGACCGGGCCGGGGTCGTCGACCACGACCCTCGGCAGCCCGTCACCGCCTGCGGGGAAGCGCATCCGCAGCGCCTCGTGCCGCGCCACCAGTGCCGTCACGGCCCGCTCCAGCGACGCGGGCTCCAGCTCACCCCCCAGCCGCATGGCCAGCGGGATGATGTACGCGGTGTTGCCGGGAGCGAGCTGCTCCATGAACCACAACCGCTCCTGACCGCTGGAGGGCGGCGGTTCCGTTCCCTCCGGGCGCGGCGAGACCGTGACGCTCGCCCCCCTGCCGCGCAACCGCTTCGACAGCAGGGCGCGTTTGCCGGCCTCAAGGCCTACGGCGCGCTGCGACAACTGCTCGGTCATCCGAGACTTCTTCCTTCCTTGAGAATCATGGGAAAACGGCTCGGGAGCCGGGAATCGTGAGGGACGGCTCGGAGGCCGGGAGTCACGAGCGGACGGCTCAGGAGCTCTGTCGTTCGATGTCCGCGATCAGCAGCGCCTCGACGGTGTCGGCCAGCCTCTCCACGGTCGGATCGGTGAAGACCGCGTTGACCGGGATCTCCAGGTCCACCGCGGCCCTGATCCTGGCGGCGACCCTGATGGCCAGCAGCGAGTTGCCGCCGAGCGAGAAGAAGTCCTCCCGCACGCCGACCCGTTCCAGGCCGAGCACCTCGGCCCAGACGTCGGCGACCAGCTCCTCGGCCTCGGTCCTGGGCGCCACGGACGCGGTGACCGGCTCCTGCCACGCGGGTGCGGGCAGGGCGCGGCGGTCGACCTTGCCGTTGTGGTTGAGGGGCAGCTCCTCCAGCACGACGAAGGCGGAGGGGACCATGAAGGCCGGAAGACCCTCCTCGGCGAACCGCCGCACCCTCCCGGCGAGCTCCCCCCGCTCCCCGGCATCGGCCGCGCCCACCCCGCCGGCCGCGCCGACCGCGCCCGCCCCGTTCGCCGGCGGTGTCTCGTCCAAGGAGGAGGTGAGCGGCGCGTGGTGCGGGACCAGGTAGGCGACCAGCCGCCTGTCCCCGGGCCGGTCCTCCCTGGCCACCACCACGACCTGGGCCAGCGCGGGATGACGGGCCAGCGTCCCCTCCACCTCACCCGGCTCGATGCGGAAGCCGCGGATCTTGACCTGGCCGTCGGCCCGGCCGACGAACTCCAGGTCCCCGCCCGCGCGGCGCCGCATCAGGTCTCCGGTGCGGTACATCCGCGAGCCCGGCACCCCGTACGGATCGGCCACGAACCGCTCGGCCGTCAGATCGGGACGCCCCAGATACCCCCGCGCCAGATGCTCACCCGCGACGTACAACTCACCGGCCACCCCCGCCGGCACCGGCCGAAGCCCCCCGTCCAGGACGTACACGCGCGTGTTGTCCAGGGGTCCGCCCAGCGGGACGGTCCCGGACGGCGGTTCCGTCACCTGGCCCGACAGGGCGAACGTCGTCGTCTCGGTCGGGCCGTAGACGTGGTGCAGGGTGCCACCGGCGTCGAGGACGCCGCGCATGGCGGGGACGGAGGCGGCCTCGCCACCGGTCCACAGGTGCGGGACGGCGGCCAGCACGGCGGGCGACTCCTCGGCCAGCACGTTGAACAGGCCGGTCGTCATGAACACGCCGGACACCCGTTCCCGCCGCACCGCCTCCTCCAGCGCGGCGGCGCCGAGGTGTCCCGGCGGGGCCACGACGACGGTCCCTCCGTTCAGCAACGGCACCCACAGCTCGTACGTCGAGGCGTCGAAGGCGAACGCGGAATGCGACAGCACCCGGTCGTGTCCCCGCCAGCGACGGTCGGCGGCCAGGGCGGCGACGTTGCGGTGGGTGACCGCGACACCCTTGGGCGTCCCCGTCGACCCCGAGGTGAACATCACGTACGCCAGCCGGTCCGGATCGATCTCCAACCCCAGATCGGCCGCCTCCCCGGCGTCCCCCCTCTCGGTCCCCGCGTCGACCACCAGCACCGACGGAACATGCCCCATCACCTCGTGACCGGCGAACACCCCATCGGTCACCACCACCCGCGCACCCGTCTCCTCCACCACCCACCGCATCCGCCCCACCGGAAACCCCGGATGCAACGGCACATACACCCCACCCGCCTTCACCACCGCCAGCAACGCCACCACCACATCCACCGAACGCTCCATCAACACCACCACCGGCGACTCCACACCCACCCCCGCCGCCACCAACCGCCGCGCCAGCACATTCGCCCGCGCGTTCACCTCACCCGCCGACAACCGCACCCCACCACACACCACCGCCTCCCCACCCGGAGCCGCCACCACCCGCGCCTCGAACAACTCGGCCAGGTTGCCGCCGGGGATCGGGGACCAGGTGGCGTTCCCCTTCTCCAGCAGCGCGTGCCGCTCGTCGGGGGCGAGCAGTTCCACCGCGCCCGTCCGGACGTCCGGGTCCTCCACCACCGTCTCCAGCAGCCTCACCAGCCGGGTGGCGATCGACTCGGCCGTGTCGCGGTCGAACAGGTCGGTCGCGTACTGCAGAACCCCTTCGATCCCCGCGGGGGCGGCGCCGTCGGTGAAGTGCTCGGTGAGGCCGAACAGCAGGTCGCACTTCGCGCCGCTCAGGCCGTACAGCGAGTAGGCCGGGTCCGCCGTCACCGTCAGGCCCGACAGACCGGTCTCGTCGTCCGGGGTGTTCTTGAGCGCGAGCATCACCTGGAAGAGCGGGTTGCGGCCGGGAACGCGCGCGGGGTTGACGACCTCCACCAGGTGCTCGAACGGCACGTCCTGGTGCGCGTACGCGGCCAGGCCCGTCTCCTTGACCCTGGACAGCAGCTCGCGGAACGTCGGGTTCCCCGACGTGTCGGTGCGCAGCACCAGGGTGTTGACGAAGAAACCGACCAGGTCGTCCAGGGCCTCGTCCCCGCGGCCCGCGGCCGGTGAGCCGATCGGCACGTCCTCGCCCGCCCCCAGCCGGGTCAGCAGCGCGGCCAGTCCCGCCTGCAACGCCATGAACAGCGTCGCCCGCGTCTCCCTGGCCATGGTCAGCAGCCGTCCGTGCAGCTCCGGCGAGAACCGCAGCGGCACCGACTCCCCCCGGTACCCGGCCACCGCCGGCCGGGGTCTGTCGACGGGCAGCGCGAGCTCGTCGGGCAGCCCCGCCAGGGTCCGCCTCCAGTAGGCGCTCTGCGCGCTCATGACGCTGCCGGGATCGGCGGCGTCGCCCAGCAGGTCGCGCTGCCACCGGGCGTAGTCGGTGTACCGCACCGCCGGCGGCTTCCACTTCGGTGCCTCACCGCGGACGCGGGCCTCGTACGCGATCGCCAGGTCGCGCCTCAGCGGGGCCATCGACCACCCGTCGGCGGCGATGTGGTGAAGCAGCAGGACCAGCACGTGCTCCTCACGCCCCCCGGTGCCGTCGGAACCCCCGGCGTCGGCGTCGGCGTCGGCGTCGTCGGCGTCAGCGTCAGCGTCGGCGTCGGGGGAACCGGGGCGCAGGGCGAACAGGTGCGCCCGCATCGGCGGCTCGGCCGACAGGTCGAAGGCGTGCAGCGCCACCTCGCGGACCGCCCGTTCGAGACCCGCCTCGTCGACCTCCGTCACCGTGAGGCCGGGTACGGTCTCCAGCACCAGCCGGCCCGGTCGTCCCTCCCTCGACGGGAGGACCGTCCGGAGCGTCTCGTGCCGCCACGCCACGTCCCCGATCGCGGCCCGCAACGCCACCCGGTCCAGCCGCCCCGACAGGCGCAGCACCAGCGGGATCGTGTAGAGCCCGGCCGACTCGGAGAGCTGTTCGAGGATCCACATCCGGTGCTGGGCGAAGGAGAGCACCGGGTCCGGATCGTCCGAGGCGACGAGCGTCGGCCGGACCCCGCCGTCCCTCCCCCTCGCCTCCTCGACCCTGACCGCCAGCTCGGCGACGGTCGGCGCCTCGAAGACCGTCCGTACCTGCAGTTCGACCGAGAGCGCCGTCCTGATCCCGGACACCGCGCGGGTGGCCAGCAGCGAGTGGCCGCCGAGCGCGAAGAAGTCGTCGTCGATCCCGATTCCCGGCACGGCGAGCAGCTCCGCGAACAGCCCGCAGAGGATCTCCTCGACCGGTGTACGCGGCGCCGTGCCGGAGGCGACCCTCTCGGGTGCGGGCAGGGCGCGGCGGTCGACCTTGCCGTTGTGGTTGAGGGGCAGCTCCTCCAGCACGACGAAGGCGGAGGGCACCATGAAGGCCGGAAGACTCTCCTCGGCGAACCGCCGCACCCTCCCGGCGAGCTCCCCCTCCTCCCCCGCGTCCCCCTCGTGGTGCGGGACCAGGTAGGCGACCAGCCGCCTGTCCCCGGGCCGGTCCTCCCTGGCCACCACCACGACCTGGGCCAGCTCGGGATGACGGGCCAGGGCGCTCTCCACCTCGCCCAGCTCGATCCGGATACCACGGATCTTGACCTGGCCGTCGGCCCGGCCGACGTAGTCGAGAAGCCCGTCGGGGAGTACCCGCACCAGGTCGCCGGTTCGGTACATCCGCGAGCCCGCCACCCCGTACGGATCGGCCACGAACCGCTCGGCCGTCAGATCGGGACGCCCCAGATACCCCCGCGCCAGATGCTCACCCGCGACGTACAACTCGCCGGCCACCCCCGCCGGCACCGGCCGAAGCCCCCCGTCCAGGACGTACGCGCTCGTGTCGTCGAGCGGCGCGCCGATCGGGACGACGTCACCGGGTTCGGTCACGTTGTGCGCGGTGGCGTAGATCGTGGTCTCGGTGGGGCCGTAGCCGTTGTGGACGTTCCCGCCCGCTCTCAGGACACGCCCGACCGCGGCCGGGGACGCGGCCTCTCCGGCGATCCACAGCTCGGGGACGGCGGCCAGCACGGCGGGCGACTCCTCGGCCAGCACGTTGAACAGGCCGGTCGTCAGGAATATCGCGGTGACCCGTTCCTCCTCCAGCGCCCACTTCACCACCGGCGCGTCCACCACGCCGGGCGGGGCCACGACGACGGTCCCGCCGTTCAGCAGCGGCACCCACAGTTCGTACATGGACACGTCGAAGGACGAGGCCGTGTGGAACAGGACCCTGCGGTGCTCCGGACCGTGCCAGAGGCGGTCGGCCGCGAAGGAGGCGACGTTGCGGTGGGTCACCGCGACACCCTTGGGCGTCCCCGTCGACCCCGAGGTGAACATCACGTACGCCAGCCGGTCCGGGTCGATCGCCAACCCCAGATCAGCCGCCTCCTCGGCATCCGTATCCACGGCGTCCGTGTCCTCGGTGTCCTCGGTGTCCTCGGTGTCCTCGGTGTCGGCGCCCTCCCCCGCGCCGACCACCAGCACCACCGGAACATGACCCATCACCTCGTGACCGGCGAACACCCCATCGGTCACCACCACCCGCGCACCCGTCTCCTCCACCACCCACCGCATCCGACCCACCGGAAACCCCGGATGCAACGGCACATACACCCCACCCGCCTTCACCACCGCCAGCAACGCCACCACCACATCCACCGAACGCTCCATCAACACCACCACCGGCGACTCCACACCCACCCCCGCCGCCACCAACCGCCGCGCCAGCACATTCGCCCGCGCGTTCACCTCACCCGCCGACAACCGCACCCCACCACACACCACCGCCTCCCCACCCGGAGCCGCCACCACCCGCGCCTCGAACAACTCGGCCAGATTCCTCCGGACAGGAAGGGCGTTCATGAGATCTCCAATTCGCGGCAGGGTGCCGTACCAAACAGAAGCAGGGAGGAATGGCGACGTAAAACGGGGATACGGATTACGGTGAGCGCGGTTTCGGGTGCGAAAAATCAGCCGACGGGTCTTGAATGCCTACGGGACCGGAAGGCTGCGAGGGCGCATGTCGGTCCAGGTGGCGTTGACGAAGTCCAGGCAGCCCTGACGGGCGTCCTCTCCGTGCACGACGTCCCAGCCTCCGGGGACCTCGACGGACACCGGCCACAGGGAGTGCTGCCCCTCGGCGTTGGCGAGCACGAGATACCGGCCGTTCTCATCCTCGAACGGGTTGCTCATGAAGACTCCGTAGTTTCGCGTGTGATGTTTCGTACGTTCCGGTTGGTCGAAACGCGTGCTCGTCGCCCGCACCCGGGAAAGCCGCCGACCGGACACCTTTACCTTGATCGACTTCATGGCCTATCCGATCCGGAGGGAATTAAGTAAATATCCTTCTCTGGACGCAAGTGAGGCTTATAAGCATCATCTTTGAGAGTCGGTCTTGTGCCTGACTTGCAGATGGCTTAACGGTGCGCGCCGACCGCGATTCCGCCCCGAATCAGAACGGTGAATCGGCAGGTCGAAAAGCCGGAGGGCCGGCGGCGACGAGAGGGACGCCCACCCGGACGACGATCGTGAGGACCGGACGGCGCGAGGTCCTATGCTGTCCGACCATGCGCCTCCTCCCACCCCGCGCGGCCTCCCGGCGGCCTCACCGGAGCCCGCCGGCCGCCCCCGCGCGACGGGCCGCGCCGGTGGCCGCGTGCCTGGCTCTCCTGGTGACCGGAATCCCCCTGCCCGCCGAGGCCGCACCGGTCGCGTCGGTCGCGTCGGTCGCACCGATCGCGTCGGTCGCGCCGCCCGGGAACGCGCTGCTGAGATCCGGCAGGCTGGCGGTCACCTCGTGCCAGGAACCGCCGATCGTCGACCGGGGCATCCCCCGGACGCGCGAGTACCTGACGGCGGCCCTGCGGTGCCTGAGGAAGTCGTGGTCGGCGCACTTCGCCCGCGCCGGGCTGCGCTTCCGCGAGCCTGCGGTCCGTCTGTACGAGGAGCCCGCGCGGCGCGTCTGCGGGCTGACGTGGCCTCCCAACGCGGCGGCCTTCTACTGCACCGAGCGGGCCACGCTGGTGTTCCCGCTCACCGGCGCCTGGATCGAGGACCGGACCGACCTGTACCCCCTGAAGGTCGCGGCCCACGAGTACGGCCACCACCTGCAGAGCCTGACGGGCGTCAGGACCGCCTACGAGGCCCGCGCCCGATCGGACCGCGCCCACCGGGCCGAGCTCGGCCGCCGCTACGAACTGCAGGCGGACTGCCTGTCCGGGGTGTTCATGGGCAGCGTGCGGCGATCCCTGCCGCGTACCGGACAGGACTGGGAGGCGCTGCGCGACGCCCTCCGGGCCAGCGGCGACGAGGGCGAGCGCCACACGCACGGCGTCGGCGCCAACCGGCTCCGCTGGTTCGAGCGCGGCCACCGCGCTGTCTCCCCCGCCGCCTGCGACACCTGGAGCGCCGCGCCGTCCCTGGTCTCCTGACCGGGACGAGCGGAACGAACTCACCGGCCGCGCCCGGCCGCCCGGACGACGGGGCGGGCGGCCGTGCGAGGAGCGTGAAGGGCAGGATCAGTCTCCGCGCCGGGTGAGGAGGTGCGCCTGCGGGAAGCCCCGCACCGGGTCCTCGCCGGGAGCGACGACCAGCCGGGCGACCTCGGTGAACCCGGCCCCGGACAGCAGGGCGGCCACCCGGTCGGGCGAGTACCGGTAGGCGAGGCACACCCTGTGGTCGAACGCCTCCGCCGTCTCGGCGGGGTGGTCGTACCCCTGGAAGGCGCACAGCAGCAGGCCCCCGGGGGCGAGCGCGCGGCCGAACTCGGCGAACGTGTCCGGGAGCAGCTCCGGCGGGGTGTGGATGATCGAGTAGTTGGCGAGGATCCCGGAGAGGGAGGCGTCCTCCACCTCCAGGGCCTCCATCCGTCCCACCTCGAACCGGAGCTCCGGATGGGCCGCGCGGGCGAGCGCGACCATCTCCGGCGACAGGTCGACGCCGAAGGCGGTGACGTCCAGCGAGCGCAGGTACGCGGTGACGTGACCGGGACCGCACCCCACGTCCGCCACCGGGCCGTCGCCCGCGGCCCGGACCATCCCGGCGAAGACGGAGATCATCGCGTGGTCGAGCGGGTTGTCGAAGAACCGCGCGGCGATGAGCTCGGCGTAGGGAACGGCGGCGTCGTCGTAGCCGGCGCGAGTGGCGGTGAGGAAGTCCGGTTCGGTCATGGGCGGCCATCGTAGGGGGCGCGGAGCGGGCAGGGTCACCGGTACGGCTGCCACCTGACCGTCCGGTCGCGGGCCTTGAAGCTGCGCATCCGGTGCTCCCACTGTGCCCGGACACCCGGGTTGAACCGCGCCGGGTTTCGTGGAGACTCTGGTGTGCCCCTGGTCTTATGGAGGCGGTGATGTACCCCGCATTTCGGTAGCCGCGCGGGGTGCCCAGGCCGTCGGCGATGCGCGCCAGCACCTCGTACGCCATCACCTGGCGGCCCTTGAGGATCGCGGACCCGGCGCCCTACGCGATGGGAGCCACGATGTTCGCCGAGTACGCTCCAGCCCCGGACACCGGCGTGTGCATCGGGGCCGGTGGCCGCTTCCGGACGACCGTCTGGTGCCTGCCCCCGGGCGACGCCGCCCGCCGGGCCCGCCGGCTGCTCCGCGACCTGCTGCCCGGGCCGCCCTTCGCCGCGCACGAGGTCGCCGACCTGGAGGTCGTGGTCACCGAGCTCGCCGCCAACGCCGCCGGCCACGCCCCCGGCCCGTACGAGCTGCGCGTCCTGTACGACCGCGATCGCGGTCTGCCGGTCAGGGTCGAGGTGGTCGACGCCGGTGGGGGCGCCGCTGATCGAGCGTCTCCTGCGCCTCCCGTTCTCCGCCCCGCGGGAGGTCGAGGGGCTGGAGCTCGGCGGGCGGGGCCTCCGGATCGTCGGCGAGTTCACCGCGGGCCGGTGCGGGGCGCGCTGGACCCGGCTGTGCGGCACCGGCCTGCTCGGGACCGGCGTCTGGTTCGACCTACCGGCGCACCACCCCTGAGACGCCCCGGTGCACCGCCCTCACCCCCGAGACACCCCCTCACCCCGGCGTATCGCCCCTCCCTCCCAGACCCCCGCACCGTCCCACCTCTGAGACGCCCCCGCTGCGCCCCCTCCCCCAGCACACCGCCTCTCGTCCTTGAGACCCCCTCTCCCCCCGGCGTGCCGTCCCGTGGTATCAATTGAATGACCGGATAAGAGCATCCGGTCAAACATCTGAGAACGGCGGGGATCGTGAGCCCGGAGAACAGAAGAGCAGGGCGCCCCCCGCAGGACGCCTCGCACCGCCTCGCGCGGGCGCACCGCATCCTGGACGCCACCGCCGACCTCGTCCTGCGCTGGGGGTACGACAAGACCACCGTCGAGGACATCGCCCGGCGGGCCGGCGTCGCCAAGGGCACGATCTACCTGCACTGGAGGACGCGCGAGGAGCTGTTCGCCGCGCTGCTGCGCCGCGAGCGGGTCGAGATGATCACCGAGGTGCGGCGGCGGATCACGGACGGCCCCGGCACGCTGCGCGACCTGCTCGCGCTGCTCGCCACCGAGCTGCTGGGCAGGCCGATGACGCGGGCGAGCCTCCTGGGCGACTCGGAGGTGCTCGGCGCGCTCACCCGTCGCAAACGGGAGAGCACGGCCGCCGCCGAGCTGGGCGGCGACTTCCAGACCTACCTCGGCACGCTGCGCGAGCACGGCGCGCTGCGCGACGACCTCTCCCCCTCCGAGCAGGTCACCACGCTCGTCTCCGTGCTGTACGGATTCCTGATCGTCGCGCAGATGATGCCCGCCGAGTACCGGCCGCCCGACGAGCGGCTGGCCGAGCTGCTCGCCGACGCCGGCGGCCGGGCGCTGGAACCCACCGGCCCGGTCCCGGCCGCCGCCGCCCGCGCGGCGGCGCGGGCCACCCTGGACTACGTCGACGCCGCCGTGGAGGCCGCGCAGCGGAAACTGCGCGTCTCCCTCGGAACCGAGGAGAGCACGCTGTGAGGATCCTCCCCCTGGACGACGAGACGGCCGACCTCGCCCTGACGGGCGGCAAGGGCGCGTCGCTGGCGCGGATGGCCCGCGCGGGCCTGCCGGTTCCCGGCGGGTTCCACGTCACCACCGAGGCCTACCGCGACTTCGTCGCGCGCGACGGCCTGAACGAGCAGATCATGGAGGCCGTCTCCGGCGCGTCCCCCCAGGAGGCGTCGCGGCGGATCGCGGAGCTGTTCGCCGCGCGGGAGATGCCCGCCGGGCTCGTCGCCGGGATCCGCGCGGCCCACGCCGCGCTCGGCGACGACGTGCCGGTCGCCGTACGGTCGTCGGCCACCGCCGAGGACCTGCCCGACATGTCGTTCGCCGGGCAGCAGGACTCCTACCTCAACATCCGCGGCGACGCCCTGCCGGACGCGGTCAGGCGCTGCTGGGCCTCGCTCTGGACCGCCCGCGCCATCGCCTACCGGGTCTCGAACGGCGTCCCGCACGACGACGTCGCCCTGGCCGTGGTCGTCCAGGAGCTCGTGGACGCCGACGCGTCGGGAATCCTGTTCACCGCGGACCCGATGACGGGAGCCCGCGACCGGGTGGTGATCAACGCCTCCTGGGGGCTGGGCGAGGCCGTCGTGGGCGGGCAGGTCACGCCCGACGCGGTCGTCGCGGCCCTGCCCGGGGGCGAGGTCGTCGAGGAGCGGATCGGCGACAAGACCGTCATGACGGTCCGCACGCCCGGCGGCACCCGCGAGGAGCCGGTCCCCGGGGAGCTGCGCCGCCGCCCCGTGCTCGACCGGCCCCAGATCGCGCGCCTGACGGAGATCGCCGCGCGGATCGAGGAGCTCTACGGGACGGCCATGGACGTGGAGTGGGCCAGGCGAGAGGGAGCGTTCCTCGTCCTGCAGGCCCGCCCGATCACCCGGCTCGGCCGGCAGGTCGAGGAGTGGAACGACAGCCTGACCGGCGACTACCTGTGGACCTCCGCCAACCTCGGCGAGGCCATTCCCGACGTGATGACGCCGTGCACGTGGTCGCTGGTGCAGATCTTCATCGGGGAGGCCATGTCCTCGTCCCGGCTGCCGGGCTTCGCGGTGGTGGGCAACATCGGCGGCCGGTTCTACATGAACCTGAGCGTCGCGTTCTCGGTGGCCCGCGCGGTGGGCATGGGCCGCAGGCTCGGCGCGATCGAGCAGGTCTTCGGCAGGCTGCCGTCCGGCCTGGAGGTGCCGTCGCTGCCCGTCCCGCGCCTGCGGATCATCCGGGCCGTGCTGCCGCTCGCCGTCACGATACGCCGGCGGGTCGCGGCCGGCACCCGCGCTCTCTCGGGGTTCCTGGCCACGGCGCGGGGGCGCTGCGAGACGCTGCGCGAGCGGGCGTCCACCGCCGCGACCACCGGTGAGCTGGCCGCGCTCTGGGAGGCGGAGCTGCTGCCGTACTTCGTCGAGGCCTGCCGGATGCTGGAGACCGCCGGGCGGCAGGGCGGCACCGCGCTGGTCATGACCCGGCAGAGGCTGTACCGGCTGGCCGGGGAACGGGACGCCGAGGCCATGCTCACCGGGTCGGGCGACGACGGGGAGCTGGCCAGCCTCGGCACGATCGTCGGCCTGGAACGGCTCGCCGCCCGGGAGATCGACCGGGACACCTTCGCCCGCCTGTACGGGCACCGTGGCGCGCACGAGTTCGAGGTCTCCCTCCCCCGGCCCGGGGAGGACCCGGACTGGATCGACGCGCAGCTCGCGGCCCTCTCCGCCGACGGCGGGCGTACCGCCGTGCTGTTCGAACGCCGGCGCGAGGCGCGCGACGCCGCCTGGAGGCGCTTCGCGGAGCGCCATCCCCGCAAGGTCGCCGGGACCCGCGAGCGCCTGGCGCGGTGGAACGCGATCGTCCGCGACCGGGAGACGTCCCGCTCGGAGGTGATCCGCGCCTTCTGGGCGCTGCGCGCCTTCGTGCTGCGCGCCGGCGAGCTCACCGGCCACGGCGAGGACCTGTTCCTCCTGTCGATCCAGGAGATCCTCGCCGTGCTGCGCGGCGACGACGCCCCCCTGGCGAGGGTCGGCGTGCGCCGGGCGACCTACGAGCGGTACGCGGCGCTGCCCGCCTACCCCACGGTCATCGTCGGCCGGTTCGACCCGGTCCGCTGGGCCGCCGACCCCGACCGGCGTCGCGACCTGTTCGACGCCCGGGGGACCCTCACCCCGGTGAGCGATACGGTGACCGGCTTCCCCGGCTCCCCCGGCGTCGTCGAGGGCGTGGCCCGCCTCCTCGACGGGCCCGAGGACGGCCACCGGCTCGCGCCCGGCGAGATCCTGGTGACGACGCTGACGAACATCGGCTGGACGCCGATGTTCCCCCGCGCCGCCGCCGTGGTGACCGACATGGGCGCCCCGCTGTCGCACGCCTCGATCGTCGCCCGCGAGCTGGGCATCCCGGCGGTGGTCGGCACCGGGAACGCGACCGCGCGCCTGCGCGACGGCGACCGGATCAGGGTCGACGGCGAACGCGGCACGGTCGAGGTGCTGGCGCCCCGGTGACACTTCGCCGGACCGGCCCGCCGGACACCGCCGACCGCGTCGTCCAGGAGACCGGGGGCGTCACCGACGACCCGGCCTCTCTCGACGAGAGCCCCGCCGCCGTGCCGACGGCCCGGTCGCCGCGTTCAGGCCGAGGTCTCCCGCGGCGAGTCCTGCGGTCGCACCGGTGACCCTTGGCGGTACATCTGCGGGGGCTTGTTGCCCGCGTACTGCCCGCCGTCGATGGGCAGGACCGCGCCGTTGACGAAGGAGGCGTTGCCGGAGCAGAGCCATACGACGGCGTCGGCGACCTCCTCGGCCTGGCCGACGCGGCGCATCGGGGTGGCCATGCCGGCCATCCGCTGGACCTCCTCGCCGGCCGCCCGCAGGTGGTGGGTGAGGATCGGCCCGGGGGCGACGACGTTGACCCGGAGGCCCTGGTCGGCGTAGTCGAGGGCCGCGACCTTCGTCAGGCCGATGATCCCCGCCTTGCCGGCCACGTACGCCGCGAGATTGGCGACGCCCTGGAGTCCGGCGACGGAGGCCATGTTGACGATCGCGCCGCCGCCCGAGGCGAGGATCGCCGGGATCTGGTACTTCATGCCGAGGAAGGTGCCGCGGACGTTGACGCGGATGCCCCGGTCGAAGTCGTCGGGATCGATGTCGGCCAGCGGCGCGGGCAGCGGCCCGTCGGTGGCGTTGTTGAAGGCCGCGTCCAGACGGCCGAACTCCTCCAGCGCGCGCCGGACCAGCCGCTCGGACGAGGCGGCGTCGCCCACGTCGGTGGGCACCGCCACCGCCCGGCCCCCCTCGGCGCGGATGGACGCGGCCACGGACTCCGTCGCCTCCCGGTCGCGGGCTCCCAGCACGACGGCGGCACCCGCGCGGGCGAAGGCGGTCGCGGTGACGGCGCCGATGCCGCGACTGGCACCGGCGACGAGCGCGACCCTGTCCCGCAACGGGCGGTCGCCGGTCGTGGGGGCGGGGGTGGTCATGGCGTGCTTCCCATGCGGGGGGTCATCGGTTTCTCCCTTTCGATCGAGCTGTCGGGCCGAGGTGGACCGTCGGTTCCGGCCGCCTCCCGACTGAAAATTAGATCTCTAATCATTAGATGTCAAACAGTTAGACGATGCCGTTATCCTGAGGGCATGCCGCCTCCCTTCACGCCGCCGATCGGCCTCCGCCTGACGGGGGTCTCCAAGACCGTCGGCCGCGCCTTCGACGAGGCACTGGCCGAGGCGGGCGGATCTCTGCCGACGTGGCTGATCCTCATCTCCCTCAAGACCCGCCGGCTGGGCAACCAGCGCGAGCTCGCCGAGGCGGTCGGCATCCAGGGCGCCACGCTGACCCATCACCTCAACGCGATGGAGAGCGCGGGCCTGCTCACCCGGAGGCGCGACCCGGCCAACCGGCGCGCCCACGTGGTGGAGTTCACCGACGAGGGAGAGGCGCTGTTCCACCGGCTGCGGGAGGCGGCCGTCTCCTTCGACCGGCGGCTCCGCGCGGATCTGGACGGGGACGACACCGCCGCCTTCGAGCGGGTGCTCGCCACGATGGAACGCAACGTGGGACAGGGAACGGGCCCCGCAGCCGTACGCGAAACGGGGCACGGGGCCGGGCACGGAACCGGGCAGGAAGCCCGGCACGAGGCCGGGAACGGAACCGGGCACGAGGCCGGGAACGGAACCGGGCACGGACGCCCTTCCGCGCGGTCCGAATAATCGGAGGCGCGGGAGCACCCGCGTTTGTTACCGTGGGGCATCCCGCCGGACGAGGTCCGGTGACGAGCATGGAGGAAGCCATGGCAGCCCGGGATTCGATACCGGGCCACCACGTCGCACCGGCCGCCGCGGCCCGGTGACGATCGTGGCCGACGCCTGAACGGCGGTCGGCCCCCCTGTGGTGCCCGGTGATGTCGCGATCGTTTCGACGCACACACCGTAGGAGCCTTACGTTGTCACACGACAGCTCGTCCGCGTGGTACGCGGACTTCTTCACCGAACTTCCCAACGAGTTCTGGCGGCGCGCCGTGCCGCCGGAGGCCACCGAGGCCGAGGCCGACTTCATCGAACGCCACCTCGGCCTGAGGCCCGCCTCCCGCGTCCTGGACTCCCCCTGCGGCAGCGGGCGGCACACCCTGGCGCTCGCCGCGCGCGGCCATCACCTGACCGGCGTGGACATCTCGGCCGAGGCCATCGGGTACGCCCGGCGGGCCGCGGCCGAGGCCGGGCTCGACGTCCGGCTCGACGTCGCCGACATGCGGGACGTCCCGCGTGACGGCTCGTTCGACGCCGCCGTCTGCATGGGCAACAGCTTCGGCTACCTGGACCTGGCGGGCACCCGCGCGTTCGTCGCCGCGCTGGCCGCGGCGGTACGGCCGGGCGGCGGCCTGGTGGTGGACTTCAGCGCCACCGCCGAGTCCGTCCTGCCGGGGTACCGGAGCGAGCCACGCAGCATGGAGACGGGCGACATCGTCATGACGGGCACGACCCGTTACGACGCGACCCGCAGCATCGTGCTCAGCGAATACCGCTTCAGCCGGGGCACGGAGGTGTTCGAGGCCACCGCGCTGCACCACGTGTACACCAGCGCACACCTGGGCCACCTGCTCACCGAGGGCGGGTTCACCGATGTGGCGCGGTTCGGCGGGCCGGACGACACGCCCTTCGAGATCGGTTCCGGCCGGTTGATGCTGGTCGCGCGCCGGGCCGAAGAACCCGGAGCGGCCGGAGCGGCCGCGTCGTGAACACCGGCCGCGGCGGTCGGTACCCGGACTTCCCGGGCTCCCGTCCGCCGCGGCCGGATCACCGCGAACACGACGACCTCGGACGGCGTAACCGGATCACCGCGAACGCGACGGCACAAGGGCGGCACGGGCGGCACGGGCGGCACGGGCGGATCACGGTGAACACGACGGCCTCGGACGGCGTAACCGGATCATCACGAGCACGACGGCGCGCGGGCGACGTAGCCGGATCGCCGCGGACGCGGGGCACGCGGACGGCGCGGGTGAGAGGCAGGAGGTTCGGGGAAGGCCCTACCTCATGAGAGTCACACTGGTCCGCGGGGACATCACCGAGCAGGACGCCGACGCCGTCGTCAACGCCGCCAACTCCTCCCTCCTGGGCGGCGGCGGGGTCGACGGGGCCATCCACCGGCGCGGCGGCCCGGCGATCCTGAAGGAGTGCCGCGAGCTGCGCGCCTCCCACTACGGCGGCGGGCTGCCGACCGGGCAGGCCGTGGCCACCACCGCGGGCGACCTGCCGGCCCGCTGGGTCATCCACACCGTCGGGCCGGTGTACTCCCCGGGTGAGGACCGGTCGGACCTGCTCGCCTCCTGCTACCGCGAGTCCCTGCGCGTCGCCGACGAGCTCGGCGCCGCCGTCGTCGCCTTTCCCGCCGTGTCCGCCGGGATCTACGGCTGGCCCGTCGGCGACGCCGCCCGCATCGCGGTCGGGACCGTACGCGCCACCGAGACGAAGGTGACCGACGTCCGGTTCGTCCTGTTCAACGAGGAGGCGTACACCGCCTTCGAACGGGCCCTCGGTGCCGAGGGGACCGGATAGTCCGGACCTTTCCCGGGCTCTCCGGATTCCCGGCCTGCCCGGATCCGCCCGAGCCGCTCCGCGTCCGGGATCACGTCCGGGATCACGTCCGGGATCACGTCCGGGATCGCCCGATGGGCGCGATCCCGGCCGGGCTCGCCGTCGACCGCTGATCGTCCAAGGCTCCGACCAGGTGTTCACCGCTCGAACGGAGCCGCCGCTCGGTGATCTCCGGGGCTTGATACGTTATGGCCGCTGCCCGGAGCCTGTCTCCTCGTGAACGCGTGAACCACCGACCGATTGGAGCGTCCGATGTCCGGAACCGTGGTTGTGACCGGTGCGAGCAGCGGGATCGGTGCGGCGACGGCCAGGCGGCTGGCGAAGGACGGGTACGACGTGGTGCTGGCGGCCCGCCGCATGGACCGGCTGCGGAAGCTCGCCGAGGAGATCGGCGGGCGCGCGATCCACCTCGACGTCACCGACCGGGAGTCCGTCGCCGCGCTCGTCTCGCAGCTCGACAGGTGCGACGTGCTGGTCAACAACGCCGGCGGGGCGATCGGCACCGAGTCCGTCGCCACCGGCGACCCCGCCGACTGGACCCGCAACTTCGAGATCAACGTGCTCGGCACGCTCCACGTCACCCAGGCGCTGCTGCCCCTCCTGCGCGCCGCCGGCACCGCCACGATCGTCACCCTCACCTCGACCGCGGCCCACGTGAACTACGAGGGCGGCGGCGCCTACAGCGCGGCCAAGCACGCCGAGTGGGCCATGGTCCAGACGCTGCGGCTGGAGCTGGCCGGAGAGCCGATCCGGGTGGTGGAGATCGCCCCGGGCATGGTGCACACCGAGGAGTTCGCCCTCAACCGTTTCCGGGGCGACGCGGGCAAGGCCGCCGCGATCTACACCGGCGTGGACCGGCCGCTCGTCGCCGACGACGTCGCCGAGTGCGTCGCCTGGACGGTCGGCCTGCCGCCCCACGTCAACATCGACCAGCTGATCGTACGACCGCTCGCCCAGGCGGCCCAGCACAAGGTGCACCGCGGCCCGCTCTTCCCCTCCGCCGAGGGCGATTCCTGACCCGTACGGCCGGACGGCCGGTCAGGGGCGGCGGGCCCGGTCGTCGGCGACGAAGCCGGTCGTCGGCGACGGAACCGATCAACGAGGCCGTACCGGTCGCCGACGCCGGAGCCGTCACCGGTACCCGAGCCTTCACCGGAAGCCGTCCCTGGCGGCGAGAGCGTCAGCGGTAGCGGAAGCCGTCGAGGAACCGGCGGAAGACCCCGCCCACCCGGGGCAGCGGCTCGGCCGGGGGCGGCGCCGTCGCACGCTGGCGGGCGATGGGCCGGTCGTAGTCGGTCCGCGCGATGGCGTCGACGACCTGCTCCTCGTCGTAGTCCTCGGACCCCTCGATCACCGGCACGAAGCCGACCAGCATACCGTTCCGCATCACCTGCGCCTCAAGGCCGGCCGTGCCGTCGGTGTCCCAGTCGGCCTCCCGGCCGCCCGGCAGCAGCACCCGGACGCCCATGTGAAGACCGCCCCTGGCCAGCTGGGCGTTGATGCCACGATCACGTAACGCGTCGACGACCCGCCGGGCCCGGTTCTCTTCCACCTTTCCCAAGGTAGCCGGGCGAGGCCGTTACCGAGCGGGTGCGGGAGCCGCCCTCGGGCCGGAGGGCGCCCCGGGGGCCGGTCGCGGCCACCGCCCCCCTCACGCCGGGCCCAGACATGAAGATCACCACATTGAGCAGCGAGAATTACTGACACTCCACCGATAACCAGACATGACACACCGGAGGACCGGCTACGAAGGACGGCAGCGGCATGGCTCCGTACGCGCCGGGAAGAAGAGGAGCGACACGACGACGCGCGTACGCGGCCCGCGCGGTTCGTGTGTCTCGTGCGGGAATGCCGGTACGGCTCGTACGGGACGCCGACAGGGCGACACTCGTACCGGAATCACCGGCAGTGAACGCCGGGAAGCGGAAGCCGAGCGGCGGGGGACGGGGGCCGAGCTGCGATGATGCTGGTGGGGACGTCCGGCTGGCAGTACGCCGACTGGCGCGGGGGGCTCTACCCGCCCGGCCTGCCCCAGCGGCTCTGGCTGGAGCGGTACGCCGAGAACTTCGGCACCGTCGAGAACAACAACAGCTTCTATCGCCTCCCGGCCCGCGAGACCTTCGAGGACTGGCGGGAGCGTACCCCGCCGGGGTTCGTCATGGCGGTCAAGGCGAGCCGCTTCCTCACCCACATCAAGCGGCTGAAGGATCCGCGGGAGCCGGTCGAGCGCCTGATGGCGGCGGCCGACGGCCTCGGGGACGGGCTGGGGCCGATCCTTCTGCAGCTCCCGCCGACGTTGCGCGCCGACACCGGGCTGCTCGACGCGTGCCTGGGCTGCTTCCCGAGCCATGTGCGGATCGCCGTCGAGCCGCGGCACGAGTCCTGGTGGAGCGAGCCGGTCCGCGAGACGCTCTCGGCGCACGGCGCGGCCCTGTGCTGGGCCGACCGGCTCGGCCGCCCGCAGACGCCGCCGTGGCGGACCGCCGACTGGGCCTACCTGCGCTTCCACGAGGGCCGGGCCAACCCCTGGCCCTCGTACGGCGACGACGCCCTCCGCTCCTGGCTGCGCCGCCTGGGCGAGACGTGGGACGAGCGGTGCGACGTGTACGCGTACTTCAACAACGACCCCGGTGGCGCGGCGGTGCGCAACGCCGTCCGGTTCGCCGGGCTCGCGACCGCCGAGGGCTGGCCGACCGTCCCGGCGTGACCGGCCCCGCACGACCGGACCCGCACGACCTGACCCACGTGAGCGGCTCCGTGTTGCGGCTCCGTGTTGCGGTCCCGCACGACGCCCCGTACGAGCGGCCCCGCACGACCGGCCCGTGTTGACGGCCCCGCATGATCCGATCCTCTTGAACATCTTCCGGAATCCAGCGAATGTAGGCGGGACAATCCCATAGCGCCTGTTTCCCGGCGGTCGTACGGAGGAGGCACCCCTCCCCGCACGGCCACGTGATCCCCGGCCTCCTCCCCCCACCCCCCAGGAGAAATGACCGTGCGAACCCGGGCACTTCCCGCCCTCGTGCTCTCGCTGCTCACCGCGGGCTCCCTCGCCCTGCCCGTCCCGGCGGCCGCGCTCTCCCTCACGGCCCCGTCCCCGGTGCCCGCCGTCTCCGCGGTCCCGTCGGTGGCCGAGGACACCCTGAAGGACAGGCTCCAGGCCATCCCCGGCCTGACCGTGGTCTCCGAGACCCAGCCGAGCGGCCACCGTTTCTTCGTGCTCACCTTCACCCAGCCGGTGGACCACCTGCGCCCGAGCCGGGGTTCGTACCAGCAGCGGCTCACCCTGCTGCACCGCGCCGAGGACGCGCCGACGGTCCTCTACACCGGCGGATACGGCCTGGCCGCGAACCCGGGGCCCTCCAGGACCGAGCCGACGCGGCTGCTCGAAGGCAACCAGGTCTCGGTCGAGCACCGCTTCTTCGAGCCGTCCCGGCCGGACCCCGCGGACTGGCGCAAGCTCGACATCTGGCAGGAGGCCAGTGACGAGCATCGCATCGTCCAGGCGCTCAAGACGATCTACTCCGGCAAGTGGATCCAGACGGGTGCGAGCAAGGGCGGCATGACCTCGGTCTACCACCGGCGTTTCTACCCCGGCGACGTGGACGGCGTGGTGGCCTACGTCGCGCCGAACGACAGGATCAACCCCCTCGACGGCGCGTACGACCGGTTCTTCCGGACCGTCGGTGACGCGGCCTGCCGCAGCGCGCTGGAGAACGTGCAGAAGGAGGCGCTCAAGCGCCGCGACCGGCTGGTGCCCCGCCTGGAGGCGGAGGCCGCGCAGAACGGCTGGACCTTCACCCGGACGCTGGGCACGGCCGACCGCTCGTTCGAGATGACGGTGCTCGACACGGTCTGGGCGTTCTGGCAGTACCTCGGCACCGGCGACTGCCCGGAGGTGCCGCCGACCACGGCCACCGACGAGGAGATCTACGACTGGATCGACTCCGTCGCGACCTTCTCGTTCTACACCGACCAGGACCTGGAGCGTTACTTCCCGTACTACTACCAGGCGGCCAACCAGCTCGGCTGGCCCGAGCTGAAGTTCGAGCACCTGCGCGGCCTGACCCGCTACCGCGGCCTGTACCAGGCCAACTCGTCGCTCCCCGCCGAGCTGCGCTCCGCGCACAACCCGTTGCCGATGCTGGACGTGGACCTCTGGGTGCGCACGCGCTCCAGCACGATGATGTTCGTCTACGGCGAGAACGACCCGTGGGGCGCGGAGCGGTTCGCCCCCAGCCGGAACGACTCCTACCTGTACGTCGCGCCGGGCGCCAACCACGGGGCGAACATCGCCGCGCTGCCCGAGGCCGACCGCCTGGCGGCGACGGCGACCCTGCGACGCTGGGCCGGGGTGGCCGTTCCCCCGCCGGCCGCGCGGACCGCCCCCCTCCCCGACGACGACATGCTCCCTCGCCGCCGTCCGCTCTGATTCCCACCGCGTCCCGGGTGGCCCGAACCGATTCCGGGCCACCCGGGACGCATGTTCCTCGTCCACGACGAACCGTTCGACGACGTGAACCGAGCCGTCGCCGGGGAAAGACCGAGCGCGCTCAGCCCCGCCGGAGCTCGCCGCGCTCGATGCCGCCGACGAAGGCGTCGTACTCGGCGTCGGTGAACAGGTGCGGCGGCCCCTGCGGGTTCTTGGAGTCGCGCAGCGCCACGATGCCGCCGTCCAGGAAGGCGACCTGAACGCAGTTGGTGCCGCCGCTGCTGAGGCTGCTGGTCCGCCAGCGGGCGTCACGGAGCCGGGCTTCGATCCAGGCGGGGTCGAGGGTGTTCTTGTTCACGAGAGATCCTTCGCGATCGTGGCGAGAAACGGCAGCGAGGCCTTCGGCGACAGGGCGTCGCACTTCAGCAGGTCGCTGGTGGTCCGGTAGAGCTCGACGGTCTCGGGCTCGTTCAGGTGCAGGGAGGCGCGCAGGGACTCTACGCAGACGATATCGCGCCCTGCCGGAAAAGACATGATCATGAAAGGGCCGTCCATACCCGCGTGCGCTCCGGCGGAAAGCGGAAGAACCTGGATCGTGACGATGGGGCTGGTACGGGCCAGGTGCATCAGGTGCTCGATCTGCTCGCGCATACAGGCCCGCCCTCCGACCTCCTGACGTAGCAGTCCTTCGGGAAGCACCGCCCATATCTTCAAGGGTGGCCGGCGCTCCGCCATGGCGCGCTGATGCTCCAGCCGTAACGCCACGAAGCGGTCGATGTCCTCGGGGGTCTTCCAGACCCTGCTGCCCTCGGTCACCGCCCGGGCGTACTCCGGAGTCTGGAGCAGCCCGTGAACGGCGAGAGGGTTGAAGACGAACAGCCCCCGGGCGTTCTCCACCTGGGAGAGGTAGTCGCCGAGGGGATCGTCGACCACACCCTCGTACCGTTGCCACCAGTCGGCTTCTCCGGCACGGCGCACGAGATCGCGGAGTTCTTCTCGCAGAGTGGTGTCGGTGATGCCGAAGACCTCGAAGAAGTGCGGAAGCTGCTGGATCCTGAGTCCCTGCAACCCATTCTCGATCTTGCTGACCGTCGAGAGGGACTGGTAGCCGAGGCGGCTCGCCGCCTCCTCCTGGGTCCATCCCAGGGTTTCGCGGATACGTCTGAGTTCCGCCCCCAGGCGCCGCCGTCGTGGAGTGGGTTCGACGGGCATGACCACCTCCTTCCTCGGTGGAGCGTAATGCCGCCGCCGCCTCAGAGAAGCGCCCTCCTTTATAGGAAAGACTTTCTTAAGAGAACGGCTTGCCTACAGGGTAGACCTGCCCCATCATCAAGTCATGACAGCAGAAGGTGTTCAACTGATTACAGAAGGACACTTTCCGGGCTCGTTCATCCCATCCTGGAGGGGTCACATGACCGCTATGACGGCTACTCCCGCTCGCCAGTACTACATGGTGCTGTCCGAGGCGTGCCCCGAAGTGATGGGCCCCGTTCGCGAGGTCGTCAGGGTCTACCTGCGGCTCTGGAGCAAGAGCGAGCTGAGTCCCCTGGCCGAGCTGGGAGTGACCGAATTACTGACCAACGTGCACAAGCACACCTTCGGCGCATGCGAGCTCCTGGTCCGCGAGACAGCGGACGGGATAACCGTCGAGGTCACCGACTTCGACAGCACCCTTCCCGTCGTGAGGGAACCGACCGAGGGTGAGGAGAACGGCCGAGGGCTGTTCCTTCTCTCTGTGCTCATGGAGGACCTGAGGTTCGAGCCACTGCTGGGCGGGAAACGCGTCTGGTTCCGGCTACGCGTCTCCTCTCCCTGCCATGGCGACCTCCCGGGAACCTCAAACTGATCGTTTACACCGAGAACGAGGACGAACCCGGCGAGCATCCGGCCGAAAAAGCCTCGTCACTTCCCCTGACGCGTCCACGTCCAGTGCTCCCCCGTGCATGACGTGGACGTCCCCCGGGGGCGCCGTCCGGGGGGCGGCCCCCCCCCCCCCCCCGCCCCCCCCCCCCCCCGCCCCGGCGGGGGGGCGGTTGCCCCCGCCGTCGGCTCTGGAGCTCATGAGCACGACGTTCGCTGCAACTTCCAGGGGTTCGACGGACGCTTTCGGGCTGGCAGCCGGGCCGCGCACGAGACCCCGCAAGGGCTACCGCATCACCGCACTCGTAACTCAAGGCGCGGCCACCTCGCCATGATTCTCATCCGGCAGCGTATGGGTGAGTTGCGCGTTCGACATCGGGTCGGCCAGTACCCGCGCGGAGAGGTGCCGTAACCATGGGAAGACCACTGACCTTGCGGTGGCGGCGGATGAGGCTGGCGACGTAGTTCAGCGTCGAACGCGACACATCGACGGCAGCACGATAGAACAGCACCTGAAGCTCCTGGTTGTAGCGGGCGTTGATTGTGGTGATCAACCCGTCTACCGGGAGCTTCTCTACTTCCGAGGACGGACCATCAACTCGCGATCATGCCGTGACCAGCGGTCCGGCTGCCCGAGGATAAATGGGTTTCATATAACCCAAAAGATGATAAATAAGACATATGCCCCATAGGCGACAGAAGGCAAGGCTCGGGAGGGATTACATGCTATTCAGGGAGAAGGATCCCTCCCCCGGAAAGAAGCTTTACCCCCTCCATAGGGAGAAGTTTCTCCAGGACCCACGTGAAACGTATACAGATCTACCACGATCCGTAAGCTGAGCAAGTGGAAGGGCCTCCTACCTGCCCAAGTTTGAAGCCTGGCGGATAGGAGGCCCGACCACTCCTAGAAGAAGTTGCGCGGGTTGATGATGCTCCAGACGACCCAGACTGCGAACTTGATCCACGTCAAGATCGCCTGGAGCCTCCAGTACCGCGCCTCTTCTTCGCGATCCTTCCGATTCATACCTACCTACCCCCTCTCCGCCGGAGCGTCCGGCGGATCCTCCCTGAGGCTCCAACGGGAGGAAGCGGTATCGAACAGGACTCGCAGAGACCAAGGTAAGGCGACCAAGACCGTCTTGCGGGCATCCCTGAAGCTTTGGGGGGGAAATGCACCTTCGTTGAGTTGCTTCTTTCAACCCACGTGGCACAGTCGGCATCCCAGATTCGGAGATCTTTGCGCAGCTTGGCATGCCTTGGCGCGCTTAGGGATGCAGCTCACAACTGGAACAATATTTCGAAGGCGGCGCGAAGGCCCTTGGCCGGTGATCGACCAGCTGCGGTGTTGAAAGCTGCACCGCAGCCATGAGTTAGAGCTACGGGTGATTTCCTCTGAAGCCGAGTAGAAAAGTTCAGCCCAACCTGCCTACGGGAAGGCAGTGGGAACGATAGACCGCAAACGATCGTAGACAGCTATGGACAGTCGGACACGACGAAAGCGCCCTCGATTGCGAACACGCAGGTCAAGGGCGCTTTTCGTGTGGTCCGAAGGGGTAGGGCGGGCGGGACTCGAACCCGCGACCCAGGGATTATGAGACACGTCTACAACAAGCATCGGCCGTACTCGCTACCTGCGGAAACTTCCTCACCGTCTCCCTATCAGCCCATGCCTGGGAAAACATTGGGAATGATCATGGACGCAGAGTCCTACAGTCGGGTCGGTCAAGACGTAGCTGAGAGTCGGGATCATCTCCTCAAGTTGCAACTTTCCATGCTTCCTTTTCGACTTCACCACAGGATGTTTGCCGCGCTGAACGCTCGGGTGAAACGGAATCAAAAATTCGACAATAGTCCGAATTGGGTCTCTGTATTGGTCATCGCGATCCCCCTTACTTTTATCTCCACAATAGCCGTAGCCCCACTCAGGTCCGCAGACCTTAGATCAGTTCTATTGAGATTCGCATCGACCATATTAGCTTTTGTCAGATTCGAGTGACTAAGGTTAGCCCCTTCAAAGTTCGAACGAGATAAATCGGCCTTATTCAAGTTTGATTGAATTAAGTCCGCGCTAGATAGGTTTGCGTTCGTCAACTTCGCCTCAATTAAGCCAGCACCGTTCAAATTAGCTCCGATTAGATCAGCGCCGGTTAGGTCTGAACCGCTCATGCCCGCCTCGCCGAGGTAAGCGCGATTTAAACTTGCTCCGCTTAAATTTGCATCACTCAGTCCTACGCGAGCAGAATTTACGCTAGTTAGATCTGCATTACTCAGATCCGCAGAAAACAGCTTCGCATGGGTTAAGTTTGCGCGGTTCAAGATCACGCGGGGTAATTTTGCGCCACTCAAATCTGCATAACTCAGATCCGCGTAAGATAATTTCGCACCACTCAAATCCGCGCCCGCTAGATTGGCATTTTTCAGCCTCGCTCCAGTTAAATCTGCGTTAGGAATACGCACGCCGGTCAAGTCAAGTCGGCTGATGTCTAGATGCATCTTCCGACGACCGATAACCGTTAATGCGGCTTGAACATCTATAGTTGGCTTAGAAATAGATTTAGCTTTAGACTTAAGGTCGTGCGTGCGAACAAAAGAAACAAGAACATCATAAATAGTTTGGTGATCACGAATGGAGTCTTGAGCAAGACGCTCCAGGGCATAGATGCCACCGAGGCGCACATCGAGATTACTTGACCCAAGCTGCTCAACAGTTTTTGTATATCGATCCGTGATATGGCTTTGTTGAGCAGTAAGTTGACTCTGTCGCGCAGTATCGAGAGTTTGTGCGGTGTACCACAGACCTTGCGCGGTAAAGGCAACACCTCCGATCACGACCAAGCCGGTTGCCGATTGAAGGAGGGTATGGCGAGCAGAATTGATCGCCTCAACTCGCTCGTTTGCTGAGAGTTCACGCCTTTCTTGATCAGTGAGAGGTTGTCGTTCCCCAGCCAACCAGTGCGCTCCCGGGCCAAGCAACAGAGCAATAAACCCTATGGCGGCAAGGCCAGCAAGAATCCAGCGAGCCCAGTCCAGAAGAGGGGCAAACGCCGCTATCCCAGCTGTCGAAACGATCATGGCGGCAGCGATAAGCAGCCAAACAAATTGGCCTCGCCCAGTCCCGGTCTGTGCCATCGCAGGCTCAGTCTCAATGGATGGCAGCGGCTCGCCTTGGGGAGGTGGCGAATTAGTGTCCAACTGTGGGGAGATTGCTCTCCGGGATCGAAGAGCCCAGCCTGCAGTTACCCCAATGATCATCCCTGCCAGCACACGACCGGCTATTTTTCCCTGCATACCCTTATTCCATCGGTTCGGACGCGTTCAGGAGGCATGAACGGGAGAAATATCCTCAAATCGTAGAGACTTCTAATGTGGTGATCTTCGAATCTTGTCGATGCGCCGTGCACCGCTGGAAGCGGGCTCTGACCTGCCCGCTTCTCTACCCCACAGAACCACAGAGGTCTCCGGAGGCAAGGGGCTTACCTCCACCTGTCAACGTGATGCACTCTGGCTGTATTTTGCAGTCTCTCAGCTCACTCACTTGACGGCTTTACGTCGCAGCGAGCTCAACCCACGGAATATCAGCGGCCTTGATGATTTGATCAGGACCGATGAACCGAGATGCCACTAGAACTCCGGCGTCGTGGGCCACCTGGCCCGCATGGCTTGCCGATGCGTCTTCGATGAGCCATGGCGTCAGGTGGTCGCCGTGGTCAAACGCGTCAACCGCGGTTTTGAGGACACAGCTCTCCGTTGCAATTCCGCAGATGTAGATGTCAGTCCATCCGTGGCTGCGTACAAGAGCTATACCCTCTTCATTGAAAAAGCTATACACAGTCTTATCGACTACAGCCGTTGCCTTGTTCGCGTACGGGATAAGTTCAGGAACGATGTCCGTTTCAGGTGATTCCATGAGCTTGGACCATTTGAACAGCCGCTCGAAGTTGCTTCCCGGGTAATTGAAGTACCGAGTGAAAACTACGTCGCCGCCCGCAGCTTGCCAGCGACTCACTACATCCACGATGACTGGAACCACATGGGCCGACTGCTCCCGCACAAATCCGTTCTGGACGTCTACCACGACCAGAACCGCGGAACTGTTGAACACGGGTTTACCTTTCGCTGGTTTCTCTGAGAATGTCGATCGCTTGGGAAAGGTGGCCGATAAGGCCGCTCGTGTCCAGGATCGCAGTGCGCATAGACCTATGTTGCCCGGTCTCTTGTGGACGGGCGTTCGTCAGTCGAGAACGGACGCCCCGCAGGAAGCGCCAGCTGTACGGTTCGGGTACTTCAGGGTCCATGCCCTGCTCTACCTGTCGGTTGATGTGCTCGCAGTACGCCCAGATAGCTTGGGTGGCCAGCTCAATGGTGACAAGTTCATCTTCGGCCAGCGCACGCCGAGGAGCAGTAGGGCAGTACACGACTCCAGACCAAGAGGCATATCCGATCGATATCCCCTTGATTCCAAAAGGGATCATTTCCGCTGGTTCGTATCCTTCGGCCAGCAAGGAGCGTTCGACTAGTTCCGCATGTGCCAGTGACGCCTCTGTGGCCTCTGAGTCTCTTTCTAAGAGCACTCGTGGCGCACACATGATACGGAGCGCTGCGTCTATCTCATGCCCTGGCCATGACGGCTGGTGAAGCCAATAAGTGCTCAGCACGTAGGATGCCTCGACTAACGCACCTGTCAGATCGGAAAGATAACTTGAGGCCCATTCCAACTCCCTGACGTATGTCTTTCTGCGCCACACGGCCAAGCGTGCAATGTTGGGAAGTTTGAGTTCCTCGACGACGTGGAAGATTGCGACACCGAACGGCCAGACATAGAGGCGACATTCTCCCTCGGCGTGCGCTGTGTCTGTCGCATGGCATTCAAGACCACATTGAGGAGGATTCTCGGCGACCACTCCCTTGGCGACAAGCGCGTCAACCTGTTCAGCGCCGATATAAGCCGCAACGAACTTATGAGAACGGACTCCGAACTCTTCGCCGTTAACAGGGGAAGCCGGTTCGATTTCTCCGAAAAGGTCCTGAACCGTCGCCTCGTAGACAAGGCAGTACAGCTCGACATAGAGCGGATCTCGGCAAGCGGCACGGCCCGTTTCGTGCCGATATAAGGCTTTTTCAATCGTCCCAAGCTCTGGGACGCTTAGCCCTCGATCCCTGCCAGCCCGTTCAAGCTCCCGCGCCGCTCGGTTGCGGCTCCACCCGAGCGCCTGGCGTTTGGCGACCAGGACGTTGTTCGGGGCGAACTGCTTACTGCCGGCACGTACGCTCTCTCCGGACATGGGGGATGTCCCTTCGCGTCTATTCGCGTCGTCTACTGCCTACCGAACGTCACAGCAATTCTTGAGGCGTGAAAGAAAACGCCCGATCAACCGTCACCCGGTTCCCGCCGAGTCTCTCCAAAAGCTCTGGCAGGGAGCCGCCCCAAGAGCGCCGCTACCGCTTCCTCGGCTGCGGACAGAGCTTCCTGGGTCCGGCGCAACCGCCCTTGAACTTCTTCCAACTCGCCCCTCAGCCCTTCCGGCAGCGCATCGGACTCATCCAGGACAACCGTCCCACTGCCCGGCTGGATCGCCACTCGGCCCTCCGCCTGGAGCAAGCGAACCGCCGCCTGAGCGGTGTTGACCACGACTCCATGCCTCTCGGCGAGTTGCCGGTAGGAGGGCAGTCGAGCGCCGGGGGCGTACCGCCCCTCTGCAATGTCAGTGCGCAGAACAGCGGCGAGCTTCTTGCTCGCGTGGCGATCTGCGTCCCCGCGAGGACTCCGCTTCTCCATGGATCAAGCGTACTCAACCGTCTTACGACAAAACCCTTGACGAGCAAGACCCCCACAATTACTGTCTTGAGACAGAAGGCGACGCGTCTTAAGACAATCACCTTGAAGGAGAGGTCACCGATGATCCCGACTGCCAAGCCTCGTCGTCTTCTGCCGTTCGCCGTCCTGGTCTGCCTGATGTTCTTCGTTGTCCGCGAGCCGACCAAGGCCGCAGACATCGCCACGAGCACTTTCAACGGCCTGTTGACGGTTACCGACTCGCTGGTGACCTTCGCCAGCGCCCTCGGCTGATCCACCCACACAAACGGGGCGACCCCCAATCCGCCAAGACCCAGGGCCGCCCCTTCACTCCTGGCAAGGAGCACAACCAGCATGACCTACCCGACGTCCCCGGCCAACGTGCGCCGGGACCCCTGCCACTGCTGCGGTGGCGGTGGATGGATGACCTCCACCCAGATCTGCGGCGTCTGCGAGGGCACCGGCCAGTGCGGGGTGCACCGATGAGCACCCCCGCGGCCCTGTTGCCCGCCGCTCACCCCGCCCTGGCCCTGTTCGACGCCGTCACCGATGGCCTGCCGCGCCAGCTGGCCGAGGGCGCACTGTGCGGACTGGACCCCGAGCTGCACACCGGCCCGGACACCTTCACCCCCGAGCCCGCCGAGGAGCGGGCCGCGCGGGAGCAGGTGGCCCGCGAGGTCTGCGCCGAGTGCCCGGTCCGCCAGCTGTGCGAGGACCGCGCGGTGCGCCTGCGTCCCGAGCACGGGGTGTGGGCCGGTCTCACCGCCAGCGAGGTCAACGGCCTGGCCGACCTGCTGGCCACCTTCGGGCTGATCGAGCAGCGGACCGAGGTGGCTTGATCATGAGCCGCTACCAGTGCCCGCTGTGCTCGGGCCTCCACCGCAGCGAGGACTTGGCGCGCTGCCCGCTGCACACCTTCGGCTACGACCCGGCCTGTGAGGGCTGCCGGGATGCGGTCGCTCTGATCCCGTGCGGGGGTGGCCGGTGATGGCGCGCTTCTCCTGCCCTGACTGCCGGTCCCGCTCGGCTAGCGCCGTCGGCTGCCGCCGCTGCGGCACCGCAACCGGCTGCCAGGTCCAGCGCTGCCCCGTCCACGGCGCCCGCTGCACGGCCGGCTGTCGGCTGTGCCGCACCCTGGCCCGTTCTCAGTCCATCTGATCTACAGGAGATCACCGTGAGCAAGACCAGCAAGTGCCAGACCACGTTCATCGCCCATGACGGCAGCGAGTCCGTCACCTGCGACCGCGACGGGCGCCACCTCATCCACCGCGAGTCCAGCACCAACACCACGGCCGTGCGCGTGCCCGGCGGCGCCCTCATCACCAAGCCCACCAAGTAGGAGGAGGGACGACATGACGACGACAACCCCGACCCCGGAACCGACGCCCGAGGACGTCGCGCGCGGCCTGGCCGAGCTGGAACGCCACCTCGACCGGCAGGCCCCGCCGCTCCCGGCCCTCTCGCCCGCCCCGGCCGCTCCCTCTCACCCGGCCGAGGCCGACGGCCGGACCCGGCGCGTGCTGCGGCTGCGTGCCGAGGTGGCCGAGGCCCACCAGCTCGCCGCCTTGCAGGGCGATGACGCGCCGCTGCTGGTGGACACCGCCAAGGTGCGCAAGCGCCGCAAGGCCGCCCGGGAAGCGGCCCGGCTGCACGAGCTGGGCCAGGACCCGGCCATGCGCGCCTGGCAGGCCGCCCGGATGCGCCGCCTGCTGGTGACCGCGGCCATGGTGTCGCTGACGCTGGCACTGGCGTGGTCCACGGCCGGTGTACAGACCTTCGCCGCCGACGGCGCCGAGGCGTGGTCGCCGGCGTGGGTGTTCGCCTGGCTGGTCGAGCCGTTCATGTCCCTGGCCCTGCTGGTCGTGGTCGGTGCCCGCGCCTATCTGGGCACCCGCGGACAGCCCATCGACTCCCCCACCCTGGTCCGGATCGAGTGGCTGTTCCTGGCCCTGACCCTCGGCATGAACGCCTGGCCCTACCTGCCCGGCGTCGCCGCCGAGTTCAGCATCTCCCGGTTGGTCCTGCACATCCTCGGCCCGGTCGTCGCGGTCGCCATCGTCACCGCACTGCCGATCATCCTGGCTGCCTTCACCCGCCTCGACCACGGCATGACCGCAAGATCCGGTAACCCCCTTACCCCCCTGGAGTACAGGGCGAACACCACCCCCGATTCCGACCCCGACCCTGATTCCGACCCGCACGAGCACTCCGAGGGCATCGGCGTCCACTTCGTGACCGCGCACGTGCGCTCCCTGATCGCCGCCGGAGACCTGCCCGCCTACCCCAGCGCCGCGGCGATCCGCCGCGCGGCCCGATGCGGCATGGACACCGCCCGCACGGTGCGCGACATCCTCGTCAAGGAAGCCGCCTGATGAGCCTGCACATCACCGCCACCACCATGACCGAGGAAGCATCCGGCCACCGCGCCCACCGCGCCGCGGACGACGGATGGATCGTGACCGCTCACCCCGGACGGACCTTCACCCGCGACCAAGCCATCACGGCCCTGACCATCGCCGAAATCCTCGCCCTGGCCCCGCCGGCCGAGGACCCGCTGTGGCTGTTCGTCAACGGCTGGCAGGCCGAACTCGACCTACCGCCCCTCACCAACCTCCCGCACGGGACGCGACCCCACTCCGCCAAGAACACGGCCGCGCCCCGCAACCCCGCCACCATCAATCAGCACGAGGTGACCTCATCATGACCGACACCCCGACCGAGACCAACGGCCACCGCCCGAACCCGGCCCCCGACCTGATCACCGCCATCCCCGAACAAGGCGGACCGGTCGACAACGGACCGCGCGCCAAGGGGGCCGACGGCGCCGAGGTGGTGTCCCTCGACACCGCCCGTGAGCGCCGCCACCCCTACCCGCCCACCCCCGCGCCAGCATCGAACGGCCCGGTGCTAGAGGGCGAAGTCATCCGGGTGGATGCCCCCGGTGAGGCCGATCGCGACTGGCGGGCCGAGCTGGAGGAGAAGAACCGCACCCGCCGCCCGGTCGTCCCGCTGTGGCTGCGTTCCCGGCGCGAGGCGATCGAGACCCTGACCTGGGCAGGCGAGTATGGCGCCTACGTGGCCGGCTACCAACTGTCTCGCACCCCGCTGTACGCCGGACGGCTGACCGCCCGCGCCCCGCGCGGCCTGGCCCGCCTCATCTCCGGCATGGTCCGCTGGACCCTCGACCTGGAAGGCGAGCCGGTCCGGCTGACCGCCGTGCAGAAAGCCGACCCCGAGGCATACCTGAAACTGAGCAGGCAGCGCGATTCCCGCGTGCGGCTGCGGGTCTGGGTGACCGGCGCCGCGCTGGTCACGCTGCTGATCGCGGCCATCCTGGTGGCCGCCGCGCCCACCGTCGCCCAGTGGTCGGCGCTGGCCGTGGCGCTGGCCGTGCTGGGCGTCATCGGACGGCCCGCCGACCGGCCGCTCATCAATCGCGCGGTGCTGCCGACCCGGGTGGAGAAGCTCACCAGTGACATCGTGGTCCGGGCGCTGACCGTGATCGGGGTGTCCGGGCTGAACGCCAAGGCCGACGTCAACTTCGTGGCGCCGATCACCCGCGAGGGTCCGGGCTGGCGCGCGGATCTGGACCTGCCCTACGGGGTGACCGTGGCCGACATCCTCGACAAGCGGCCCCGCCTGGCCTCCGGGCTGCGCCGCCCGCTGGGCTGCATCTGGCCCGAGGGCGACCCGTCCGTCCACGAGGGACGGCTGATCTTGTGGGTCGGGGACCGGGACCTGTCCAAGACCATGGTCCGCTTCGCCCTGGCCGACGCCGCCCGCCACGACGTGTTCAAAGGCATCCCGTTCGGCGCCGACCCGCGCGGCAGGATCATCACCGTCCCGCTGATTCAGCACAACATCCTCATGGGATCGCAACCCGGCCAGGGCAAGACCGGCGCCGTGCGCGCCCTGGCCTGCGGCGTCTCCCTCGACCCCACCGCGGAAATGTGGCTGCACGAACTCAAAGGCACCGGCGACCTCGACCCGCTGGAGAAGATCTCCCACCGCTTCGTCTCCGGCATCCAAGACCCCGCCATCGCTTATGCCGCCGAGTCACTGTCGCTGCTGTGCAAGGAGGTCATGCGCCGCGCCGCCGCGCTGAAATCCCTGCCCGCCGACCTGTGCCCAGACAAGCGCATCACCCGCCAGATCGCCGACATCCGCTCACTGGGCCTGCACCCGCTCATCGCCATCTTCGACGAGTGCCAGAACCTGTTCGCCCACGCCGAGTACGGCGAGCAGGCCGGCCGCGACGCCGAATTCATCATCAAACTGGGCCGCGCCCTGGGCGTGGTGCTGATCTTGGCCACCCAACGCCCCGACAAGCGCAGCCTGCCCACCGGCGTCAGCGCGAACGTGTCCCTGCGATTCTGTCTGCGCGTCGGTGGCCAGACCGAAAACGACATGATCCTAGGCACCTCCTCGTACCAGAACGGCATCCGCGCCACCACGTTCGTGCCCGAGGCCGACGCCGGAATCGGCTACCTGGTCGGTGCCACCCCAGTGCCCAAGGTCGTCAAAGCCGCCTACCTCAACACCCCGGCCACCCAGACCATCGCCGACCGCGCGCACGCGCTGCGCACTGGCGCCGGCACCTTGTCCGGCCACGCGATCGGCGAACAGCCCGAGGCCACCACCCCGGCCTACGACCTGCTGGCCGACATCGCCGCCGTCCTGGTCGCCGGTGAGGCCAAGGTCTGGAATGAGGTGGTGGTGGACCGCCTCGCCGAGCTGCGACCCGACGTGTACGGGCCGTGGGCCGAGCAGGAAGGCCCGGCCAAGACTGCTCAACTCACCAACGCGCTCAAGCCGTACGGCATCAAGTCGGGTCAGGTGTGGGGCACCCCGGCCGGTGGCGGCAAGGGCGCCAACCGGATCGGCATCGTCCGCGACGACATCCTGAACGCCATCACCGAGCGTGACGGAAAGCAGGGGTCCGGGACCAGTTCCTGACCCGCTGATCGCCTCTAGGTCTAGAGGCTCGCCCCTCTAGACCTAGAGGCCCGCCTAGAGCCCCATTCGCTGACCTGCCAGCGACCTAGCGCCTAGAGCGCCACCTGCGAAAACCCCGGAAACGGCCCTGGAGGCCCCCGTGAGCACCGCCATCGTCCTGCTAGGACTCTGCCTACCTGTCGTCACACTCTGCTACATCGCTCGATGCTTCGCCTCCCCGTGGGGCACCTGCCGCCGATGCGCGCCGGGCGGCAAGAACCGCACCTGCCGCGCCTGCAACGGCACCGGGATGCGCCCCCGCATCGGCTGGCAGCTCTACGTCCACTTCCGCCGCCTGCACCGGAATGGCACCCGATGATCGGCCGCACCTACCTGGAGCGTGGCCGGCCCGTCGTGGTGCTCATCCGCTGGAGCGGCCCCGGCCCCCGCAACGTTCTGATCCAACGCGCCGACGGCTCGAAGGTCGTGCGCCCGTTTCGCGGCCTACGCCGCCCTAAGCCCACCACCGAGGAGAGCTGATGCTGACACTGATGGACTGGTTCTGTGGAGCCGGTGGTTCCTCTCAGGGCGCGCACGCCGTGCCCGGCGTGCAGGTCGCCCGCGCGGCCAACCACTGGGACATGGCGATCGCCTCCCACGCGCTGAACTTCCCCGCCGCCGACCACTACAAGGGCGACATCCGCACCGCCCCGGTGGAGCGGTGGCCGGTGGCCGACCTGTTTTGGGCGAGCCCGGAGTGCCCCAAGTGGAGCCGCGCCCGCGGCAAGCGCCGTGACTTCCACAACACCCGCCAGGGCGAACTCTTCCCCATCGCCGACACCACCCGCTCACAGGAGGACGAGCGCTCCCGCGCCCTCATGCAGGAAGTCCCCCAATACCTGGAAGGCGTCCAAGCCCGAGGCGGGCGCGTGCTCGCCGGGGTGGTCGAGAACGTCATCGACTGCCGCGACTGGGATCAGTGGAACGCCTGGCTTCACCGCATTCACGCCCTCGGCTACCGCACGAGGTTGATCGCGCTGAACTCCATGCACGCCCGCCCGGTCCGCACCCCCGCCGCCCCGCAGTCCCGTGACCGGCTGTATCTGGCCTACTGGCACGAGAGCCTGGGCCGCGCCCCCGACTTCGACAAGTGGCTACGCCCGAGTGCCTGGTGTTCGGTCTGTGAACAAACCATCATCGCCGTGCAGGTGTTCAAGAAGCCCGGCGCCGACATGGGCCGCTACCGCCAGCAGTACAGCTACCGATGCCCGCACACCACCTGCCGCAACACCGTGGTCGAGCCCTACGCGCTGCCCGCGGCGCACGCCATCGACTGGGGCCTTCCCGGCAGGCGCATCGGGGATCGCGACGAACCGCTGGCTGAGGCCACCATGCAGCGCATCCGCGCGGGCATGACCCGCTACTGGGCGCCGATCCTCACCCCCGCCGGCGGCACCTGGCGCACGGCAGCCAGCCCGATCACCGCCCCCATGCCCACCCGTACCACCCGCGAGAACGACGCCCTGGCCGTCCCGCCGATGCTGATCCCCGTCGAAGGACGCGACGGCAAAACCGCCGCCTGCGCCTCCGATCCGATGCGCACCCAGACCGCGCGCAACGAAACCGGCCTGGCCTTCCCACCCGCCGCCCTCGGCGCGTTCATCGCTGAGCTACGCGGCGGCGGCTCCGATGCCCGCTCCATCGCCGAGGCGCTGGCCACCGTGACCGCCTCGGGCAACCACCACGGCCTGGTCACCCCACCCACCACGAACACGGGCGATCCCGGCGCGCTGCTGGTGCCCTACTACGGCACCGGCGCCGCCCGCCCGGCAACCCACCCGGTGGGCGCCCTGACCACTCGCGACCGCTACGCCCTGGCCACCACCGACGACGCCCCCCAGGTGGACATCGCCGACGTGCTGTTTCGGATGCTGGAGCCACACGAGATCGGCAAGGCGATGGCCTTCACCGGTGGCTATCAGGTCTTGGGCAACAAACGCCAGCGGGTCCGCCAGTACGGCAACGCCGTCACCCCACCCGTGGCCGAGGTCATCATCTCCGCCTTGGTCGAGGCCATCACCGGCCAAACCCTGGAGGTGGCCGCATGAACGCCCCCGCGACGCTGCGCTACGCCCTGGCCACCGCCGCCCGCGGCTGGCGCGTCTTCCCCGTCGCAGTCGGCGACAAGCCCCCACTCAAGGGCTTCACCGACTGGGAGACCAACGCCACCACCGACCCCGACGTGATCCGGCGCTGTTGGTCGAACGCGCCGTACAACATCGGCATTGCCTGCGGCCCCTCCAACCTGGTCGTCATCGATCTGGACACCCGAAAGGACGGGCAGAGCCCGCCGCCTTCCTGGGACCTGCCGGGGGTCAACGAGGGCGCCGACGTGCTGGCCGTGCTGTGCGAACGCGCCGGGCAACCCCTGCCGTTCGAGACCTTCACTGTGCGCACTCGTCGCGGTGGCATGCACCTGTACTTCACCGCCCCGGACCGCGCCCGGTTGGGCAACACCGAGGGCGACAAGGGCAACGGGCTGGGCTGGCTGATCGACACCCGCGCGAACGGTGGCTACGTCCTGGGTCCTGGCAGCTTCGTGGATCTTCCGGACGGCACTGGCAGCTACGAGGTAGTTCACAACACGACCCCTGCCCCGCTGCCCCCCTGGTTGTTCCAGCAGCTCTCACCCCCGCCCCGACCCGCGCCGCAACCGGTGCGCCTGGCCCTGCCCGACACCCGGCATGGCGCCTACCTGCACGCGGCCATCACCCGCGAACTCGACCGCGTCGCCACCGCCCCGCACGGCCAGCGCAACGGCTCGCTCTACCTGGCCGCCATCGCCCTGGGCCAACTCGTCGCAGGCGGCGCGCTCGCCGAGAGCGAGGTGACAACCCTGCTGGAACAACAGGGGGTCGATGCCGGGCTGAGCCGCGCCGAGACCATCCACACCATCGCATCCGGCCTGAAAGCCGGTGCCAAGCGGCCCCGGACGGTCGCCGCATGACCACCACACCGACACCGAAGAGAGCAGATTCCATGTCCCAGACCGAACCCGCCGGCCACGGCGCGATGCTGCTTGACGCGCTGCTGGCCGCCCTGACCCGCTACGTGATCCTGCCAAGTCCCGAGGCCGCCGATGCGGTGGTGTTGTGGATCGCCGCCAGCCACGGCCAACCCGCCTGGGCGCACGCGCCCCGGCTGGTGATCCGCGCCCCCGAAAAGCGGTGCGGTAAGTCCCGGCTGCTGGACGTGGTCGAGGCCACCTGTCACGACCCGTTCATCACCGTCAACTCCTCATCCGCCGCGGTCTACCGCTCCATCACCGAGGACCCTCCCACCATGCTCGTTGATGAAGCCGACACCATCTTCGGCCCGAAGGCCGACGGGAACGAGGACCTGCGCGGGCTGCTGAACGCCGGACACCAGCGCAACCGGCCCGCCAAGCGCTACGACGCCAACACCGGCCGCGTCGAGTCCATCCCGACCTTCGCCATGGCCGCGCTCGCAGGCATCGGCGCGATGCCCGACACGATCGAGGACCGCGCCGTGGTGGTGCGGATGCGCCGGCGCGCTCCCGGTGAGAGCGTCGCGCCCTACCGGCACCGCCGGGACCGGCCCTTGCTGCGCCAGCTGGCCGAGGACCTGTCCGCGTGGCTGCGCGCCGACCTGCCCACCCTGGAGCAGGCCGAACCGGCGATGCCGGTGGAAGACCGCGCCGCCGACACCTGGGAACCCCTGGTCGCCGTCGCCGACCACGCCGGAGGCCACTGGCCCGAGCGTGCCCGCGCCGCGGTGCTCGCCCTGACCGCCGAGGCCGACGACAACGGCGAGACCTCGACCCGGGTCCGGCTGCTGGCCGACTGCCGCACGGCCTTCGGCACTGATCCCGCCTTGCCGACCGCCGTGCTGCTGGAGCGGCTCAAGGCCGACCCCGAAGCACCGTGGGCCGACTACGGACCCAATGGCCTGACCCCCATGCGGCTCGGCGCGCTCTTGCGTGAGTACGACATCCGTTCGGACACGATCCGTTTCCCTGTCCCCATCGGACAGGCCAAGGGATACCACCGCGCCGACTTCACCGACGCCTGGGCGCGCTACTGCCCGGCCCTCGACACCGCCGAGAGCACCCCGTCGGCGACGACGGACCCCGGCGATGTGCTCCCGTTCGGCAGGGGTAGCCGTACCAGCCGTACCAGCCTCAATTCCGCAGGTCAGGCACGGTACGGCTTGCCGCCCGGTACGGCTCAAGCCGTACCACCGCAGGACCTTGGTACGGCTTGAGCCGTACCACAAATCAAGCCGTACCAGCCCTGACCAGCAAAAACGAGGCTGGTACGGCTGGTACGGCTACCCCCCTCGAAACTGCTCCGACCTACCTCGCATCCGCCAGGAGACACCCATGCCCAAGGGCGAAAAGCTCACCATCGCCGACATCTGCGAAGACCTCGACATCAGCCGATCCACCTTCTACGACTGGCGCCAGAAGGGCCGCGCCCCCAAGTGCATGAAGCTCCCCAACGGAGACCTCCGCGTCCGCCGCGCCGACTATGACCGCTGGCTGACCAGCCTGGAGGACGCTTCCTGATGAAGAACACCACCTACAACGTTCGCGTCTACAAGACCGAGACCCGCAAGAACAAGGACGGCAAGGCGACGTCCTACCGGGTGCTGTGGCAAACCGCGGGGAAGCCCTGGAAGAAACCGTTTCCGAAGGAAGCTCAGGCGGACACCTACCGAAGCGCCCTGATCACCGCCGCTCGCAACGGCGAGGCGTTCAGCCTCATCACCGGTGAGCCCGTCTCATGGAGCCGCACCGAACGGCCGGACATGAGCTGGTACGACTTCACCACCGCCTACGTGGACATGAAGTGGAAGCGAGCCTCCGCCGGCTACCGGCGTGACATCGCGCGAGCCCTCACCGCGGCATCCCCGGCCATGCTCACCGCCGACCGCAGTAAGCCGTCCGACAAGGAGATCCGGAAGGCGCTCACGCGCTGGGCCTTCAACACCAAGGACAGGGACAGCCGTTCGGCCGAAGACCCTGTTCTCGGATGGTTGAAGCGAGGTACCTGCATGGTTTCGACGCTCGAAGACGCCGCGACCATGCGCAAGGTGCTGGATATCGCAACGTCCAAACTCGACGGCAAGGCCGCCGCAGCGAGTACCGCGCGCCGGAACCGGGCGATTCTCTTCAACGCCCTGGACTACGCGGTTGAGCTGAAGTTGCTCACCACGAACCCGATCCGGGGACTGAAGTGGCAAGCTCCGAAGAGTTCACACGAGGTCAACCGCGACTGCGTCGTCAACCCTGCCCAGGCCCGGAAGCTCTTGACCGCCGTAGCAGCACAGCAACGAAGCGGCCCGAGATTGGTGGCCTTCTTCGCGGTTCTCTACTTTGCCGGCCTGCGGCCCGAGGAGGCGATGGACCTCCGTACGGCGAACGTGATCCTGCCTGCTCTGGAATGGAACAAGGAAACGGAGGAGTGGGAGGAGTCGCCGGACGCGTGGGGAGAGCTGCGGTTCCGGACGGCAGCGCCCGACGTGGGCAAGGAATGGACCGATGGGAGCACCCAGCGGGAAGAACGCCAGCTCAAGCATCGTGCCGAGGGGGACAGCCGTGCCGTCCCCTGCACGCCTGAACTGGTCAAGTTCCTCCGCTCGCACCTGGCCGCTTTCCCGCCCGGCGAGAACGGTCACCTGTTCACCGGAGTCAACGGCGGAAACCTCCCGACCATCACCTACCGGCGGGCGTGGGACAAGGCCCGCGCCGAGGTGCTGACCAAGGCCGAGTACGCCTCTCCACTCGGTAAGCGCATCTACGACCTCCGGCATGCCTGCCTGTCCACCTGGCTCAACGCAGGGGTGCCGCCTACCCAGGTCGCCGCGTGGGCGGGGCACAGCGTGGACGTGCTCTTGAAGATCTACGCCAAGTGCATCGTCGGCCAGGACGAGACGGCCAAGCGCCGGATTGCCGACGCGCTCAGGGAGGAGTGACGCCCACGTCGCGCCCCGTGGGAAGGCATTGGGAAGGATCAACCGCAAACGATCAGTGACAGCCGTAGACAGCCGGACACGACGAAAGCGCCCTAAACTGCAAACAGGCAGGTCAGGGGCGCTTTCTTCATGGTCACAAGGGGTAGGGCGGGCGGGACTCGAACCCGCGACCCAGGGATTATGAGTCCCCTGCTCTAACCGGCTGAGCTACCGCCCCTCGCACGCCGTACGCGGCATTCAACCAAAGGTCGGGCCCGTTCGCACCGCCGCCCGGCGGGCCGGGTTCAAGATGTGACCTTCGGCGGGGCCACGGGCGGACCCGGAGGGCGGGGAACTCGCTACCCTACTGGTGAACCGTGTTGAGGAGTGTTGGATCATGCGCGTTGTTGGAGCTTTCCGGGAGTCGTACGGCGTGGAGCCCGCAGGGGTGTGGCACGCTCCCGGCCGGGTGAACCTGATCGGCGAGCACACCGACTACAACGACGGGTTCGTGTTGCCGTTCGCGGTGCCGTGGGGGGTGAACGCGGCCCTCTCGCCGCGCGAGGACGGGGTGGTCCGGCTCCGGTCGCTGCAGGCGGAGAGCGAGCCGGTGACGCTGGAACGGCTGGACGCGGCCCAGGGCTGGGCCCGTTACGTGGCCGGGGTGTTCTGGGCGCTCCGCGAGGCCGGGCACCGGGTGGGCGGCGCGGACGTGGTGATCGACGGGGACGTGCCGCAGGGGGCGGGCCTGTCGTCGAGCGCGGCCCTGGAGGTGGCGGTCGGCACGGCGCTGAACGAGCTGTACGGGCTCGGCATGACGAAGATGGAGATCGCGCTGGCCTCGCAGAAGGCCGAGAACGACTTCGTGGGCATGCCGTGCGGGATCATGGACCAGGCGGCCTCGGCCCTCGGCGAGGAGGGACAGGCGCTGTTCCTGGACTGCCGGAGCCTCGGCACCAGGAAGATCCCGTTCGACCTGGCGAGTCTGGGCCTCCAGCTGCTCATCGTCAACACCGGCGTGCACCACTCGCACGCCGGCGGGGAGTACGCCGACCGCCGCCGGGACTGCGAGAACGCCGCGGCACACCTGGGCGTGGACGCGCTCCGCGACGTGACCGACCTGGCGGACGCCCTCGGGCGGCTCAGCGGCGACGAGCGCAGGCGCACCCAGCACGTGGTGACCGAGAACCACCGGGTCGAGGCGGTGATCGGGCTGCTGCGGGCCGGGAAGGCGACCGAGATCGGAGCGCTGCTGAACGCCTCCCACCTGTCGCTGCGCGACCAGTTCGAGGTCTCCTGCGCCGAACTGGACGTGGCCGTGGAGTCGGCGGTCCGGGGCGGGGCCCGGGGGGCGCGGATGACCGGCGGCGGGTTCGGCGGGTCGGCGATCGCGCTGGTCGCCGACGACCGGGTGGAGAGCGTACGCGCGTCGGTCACCGGCGCCTACGCCGAGCGCGGCTGGGCCGCCCCGGACATCTACCCCGCCCTCCCGGCCCCGGGAGCCCGCCGGCTGGCCTGACACGCCTCGGGAGACCGGCGCCGGTCCGGAACGCGCAGGGAGACGGGCGGCTGCTCCGAACCTCGTGTTCCGGCGGCCCCGTCTCCCTGGCCCGGCTCGCGTGCCAAGCCGAACCAGGCCGAGCCAGGCTGGCCGCGTCCGCCTTTCCCTACCGCGTGTCCGTGACGACACCGGCGGGCGGGTCCGGGGCGGACACTTCGGGACCGGACGCCTGAGGGCCGGACGGTTCGGGGACCGACGGCCAGTCGGGCATCAGCGGTGGCCCCTCGTGCTCGGCCGCGCGGACCAGGCGGCGCAGCAGGTCGTCGAGCAGTTCGCGTTCCCGCGGGTCGAGCGGGGCGAGCAGCGCGCGTTCCGACTTGTCCCCCCGGTCCATGCGCTCCTCCCAGACCGCCCGCCCCGCGGGGGTCAGTCCCACGAGCAGCCTGCGGCGGTCGGCGGGGTCGTGCGCGCGGTCGACGTACCCGGCCCGCTCCATCCGGTCGAGCCGGTTGGTCAGCGTCGCCGGGTGGGTGTCGAGCCACCCGGCCAGCATCGAGGGGGTCGCCCGGTAGGGCGGCCCGGACGCGACCAGGTGGTGCAGCACCTTGAACTCCCACGGCTTGAGCCCGCCCTCGGCCAGCCACTCCTCCTTCTGCCGGTTGAGCAGCCGCACGAGCATGCTCATGCGCGTGACGATCCCCTCGGACTGGGGGTCGAGGTCGGACAGCTCCCGGGACCAGTGAGCGATGTGCCGGTCGACGGAGTCGGGCTCTGACATGCCCACAGGGTACGCCGCCCCGGAGGATCGTCATTTATACGAATGCATATATTTTGTTTTCGTAGTAACTTGCTCTCGTGACCCTCACCACCTCCCTGCGGGATTCCCTGGTCCCCCTCCGCGACGCCCGCTTCCGCCTGCTGTGGGCCGGGCAGAGCCTGTCGTCCGTCGGCGACTCCGTCACGGCCGTGGCCCTCGCGCTGGCGATCGTCACCGCGACGGGGTCGGCCACCGATCTGGGCGTCGTGCTGGCCGCGCAGTCGATCGCCACGGTGGCGCTCATGCTGCTCGGCGGGGTGTGGGCCGACCGGCTGCCGCGCCGCCGGGTGATGGTGGCCGCCGACCTGGTGCGCGGGTTCGCCCACGCGGCCATGGGCGTCGAGCTGGTCACCGGCACGGCCGACATCGTCCACCTGGCGGTGCTGGCGGCCCTGTCCGGCGCGGGTTCCGCGTTCTTCCTGCCGGCCGCGACCGGGCTGGTGCCCGCCACCGTGGCCCCGGAGCAGCTCTCCCGCGCCAACGCGCTCATCGCGATCGCCCAGCGCGGGTCCATCCTCCTCGGACCGGGGATCGCCACCGCCCTGGCCCTGACCGCCGGCGCCGGCTGGGCGCTGATCCTGGACGCGCTGACGTTCGCGGTCAGCGCGATCCTGCTGGGCCGGCTCCGGCTCGCGCCGATCCCGCCCACGCCGCGCGAGCCGTTCCTCGGGCAGCTCGCCGAGGGCTGGGCGCAGCTGCGCCGGCACCGGTGGTACTGGACGAACCTGATCGGCCACTCCATGTGGAACCTGAGCCGCTGCGTCCTGATGGTCGTCGGGCCGGTGCTCGCCGTCGCGACCCTCGGCGGTGAGATCGCCTGGGGCACGATCGTGCAGGGCGGCACGGTCGGCGCCCTGTGCGGGGCGCTGCTCGCCCTGCGGCTGAGGCCGTCCAGGCCGCTGGTCGTCGCCAACCTCGCGCTGGCGCTCGGTGCGCTGCCGCTCGCCCTGCTCGCCGCGGGGGCGCCCGCGGTGGCGGTCGCGGTGGCCTACGGGCTGATGACCGGCGGCCTGGCGTTCATGGCCCCGCTGTGGGAGACGCTGGTGCAGGAGAACATCCCGGCCGAGACGCTCTCGCGGGTGTCGGCGTACGACTGGCTGCTCTCCATCGGGCTGACGCCCCTCGGCATGGCCCTGGCCGGACCTCTGGCCGCCGCCGTCGGCACCACCCCCACCCTGTACGGGGCCGCGGCGCTGCTGGCGGCCTCCTGCCTGGGTGTCCTGGTCCTGCCCGACATCCGACGGATCGGCCACGGGGCCGGGGACGCCGCCTCCGGCGCGGTGCGGGGTCACCCGGTGGCGTGACCGGACCGGGCCGGAGGCGCACCCCCGGCCCTTGTCCCCGTACGAGCGGAAATCCCGTACGGTCCGTGCGGTCCGGTGACGGGTCAGGTCGGGTGGCGGCCCCAGACCGGCGTCGTCGCGAGGATCCTGGAGAATCTCGCCTCGTTCCTCGCCACCGGCCTCCTGCGCGGCGTCCTGGTCCACGGGTCCGGCCCGGCGGCGGGAACCGGCGCCCTGTCCGGCGACCAGGCGAGCCGTCCGGTGTCGACGAGGACGGCGGCGGTCACCTCGCCGGGAAGGGTGGAGGTCTGCGCGCGCCAGCGGCCCTCGTACCGGTCGACCCGGAGGTCGGCGCCCAGGAAGGTGACCACCCCCGCGGCGGCCAGGGCGCGCAGGTCCTCCAGGTGCGACACCGGCGGGCCGCCGGCGAGATGGTCGGAGAACTCCCGGAACCAGGGGTCGGTCACGCCCGCCCCGGCGAGGACGGCGCGGACGGAGAGCAGGGCGAGGACCATGGCGTGGTCGGCGCTGTGCTCGGGGTCGGAGCGCCGTTCCAGGTCGGCGGCGAGGTAGCCGCGCATCCACTTCCGCATCCCCGGCAGGTCACCGAACCTGATGCCGTGCAGCGGCCGGTCGAGCCGGTCGAGGTCGAGCCGGTCCGGATGCCGGGGGACGGCGGCGCGGATCATCCTGCGCATCGCGACACTGCGCCACTCCTCGCCCGCGAAGGCCTCCTCGAACTCCCCCCAGGTCGACCGTACGCGCTCCGGATGGGCGGTGATGAGCTCGTGGTAGTACGCGAAGGCGAGTTCCTTGGCCACCAGGGGCCAGACGTCCCTGCGGAAGTTCCACGGACCGGCGCCCAGCGTCTCGCGGGTGAGGAAGCGCGGCACCGGCGGCTCGGTGCCGACGAAGGGATGGGCGAACCCGGAGTGGTGCGGCACGCCGCGCTCCGAGCCGACGTACAGCAGGGGCTCGCGCCCGCCGGGCAGGTAGACCTGCTCCCCGTCGTAGCCGTGGACGAACCGGCCGCCCCGGCCCGTGGTGAGCGGTGCCAGCAGGTCGGCCAGGGCCGGCCCCGTGCCCTTCACGATCACCGGCTCTCCGGCGGGGACGCCGTCCGGATCGAGATCGGCGAGGCCGGAGGGGCCGGGTTCCGGTGTGGCGCTCTGCGACATGTGGCACTCCCGTGCGCGTCTCGGCGGCCCCCGAGGGGGCCGCGTTCGCGGCACGCCGACCGTGCCGCCGGGTCTCCCCCGGAGGCGCCCCTCGCGACGGAAGGGGCGCCCGTCAATCGGCCGGGGTCTCGCGTCGACGCATTTAACCTATTTAAAAGGTAGGAAATGCATAGATCACTGTCAAGCCCTACTGTCAAAGGATGCCCAACGAGATGGTGAACGTGGTCTACCGCAAGTACGACGGATCGCTGCACTGGCACCACCGCGGCCTGCTGCTCGGCGAGGACGAGCACGGGGTGTGGACCGGCTGTGCCGCCGGCTCCAGCGGCCACAAGGGGGACGGGCCCGCCGTGGTCTGGCCCACCCCCTTCGTGATGCTCTTCCCCCGCGACGCCTGGTGGACAGCCGCCTTCAACGCCGCCCCGAACAAGCACGAGCTCTACTGCGACATCTCCACCGTGCCGGAGTGGCGTGACGGCGAGGTCACCATGATCGACCTCGATCTCGACGTGATCCGGACGCGCCGCGACGTGCTCAAGGGCCGCACCAGGCGGATCTACCTGGACGACGAGGACGAGTTCGAGGAGCACCGGGTCCGCTACGCGTACCCGCCCGACGTGGTGGAGAACGCCCGCGCCTCGGCCGCCTGGCTGATGGAGGCGGTCACCTCCGGCACGGCCCCCTTCGGCACCGCCCCGCACTGGCTCTCCCTGGTCACGTGAGCCCTGGTCACGTGAGCCCCGGTCACGTGAGCCCCGGTCACGTGAGCCCCGGGGGCACGTGAACCTCGGGGGCACGTGAACCTCGGCGTCATGTGAACCCTCGTCACGTGAACCCCGGGTGCCTGTGTACCCCGGGCACCCGCGCCCCGGTCGCCTGTCGCTCAGCGGACCGTACGGTCCGCCGGGCCCCGTGCGGCCCGGCGGACCTGCCTACAGCGGCGGGAACCCGGGGGCGCGGCGCTCGACGAAGCTGGCCACGCCCTCCACGAAGTCCGGCCGGGAGAAGGAGTCGAGCATCAGGCGCACGGCCGCCGACTCCGAGGACTCCAGGGTCTGCTGCCAGTCCCCCCAGACCTGGCGCTTGATCACCGCCATCGAGGCCGGCGAGCTGTACGTGGCCAGCTCCCTCGCGTACGCCAGCGTCTCCTCCATCAGGCTCTCCCCGGGCACCGACCGGTTGGCCAGGCCCAGCTCACGGGCCTCGGCGCCGGTGAAGGTACGGCCGGACAGCAGCAGGTCCATGGCCGTGGCCTGGCCCGCCAGGCGCGGCAGGATCCAGGACAGGCCGTACTCGGCGACCAGGCCCCGCCGGGCGAACGCGGTGGTCCACTTGGCCTCGTCCGCGGTGAAGACCAGGTCGCACACGAGGGCGTGGACCATGCCGAGCCCGGCGCAGGCACCGTTGACGGCGGCGATGACCGGCTTGCGGATCGTGGTCGGGAAGGTGGTGGGACGGCTGTCGGGCTCCGCGGAGTAGGAGCCGTCCTGGAGGGCGGCGAGCGTCTGGAAGTCCGCGCCCGCGCAGAAGCCCCTCCCCGCTCCGGTGACGACGATCACCCGGACCTCGGGGTCCTTCTCGGCCTCGGCCAGCTGGTCGAAGTAGCGCCGGCCCATGTCGTCGGTCCAGGCGTTCAGCCTGTCCGGCCGGTTGAACGTCAGCGTCAGCACGCCCCGCTCGATCGACGACAGCACCAGATCGACCATTCCGCCTCCCTTCGGGAAGCCCCGAAGCGCTCCCGCACGAGAACCTCCGATCGGAGGTTACAGAATATCGTTCTACACCCTTCCCGCCCCGGCGTCAGCAGAGCGGGGCCGGCCGGAGACCCGCCACACCCCCGGCCGGAGGTCCGCCACGCCCCGGCCGGAGACCGGCCTCCCCTTCAGGTCCGGTCCGGCCCTTTCCGCCCGCCCCCGTCCCGATCCCCCGATCAGCCCTCGCGCGCTCCCCGCCGGCCGAGTCCTCGCTCCAGGGAGTCGGGATGGTGGACGAAGTTCGGCATGAACAGCCGGTCCTCGTAGTAGCGGTGGAAGACCGGTGTGACCGAGGCCGACATCGGCGGGACGATCCAGCTCCAGTCGGCGGGACAGACCCGGCCGGCCTTCTCCTCGCGTTCCAGGTGCTTCAGGAAGTGCCGGGACTCGGTGTGATGGTCGGTCATCGTCACCCCGGCCCGCCCGAACGAGTGCAGGACCGCCGCGTTCAGCTCCACCAGCGCGTAGTCCCGCCACAGCGAGCGCTCGCTGCGGGTGTTCAGGCCCAGGCGCCGGGCGATCAGCGGCGTCAGGTCGTAACGGTCGGCGTCGGCCAGGTTGCGGGCGCCGATCTCGGTGCCCATGTACCAGCCGTTGAACGGCGCCGCCCGGTAGCAGACCCCGCCGATCTCCAGGCACAGGTTCGAGATCACCGGGACGGCGTGCCAGCGCAGCCCCAGCTCCTCGAACCAGGAGTGCACCGGATGCGAGATCGGCACCTCCAGCACGGCGTCGCCGGGGAGCGTGGACAGCAGCGGCGGACCGTCCCCCACCGAGATCGCCAGCGGCAGGACGTCGAACGGGCTCCCGGGGCCGCCCGGCCAGCCCAGCTCCCGCAGCATCGCGGTGAAGTCGGTGTAGCGGGGATCCCCGACGACGGAGCCGTCCGCCGTGCGGTACCCGGCGTACCGGATGAGCTGCTCGTTCCAGATCCGGGGCCCGGGGGCTCCCGGCCGGTCCTGGGGGAAGACGGTGATCGTCGGACGGATCCGGCGGGCCGGTGCCGCATCCCGCAGGTGGTTCACGCACTCGACCGCGACGCCCTCGGCCGTGGTGACGTACCGCCGGTCGCGCACCCGCAGCGAGCGCCAGTACAGCCGGCCGATGCACCTGCCGCTGTTGCGCCAGGCCACCCGGGCCCCGAAGACCAGCTCGTCGGGGGTGTGCGTGTACGTCCCGGTCCTGGCGATCTCCTGCCGGACCTCACGCAGCCGCTCCCGCGGGTCACCTGCCCCGGGATTCTCCGCGTGGAACAACCTCAGATAGTCCTCGGCCGCGGCCTCCACGTCGGCCGCGCCCCTCTCGTCGGACGGGGCCCGTACGGCCGCCGGGGGCGCCTCGGGAACGGCATGGACCGGATCCGGGGCACGATGCCGGGACCTTCGCCAGGTGAGCACAGCAAAACCACCCAATGTGGCTCACGGGCACGGGGCCGTTCCGGGCGGCACGGTGCCCTGAACGCGGCGGCCCTTCCCCGCTGCGATCGGTGTGGTCCGCGGCAGCCGCGCGCCGGTCCACCCGCTGTGATCACGGGGCCCCGGGTACGGCGATCTTATTTTCTGTGATTCGCCGTGGTTTGTCCGCCGAATCGGGATACGGACGACGAAGGCCCCGGAAGCTGTGCTTCCGGGGCCTTCACGATGCTCCCGCGATAGGACTCGAACCTATAACCTGCCGGTTAACAGCCGGCTGCTCTGCCGATTGAGCTACACGGGATTGCGCTTTGCGCTGGTCGGAGCGGATGTTCCCCGTTCCTTGCGGCGCAGGAATAGATTAGCGCACTCCATGGGTGTGTGTCGCATCGATACTCCGGGGTAGGGCGGGGGGAGTGGCGATCCGCAGGTGATCGCATCACGGGGTCCGGCGGAACATGCTTGTGGAGGTGGACATGCGTTATCGAATGATGTTCTGTGTGGGATTCGCGGCCGGTTACGTCCTGGGGAGCCGTGCCGGACGGGAGCGTTACGAGCAGATCAAGCAGCTCGCCCAGCGGGTCTCGGAGAACCCGTCCGTGCAGGAGACCGCCGGCCTGGTGGGCGCCAAGGTCACCAAGGCCACGGGCGTGGCGAAGGACAAGGTCAGCGACGTGGCCAAGAACCGGCTGCCGTTCCTGAAGTCGGCCAACGGCTGGCACGACGAGACGGACGAGACCGGCACCGGCTGGCCGGAGGGCCAGAAGACGTCCGCGCCCTACTGACCGGCCGGCGCCGCTTCCGGGCCCCGGGCCGGGAAGCGGCCCGCGGGCGCGAAGGCCCCTCCGGGGGCCTTTCGCGCGTCCGGGATCTTTCGCTCGTCCGGGGATCTTTCGCGCGCCTGAGGTCTTTTCGCGCGCCCAAGGGTCTTTTCGCGTGTCCGGGGGCCCGGGGCTCACCCCACGGCTCCTCGTCCCCGCCAGGTCCGCGAGAACCCGGACGGCCCCTTCCCGCCTGCCCGGAGATCCCGGCTCAGACGCCGAAGCTGCGGCGGGTCTCCTCCAGCGCCTGCTCGGCCAGGGCGCGCAGGCCGGGGTCCTCCGCGTCGAGACCGGCGTCGAAGACCAGCTCCCAGACCAGCTCGTCGGCGTCGGCCCTCCTGGCCACCAGCCGCACTCCCCCTCGGGCGTCCAGCGGGACGTACTGGCTGACGACGATCGAGGCCGTCACCCGCTCCCGCACGGCCTCGGGGACCCGGCCCGGCTCGGGCAGCAACGCCCGGTGCGAGCGCCCGTCCGTGGTGACGACCGTCAGCCCCTCCTCGTCCCACGTGCCGCGATCCACCTGGAACCAGGGAAGGCGCGCGCCCCCCAGGTAGAGGGCCCGGTCGGCGGCGATCACGTAGCCGTCCGGCCCCTCGGCGTAGGTGAGCACCCGGTCACCCCGGACGACGGCCGCGCGGACCTCGGCGGGCATGCGGCTGAAGAGCTTCATGTCTCCACGGTATCGGCGAGCAGGTCCAGGGTGAGCGCCGCCGACCAGGAGAAGTCGCGGCTGCCCCGGCCGCTGCCGTCGAAGGGGTCGAAGCACTCGCGAAAGCCCCCCTGCCGTACCAGGCGCAGGGTGCCGGCCCCCAGCACCCTGGCCAGCCCCCCCAGGTCGTGGACGGCCGCCGCCCGGCGCAGCAGCCAGTTGGTGTTCACCCAGGAGGGCCCGCGCCAGTAGCAGGACCGGTCGAACTGCTGGGCGCGGATCTCGCAGCTGGGCACCGGGTACCCGGCGGCCCCCATGAAGCGGGCCGACTCCAGCACGCCCACCAGCTCCGCGACACGGTCGGCGGGCAGTTCCCGGTCCAGCAGCGGCCCGAAACAGCCGATCGTGCAGACGGGACTGAGCCCCCCGCCGCGCAGGTCCCGGGCGCGGAAGAGGCCGTCGGCCCAGAGGCGTTCCAGCAGTGCCGCCCGGATCCGTTCCACCGCCGCCCGGTGCGGGCCCGCGTCCGCGCCCGCCACCGGTGCCAGCTCGGCCAGGGCCTGGCAGGAGGCGAGCCAGATCCCGTTGAACATCGGGTCCTCGACCGCGAAGGGGTGCTCGTCGCGCAGATAGGCCGCCTCGTAGCCGGCGTCCCGGTAGCGCAGGGCGAGGGCGATGTGACGGTCCTGGTGGCCGCCCGGCCGCCCCTCGGAGGACTCCGCGTACCGGTAGGGGGCTCCGGCCGCCGGAAGCGCCTCCAGCGGGGCGTCCCAGACGGGGCTGTCGTCCATGCCCGACTCCCACGGGTGGACGATGGCCGCCAGACCCGCTCCACCGAGGTCCCGGGCGGTGGCGAGGTAGTCGTTCTGGGCGACCAGCATCGGGTAGAGCCTCCGCACCAGGGCCGTGGCCGTGTCGCGGTCGGTCGCGTGCCGCCAGATCCACCACAGCGCCAGCGCGTGCAGGGGCGGCTGGGTCAGCCCGGAGGTGCCCACCCCGTTGGGGGCGCACCGGTGGTCCCGCGAGCGCCACACGGACGGGCCGGGAAAGTAGATCTCGGTACGGACGGGCCGGAAGACGATGTGCGGCACCATCCCGTTGCTCCACTGCCCCCGCAGGAGGCTGAGCAGTTCGGCCCCGGCCCTGAGGGTGTCCCAGCGGGCCAGGCCGATCGCCACGAAGGTGGAGTCCCAGTTCCACTGGTGGGGGTAGAGGCCGGGGGCGGGGGCCGTGGCGGAGCCGGTCCGGTTCGCGTCGAGCACGGCCCACGCCTCCCGGCCCAGTGCGGCGTCGTCGACCGCCGCTCGCGACTCCATTCGCCCAGTCTGCGCCTGTATCGCCCCGGAGAACAGCCCGGAACCGGGCCGGAGACGCCTCGGAACCGGCCGGGTTCGCCTCGGAACCAGGACGGGTTCGCCTCGGAACCGGCCAGGTTCGCCTCGGAACCAGGACGGGTTCGCCTGGGAACGGGGCCGGAGCCGTCTGGGAACCAGGCCGGATTCACCGCGGAACCGGGCCGAAAGCGGCTCAGAAGCCGGCCGGACACGCCCCGCCATGCCGGAAGCGACAGCGGAGACGGCCACGACCACGACCACGACGGGGACGACGCCCGAAGGCCGGCGTCCCGGCCGGAGCCGGGCGCCGGCCCTGACGGGGCGCCGGGCGGCGCCTCAGTCGAGGTAGTCGCGCAGCATCTGCGCCCTGGTCGGGTGGCGGAGCTTGGCGAGGGTCTTCGACTCGATCTGCCGGATGCGCTCGCGCGTCACCCCGAACTCCCTGCCGACCTCCTCCAGCGTGCGGGGATGCCCGTCCGCGAGCCCGAAGCGCAGCTGGATGATGCGCTGCTCCCGGTCCGACAGGGTCGCGAGGATGTCGTCGAGCTGGTCCTGCAGCATGATGAAGGCGGCGGCCTCCATCGGCACGACCGCGTCCGCGTCCTCGATGAAGTCGCCGAGGTCGGAGTCCTCCTCGCCGATCGGGGACTGGAGCGAGACCGGCTCCTGGGCGATCCGCTGGATCTCGATCACCCGGTCGATCGGCAGGTCCATCTCGAGGGCGATCTCCTCGGGGGCGGGTTCGCGGCCCAGATCCTGGTGGAGCTGGCGCTGGACCCGTACCAGTTTGTTGATCGTCTCGACCATGTGCACCGGGATCCGAATGGTGCGCGCCTGGTCCGCGATCGCCCTGGTGATCGCCTGGCGAATCCACCAGGTGGCGTATGTGGAGAACTTGTAGCCCTTCGTGTAGTCGAATTTCTCGACCGCACGGATGAGCCCGAGGTTGCCCTCCTGGATGAGATCCAGGAAGAGCATGCCGCGTCCCACATATCTTTTGGCGATTGACACCACCAGGCGAAGATTCGCCTCGATCAGCCGTTGCTTGGCCCGCGTTCCCTGCCAGACGAGCTCCCTGAACTCCGGGAACCCCAGGCGTGAGACGACGCTGGTCAGCTTGTCCTCGGCGAACAGGCCCGCTTCGATCGACTTGGCGAGCTCCACCTCCTCCTCGGCCGTGAGCAGGGGCACCCGGCCGATCTCCCGCAGGTAGATACGGACGAGATCGCTGGTCGGCGCCCTTTTACCGACATCCTCCTCATCGGGCCGGGCGGGCTCCTCGTCGCCCTGGGGCTCGAGGACCTCCACTCCGTGCTCGGTGAGCATGCGCACGACGCGTTCAAGCGCGTCGGACGGCAGCTCGGATTTGTCGAGAGCGGCGGCCACGTCATCAACCGTGACGCTTCCGCGCTCTCTTCCCTTCGCGACGAGGTCGGCCACCTGGTCTACCGATGGCGGCCCACTTGGCAGCACCGATGCACCCACGGGAGACAGTCTGCTGTATTGGCTCCCCAAAATGGCAGACCTATTTTTGTCACCGAAGGTAAGGCCGCGTTCCTTATGGGATCGAGACCTTATTAGGGTTTGGCGGAATCGTCCGCTGGATATTAAAGCAATTTACGCCGTCAGCTCGCGGCGGTGCGCTCCTTGAGGACGCGCCGTTGCTGCTCCAGCGCGACCAGCTCGCCGAACAGCCGGTTGTACTCCTGCTGCTCCTCGACCGGGTTGGTCCGCTGCATCCGTGACTTGAGCTGTTCGATGGCCCGCGCCACCGAGACGAGCTCCAGCGCGGCCAGCATGGCCGAGGCGTAGCGCTCCTCGCTCGCCAGGTCGGCCCTGAGCTCCTCCACGGCGAACCGGGTGACCATCCCGCGCAGGGAGTCCTCGGCGCTGCCGAGCAGCAGGTCGACCCACTCCCGGCCGCCCTGCCCGGCCGCGGCGGTGCCGCCGCAGCCGACGATCAGCCGGTAGAGGGCCACGTGCTCGGGGAGGGTGAAGGCCTCCGGGCCCACCGCCTCGAAGCGGGGACCGAGCAGCGCGGGACGCTGCACGGCCAGCCGCAGCACCTCGGCCTCGGTCCTGACCCCGGGGTCGGTGAGGTCGGCGACCCGGCGCGGGCCCGCGGGGCGCCGGTCGCGCGGCTGGGCCGCCGCGGAGACCTCGGTGATCCGGTCGATCACGAAGCGCTCGTTGTTGAACCCCAGCCACCGGTCGAGGTCGACGGCGTAGAGCTGGCGCAGGGAGCGGTCCTTGATGCCCGCCACGATCGGGGCGGCGGCGTCCAGGGCGGAGAGCCTGCCCTCGTTGGTGCTCACGTCGAACTTGGAGATCACGCTGCGGATGGCGAACGCGAACAGCGGCTCCCTGGCGGCGATCAGATCCCGCACGGCCGCCTCGCCGTGCCGGATGCGCAGGTCGCACGGGTCGAGCCCGTCGGCCTGCACCGCCACGAAGGTCTGGGTGACGAACTTCTGCTCGTCGGCGAACGCGCGCAGCGCCGCCTTCTGGCCCGCGGCGTCGCCGTCGAAGGTGAAGACCACCTCGCCCTGCGAGCCCGACTGGTCGAGCAGCAGCCTTCTGAGCACCTTGATGTGCTCCTCGCCGAACGCGGTGCCGCAGGTGGCCACCGCCGTCGGCACCCCCGACAGGTGACAGGCCATCACGTCGGTGTAGCCCTCGACGATCACGGCCTGCGAGCGCTTGGAGATCTCGCGTTTGGCCAGGTCGACACCGTAGAGGACCTCGCTCTTGTGGTAGAGCGGGCTCTCGGGGGTGTTGAGGTACTTCGGGCCCTCCTCGGCGTCGTTGAGCTTGCGCGCGCCGAAGCCGATGACGTCTCCGGTGATGTCGCGGATGGGCCAGACCAGCCGCCCCCGGAACCGGTCGATCGGGCCGCGCCGCCCCTCCTTGGCCAGCCCGCCCTTGATCAGCTCGGCGGCGGTGAAGCCGCGGCCCATCAGGTGCCGGGCGAGCGCCTCCCACTCGGCCGGGGCGTACCCCACGCCGAACCGCTCGGCGTCGACCCGCTCGAAGCCGCGCTCGGACAGGAAGCGGCGTCCGGGCGCGGCGTCGGGGGCCGACAGCTTCGAGACGTAGAACTCCGCCGCCGCCCGGTGGGCCTCGATCAGCCGGCTGCGCTCGCCCTGCTCGCGGCCGGGCACGTACCCGCCCTGCTCGTAGCGGAGCTGGACGCCCGCCCTGTTCGCCAGCCGCTCGACGGCCTCGCCGAACGACAGGTGCTCCAGGCGCCGGACGAAGGTGATGACGTCACCGCCCTCGGCGCAGCCGAAGCAGTACCAGTACCCCCGGGTGGGGGTCACGTTGAACGACGGGGTCTTCTCGTCATGGAAGGGACAGAGCCCTTTCAGGTTGCCGCCGCCGGCGTTGCGGAGCTGGATGTGCTCGCCCACGATGTCGGCGATCGGTGAGCGCTCTCGTACGAGCGCGATGTCCTCGTCACTGATCCGGCCTGCCACGCCGCGAGTCTAGTCCGGCCCCCCGACAGCTCGGGCGGTACGAGGGGGGCCGCGGGGGCAGGAGGAACGATGACTTTCCCGAAGAGGTCGTGACCAACCATGACGTCGGTTACAAAGGTAGAAGCGATTTCTCGATACTGTACGCGGGTGGAGATCATGCGATCGGGGCACAAGGTACGACTGGCCGCCGTGACCGGCGCGGTGCTCGTCACCGGAGCCTGCGCGTCCCCGGGCGGGGTGGCCGGCATCGGCACCATGCCCCCGGCCCCCGGGGCGGAGAGCGGGGCGGAGAGCGCCGCCGGGACGCCCGGTTCGGTCACCGCGACCATCCCGGAGTCGACGCCGACCCCCGTCCCGCAGACGGCGGTGGACCGTCCCAAGGCCGACCCCCCGGTGCGGGTCCCGCCACCGAAGCTCTCCAAGCACACCTACGCCTTCCCGGTGAAGGGCTGCTCGGTCAGCTACGAGAGCCGCCTGCTGGTGCTGCCCAAGACCACGATCTGGACGGGCAAGGGCTGCACGTTCGTCTCGCCGGTGGCGGGGGTGGTCGACGAGGTCAACATCAAGAACCGGTGGAAGCCCTCCACCGACCGCGGCGCCGACCGCGAGGGCCGGTTCGTCACGGTCGTCGGCGACGACGGGGTGCGCTACCTGGGCGGTCACCTGGACCAGGTCGCCGAGGGGATCAGGCCGGGGGTGCGCGTCGGCGCGGGGCAGGCGCTCGGCCAGGTCGGCAACTCCGGCAACGCGCGTTCCACCGCCAGCAACCTCTACTTCGCGATCTCCTGGAAGACCTCCTCGTCGCTCTGGTGGGTGCGCCGCGGCATGGTCAACCCGTGGAACTACCTGGACGCCTGGCTGAAGGGCAATCCCACCCTCTCCCCGCGCGAGGAGATGCGGGCCGTGATGAACCGGACGGGCGCCACCCCGCGGTGCTTCACCCTGTGCGCGTCCAAGCCCCAGCCGACCAAGAAGCCCCGGCCCACGCCGACGCCGGAGGAGCCCGAGCAGGTCACCCTGGGCGGCGACGGCGGCGTCGGCTGACATCCGCGGGACCCCTCGCCCCCGGGTCTCCCCTGACCGCCCCCCGCCCCCCGGGCCTCCCCGACCGTCCCCCCGGTCCTCGAGCCTCCCCCGATCGTCTCCGGTCCGGCCGGGAGGGCGGTCAGCGGCCCGACAGGTGGCGGTGCCAGGCGACCGCCGAGGTGTCGGTGAGCGAGGCGATCTGGTCGACGACCACGCGGAGCCGCTCGCCGTCCCCGGCCGCCCGGGTGAACGCGGGCCTGAGCGCGGGCTCCAGGGTGCCGGGGGCGCCCAGCATGATCTGGTGGGCCAGGTCGTGGATCAGCTCGCGCTGCCGCGCCTGGTTCGCGTTGTGCTCGTCCCCGGTCATCACGTAGTGGGCGGTGACGCCCTTCAGCAGCGCGCACTCCAGCCGGGTGGCCCTGGGCACGATCAGGTCGGCGCTGTAGCGCCCGGCCGCCGGGCCGTACGCCTCGCGGGTGGCGATCTCGGCCGACCTGCAGAAGTGGCCGATGAGCGAGCTGGTGAGGCCCTTGATCGCGGCCAGGCCCGCGAGCGAGCGGTCGAAGTGGCGGGGCCAGAACGGCTGGGTGATCAGGCGGGAGAAGAGGTCCTCCAGCTCACCGGGCTCGGCCTCGGGGGCGTACCAGTCGCGGGTGGTCGCGCAGACCTCGCGGCGCTCGGCCGGGTCGCGCAGCGCCCTGAACACCACGGCGCCGGAGTGCAGGGCGTCCTCCAGGTCGTGGACGGAGTAGGCGACGTCGTCGGCCCAGTCCATGATCTGGGCCTCGAAGCTGACCCGCCCCTCGGGCGCGGCCTCCCTGATCCACGCGAAGACCGGCATGTCGTCGTCGTAGGCGCAGTACTTGGCGCCCCGCTCGCGGGTCCACGGGTACTTCACGGCGGCGTCCAGGCAGGCCCGGGTGAGGTTGAGCCCGGCGCTGCGGCCGTCCTCGGTGACGACCTTGGCCTCCAGCCGGGTCAGCAGGCGCAGGCTCTGCGCGTTGCCCTCGAAGCCGCCGCAGCCGCTCGCCAGCTCGTTGAGCGCCGTCTCCCCGTTGTGGCCGAACGGGGGATGGCCGAGATCGTGGGCCAGGCAGGCGGTCTCCATCAGGTCGGGGTCGCGGCCGAGCGTGCCGCCCATCTCCCGGCCGATCTGCGCGCACTCCAGGGAGTGGGTCAGGCGGGTACGCGGGATGTGCTGGCCGCCGCCGAAGGTCTCCCCCGGGCCGACGACCTGCGTCTTGGCCGCGAGCCTGCGCAGCCCGGCGCTGTGCAGCACCCGGGCCCGGTCGCGCTGGAACATGCTTCTTCCGGGGTTGCCGGGCGGTTCCGGCACCCACCTGGCCTGATCGTGCTCATCGTAACGGTGCATACGTGCAGTGATTTTATCCGCGAAAGCTCCGCTCATGCCGAACGGCGGGAAAACACCTGGTTACCGGGGGTACGCCCCCCGGACGGCGTTCGCCTGGGGGGCGTGGGGCAGGTGGGGGCACGACGTCACCACCGGCCCGCCGGGGCCGGTGGCGGCCGGTGGTGACGTCACCGTGGCGCCCCCGCCGGCGCGTCAGCGGGTGTCGGACCCGGCGCAGGCCAGGGTGGCGCGGGCGGCCTCCAGCCGGGCGACCGGGATGCGGAACGGCGAGCAGGACACGTAGTCCAGGCCCACCCTGTGGCAGAAGTGGATCGAGTCGGGGTCGCCGCCGTGCTCGCCGCAGATGCCCAGCTTGAGATCGGGACGGGTCGTCCGGCCCTGTTCGACCGCGATCTCGACGAGCCTGCCGACGCCGTCGGCGTCCAGCGTCTCGAACGGGGAGACGCCGAAGACGCCCAGCTCCAGGTACTTCGAGAAGAACGCGGCCTCGACGTCGTCGCGGGAGAAGCCCCAGGTCATCTGGGTCAGGTCGTTGGTGCCGAAGGAGAAGAACTCGGCCGCCTCGGCGATCTGCCCGGCGGTCAGCGCGGCGCGCGGCACCTCGATCATCGTGCCGACCAGTGCCTCGACGCCGGTCTCGGCGAGGATCGCGCGCGCCTCGTCCCCGACGTGCTCCAGCTCCTGCACCGCGGCCACCAGCGGGATCATGATCTCCGGCCGGCTGCCCGGCACGGCCCTGGCCGCCGCGGCGATCGCCCGGACCTGCATGGCGAACACGCCGGGGATGATCAGGCCGAGCCGGACCCCGCGCAGGCCCAGCATGGGGTTCTCCTCGTGCAGTCGCTTGAGGGCGACCAGCAGCTTGCGGTCCTTCTCCGTCGCCTCCTCGCCCGCCAGGGCGACCTTGACCGACAGCTCGGTGAAGTCGGGCAGGAACTCGTGCAGCGGCGGGTCGATCAGGCGGATCGTGACCGGCCGTCCCTCCATCGCCCGGAAGATGGCGGTGAAGTCCTCCCGCTGCAGCGGCTCCAGCGCGGCCAGCGCGTGGTCCCGCTCCTCGTCGGAGACGGCCAGCACCAGGTCCTCGACCAGGCTGCGGCGCTTGCCGAGGAACATGTGCTCGGTGCGGCACAGCCCGATGCCCTGGGCGCCGAACCTGCGCGCCCTGGCCGCGTCCTCGGCCGTGTCGGCGTTGGCGCGCACGTCCATCCGGCGTACCGCGTCGGCGTGGGTCATGAGCCGGTGCACCGCGCGGACCAGTTCGTCGTCCCGGTCGCCCGAGCCCTCGAAGTACTCCACGACCGGGGAGGGGACCACGGGCACCTCGCCCAGGTACACGGCCCCGCTGGTGCCGTCGATGGAGATGACGTCCCCTTCGGAGACCACCACCCCGCCGGGCGCGGTGAACGTGCGGTCGGCGGCCGAGACCTCCAGTGCCTCGGCGCCGCAGACGCAGGTCCTGCCCATGCCCCGGGCGACCACGGCGGCGTGGGAGGTCTTGCCGCCCCGGCTGGTCAGCACCCCCTGGGCGGCGATCATGCCGGCCAGGTCGTCGGGGTTGGTCTCGCGGCGTACCAGGATGACGGCCTCGCCCCGCTCGGCGAGCTCGACGGCGCGGTCGGTGGAGAAGACGGCCTTGCCCACGGCAGCCCCCGGCGAGGCGTTCATGCCCCTGGCGATGACCGTGGTGCCGGTCTCCTCGGCGAAGCGGGGGAACATGAGCTGGGCGAGCTGGTCTCCGGTGACCCGGGTGACCGCCTCGTCGAGGTCGATCACGCCCTGGTCGACGAGCTGCACGGCGATGCGGAACGCGGCCCCGGGGGTGCGCTTGCCCACCCGGGTCTGCAGCATCCACAGCTTGCCGCGCTCGACGGTGAACTCGATGTCGCACAGGTCGCGGTAGTGCTCCTCCAGGGTGCGCATGGTCCGCATGAGCTCGTCGTAGACGGACCGGTCGATGTTCTCCAGCTCCTGCAGCGGCAGGGTGTTGCGGATGCCGGAGACCACGTCCTCGCCCTGGGCGTTCTGCAGGTAGTCGCCGTACACGCCCTGCTGGCCGCTGCCCGGGTCGCGGGTGAAGGCCACGCCGGTGCCGGAGTCCATGCCGCAGTTGCCGAACACCATCGAGCAGACGCTGACCGCCGTGCCCAGGTCGGCCGGGATGCGCTCCTGGCGGCGGTACAGCACGGCGCGCGGCGCGTTCCAGGAGGAGAACACCGCCTCCACCGCCATGCGCATCTGCAGGTGCGGGTCGGCGGGGAAGTCCTCGCCGGTGTGCGCGCGGACGATCTCCTTGTACGTCGCCACCAGGGCGCGGAAGTCGGCCGCCTCCAGCTCCAGGTCGTCGCGGCCGTCCTTGAGCTCCTCCAGGGCGTCGTCGAACAGCGCGCCGTCGATGTCCTGGACGGTCTTGCCGAACATCTGGATGAGGCGCCGGTAGGAGTCCCAGGCGAAGCGCTCGTTGCCGCCGGCCTGCTTGGCCAGCCCGTGGACCGAGTCGTCGTTCAGCCCGATGTTGAGGACCGTCTCCATCATGCCGGGCATGGAGAACGCCGCCCCGGAGCGCACGCTCACCAGGAGCGGATCGTCGGCCTGGCCGAGTTCGCGTCCCATCGCGCTCTCCAGCGCGGACAGGTGCGCGGCGACCTCCTCCTCCATCCCGCCGGGCAGGACGCCGTCGGCCAGGAAGCTCCGGCACGCCTCGGTCGTGATGGTGAAGCCGGGGGGCACCGGCAGCCCGAGGTTGGTCATCTCGGCGAGGTTCGCCCCCTTGCCGCCGAGCAGGTCTCTGAGATCTCTGTTTCCCTCGGTGAAGTCGTAAACGTACTTGGGCACGGTCGCTCCTTCTACGGCTTCCTACGGCTTCGAAAACGACGTCTGGTCCGCCTCCCCAAGAACTCTACAGACGAACAAGCCGATGAAACGGCACCCGCCGTCGAGAACGGCATCTTCCCAGCTCACAGTGGGTCCACCGGTCTAATCCACTTCAAATTCCGATCGAATGAACGCCGCGTTCGACCGTCGCAAGAATTGGTTTACACCAATTGGTATAAACCAATCACACCGCCATTCACGATCGTTCACGGCGACCGTGGCGGCCGGGGGCCGGGGCACGAAGGCGGTCCCGTCCCCCCGGCCGGGGGCCGGGCGGGAGCGGCGAGCCGGTGCCGTCGAGGACCGTCGGCCGGGAGCGGATCGCGCGGGAGAAGGAGGGACTCACGTGTCCTCCCTGAGCCGGTAGCCCTTGCTGACCACGGTCTCGATCACCGCGTCGGCGCCGAGCTTGCGCCGCAGGTTGCCCACCGTCACCCGCACGGTGTTGGTGAACGGGTCGGTGTGCTCGTCCCAGACGTGCTCCAGCAGTTCCTCGGCGGAGACGACGTGCCCGGGACGGGCCATCAGGTGGCGCAGCACCCCGAACTCCTTCGGGGTCAGCCCCAGCTCCCGCCCGTTGGAGTGGCTCTCCGCCCGGGAGGTGTCCAGCCGCAGCGAGCCCACCCGCAGGACCGTGGTGTCGCCACCCCGCTCCCTGCGGAGCAGCGCGCGGACGCGGGCCAGGAGCTCGGGGAAGACGAACGGCTTCACCAGGTAGTCGTCGGCGCCCTCGTCCGGCCCCGCGGGCCGGTCTTCCGGCCGGTCCCGCGCGGTCACCATGACGATCCGCGCGGCCCGGCCCCGATCGGTCCCGCGCAGGACCCGGCACGCCTCGAAGCCGTCCCCGCCGGGAAGGGTGAGGTCGAGAAGGACCAGGTCGTAGGGGTCGGCCCGGAGCCTCTCGCGCGCCTCGGCCACGTCGCGGGCGACGTCGACCTCGTATCCGGCCCGGACGAGCCCCATGCGCAGCGCTTCGACCAGATCCGCCTCATCTTCGACAACGAGCAGTCGCATGGTACGAACCTAGGTCGTGGGCGGCCGGAAACCCGGATGCCACCGCGGTCACGTGTCCTCGGTCGTCTCGCCCCGCGGACGATCCGTCCGGCGACGGGCGCCACCGTGCCGGCGGGAGGAGCACGACGGGCGGGGCCCCCCCGGCGGGGGGGGGCCGGCCGGGCCCGGGGGGGGCGGGCCCCACGCCCCCGGCCCCCCGGGGCCGGGGGGCTGCCCCCCGCCGGCGGCCCCCCCCGGGGGGGGGGTCGCCGGCCGTCGCCGGGCGGGATCGGCCCCGATCACCGGGGCCGGGCCGTCTCGGTCGTCGAGGTGCCGGCGTCTCAGTCGTTGAGGTGCTGGCGGAGGTAGGACTCGACCTGGTCGAGGGCCACGCGCTTCTGGGCCATCGAGTCGCGCTCGCGGATGGTCACCGCGTGGTCGTCGAGGGTGTCGAAGTCGACGGTGATGCAGAACGGCGTGCCGATCTCGTCCTGGCGGCGGTAGCGGCGGCCGATCGCGCCCGCGTCGTCGAACTCGACGTTCCACCGGCGGCGGAGCTGGGCCGCCAGGTCCTTGGCCTTGGGCGACAGGTCCGCGTTGCGCGAGAGCGGGAGCACCGCGACCTTGACCGGCGCGAGGCGGTGGTCGAGGCGCATGACCGTGCGCTTCTCCATGACGCCCTTGGCGTTGGGCGCCTCGTCCTCGGTGTAGGCGTCGATCAGGAACGTGAGCGTGGCCCGGTCGACGCCGGCGGCCGGCTCGATCACGTACGGGACGTAGCGCTCGCCGCTGTCCTGCTCGAAGAAGCTGAGGTCGGTGCCGGAGGCCTTGCCGTGCGCGGTCAGGTCGAAGTCGGTGCGGTTGGCGACGCCCTCCAGCTCACCCCACTCGGTGCCGGTGAAGTTGAAGCGGTACTCGATGTCGACGGTCCGCTTGGAGTAGTGGGAGAGCTTGTCCTTGGGGTGCTCGTACAGCCGCAGGTTGTCCTGGGTGATGCCCAGGTCGGTGTACCAGCGGAAGCGCTCGTCGATCCAGTACTGGTGCCACTCCTCGTCCTCGCCGGGCTTGACGAAGAACTCCATCTCCATCTGCTCGAACTCGCGGGTGCGGAAGATGAAGTTGCCCGGGGTGATCTCGTTGCGGAACGACTTGCCGATCTGGCCGATGCCGAACGGGATCTTCTTGCGCGCCGACTGCTGCACGTTGAGGTAGTTGATGAAGATGCCCTGGGCGGTCTCCGGCCTCAGGTAGGCCAGGCCCGACTCGTCCTCGACCGCGCCGAGGTAGGTCTTGAGCAGGCCGCTGAACTGCTTGGGCGTCGTGAAGGCGCCCTTGTTGCCGCAGTTGGGGCAGGTGATGTCGGCCAGGCCGCCCGCCGGGGGCTTGCCGTGTTTTTCGCTGTACGCCTCTTCGAGGTGATCGGCGCGGTAGCGCTTGTGGCAGGACTGGCACTCGGTCAGCGGGTCGGTGAAGGTCTCCACGTGGCCGCTGGCCTGCCACACCTCGCGGGCCAGGATCACCGAGGAGTCGAGGCCGACCACGTCGTCACGCCCCTGCACCACGGTCTTCCACCACTGCCGCTTCACGTTGTTCTTGAGCTCCACTCCCAGCGGGCCGTAGTCCCACGACGCGCGCAGGCCGCCGTAGATCTCGCTGGAGGGATAGACAAGACCACGTCGCTTGGCGAGGCTGACGATGGTGTCCATGATGTCCGTGCGGCGTGCCATAAGGGAAAATCTCCATCCGGCTGGAGGTCGGCGAGGAAGTGATGGAGCCTCCAGCTTAGGGGAGACGGGCCGCCGGGACATTCGCATGACCCATCCCGCCCACCTCCCCGGGTAAACCTTGCCCGCCCCCCGGACGGCGCGGGAGCCGGACGCGGTCCGGAAACGGCCTCACACCCGATGTCGACGCGTCCACCGCGAGCTTCCCGGGCGCCACGGGGTCCGGCACGGTAAGGAGGGCCGCCGTCTCCCCCCTGCCCGCCTTCGGGCGCCGGAGGAGACCGGCCTCAGGGACGGTCGACGTCCTCGAACGCGCTCGACTCGTTGATCATGAGGGTCATCAGCGGGTACATCGCCATCCGTGCCGCGCCCAGCGCCCTGCGGTAGAACCCGGCGCCCTCCCACTCGCTCACCACGGCCCACAGCTCCGGCTCGTCCACCGACCTCGCCACCCGGCCGCGGAGATGACCGGGCTGCCCGGCGAGCGTGTCCGCGATCTCGTGGGCCCCGGCCAGGAACTCCTCGGTCCGCGCCGGAGGCACCGAGTAACGGATGAAGGCGAGCATCCGCCCAGCATGCCATGCCCGTACCCGGCCCCCTCCCGCGGGGAACGGGGAGGCGGCCTCGCTCCGCACGCCGGGTGTGTCGTCCGCGGGTCCCGGCGCGTTAGGCTCGGCCCGTGGCCGACAAGCGCGGAGAACGTCCCGCACACCCTCTGGCGCAGTCCCGTCCCCAGCGGGGCAAACGCCCGCTGCCCCCGGGCGAGCAGTTCTTCACGCCGGGCGCGACCGGGCTGCGGCAGAAGGTCGAGCAGCGCAGCGCGGCCCCGCTCGTCTTCCTGTTCCAGCTTCCCCGGTGGATCGCCCCGGTGGTGCTGGTGGTGCTGATGCTGGCCGGTTTCGCCGTGTCCTCCTTCTGGGGAGGGGTCGCCGTGCTCCCGGTGATCGGCTTCGTCGGCTGGCTCGCCTACATGTCCTGGCCGTCCCTGGGCACCGGTGGCCGGCTCATGCGCGTCGCGCTGCTGACCTTCCTGATCCTGCTCGCCGCCGACCGCTTCGGCGCCTTCTGAGACCGTCCCTCCCGAAACCGCCCCTCCGGGACGGGTCTCCCTCCGGGACGGGTCTCCTTTCGGGACCGTTCCCGCCGGGGGCGCTCCGCCCGAGGCCGTCGCCTTCCGAGGGCACGCCCCGTTACGGCACCCCGTACCCCGTACCTCGTCCGGGCGGGCCGTCCAGCGCACCGGGCGCACCGGGCGCACCGGGCGCGCGGGCCCTCCCTCACGCCGGCCTTCCGTCCCCCGGCCCACCACAAAATCTCCCATAGCGGACGATTGCCCCGGCGATTTTGACAACCATTTTCATTTACCGGCATACTGTCGGCATGATGTCCGAGTCCTCCCGACGTATATACATACGTAACGCCAGCCTGGTCGCGTCCACCGCCCTTCTCGCCGCCACCGTCGCCTGCGGCGCCGAGGCCGGCTCGACGGGCTCCGACGCCGGGGGCGCGCCGGGCGTTCCGGCGGACGGGAAGGCCGGTGTCACCGCGGCCATGTACCCCCTGCAGTGGCTCACCGAGAAGATCGCGGGCACCGACGCGGCCGTCACCGGCCTGACCGAGCCCGGGGTCGAGCCGCACGACCTGGAGCTGTCCCCCGTGCAGGTCGCCGAGTTGTCGGAGACCGGGCTCGTCGTCTACATCAAGGGTGTCCAGCCCGCCGTGGACGAGGCCGTCGAGCAGCACGCCGCCGATCGCGGTTTCGACGCGGCCACCTCGGTCGCGACCCTCCCGGCCACCGAGGAGGAGCACGAGGAGGAGGAAGGGCACGAGGGCGAGGAGCACGGCCACGAGGTCGCGTACGACCCGCATCTCTGGCTCGACCCGGCCCGTTTCGCGACGATCGCCACGCAACTCGGCGAGAAGCTCGCCGTCGTCGACCCCGCGCACGCGGCGGCCTACCGCAGCCGCGCCGCCCTGGCCGCGGCCGATCTCACCACGCTGGACGGCGAGCTGACCAAGGGCCTGGCCACGTGCGCCTCACGGGCGATCGTCACCAGCCACTCCGCGTTCGGCTACCTCGCCGCCCGCTACAAGCTCCAGCAGATCGGCATCAGCGGCATCGACCCCGACGCCGAACCCTCGCCCGCCCGCCTCGCCGAAGTGGCGAAAGTGGCGAAACAGCAGAAAATAACTACGATTTTCACCGAGACTCTCGTCAGCCCCAAGGTCGCCGAGATCCTCGCCCAGGAAGTCGGCGCGAAGACGGCGGTTCTCGACCCGATCGAGAGCCAGCCGCCCGGCGGCGACTACCTGTCCGCGATGCGCACCAACCTCACCACCCTCCAGGCGGCGCTCCGCTGCTCGTAAAGGTCTCATGTGACGTCCACAACAACGGTTTTCACCATGAACGGCGGCCAGGTCGACCTGGACCGCCGTCCGGTGCTTCGCGGGATCGACCTGTCCGTGAAGCCCGGCGAGGCGGTGGCCGTGCTCGGCGCGAACGGGTCGGGAAAATCCACCCTCGTCCGCGCCCTGCTCGGCCTCGTCCCCCTGTCCGGCGGCCAGACGCTGCTGTACGGCAGGCCCCCCGCCCGCTTCCGTGAATGGTGGCGGATCGGCTACGTCCCCCAGCGGCTCTCGGTGGGCGGCGGCGTGCCGACCACGATCCGCGAGGTCGTCGCCTCCGGCCGGATCTCCCGGCAGCGGCGCCTGCGGCCGACCGGCGCGGCCGACCGCGAGGCGACCGAAAGGGCGCTGGAGACCGTCGGCCTGGCCCACCGGGCCTCCGACCCGGTGCAGTCCCTGTCCGGCGGGCAGCAGCAGCGGGTGCTGATCGCCCGCGCCCTCGCGGGCGAGCCCGACACGTTCGTCATGGACGAGCCGACCGCGGGCGTCGACTCCGAGAGCCAGCACCTCCTGGCCGAGACCCTGTCCGCGCTGGTCGGGCAGGGCAAGACGGTCCTGCTGGTCGCGCACGAGCTGGGCCCGCTGGAGTCGCTGATCACCCGGGCGGTGGTCCTGCGGCACGGGTCCGTCTGCCACGACGGCCCTCCCCCGCGGGCGGTCGGCACGCACGCGCTGCCCGGACACGACCACGTGCACCCGCACGCCGCGCACGTACCCGTGAGCCCGCTCGAGTGGAGGCCCACGTCATGATCGAGCTCCTGCGGTTCGACTTCATGCAGCGGGCGCTGATCGCCGCCCTGCTGGTCGGCCTGGCCGCCCCCGCGATCGGCACGTTCATGGTCCAGCGGCGCCTGGCCCTGCTGGGGGACGGCATCGGGCACGTCGCCCTCACCGGGGTGGCGCTGGGCTTCCTGACCGGCACCGCCCCGGTGCTGACGGCCGTGCTGGTCTCGGTGCTCGGCGCCGTGGCCATCGAGCTGGTCCGCGCGCGCGGCAGGACCAGCGGGGACGTGGCGCTCGCGCTGCTGTTCTACGGCGGGATCGCCGGGGGCGTGCTGCTCATCTCGCTGGCCCCCGGCGGCAGCAACGCCACGCTGATGTCCTACCTGTTCGGGTCGATCAGCAGCGTCACCGTCCAGGACGTGTGGGTGATCGTCCTGCTCGCGGTGGCGGTGCTCGGCGTGGTGGCCGTGTTCGGGCGGGAGCTGTACGTGCTCTGCCAGGACGAGGAGGTGGCCAAGGCCGCCGGACTTCCGGTCCGCTTCCTCAGCCTGCTGATCGCCGTCACGGCCGCGCTGACCGTGGTGATCGCCATGCGGGTCGTCGGCCTGCTCCTGGTCAGCGCCCTGATGGTGGTGCCGGTGGCGACCAGCCAGCAGCTCACCCGGGGTTTCACGAGCACCATGTTCCTGGCGATGCTCTTCGGGATGATCGCCACCGTCGGTGGCCTGACCTCCTCCTTCTACGTCGAGGTCCCTCCGGGTGCGATCATTGTGGTCGTCGCCCTGGTGGGATTCGTCCTCGCCCTCGGGCTCGGTAGATTCGTACGCCGAAGCCGACCTCAGGAGTCCAGCCCATGAGCAACAGACGTGATGCCGTCCACGCGGTCCTCCGCCAGAGCGAGGCCTTCCGCAGCGCGCAGGACGTCTACGCGGAGATGCGCGCGGAAGGCGCCAAGATCGGATTGACCACCGTCTACCGGGCGCTGCAGGCGCTCGCCGACACCGGTCACGTGGACATGCTCAGAACCGACGACGGCGAGTCGGTCTACCGGGCCTGTGCCAGCGACGACCACCACCATCACCTGGTCTGCCGCACCTGCGGCCGTACGGTCGAGGTGGCCGGGCCGGCGGTGGAGCGCTGGGCCGAGGCGATCGGCTCCGAGCACGGTTTCACCGACGTCACCCACACCGTGGAGATCTTCGGCACCTGCGCCTCCTGCTCGGCCGTCGCTCCCGCCGCGCCGCCCCGTGCGCCGGCGCGGGCGTCGAGCCGCGCCTGAGACCGGCGCGGGGGCGGGTGCGTGTCGAGGGCCACGGGTCCGCCGGGAGCGGGGCCGCGTGAGGGCGCCACGGGTCCGCCGGGGGGATACGCTTCCGACACGGCGAGACGCCGTACGCTCTCACTCCGCATCCGCATTCCACGGGAGTCAACATGCCATTCGGACATGACATGGTGCACTCACTCGCCACCGCGGTCGATCTCGTCAACACCTCCCCCGCCACCGGGGGCGAGGACACCATGACCGAGCTGCGGGAACTCGGCGAGTTCGTGGCACGCTGCGAGGTCAGCGGGGTCGGTGAGGTGGACGCCACCGACCTCGCCGAGGTGCGCGCCCTGCGCGAGGCCCTTCACACGGTCTTCACCGCCCCGGACCAGCCCACCGCGGTCGCCCGGCTGAACACCCTGCTCAGCGGGACCCGCATCACCCCGCGCCTGACCGAGCACGACGGTTACGCCCTGCACGTGCACTACTTCGCCCCGGACGCCGCGCTTCACGAGCACCTCGCGGCCGACCTCGGGGTCGCCCTGGCCCACCTGCTGGTCGAGGGCGAGTGGGAACGCCTGCGCACCTGCTCGGCCCCGGACTGCGGCCACGTCTTCGTGGACGAGTCCCGCAACCGCTCGCGGGTCTACTGCGACAGCCGCACCTGCGGCAACCGGATGCACGTCGCCGCCTACCGGGCGCGGCGCCGGGTCTGACACCGCGCCCCGGCGGACCGGGACGACCCGGATCAGGGAAGCCCGAAGGTCACGGGGCCGGGGTGCCCGGAAGGTCGCGGGGCCCGTCGTCGGGCACGGTGTTGGGCACGGCGCCGCCGTACCTGCGGTCGCGCTTGGCGTAGGTCTCGCAGGCCTCCCACAGGTCACGGCGGTCGAAGTCGGGCCAGAGCCGGTTGAGGAAGACCATCTCGGCGTACGCCGTCTGCCAGATCAGGAAGTTGGAGATGCGCTGCTCGCCCGAGGAGCGCACGAACAGGTCCACGTCGGGGATCTGCGGCTCGTCCAGGTAGCGGGCGAAGGTCTCCTCCCTCACCCGGCCCGGCTTGACCCGCCCGTCGGCGATGTCCTGGGCCAGGCGCAGCGCGGCGTCGACGATCTCGGCGCGGCCGCCGTAGTTGACGCAGAACTGCAGGGTCAGCGTGGAGTTGCGCTCGGTCATCTCCTCGGCGTCGCGCAGCTCCTGGATCACGCTGCGCCACAGCCGCCCGGGACGGCCCGCCCAGCGGACCCGTACGCCCATCGCGTGCAGCTCGTCCCTGCGGCGGCGGATCACGTCGCGGTTGAAGCCCATCAGGAAGCGGACCTCGTCCGGGGAGCGCTTCCAGTTCTCCGTGGAGAAGGCGTAGGCCGACAGGTAGGGGATGCCGAGCTCGATCGCCCCCTCGACCACGTCGAAGAGCGAGGCCTCGCCCGCCTTGTGGCCCTCGGTGCGGGGCAGGCCGCGCTGCTTGGCCCACCGGCCGTTGCCGTCCATCACGATCGCCACGTGCCGGGGCACGAGATCGCGCGGGATCGGGGGCGGGACGGCGCCGGAGGGGTGGGGGACGGGTGGGCGGACGTTCACGTGACGGGCTCCCTCTCTACGTGTCGAAGAGAGCGTATGCCGTGTTCGAGGTGCCACTGGAGATAGGCGGCGACCAGGCCGCTGCACTCGGCGCGGTGCCGGCCGCGGGAGGCGTCCGCGGTGGGCCAGTCGCCCCGCAGCAGCGCCGCCATCAGGGCCAGGGTCTCCGCCTCCGGCACGGCCGCGCCCGCGGGGCGGCAGGCCCCGCACACCACGCCGCCCGCCACGATGGCGAAGGCCCGCACCGTGACGGCCCTGCACCGGGCGCAGGCCTCCAGGGCGGGGGCGTAGCCGGCCACGGCCAGGGAGCGCAGGAAGTAGGCGTCCAGCACGAGCCTGGCCTCGTGCTCCCCCGAGCCGAGCGTGCGCAGGCCGCCGACGAGCAGCAGGAACTGGCGCAGCGCCGGCTCCTTCTCCCCCATGATCAGGCGGTCGGCGGTCTCCAGCATCGCGGTGCCGGCCGTGTAGCGCGGGTAGTCGACCACCAGCGGCCCGCCGTAGGAGCGGATGGTCTCGGCCTGGGTGATCACGTCGAGCGTGCGGCCGGTGTGCAGCTGGAGGTCGACGTGGGTGAACGGTTCGAGACGGGCGCCGAATCGTGACATGGTGCGCCGGACGCCCTTGGCGACTCCACGGATCTTGCCCGTCCGCCGGGTCAGCACGGTGACGATGCGGTCGGCCTCCCCCAGCTTGTGGGTGCGCAGCACGATGCCGTCATCACGGTACAGACTCACCCGCACAGTGTAGTGGGGCCGTCTCCCCGGCAGAGGTGGAAGCATGGGTGAACGACACGGTCGGATCACCGGTGCGTGTTGTTCACCCAAAACTCACTAAACTTTGGCCTCTGGCGAAATGCCGCCCCCGGTACACCGCCTCACACCGTCTCCGCACGAAAGGGTGCCATGCCCCGCGTGGTCCTGCTGGGCTCATCGCCCGGCCCCGACGCCGTTCCCGGTCAGGCGACGCCCGCCTCGCTGACCCTGCCCGCACTGCCCGGCTGCCCCACGGTGATCGGCAAGCTGCACGGCCAGCTCGCCTCGCTCGACCCCGACCCGGTCACCGTCGTCCGCGCCGGCAACGCCGCCGCCCACCGGGGGTTCCCCGGCCGCCTGGTGGAGACCGCCGACCTGGCGGGCGACCTGCGTGCCATCGCCGACGCGGTCGAGGGCGCCACCGAGAACCTGCTCTTCCTGCCGGCGAACGCGCTGATCCACGACGAGCTGATCTACCAGATCACCAAGTCCAAGCGCGGCGCCCTGGCCCTGATCACCAAGGAGCCGCGGGAGGAGGACGAGAACGGCGACGTCATCGTGACCGACGTCCCGATCGAGGAGGCGCAGCCGGAGATCGGCGACCGCCTGCTGGAGGGCCTGCCCGTGCGGGTCCGCGCCCGCAGGTCCCGGGTCATCTCGGTGGGGTCGGCCTTCCACGCGGTGACCCGGCCCAACGCGGTCCTGCTCGGCCCGCTGCACCTGCACCACAAGCACGCGCCGGTGCTGGCCGAGGCCGCCCGCGAGCTGGCCGACATGGCCCACCTGCTGGGGCCCGAGGACGACCTGGTCCAGCTCCTGGTGCTGGGCCTGGTGCGCAAGGGCGTCTCGGTCGGCATCCGGGGCCGTCGCGACCTGTTCTTCCGCCGGGTGTCCGACCCCGAGCAGGCCGCCGAGGCGGTGGCCGAGATGTCCACCTTCAACGAGGACCGGGCCCGCCTGAACAACGCGGTCAAGGGCGCCGACGGCTTCTTCACCACCTACTTCGTCAGCACCTACTCCCGGTTCATCGCCCGCTGGGCGGCCCGCAGGGGGCTGACCCCCAACCAGGTCACGCTGATCTCGATCGCGCTGGGCGTGGCGGCGGCGCTCTGCTTCGCCGTCGGCGAGCGGGTCTGGATGGTCGCGGGCGGCGTGCTGATCTACTTCGCGTTCGTGTTCGACTGCGTGGACGGCCAGGTCGCGCGCTACGCCCGCAAGTTCGGCGTCCTCGGGGCGTGGCTGGACGCCACCTTCGACCGGTTCAAGGAGTACGTGGTCTTCGCCGGCCTCGCGGTCGGCGCGGCGGTCTCCGGGGTGGGCGACGTCTGGACGCTGGCACTGATCGCGATCGGCCTGCAGTCCATCAAGCACCTGCTGGACTTCTCCTACGGCGCGGCGAACCGTCGCAAGGCCCCCTCCCCGCTGCCGTCGGTGTCGCTGTCGGTCAGCGCCGACACCGGCCTGCGCCAGGCGCTGGAGCAGCGCAAGAGCGCCCAGGTCGGCGCGGTCCGCAGCCTGCTGAGGATGTGGGGCAGGGCCGGCAGGTACCGGGCCGTGCACTGGGCCCGCAAGATGATCGTGTTCCCCATCGGTGAGCGGTTCGCCGCCATCGCGATCGTCAGCGCCCTGTTCGACGCCAGGATCACCTTCCTGACCCTGATCATCTGGGGCGGCATCGGTGCCGCCTACTCGCTCACCGGACGCCTGATGAGGTCTTTCGCATGATCACCCAGCCACAGACCGTCCCCGCCCCGGACCCGTACGAGGAGCGGCTGCGCATGCAGACCGCGCGGCTGCTCGCCTACCGCGACGACGGCCCGCTGGTGACGCTGCTGCGCGGCAGGGTCGGGCCCGGCCTGCCCGCGGTCCCCGCCGCGCTGGCCGCGCTGGTCGCGATCGTCGTCATGGCGGTGGCCGGGGTGCTCGACGACGGGCCGATCCTGCTCGCCCCGGTGCTGGTCATGATCGTCCTGGTGCTGCCCACCGCCGCCCGCGACCACCTGGGCAGGCTCGACTGGCTGGTGCCGCCGCTGATCCGGGGCACCGAGTTCCTCACGATCATCCTGATCGGCCTGGCGGCCGAGGCGCCCAAGTGGCTGCTGTACGTGCTGGTCTACGTGATCGGCTACCACACCTACGACACGGTGTACCGGACGCGGCAGAGCATCTGGCCGGCCGCCTGGGTGTTCAGGGCGGGCCTGGGCTGGGAGCTGCGCCTGCTGATCATCGGCGTCGGTGCGGCGCTGGGCGTGCTGACGTGGGTGCTGGCCGCGCTCACGCTCTACCTGGGCGTGCTGTTCGCGATCGAGAGCATCACGAGCTGGGTCCGCCTGGACAAGCAGACCGCGCTCGCCCAGGCGGGCGACGACCTGGAGGCCTCCCCCGAGGAGGCGCAGGAGCAGGCCACCGGCGAGGCCGAGCCGACCTGACCCTGGCACCCCGCGCACGCGTCGCGTGAGAGGCGCCCCGTGAAGGGCGCCCCGTGAGAGAAGCCCCGTGAGGCCGCCGGACGGATCATCCGTCCGGCGGCCTTCCCCGTCTCCTGGCCCGGCGACCCGTACGGGCGGGGAGGGCCGCCCCCCGTCCGGGCCCGGGGCGGTCCGCGGGGCCGGACGAGGAAGGCCGCGCCCCCTCCCGTGCCGGTGGTCGCGCGGCCCGGAGCCCGTTGGCTGTATACAGGTCTGCGTGGAACTGGACAGGCTTGATCGCGACATCATCGGGGCGCTCGTCGAGGACGCCCGCGCCACGTACGCGGAGATCGGTCAGCGGGTGGGCCTGTCGGCGTCGGCGGTGAAGCGGCGGGTGGACCGGTTGCGCGAGAGCGGGGCCATCACCGGTTTCACCGCCCGGGTGGAGCCCGCGGCGCTCGGCTGGACCACCGAGGCGTACGTGGAGCTGTTCTGCGCGGGCAAGACCTCCCCGTCGGAGATCGGGGTGGCGCTCGGCCGCCATCCCGAGGTGGTGTCGGCGTGCACGATCACCGGGGAGGCCGACGCGCTGCTGCACATCAGGGCCACCGACGTGCGGCACGTGGAGCGGGTGATCGAGCGCATCGCCGCCGAGCCGTTCGTGGTGCGGACCAAGAGCTCCATCGTGCTCTCCCGGCTGATCGAGGCGCCCCTGGTGACCTCGCGCGGCGAGCCGTTCCTGGGCCCGCACAACGAATCGCCGTTCTTCGCCTGACAGACGCGGCAATCCTGTGCCGTAACGCAAGAACGACCCCTTGGCCTGCGGTAATGCCCTTTCTAGGCTGATGACGGCGCCGCCGGAGATCCGGCGGCGCCCGCCACCACGACCTTTCGTAACGGGGTTATCGATGACGAGGCATTACCTGATGTGCCGGCCGGACCACTTCACGGTCGAGTACGCGATCAATCCCTGGATGCACCCGGAGGCCGGTGCCGACCGGGAGGTCGCGATCAGGCAGTGGGAGACGCTCAGGAGCGTCTACCTCGACCTCGGGCACCGCGTGAGCCTCATCGAGCCGCTGGAGGGCCTGCCGGACATGGTCTTCGCCGCCAACGGCGCGCTGGTCGTGGACGGGCGGGTGTACGGCGCGCGGTTCGCCTACCCGCAGCGCGAGGCCGAGGGGCCGGCGTACCTGCGGTGGTTCACCGAGAACGGCCACGACCGGGTGCACGAGGCGGCCTTCGTCAACGAGGGCGAGGGCGACTTCCTCACCCTCGACCACCTGGTGCTGGCCGGCACGGGCTTCCGCACCGACATCACCGCCCACAAGGAGGCGCAGGAGTTCCTCGGCCGGCCGGTGGTGACGCTGCGGCTCGTGGACCCGCGCTTCTACCACCTGGACACGGCGCTCTTCCCGCTGAACGGGCACAACGTGGCCTACTTCCCCGGCGCCTTCTCCCCCGGGAGCCGCGAGGTGCTGCGGAACCTCTTCCCCGACGCCGTCCTGGCGAGCGAGGAGGACGCGCTCACGTTCGGCCTCAACTCGGTCAGCGACGGCGTCAACGTGGTGATCAGCGCCGAGGCCGCCGGCCTGCAGCTGGAGCTCAAGCGCCGCGGCTTCGAGGTCGTCCCGGTGGACCTGTCGGAGCTGCTCAAGGCCGGCGGCGGGGCCAAGTGCTGCACACTGGAGATCAGGGAGCGCGTCGCGGGAGCGACGGTCCCGAGCCCGGAAGGGGTGGACGTATGACCGGCACGGACGAGTTCATCGCGCTGAGCGAGCGCCGCAGCGCGCACAACTACCACCCCCTGCCCGTGGTGATCAGTGAGGCGCGGGGCGCCTGGGTGGTCGACGTGGAGGGCCGGCGCTTCCTGGACTGCCTGTCGGGCTACTCGTCGCTGAACTTCGGCCACGGCAACGAGAAGATCATCGCGGCCGCGCAGGAGCAGCTCTCCCGGCTCACCCTGACCAGCCGCGCCTTCTTCCACGACCGGTTCGCCGCCTTCGCCACGGGCCTGGGCGACCTGACCGGCAAGGACATGGTCCTGCCGATGAACACCGGCGCCGAGGCCGTGGAGACCGCGATCAAGGTGGCCCGCAAGTGGGGGTACCAGGTCAAGCGCGTGACCCCCGACCGGGCCAACATCATCGTGATGGAGGACAACTTCCACGGCCGCACCACCACGATCGTGGGCTTCTCCACCGATCCCGACGCCCGCGGCGGCTTCGGCCCGTACACCCCGGGTTTCCGGATCGTGAAGTACGGCTCGATCGAGGCGATCCGCGAGGCGATCGACGCCGACACGGTCGCGGTGCTGCTGGAGCCGATCCAGGGCGAGGCCGGGGTGCTGGTCCCGCCGGACGGCTACCTCACCCAGGTCCGCGAGCTGTGCACCGCGGAGAACGTCCTGATGATCGCCGACGAGATCCAGTCCGGTCTGGGCCGTACGGGCGAGACCTTCGCCTGCGACCACGAGGGCGTCGTCCCCGACGTCTACGTGCTGGGCAAGGCCCTGGGCGGCGGCGTGGTCCCGGTCTCGGCGATCACCGCGAACGAGGACGTGCTCGGCGTGATCGGCCCCGGCCAGCACGGCTCCACCTTCGGCGGCAACCCGCTGGCCTGCGCGGTCGCGAGCACGGTCGTCGAGATGCTCGCCACCGGCGAGTACCAGGCCCGCGCCAGGGAGCTCGGCGCGGTCATGCACGAGGAGCTGAACGCCCTGATCGGCCACGGCGTGGTGGCCGTGCGCGGGCGCGGCCTGTGGGCCGGGGTCGACATCGACCCGACCCTGGCGAGCGGGCGGGAGGTCTCCGAGGCGCTGATGGCCCACGGCGTGCTGGCCAAGGACACCCACGGCTCGACCGTCCGCCTCGCCCCGCCGCTCGTGATCTCCGAGGAGGACGTGCGCTGGGCGATCGGCAGGCTCGGCGCGGTCCTGGAGGAACTCGCGCGCTGACCCTCCCGCACCGCCTCCGCACCGCCTCCGGCGCCCGGTCCCGTACCGGGCGCCTTCTCGTGTGCCCCTCGGGGGCGCTACCTCGCGGCGCGTCCCACCCGGTGGGGCTCGGTCTCGCGGGGGGCCTCCTCCAGCTCCACCGTGGTGATCTCGGTGATCTCGGTGCCGGTGGCGGTGTCCCAGCGGACCGAGACCGGGGAGGTGTCCAGCAGGAGGACGGCCACCGCGTTGGAGAACCACGGGCCGTTGGTGATCCGCCACTTGAAGGGGGGCTGGGGGATCCTCGCCAGCTTGGAGAGCACGCGGCCGATCAGGCTGGCGATGCCGAACTGGGCGATGATGTTGGCGAACCGGAGGGTGCGGCTCAGCGGGTTGCGGATCGGGGAGCAGACGAGCTGGTGGATCGGCAGGTCGATGGCCTTGGCGACGTAGGAGTAGTGCACGTCGCCCGAAAGCATGATCACCGGCTTGCCCAGGCCCGCGAGCAGTGTGGACAGGTCCTCGAAGGAGCGGCGGAAGGCCGCCCAGTGCTCCAGGTCCACGGCCTGGCGCAGCATCTCCGACACGCGCGCCACGGTCTTGCCCCAGGCGCCCTGGGCCAGGGCCTCGTTCCAGTTCTGGATGTGGTGGATGCCCGCCGGGAGCAGGAACGGCACCGAGGAGCCGATCACGAAGCGTTCCGCGCCGCCCCTGGAGAGCTGCTCGGTGAGCCACTCCCACTCCACCGGGTCGAGCATGCGCCGGTCGGAGGGGTCGAGCTGCCGGGAGCAGCGGGAGTCGAGCATGATCAGGCGGGTGGACCCGAGGTCGCGGGAGTAGCTCCACCGGCTGTCGGCGGGGACGTCGTAGGCGTGCTCGGCGAACGCGTCGAGGATCTCGGCCCCGTCACCCTCGGTCGCGTACACCTTGCCGAGCACCTCGTCGGCGGCGCGCTCGTCCGGTGACATGTTGCCCAGGTGCTGGTAGACCCAGTAGGCGCCGAGCCCGGCGACCACCCGGTGCCGCCACCAGGAGACCTTCTCCATCGCCGTGCGCCAGGACAGGGAGGTGTTGAAGTCGTCGCGCAGGTCGTGGTCGTCGAAGATCATCGCGGTGGGGACGGTGGAGAGGATCCAGCGGATCTCCGGGTCGGTCCACGCGATCCGGTACAGCTCGGCGTACTCCTCGAAGTCGGCGATCTCCTTCTTCGGGTCGCTGTCCCTGCGGTTGGCGATGAACTCCAGCATCTCCGAGGACGGCTCGTCGGCGTAGACCTGGTCGCCCATGAGCAGCACCATGTCGGGCCAGCGCTCCTCGGGGGCGTCCATCAGCGTGCACCCGTACGCGCGCAGCACGTCCACCCCGTGGGAGATCGTGTGCAGGGTGTCGTGCGGCACGCTGGTCCGGCAGGAGCCGAACATCACCTTCTGCGGCCCGTCGGGGCCGAGCAGGCGGATGCGGCTCGGGGGGTGGTCCGGCAGCGGCCAGACCGTCTTCTCGTCCAGGCGCACCTCGTAGGTCCCGCCGTCGCGGACGTCGACGATCGCGTAGTGGTGGCCGTGGACGGTGAACGTCCTGGCCTCCGAACGCACACCGGCGACCTCGACCGCCACCTGGCACGGCTCACTCGTCTCCAGCCATACCGAGGCGCTCGTCTCGTCGACGTAGCGCAGCATCGGTCCGACCACAAGTTCCGGCACGTTCATCCCCTCAGTCACTACGGGACGGCAGGCGCTCGTCGTCGAGCCCTGCCAGATCTGCGCGTTCCTCCCCGATTGCCCTGAGACGCCGGTCGATAACTACGCATCGTCCGGCAGGGGGATCGCGGCGCGCCCGGAAAGCCCGGGCGCCGGTCACGAGAGGGGAACACGGCTCGTCACTGCTCGTCACTCCTCGCCGCTCGTCGTCCCGGTCCGGCCCCGCCGCCCGACGGCCGGATGGACACCGTCCAGGGGTTTCCGGGTGCACCACCACACTACCCGCGACCTGGCCAAGGGTGGCATCCGTTCCATCTGCGCACAGATGCCCACAAGGTCACCCCATCGGGGGCGACGTCGGCCGCGACGCCCCCTCCCCCCGGTCGCCGGGCATCCTCCGGACGCACCGTTCCCACTGGCCCGACTTTAATTATTTTTAGGCGTTTTGTCCTTTTAATCCGTTTCTTCTGAGTTCTTAGCGGTATGGCACATAGGAAGCCAACAGGGGGAGAAAAAAGGATGATTACCCAGGAGCAGATCCCGATGGTGATCGACCACCAGCTCTACGACTCCGCAGGACAGAAGGTCGGCGAGGTCAAGCACGTCTACCTCGACGACAGCACCGGCAAGCCCGAGTGGCTGTGCGTGAAGACCGGGCTGTTCGGGATGAAGGAGACCTTCGTCCCCATCCAGAGGGCGTCCGTGGTCGGTGACCACGTGGAGGTCGAGTACGACAAGGCACGCATCAAGGACGCCCCCAACGTCGACGTCGAGTCCGGCGGACACCTCTCGCAGGACGAGGAGCGCAGGCTCTACGAGTACTACGGCGTGAGCTGGGGCGGGAACGACAGGCCCGGCAAGGGGGACAAGAGCCACGCGGGCATGCACGGGAACACCGGACGCGACACGATGTCCGGCTCACCGGGACGCGACCGCCCGACGCCCAGCTCCATGCCCGGCTCCCAGGGACGCGCCCGGCGCGGCGACGACGCGATGCCCCGTTCCGAGGAGAGGCTCAACGCCGGCACCGAGTCCCACGAGACCGGCAAGGCACGGCTGCGCAAGTACGTGGTCACCGAGGAGAAGTAGATCACCGTACCGGTCACCCGCGAGGAGGTGCGCATCGAGCGGGAGCCCGTCACCGACGCCAGCCGGGCCGGCGCGATGAGCGGCTCCGACATCACCGGGGCCGAGCACGAGGTCACCCCGCACGCCGAGCGGGCGGTGGTCACCACCGAGGCCGTGCCGGTCGAGCAGATCAGGATGAGCAAGGAGCAGGTCACCGAGCAGGAGAGGGTGTCGGGAAAGGTCCGCAAGGAGCACGTCGAGGTCGACCTCGACGGCGAGGGGGACGGCCGCACGGGCCGCGACCACTGACCTCCCGCGTCGCGGCCGCGCTCACGACCGGCCGGTCGCGACGGCCGCCTCCAGCTCGGTGAGGTCCGGCGGGCGGGCTCCGGCCCGCTCGCAGGCCAGGGCCCCCGCCGCCACCGCCCGGTGGACCAGGCGTTCCAGGGCCGCCCGATCGGCGGGCAGCCGGGGCCGTCCGTCGTGGAGAAGGCCCGCCAGGAGGGACGCCTGGAAGGCGTCGCCCGCGCCGATGGTGTCGACGACCCGGACCGACCGGGCCGGGACCGACACCTCCGTCCCGGCGGTGAAGCCGTGCGCGCCTCCGGCGCCGTCGGTCAGCACGACCAGGTCCGGGCCCAGGCCGAGCAGGTCGCGCGCCGCCTCCGAGGGGGGGATCCCAGGATAGAGCCAGGACAGGTCCTCAGTGCTGGCCTTGACCACGTCGGCGACGGCGGCGAACCTCTCGGCCGTGGCCCGGTAGGCCGCCCGGTCGGCCTGGGCACGGGGGCGGACGTTGAGGTCGACCGCGACCATGCCGCCCGGGCGCGACCGGAACGACCCGCACGTCTCGTGGACGCGGCTCGCGCCGGGCTCCACCGCGATCGCCAGGGAACCGGTCGCCAGCAGCGTCGCGCCCTCGGGGACCGGCAGGTCGAGCGGGTCCCAGGCGGCCAGGAAGTCGTAGTCGGCTCCCCCGGTCGTGGCGTCGACGTAGGCCAGGGCCAGGGCGGTGCGTCCCGAGGCCGTCCGCGCCCGGACGACCGGAAGGCCGGAGGCCCCGAGGTGCTCGGCGACCAGGGCGCCCGGTATGTCGTCGCCCCAGCAGGTCAGGAGTGTCGTGGGGACGCCGAGCCGGTGCAGCCCGACCGCGAGGTTGGCGGGGCTGCCTCCGGCCAGCGGCGTGACGACGGCCGCGTCGGAGCGCCACACGAGGTCGACGAGGGTCTCACCGATCACCACGGCCGTCATGACGCACGCCCCACTTCGCCGGATCTGTCGTGATCTCCAGTGTGCCCAGGGCTCACGCCCCCACACGGCAGGGGCGGTCATCCGCCCGCGGCGACGACGATGTCCTCGCAGATCGCGTGGGTGACCAGGGCGTCGCCCGCGTCCACGACCGTGCCCGAGCCGACCGCGTCGAGGAACTCGTGACAGATCTGCTCGATGCCCCGCTGCCGGGAGACCGGGGTCCAGTCGCCCCGCCGGGTCAGCCTCTCGCCGCCGGAGCCGCCGAAGGAGTCGAGGGAGTGGTCGAGCACCTCGGCCAGGCCGACCACCCGCCGCCTGAAGCCACCGCCCGTCACCTCGACGGTCTCCTCGGCCGAGCCGCTCATCCTGCTCATGATCCCGAAGGCGGTGAAGCCGTCCCCGGAGAGTTCCAGCGTCACGTGCTCCAGCAGCCCGCTCTCGACCCGGACGCGGATGCCGGTCCGCTCGATCTCGCCCGGCACCAGGAACCTGAGCGTGTCCACGACGTGGATGAAGTCGTCGTAGACGACCGTCCGCGGGTCCGCCGGCCGGCGGGCCCGGTGTTTCTGCATCACCACCAGGTCGCGGGGAAGGTCCCGCAGGGCGGCGTAGTCCGGTGCCCGGCGCCGGTTGAAGCCGACGAGCAGCGACCGCCCGCACTCCCTGGCCAGGCGGACCAGGCGCTCGGACTCGGCGAGGGTGGAGGCGATCGGCTTGTCCAGGTAGACGTGGACGCCCGCGCGCAGCAGCGGCTCGACGACCTCCGGGTGCGCCGCGGTCGCCACGTGGACGAAGGCCGCCTCGACCCCCGCGCCGAGCAGCTCCTCCACCGAGGAGAACCGCGGCCAGATCCGGTAGGCGTCGCCGAGCCGGTCGAGCCTGGCCCGGTCGCGGGTGCACAGGTGCAGCTCCAGGCCAGGCGTGGCACCGAGGACGGGAAGGTACGCCTTCTCCGCGATGTCCCCCAGGCCGATGACAGCGATCCTCATGCTCCGAGCGTACGGCGCGCGTGTCGTGCGCGGAGAGACCGTCAGTGGCTCGCGCGGACGTGATGTCGGTGGTTGTCGCCAGGTGCTCCCGCCAGGGTGCCAACGGATGTTCGTGGTGTGCTCCGGCTGTTTCTCCGCCATGGCCCGTCTCGTGTCCATGTCCTTCGCGGCCTGAACGCCGGAGAGCCCGTGTGACGTCCGTGGTCGCGACGTGCTGAATCAGGGTGGGGGAACGGGGGAGGCCGGTGGCCGGTGGCGGGTGTCGGCGACGGTCTTCAAGGTCAGGTCGTAGGCGTTGAGGACCTCGTCGATGGGCTCGAAGTAGGAGGTGCCGCCCTGGCCGCAGTCGCCCGAGCCGCCGGAGGCGATGCCCTGGGCCTGGTCGAAGGAGATGAAGGGGCCGCCGGAGTCACCGGCCTCGGCGCAGACACTGGTGCGGGTCAGTCCGAAGACGTTGCCCTGGGGGTAGGTGACGCTGGCGTCGCGTTGCTGGATGAGACCGCAGTGCAGACCGCCGGCAGCGTCGGAGCGGCAGACCGAGGCTCCCTCGAGGGCGATCCGGGCGCCGGCGACGGGCACGGTGCCGCCCTCGCCGTCGTCCACCTCCGGGGCGGTGCGCCAGCCTCTGTCGACCTGCACCCAGGAGTGGTCGCCGCCGGGGAAGAGAGACCCGCGAAAGACTCCCTGGACGGTTCCGTTGAAGCCGGTGGTCCTGGTGCCGGTCCTGCCGCAGTGCCCGGCGGTGACGAAACCGCTCCGGGTGCCCGTGAACACGGCGAAGCCCACCGAGCACCGGCTGGTGAGGCCGACGTGGAAGGCGTTGCCGCCCAGCACGTCCTGCACCGCCGGGGCGTGCAACGGCTCGGGCACCTCGGTGGAGGGCAGGACGACCACCGCGGCGTTGTCCACCCCGACGGCCTCGATGACGTTCTGGGTCTCGTCGGTCCTCTGGGCCAGCAGCACCACTCTGTTGCGCTTGGCATCGACATAGCGCACGCTGGACACCAGCCGCTTCACCGGCAGTGCCCTGTCGAGCATGCTCTTGATCGCGGCCAGTTCGCTCAGCGAACGGGGAACGATCTCCGCGTGGGCACCGGCGGCCAGGATCATCGGGGTGTCGGCGGCGCTGGTGGTGGCCACCACCAGCCTGAGTGCGCTGGGTCCCCGCAACCAGGCACCGGCGAAACGCGTTCCGAGCCGTATGCGCAACTGCGCCGCGACCGGGCTCAGGCGGGCCTCGTTCAGCAGCCGGGTCCGAGCCTGTTCCGGCGTCAGGCCCAGATCGCGCTGCATCGCCCTCAGCATGGCCGGTGACGGATCCGGCTGCGCGACGGTGGCCGTGGTCACCCTGGTCATCCTTGCCACCGTGGTCGTCGCCGCAGTGGCCGCGGTGGTGGTCGCTGTGGTGGTCGCTGTGGTGGCCGGCCGGTCCGCCCGGCGTGCGGCTCCGGCCGGGACCGCGGCCAGCGCGACAGCGGTGACGGCCACGACGCAGCCTCTGCTCACAGCATGGCCGGCAGACATACGCCCTCCTTGACCTCGGTTCTCAAAACGCGAGGGGAGGGCCACCCCGCATCACTGGATGATCGTGCGACGCGGGCAACGTGATCCTAGATCAGCGGTTGCCGTCCACGGCCGCGCCACGCGGACGGCCACCCGGTTCTCACGATGACCGGGCTTTCCCCACGGTGGTCATGGCGTCGTGTAGCCCAGCGTGTAGGAGCCGGTGCCGCTTGAGGAGAGGACCATGTAGCGGTAGTCGCCGGGCAGGCCCCAGTAGCCGAGTTCCTCGAAGGATTGGGGGCTGTCGGAGGCCGCGACGGTGTTCCAGACCGATCCGGTCTGCTTTTGCAGGTAGAGATCGAAGTCTCCGTCGGGTCTGCCGTTCAGGCAGCCGTAGTGGTTGCCGGCGACCGTCGTACGGTAGGGCGAGCCGACGGGCCGGTAGACCGACTGGGCTCCGGCCAGCGTGCCGGTGGCGGTCTGGGGGTAGCCCGTGCAGACGCCCGTGCTGGGCATGCGGGCCGTGTCGTCGGTGATCAGGGTCAGGTCGTAGGCGGTGAGGGTGTCCCCGATCGGCTGGACGTAGGTGACGCCGCCGTCGGGGCAGTTCCCTGAGCCGCCCGAGACGACTCCCTGGGCCTGGTCGACCGAGAGCATGGCGGCGCCCGAGTCGCCGGCCTGACCGCAGGTGCTGGTGCGTATCAGGTGGTCGACGACCCCCTGCGGATAGGTGACGTCGGCGTCGCGCTGGGTGATGACGCCGCAGCGCCAGTTGAGACCGGTGCTGGAGGATCCGGACAGGCAGACCGAGGCGCCCTCGACGGCCTGCCTGTGGCCGGAGACATGAATGGTGCCACCGCTGTCGTTGCCCACCAGTGGCCGGGGGACCCAGGTGTCGTTGACCGCGACCCAGGAGTGGTCGTCGCCCGGGAACGTCGAGGCCTGCACGACGCCCTGGGGGAGCCGGTTAAAACCGACGGTGGTCACATTCGGGGTGCCGCAGTGCCCGGCGCTGACGAACCCCTTGCGATCACCGTGCGTCACCGAGAAACCGATCGAACAGCGGGTCCCGGCGCCGGTGAGGTAGGCCTGGCCACCCACCAGATCGATCTTCAGATCGGCCGTCAGGTCGGCCGACGGGCCGAGAAGCCGCACGGTGGTGGGCAGGGAGCGGGGCTGTTCGGCTGAGGCGATCACCTTCACCGCGTCGGAGGCGAGGCCGGTGGTCCTGACGATTTTCGCAGCCGCCTGGGGGGTGGCCGACCGGACGATGACCTTGTTGGTCCTGACGTCGATGTAGCGCACGCTGCTCACCGACGAGAGAGGCCCGGCGGCGAGCCTGTCCTTGATCGCCTGCAGTTCGGCCAGTGACCGTCGCACGAGGAGGGGGCGTGCGCCCTGGGCGGTGATCTCGGTGAGGTCGGCGGGGCTGGTGGTGGCCACCACCAGGGTCCGCGCGGTGGGTTCCAGCAGCCAGGATCCGGCGAAACGGGTGCCGAGCCGTCTGCGCAACTGCGCCGCGATCGGGGCCAGGCGGACCTCGTTGAGCAGACGGCTCCGGGCCTGGTCCTCGGTGAGGCCCAGGTCGCGTTGCAGGACCACAAGCATGCCCACGGGCGGTTTTGCCGCGACGGACCGATCGAGGGCTTTGTCACCGGGAGCGGCCGAGGTCACCTGGGCGGGGTGGGTGGCGAGGGCCGAGGCCCCCACCGGGGCAAGAGCGGTGATCGCCAGGCACCATCCCATGACGGCGGCACGCGTGCGGAACATGATGATCTCCTCGACCTCGGCTGTGTGAGCGTGAGGGGAGATCGCCTCGTGGCACCGGTCAAGCCGGTACGCGACGATGTCATCGTAATGCGGCCACCGCCGCTCAAAGCCCCAAAAGCTTTGCGCCACGCTGACGGCGACGACGTGCGGGCCGAAGGTGGGGGATCGTCCGCGCGACCCACCGGCGGCGATCCCGCGCATCCGCCGGCATCGTCTCCGCGCGACGGCGCGGCCTACGCCGCGACGGCCAGGCGCTCGCGCCACCACCCGAGCGTCGCGGTCAGCGCCTCGTCCATCGGGGTCGGCTCGATCCCGAACGCCTCCCGGGTGGCGGCCGAGTCCAGGACGAAGGGACGGACGAACTGGTAGCGCAGCTCCTCCAGCTCCCTGAGCATCGGCGAGAAGACCCCGGCGGCGCGCAGCAGCACGTGGGGCACGGGCTTGACCCCCGGGTCGCGGACCCCGGCGAGCGCGCTCAGGCGCGCGGCGACCTCGCGCACCGTCATCGGCTCGTTCGTCGGGACGTGCCACGCGCGGCCCCAGGCGCGCTCCCCCTCGCCCGCCGCGACCAGGGTCCGCGCGACGTCGGGCACGTAGGTCCAGCTGTGCGGCTGGTCGGGGTCCCCGGCGAAGCGGGGGGTCTTTCCGGACAGCAGCGCGGGGACGAGCCTCTCCCCCAGGTGCGACTGGTCGAGGCAACCGGGGCCGAAGAAGTCCGAGCCGCGCACCTCGGTGACCCTGGACCGGCCCGCCTCGTGCGAGGCCAGGGCCTCCTGCCACACCCGGGCCCGGATCCCGCCCTTGACGCTGGGCGGCGTCAGCGGGTCGTCCTCCCTCATCGGCCGGTCGGGTGCGGCGTAGACGTAGAGGTTGCCGAGGATGACGTACCCCGCGCCGGTGGTCTCGGCGGCTCCCAGCATCGACGCGGCGAGCGGCGGCCAGTCGCGCGCCCACTCGTGGTAGCGCGGGTTGACGCAGTTGTAGAGGACGGAGGCGCCCCGGGTCAGGGAGGTCAGCCGCTCGCGGTCGCTCACGTCGGCGGCGACCCTGCGGACGCCCGGCAGGTCGGGCCCCGAGCCCGAGCGGCTGAGGAGGACGACCTCGTGCCCCTGCCCGGCCAGCAGCCCGGCGACGTGGGAGCCGACCTGACCCGCTCCGGCGATGACGTGCTTGGCCATGATCTTCTTCCTTCACTGATCGTCGGCGTACCGGACCGGCGGGACCGGCCGGCCCTCCCGGAGGTTTCGGGAGATTGCCGTTTCGTTCTGTGAGCAATGCTCTCTCTTGAGAGCATCGTTCGTCAAGAGCAGTGCTCTCTTTTCTTCCGGGTGCTCTGATATGGTCGGGGCATGAGTTCGAGCCTCACCGCACGAGAGAGGGTCAGAGCCGAGCTGACCCGCGAGATCGCCGACGTCGCCCGCAGGCAGCTCGCCGTCGACGGCGCGAGCGGCCTGTCCCTGCGCGCCGTCGCCCGCGAGATGGGCATGGCCTCCTCGGCGGTCTACCGCTACTTCCCCTCCAGGGACGACCTGCTCACGACCCTGATCGTCGACGGCTACAACGCCCTCGGCGAGGCCGTGGAGAACGCCGACGCGGCCGTCCCGCCCGGCGACCACGCGGGCAGGTGGATGGCGATCTGCCACGCCGTACGGGACTGGGCGCTGGCCCACCCGCACGAGTACGCCCTGCTGTACGGCTCCCCCGTGCCCGGCTACAAGGCGCCGCAGGACACCGTTCCCGCGGCGGTCCGCGACACCGTCGTCTACGGCCGGATCGTCTCCGACGCCCACCGGGCCGGGGCCCTGAACCCCCCGGACGCCCACCACCCGCCCGTCCCCGCGTCCTTCCGCGACGACGCGGCGCGCGTGCGCGCGCTCATGCCCGGCGTTCCCGACGACGCGATCGTCCGCGGCCTGATCGCCTGGACCGGATTGTTCGGCTGGGTCAGTTTCGAGATGTTCGGCCAGTTCAACAACACGATCCTCGACCTCAGGGCCGCCTTCGACCACGCCATGCGCTGCCACGCCCGGACGATGGGGCTGCCCGCGTAGTACGTCACGATGTCATCGCGACCGGTAACGCCTCTTCATCTGTCGTGATAAACGAGATGAATCAGCTCTTAATGAGCAAAACAGAGGCGAGAGGCGCTCCCGACTCCATGGTGGACAGCCCCATTCACGGCGAAGGCGTGACGGTACGCGCCCTTTTCGAGCGGAATTCCTTTGCCCTGGATTACTACCAGCGGGAATACACCTGGACGCGGCACGAGGTCGGCACGCTCATCGACGACCTGGCCCAGAAGTTCCTCGACCAGTGGGACGTGCTGCACGACCGCGACGAGGTCGGCCACTACGCGCCGTACTTCCTCGGCCCGTACGTCTACCACGAGAGCGGCGGCCGCACCTTCCTGGTGGACGGCCAGCAGCGGGTCACCACCCTGCACCTCGTGCTGATCTACCTGCGCCAGCTCCTGCTCGACCAGGACATGGGGATCTACGCCAGCGAGCTGGAGCGGCTCACCTACACCGCGCGGCACGGGAGGCGGAGCTTCAAGGTCGGCGGCTCCGAGGAGCTGGCCCGCGCGCAACTGCTCAACTCCCTGGTCGGGGACTGGAACGGCCTCGCGGGGTTCACGCTGCCCGACGACGCGCACGTCTCGGTCCGCAACCTGCACGACCGCAGCAGGGAGATCGACGGGGAGTTCCCCGAGGTGCTGCGCGGCGAGGCCCTGGTGCCCTTCGTCCGCTGGCTGCTCGACAGGGTCTGCCTGGTCGGCATCCGGGCCCTCGGCCAGGAGAACGGCCGCGAGATCTTCGTCTCGATGAACGACCGGGGACTGCGGCTGAACCACGTGGACCTGCTCAAGGGCCACCTCTTCCGCCGGGTCGGCCCCCAGGCGCGCAAGGAACTGGGCGAGGCGTGGGCCGGCATGCTCGCCCGCCTGACCGCCGCCGACACCGACTCCCCCGAGACCGGCACGCCCAGCTCCTACGTCCGCTCGTTCCTGCTGGCGCGGTACGCGCAGTTCGACGAGACCCCCGGCGGCGCCCCCTCCACCGACGCCGCCGAGATCGGGCGGGCCGCCCACGAGTGGATCCTGCGCAACGACCTGCAGCTCGGCCTCGGCCATCCCGCCGGGGCGCGCGACTTCGTCCGCAGGCTGACGGAGACCTCGAAACGCTACTGCGAGCTGCTGCGCGCCCGCCGGAAGTACAGGTCCGACCTGGCCTCCGTCCACTTCAACGGCCACAACGGCATCGACGACCAGTTCACGCTGCTGCTCTGCGTCGTCTCCCCCGACGACCCCGACGAGGTGTTCACCCGCAAGTGCTCGATGGTCGCCTCGTTCCTCGACCTCGTCTACGTGCGCAGGTGCGTCAACAACCTGCCGGTGCAGCGGCGCGACCTCGACGAGATCGTCCACCGGCTGATCCCCCTCCTGCGCATCTGCCGGACCGTCGAGGACGTCGCGGTCGTCCTCGGCCGGGAGACGTCCCTGCTGGAGTACGACTTCCGGGAGCTGGCCACCTTCGGGCTGCGGGCCAACAACCGCCGCCTGGTCCGCTACCTGCTCTCCCGCGTGACCGCCCACGTGCAGCGGGCGTGCGAGGGCGGCGACCACGAGTACGGCTTCCTGCGGGGGGCGCGCGACTACGAGATCGAGCACATCTGGGCCAACCGCTTCGAGCGGCACGGGAACGACGTGGAGACCCGGGCGGAGTTCTACATCCGGCGCAACCGCCTCGGCGCCCTGCTGCTGCTCCCCAAGTCCGTCAACGCGAGCTTCCGGGACGACCCCTACGCCAAGAAGCTCGAGCACTACTACGCCGAGAACCGGCTCGCGGCCTCCCTGCACCCCAAGAGCCGCCAGCGCAACACGCCGTTCACCCACTACCTGCGGGAGTCGGGGCTGGAGAGGGCGTTCCGGCCCTGCGAGACGTTCGGCGTGCCCGAGATCGAGCAGCGCCAGCACCTCTACCGGCTGCTCTGCGAGGAGGTCTGGAACCCGGCCGGGCTCGGCTTCCGCCTCCCCGCGATCGACCTTCCCGCCCCCTCCCCCGAACCGTCCGCGTCACGCCGCCGCTACGGCGTCGAGCTCGTCGACCTGATCAGGGTCGGCCTGGTGGCGCCGAACACCAAGATCTTCCGTACGGTCAGGGGCGAGATCCACTTCGCCACGGTCGAGGAGGACGGGAGGATCAGGGTGGCGGCGACGGGCCAGGCGTACCACTCCCTGTCCGCCGCGGGCATCGCGGTCGCCGGGACGAAGGCGTGCGCGGGCTGGGACGTGTGGCGCGTCGAGCGCGAGGGGGCCGTGATGCCGCTGAAACGCCTCCGCGAGGAGGCCCTCACCCGCGGCCTGATCCCCCGGTCCTGACCCCTCGACACCCCGGGTCCTGACCCCGCGGCCCTGACCCCTCGGCACCCCGGGTCCTGACCCCGCGGCCCTGACCCCTCGGCACCCCGGGTCCTGACCCCTCGGCGGCCCGTGTCCCGCCTTCTACGGCTCCCCGCGACGCGTCCCCGGGCGGCCGTCTCGCCGTCGTTCGTGCGCCCGTCGTCCGGTCGGCGATCAACCGATCGGCTGACTCCGCGGCCCCGCCGTTCGACGGCCCGGTCCCGTCCCCTGGCCGATGTCGCGAAAGCCCTGGTCATAGGAGGCTGAACGCAGGCCGAACGGCCACGGACCAGCCCGAGAGGACATCACATGCCACCGGTGATCGAGGTACGGAACCTCCACAAGCGCTACGACGACAAGATCGCGGTCGACGACGTCTCGCTCACCGTGCAGGAGGGTGAGATCTTCGGGATCCTCGGCCCGAACGGCGCCGGCAAGACGACGACCGTGGAGTGCGTCGAGGGCCTGCGCACGCCGGACCGGGGCGAGATCAGGGTGCTCGGCCTCGACCCCCGGCGGGACCGCGCCGAGCTGACCCCGTGTCTCGGTGTCCAGCCGCAGGCCGGCCACCTCCCCGACCGCCTCCAGGTCGCCGAGGCCCTGGAGCTCTACAGCTCCTTCTACCCCCGGCCGGCCGATTGGCGCGCCCTCATGCACGACCTCGGCCTGGCCGACAAGGCCAGGACCGGCTACGCCAAGCTGTCCGGCGGCCAGAAACAGCGGCTGTCGATCGCGCTGGCCCTCGTCGGCAACCCCCGGGTGGCGATCCTCGACGAGCTCACCACCGGCCTCGACCCGCAGGCGCGCCGCGACACCTGGGAGCTGATCGAGGGGGTCCGCTCCCGTGGGGTCACGATCGTGCTGGTCACCCACTTCATGGAGGAGGCCGAGCGGCTCTGCGACCGGCTGGCGCTGATCGACGCCGGCCGCGTCGTCGCCGTGGACACCCCGGCCGGCCTCACCGAACGGGCCCGCATCGAGCAGCGCATCCGGTTCCGCCCCTCCAGGCCGATCGACGACCACCTGCTGACGAGCCTGCCCGACGTCTCCCGCGTCACCCGCCGGGGAGAGCTGGTGATCGTCAGCGGCAACGGCAACGCCCTCAACGCCGTCACCGCCGTGCTGGCCCGCGACCACATCGTGGCCGAACTCCTGCGCGTCGAGCAGGCGAGCCTGGAGGACGCCTTCGTCGAGCTGACCGGCAGGCACCTCGCCCCCGTCTCCCGGTCCGGCTCCGCCTGACCCGAACCACCCGGCCCGAACCGCCCCGAACCACCCCGGTCCGGCCCAGCCCGCCCCGAACCACCCCGGTCCGGCCCAGCCCGCCCCGAACCACCCCGGTCCGGCCCAGCCCGCCCCGAACCGACCCGGTCCGGCTCGATCCCCCGGTTCGGCCCACTCCGGCTCGACCGCGAAGACCACGACACACACAAGGGAGCCACCCCCATGGCAGCCATGACCGCCACCACCGCACCCCCCGTCACCGCCCGTCGCGGCTCCACGACCTGGAGACTCGTCAAGGCCGAGAGCAAACTGTCCGTCCGCGACAAGGTCGGCCCCCTGTGGGGCGTCGGCTGCCCGCTGGTCGTGCTGGTCATCCTCGGCAGCGTCCCCGCCCTGCGGGAGCGCCAGGAGGCCGCAGGCGGCCTGACGATCTTCGAGCTCTACGTCCCCGTCCTGATCCTGTTCAACCTGGCCATCCTGGCCATGACCGCCCTGCCCACCACGCTCGCGGGCTACCGGGAGAACGGCGTCCTGCGCCGGATGCGGACCACGCCCGTCGGCCCCGCCCGCATGCTCACCGCCCAGCTCGCCGCCAACTTCGCCACAGCGCTCGTCGCGATGGTCCTCTTCCTCGCCGTCGCGGGACTCGGCTTCGGCGTACGCCTGCCACGGCACCTGCTCGGCTTCACCGTCTCCTGGCTGCTCGGGGCCGCCGCGCTGCTCGCCATGGGCCTGCTGATCACCGCGCTCGCCCCCGGACGCAACGCGGCCTCGGCGATCGGCACGACCCTGTTCTTCCCGATGATGTTCTTCGCGGGCCTGTGGGTACCGATCACCCAGATGCCGCCGGTGCTGCAGACCATCAGCCACTACACCCCGCTCGGCGCCGGCATGCGGGCCTTCCAGGACGCCTACCTCGGCCACTTCCCCTCCGCCGCCCCCCTGCTGATCCTGGCGGCCTACGCGGCCGGATGCGCGCTCGCCGCCGTCCGCTGGTTCCGCTGGGAATAGGCCCGATCCGCCGATCCCACCGGCAATACACTCGCCCCAAGGGAGGAAAGTCATGAACAGCCGATGGCGACCCGAGTGCTCCGCCTCCGCGCCCCAGGAGCCGCCGTTCCTCCTCGTCACCGTGGTGCCCTACACGCTGCTGGCCGCCCTCACCGTCCTCAGGGTGGCCAGGGAGCCGCTGGAGGGCGGCTCCCTGCTCGTCGACCTCGGCCTGTGCGCGCTGGCCGCGGCATGGATGCTCGGCATGTTCACCCTGCGTCCCGCCTCGTGGGAACGACCGGCGGCCACGACGGTGTTCTTCACCGGACTCGTACTGATCACCGCGATCCTGGTCGTACGGGATCCCGCGTTCGGGCTGTTCACCCCGGCGCCCTACATCTACGCCTTCACCCTCCTGCGCTGGCCGTGGCGACTTCTTGGCGTGGCCGCCACGGCGGTCGTGGCCGGCACCGCGCAGGCCTCCACCATCGACAACACGACCTGGTCCGGCCTGACACTGTCCATGATCATCGTTCTCGCCAACGTGGGCCTCATGGGCGGCACCGCCTGGGTGCTCCGCCTCGCCGAGCGGGAGGACGAGCAGCGCGAGCGGACCCTCACCGAGCTGAACCGGGCCAACCGGCTGCTGGAGGCGACGCTCGCCGAGAACGCCGGCCTGCACGCCCAGCTGCTCGCCCAGGCCCGGGAGGCGGGCGTTCTCGACGAACGACGGCGGATGGCCCGCGAGATCCACGACACCCTGGCCCAGGGACTCACCGGGATCATCGCGCAGCTCCAGGCGGCCGAGCAGATGCACGAGGTCCCCGCGCAGTGGAGACGGCCCTTCGACGCCGTCAAGGGCCTGGCCAGGGAGAGCCTGGCCGAGGCCCGCCGCTCGGTCGACGCGCTGCGGCCCGAGCCGCTGGAGACCTCACCCCTGAGCGACGCGCTCGCCGACGTCTGCGACCGGTGGTCGAGGCTGCACGGTCTCGCCGTCCAGGTCACCACGACCGGCACCGCGCGGCCGATGACACCGGAGGCCGAGTTCGCGCTGCTGCGCACGGCGCAGGAGGCCCTGGCCAACGTGGCCAAGCACGCCCGCGCGACCAGGGTCGGGGTGACATTGTCCTACCTGGAGCACGAGGTCGCACTGGACGTACGCGACGACGGCACGGGCTTCGAGCCGCCGGACCTCGACGCCCGCACGATCGCGAACGGCGACCCCAACCCGCCGACCCGCGACGGCGGGTTCGGCCTGACCATCATGCGCCAGCGCGTCGAGGGACTGTCCGGAAGCCTGCGGATCGAGTCCGAACCCGGCTCCGGCACCGGCATCTCCGCCCGCGTCCCCCTCCTACCGGCCGGGAGCCGTCCATGACCCGCGACACGACCGACCCCGCGACCGGCCAGGCGGCCGAGCCCCCGATCCGGCTGATCGTCGCGGACGACCACCCCATCGTCAGGGACGGGCTGAGCAGCATGTTCGCCTCCGCACCCGGATTCGAGGTGCTGGGCGAGGCCTCCGACGGCGCCGAGGCCGTACGGCTCGCCCAGCGGCTCCGGCCCGACGTGATCCTGATGGACCTGCGCATGCCCGGCATGGACGGGCTCACCGCCATCACCGAGCTCGCCAGGCTCGGCCTCACCGCGCGCGTCCTGGTCCTGACGACCTACGACACCGACACCGACGTGCTGCCGGCGATCGAGGCCGGGGCGACCGGCTACCTGCTCAAGGACTCCCCCCGGGAGGACCTGCTGCGCGGCGCGCGCGCCGCCGCCCGGGGCGAGAGCGTCCTGTCCCCCTCGGTCGCGGCACGGCTGATGACCCGCGTCAGGACCCCCGCGCCGCAACTGCTCAGCCGGCGCGAACTGGAGGTCCTCGAACTCATGGCGGCCGGGAACACCAACCGCGAGGTCGCCGCCCGCCTGTTCATCACCGAGGCCACGGTCAAGAGTCACCTGCTGAACATCTACGCCAAGCTCGGGGTGAAGGACCGCGCCGCCGCCGTCACCGAGGCGTTCAACCGCAGACTCCTCGTCCCGCGAGCGTCCGAACATCCCTGAGCCCTCGCCTCTCCGGCTTCCGCCCGCGCACCGGCAGGACTCGCCGACGCCGGCACGTACGCGGGAACATGAACACCCCCATTCTCAGATGCGATGAAAGACAGCGATCGATGCCGCGATTGCCAGGCAACCCGAGGCTTGATGCCAGAATTTGCGACGGTATCCTGAGATCGCGACGACGTCTCGGACCAGCGAGGCCATCGCTCTTTCGAGCGTCGGCCCCGGCATCGTCCACCGATGAGCCGGGACCGGAGGCGGGGGAGGTGACGGTCGCCGCGATCGAGCCCACCGGCGTCGTCGTGGAGATCGCCGATCCCGCTCGCGCAGCGAGCCAGTAAGGAGCCCCTGTTGTTCAGGTTGTCCAGGCGCGTTTCCCGGTGGGCCCTCACGGTCCCCCTCGCCCTCACCCTGGCCGCCGGTCTTTCGGGGTGCGGCTCCAGCGATTCGGCCACCCCCGCCCCGGCCGCGCCGGCCGCTTCGGGATCGACGGCGCCGACGGCACCGTCGAGCGAGGTCACGACGCTGACGGTGTTCGCCGCCGCGTCACTGACCGGAACGTTCACCGAGCTGGGCAAGGCCTTCGAGACCGCGCACCCGGGCACGACGGTGCGCTTCAACTTCGGCTCCAGCGCCACCCTGGCACAGCAGATCGTCGAAGGCGCCCCGGCCGACATCTTCGCCGCCGCCAGCCCGGCCGCGATGAAGACCGTCACCGACGCCTCCCTGGCCGGTGCCCCGATCACGTTCGTGCGCAACAGCCTGCAGATCGCCGTCCCCGCCGACAACCGCGCCAAGGTCGACGACCTGGCCGACCTCGCCGACCCGAAGATCAAGGTCGCCCTGTGCGCCGAGCAGGTGCCCTGCGGCGCCGCCGCGGCCAAGGCCCTGGACGCCGCCGGCCTGAAGGTCACCCCGGTCACCCTCGAACAGGACGTCAAGGCCACCCTCACGAAGGTCGAGCTCGGCGAGGTGGACGCCGCCCTGGTCTACAGGACCGACGTCCTGGCCTCCGGCGGCAAGGTCCAGGGCATCGACTTCCCCGAGTCGGGAAAAGCGACCAACGACTACCCCATCGCCTCCCTGTCCAGGGCCCCCGCCCCCGAGGCGGCCGAGCGGTTCGTCGACCTGGTGCTGTCGCAGCAGGGCAAGGACGTGCTGACCAAGGCCGGCTTCCAGACCCCCTGAGACGCGACGACGGCGTTCCCCGCGCAGCGGAACCCGGGCGTCAGGGCGGATGGGACGACATCTCGCCGCAGCGCTGTCACGTCGTCCGGGACGTGCCGTAACGTGGATGACCTCGGCTTGCACTCCCCACGAGCCGGTAAGAAGACGACAGCATCGGACTGCCCATCGGCCCCGACCCGTTGGGCGTCCTGGTCTGGATGTGGAGAGCGGATGTGGACCGACGACGCTTCCTGTCAGCATCCGCGTACTCCGTGGCCGCCGCCGGCGTGCACCTGGCGGGCTGGAAGGCGTACGACGCCGGAGAGCAGGGCCTCGCCCAGCGGTACTACCTGCAGTCCTACGCTCTGGCCGTCGAGTCCGAGGTCGTCGGACACGACGCGTTCGTGATGCGGACCATGGCACAGCAGGGGATGAAGCTGCATCGGCCCGAACACTGTCTCGCCCTGGCCGAGACCGGTCTTTCACGGGTCCATGGGAAAGTCGACGCGCGGACAGAGGCCCTGTTCGCGATCACGCACGCGCACGCTCTGGCGAAGACGGGTGAGCGCCGCCCGGCCGTCCAGGAGGTGGAACGCGCGCGTGCCTGCCTGGCCGGCGCGGAGGGCGACGAGATGCCGTTCTGGGCTCTGGCGTGAGGTCCGGCCACGGCGACCGTGCATTCGCGCACCGCCAAGGTCTTCGAGACGCTCGGCGACCGGCGCGGGGCCGCCGAACAGTACGCTGTCGCGGCGGCGAGCCGGCCTCCGGGAACGTACGCGCGGATCGTCGCCCTTGATCTGGTCGCTCAGGCAGAGATGCAGGCGGCACAAGGCGGTGTCGAGCAGGCGTGCGCGACCTGGGGCCGGGCGATGGATGCCATGGACGGGGTTCACTCCGTCCGTGCGCGAAAGGCCGTGCTGGCCATGCGCCGCAGCCTGACACCGTTCCGCGCCAGGGGATTACGCTGCGCTCAGGAGCTGGACGGACGCGCGGTCGACTTCCTCCGCGACTGAACCCGTCCCGTACGTGCGCAGGAGGTGGATGGGCCGCCCTCCCCACCTCGGGCAGAGAGAACCCCCGGTGAGGGGGACGGTCTCACCGGGGGTCGATCCGGCCGGGGTACGGGGGAAGGCTCCGGCCGGACGTTCTGGGTGTTGCTCTACTTGAAGGGCGACTCGGGAGCGGGTGGGTCGTCGAAGAGCGGGATGGCCGGGATGGCGCACCACACCGTGCGGCCGAGGCCGTGGCCGTGCTCGCGCGTGCCCCACTCCAGGGAGATCTCGCGGACGATCAGCAGCCCCCGGCCGTCCTCGGCGTCCACTTCTTTTCGGACATGAGGCCCGGAAAGCAGGGAACCCGGGTCATTGACGTGAACGTAGATGATTTCATTCGTAGCGGCGACGGTGAGGCCGATGAAATCCCTGCACGCGGAGTCGGAGTGCCTGATCGCGTTCGTCACCAGCTCGGAAACCGCCAGGACGACATCGTCGATCGCGGGATGATCGGCGCCGAGCCATGCACGCACTTCGGAACGGGCTCGTGAAACGGATTCGCGAATACCCGGCAGATCCACGCTGCCGATGGCCTTTGGCTTCGGACTCGCCGTTTCCATGTTTCACCCACCTGAGGGACTCATCCTCGACCGACCTTCCGACCATCCCAAATTTCGGATACATTCGGTAGTCGATTGACTTCGATCAGTTATCAACGGTTTCAATGAAACCCCTGTTGAAACGTTGGTTCCCCCTGGAGGCACGATGCCGAAGGAAAGTGATCTCTCTCCCTCCGACTCCCCGACGGCCCTCTTCGGCTACGAGTTGCGGCGGCTCCGCAAGGCCCGGGAGTGGTCCCAGATCAAGCTGTCGAAGGTGGTGCCCTACTCGATCGGGACGATCAGCATGATCGAGACCGCCAAGCGGTCACCGTCGGAGGAATTCGCCCGCTACTGCGACGAGGCCCTGGAGGCGGAGGGTGCCCTGATGCGGCTCTGGCCGATGGTCAGCCACGCGTCGGCCCCGCCGTGGTTCCGGCCCTGGCTCGACGTGGAGGCCACGGCGGAGGCGCTGCGCACGTGGGAGCCGCTGATCGTGCCCGGTCTGCTCCAGACGGAGGACTACGCCAGGGCCATTCTGCGCGGCGATGTCGGCGTCACTCCCGAGCAGGTCGAGGAGCAGGTGAAGACCAGGATGGAGCGCCAGTCCATTCTCAGACGCCCCAGGCCCCCCTTGTTCTGGGTCGTCATCGACGAGGCGGTCCTTCATCGCCCGATCGGCAACCGTGCCGTGATGGCGGAACAGCTCAACCGTCTTCTGGAGGTCGGTCAGAGCTCGCGGACCACCGTTCAGGTTCTTCCCCTGGAGGCATGTTCCACCATCGGACTCGCAGGTGGATTCGCCATAGCGCAGACACGGGGCACTTTCGACACCGCTTATGTCGAGTCCGCCGGGGTCATGAGCCGGGTAACGGAGCGACCCGAAGACGTCGGCGTTCTAGCATACAGATACGAGGGGATTCGATCCGAAGCACTGTCCCAGCGCGAGTCCCTGGAACTGATCAAGGAGACATTGCAGCGATGGACGAATTGACCCGGGAACTCGATGCGGCCACATGGCGCACGTCCACGCTGTCGGGGCCTGACGGCGGAAATTGTGTCGAGGTTGCCGACATGTCCGGCGGCCGTAGAGGTGTTCGCGACAGCAAGAACCCCTCCGGCCCGGTATTGGTCTTCACCTCCGCCGAATGGGCGGCCTTCGTCGGCGGGGTGAAGAGAGACGAGTTCGACCGGGTGTAGCGACCGTCGATGCCCCTGATCTTTGCGTTTTCGCCTGGATCGATAAGGTGCGGGCATTGACCGCTAGCATGCCCCGAATGTCGACCGTTCGTGAAGCGCCGCAGCGGACCCGGGGACGCCTCGGATGGCTGGACGCCCTGCGGGGCATCGCCGCCCTGGTCGTGGTCTTCGAGCACGCGCTCGAACCGCTGCTGCCCGAGGCCCGATCCGCGGTCAAGGCGGTTTTCGAGCCCGGCTGGTACGGGGTGATGGTGTTCTTCCTGGTCAGCGGCTACATCGTGCCCGCGTCGCTGGAGCGGCGGGGCAGCGTGCGCGCCTTCTGGACCTCCCGGCTCTTCCGGTTGTACCCGCTGTTCGGCGTGTGCGTGGCGGGCATGGCGCTGCTGGTGGCCATGGGCTGGGACGAGGGGGACGTCTGGTGGGACTCCCGGCCGGTCTCCCTGGCGCTGGGGCATCTGACGATGCTGCAGAACCTGCTGTACATGCCGAACGTGGTCAACGTGCTGTGGACGCTCTCGTACGAGATGGCCTTCTACCTGCTGCTGACCGCGATGTTCGTCCTCGGCGTGAACCGCGGGAGCACCACGGGTGCTCTCGGCTTCGCGGCCGTGGCGGTGCTGGGCGCGGGTGTCCTTCCGGCCGGACTGCTGTCGAACGGCTCGTCGAGCCGGATGCTGACGGTCACGCTGCTGGTGACCGCCCTGGTCGCGGCGGGCCTGACCGCCGTGCTGAGAGGTTCGGACGCGGTGCGGCGCGTGGGCGCGGTCGTCTGCGGCGGCACCGTGCTGGTGCTGCTGGCCGTCAACCAGAGCTATCCCGGCCCCTGGCAGGGACTCGTGATCATGGCCACCATGTTCGCCGGTACGGCGCTGTACCGGGCCGAGCGGGGCGAGATCCCCTGGGGGCGGGCCGGGTGGACGGTTCTGGTCCCGCTGGCCGGGATCTGGCTGGGGCGGGACGAGTTCGGCGTCCAGACGGCCACGATCGCCGCGTGGCTCACCTTCGCCGCCGGGATGGCGCTACGGCACCGCGGGGTGCCACGGGCCCTGGCCTGGCTGGGCGTGGTCAGCTACTCGATCTACCTTCTCCACCCGCTGCTGCTGGAGAGCGTGGACCATCTGTGGCCCGAACCGCAGTCCGTGCCGCTGGGGACGCGACTGGTGGCCCTGGCGGGCGTGGTGGCGGTGCTGCTCGGGCTCAGCGCGCTGACGTGGCGTTTCGTGGAGGCTCCGGCGCAACGGCTGGGCAGGCGCGTGGCGTCACGAAAAGACCGCACGGACCGGACAGAGGACACGGACCGGACGGATCAGACGGACCGGACGGAGCAGGCAGATCTGACGGACCGTCGAGCAGGCATGGCTCCCTCGTGTCCGAAGGAGCCATGCCGTCCCGATCGAGGGTGATCCGGCACCTCCGGTCGCCGCGACTCCCGGAGAACGGCCGTACGGCCACCCCGGAGAGCACGCCCCGCCATCCCGTGGCGGCGATCGCCGCCAGACCGGGTGTCCGCCCGTGAACCCCGTACTACTTGGTGAACGTCTTGCGGATGACACCCCTGAGGACCTCGCCTGGTCGCTGCTGCTCCCCGTGCAGGGAGGTCAGGACGAGAAGCGTTCCGGTGACGGCCGGGATGACCCACTGCATGACGCGCAGCTGCTGCTGTGCCTTGGCGACGTCCTGCGGGGTCTCCTTCTCGGGCTTCACCCCGCTCTCCGCCGGCACGTCGCCCGCGCTCTCCAGCTTGGTGCCGAGCGCCCCGCTGTAGGCGGTCGCGGCCAGGGCCGCGAAGGTCAGTGCCCCCTTGACCGTGGTGCTCGCCCCCACCCCCTTCTGGTGCGCCACCCGGCTGCTGTTGGCAGCGAGCAGGCCGACGGCGCCGACCAGGTGCGCGCCGATGCCCAGGGCGTTCACCGGCTTCCACCGCATCCAGCCGGAGTTGGCCACCCGCAGCCGCTCGTTCCTGTCGCTGACCACGCCGGAGGCGCCGTTGAGGCCCACCGCGCCCATCAGCGATCCCCCGAACCAGGCGGCCAGTCCGACGTCGTGCATCGCCCGCACGACGGTATTGCGTTTCATGCGTTTCCCCCTCGTCACACGTGTTCTTTCGCGATCTCTATGGTGGATATCGCGCTGTTACCACCGTGATGGGAGTTAGCTACCCGAATCTGCTCATGCGATCCGCTGATGCACCGATGCGCAGATCAAGGTTGTGGCTGTGGCCGGTCAGGAAGCGGTGAAACCCGCACGCGGGAAGTCCGGGACCGCCTCAGGAAGGGAGTTCGCCCGCGAAGACGCGCTCGTCCAGGAACGGGTTGCGGAACTTGCCCGCCGGGTCGAGGTCCGCCGCCAGCTTCCGGAAGTCCGGCAACCGTTCGTACAGCGAGGCCAGGCGGCCGGGGGGCGTAAGGAAGAGCTTGCCCCAGTGCGGGCGGGCCTCGAACGGCTCCAGCGCCTCCTCCACCACGGCGAGCACCCGGCGCACCGCCGGCCAGTCCTGCTTCCAGGTGAAGTGGACGGCGACGACGTCCCTCCCGTAGGAGGGGCTCAGCCAGAGACCGTCCGCGGCGACGGTACGGATCTCCGAGATCTGCAGGACCGGGGCCACCGTCTCCCTGATCCCGTCCAGCGCGCGCAGCGCGTCGAGCGCGTACCGGCGCGGCAGGAGATACTCCGACTGGAGCTCCTCCCCGCTGCTCGGGGTGAAACCCAGGCGGAAATGCGGCAGCCGGTCGTACCAGGGGCCGGGCACGCCCATCTGGGCGGTGCAGTTGACCGCGGACATGCCCGGCAGGGGGTGCCGGTCGGCCGGGGCCGCCACGGCGCCGAGCCAGCGCGGCGAGGGCTCCCACGCGCCGGGGTCGCCGTCCCGCCGTTTCACCCACACCTGGTCGATCGCGGGGCCGCTCCACCCGGTGAACATGCTCACGCTGTACGCGGCCGAGGTGATCTCCTCGAAGTGCTCCTCCAGGCCGGCCCAGGGCAGGTTCTCGTAGACGTACTGCCGCACCTCGAAGGTGGGGACGACGTCGAGGACGACCCGGGTGACGACGCCGAGCGCGCCGAGCCCGACGACCGCGCCGGCGAAGCGGTCACCGTCCCGCTCCCGGTCGAGGACGGTGATCTCGCCGTCCGCGGTGACCAGCTCCAGGCCGGACACCGCGGTCGCCAGGTTGCCGTTGGCGTCGCCGGAGCCGTGCGTGGCCGTGGCGCAGGCGCCCGCGACCGAGATGTGCGGCAGGGAACCGAGGTTGTGCAGCGCGTACCCCTCGCCGTGCAGCCACCGGCTCAGCTCCCCGTACCGCGTGCCGGCGCCGACCGTGACCGTGCCGCGTGCCGGGTCGAGCTCCGGGGCGCCGGGCAGGTCCTCCAGGGAGACGAGGTCCCCGCCGGGACGGTCGGCGATCTCGTTGAAGGAGTGCCGGGTCCCGAGGGCCCGGACGGCGTCGCTCGACGCGACCAGCTCCTGGAGTCGCTCGACGGAGGCGGGACGGTGGAACCGCGCCGCCCCGTAGGTGATGTTGCCCGCCCAGTTCGTCGGCCGCCCGGTCACGATATGCCCTCCCTTGACTCCCGCCAGGCTATGCGCGACCGGCCGGTGCCGCGAGCGCGGGGGTGCCTCGGGTGTGTACCCGTCCCCGGCCTTGGGACCCGGCCTTGGGACCCGGCCTTGGGACCCGGCCTTGGGACCGGGCGAGGTGCCGCGAGCGCGGGGCCTCGGGGTACGTCCCGGTGGGACGCCTCCGAGGATGATCAGCGGCGGCGTGCCGCGCACTCGATGCAGGTGCGCGCGATCGGGCGTGCCCGCAGGCGCTCCGGCGCGATGGGCCGCCCGCAGCCGTCGCACACGCCGTAGGTGCCCCGGTGGAGCCGTTCGATCATCTCGTCGAGGTCGGCGAGGTGGGCACGGGCCCGGTCCAGCATGGACTGCAGGTGGGAGCGCTCGAAGGCGATCGTCGCCCCCTCGGGGTCGTGCTCGTCGTCGTTGGCCACCATCGCCGACGCGGCGACGAGGTCGTCCCAGTCGCGCGTCAGCGCCGCGATCTGGGAGATCGTGCTCTCCCGGTCGGCCGCCAGGAGATCGCCCATGGCCGCCCGTTCCGAAGGCGGCAGCGCCGATGCGGGAAGAGGTTCCTCCATCGCCGTCCCGTCCCCTCCCGATGCCGGTCCGGCTCCCGGCCGGGAGCGTCCCGGTCCCGACGAAAAAGCCACCGGCCGCGAAAAGCCGCTGACCCGCGAAAAAACCGTTGACCTGCGACTTCGCTAGTTTACGGCCTTTCAGGGGGCCGTCGTCATCCTCCGGGGCCGAGCGCGCGGTCGAAGACGGCCCGTCGCTCGTCGAGGTAGGCGGCGTCCGCGAGGTACTGGAGGTGGTGCCCGTCGGCCAGGTGGCCCGCGAACGCCGCGTTGCCCGCGGCGGCCTGGGCCCGCATGAAGTCCACCAGGGCGTGCAGGCGGGCGATGACCGCGTCGACCAGGACGCCCCGGCCGGCGGCGTCGAGCCCGTAGCGGTCGCAGAACAGGCGGGCGCGGCGGGCCTGTTCCGCCGTCGTGCCGAAGCCGACGGGGCTGGCGGGTGCGGTGACGGGGGCCCAGCGGTAGACGGCGTAGGCGACGTCCCAGAGCCGGGGGCCGGGGTGGGCGGTGTCGAAGTCGATGATCCCGACCACCCTGTCCCCGTCGTGGACGCAGTTGTACGGGGCGTAGTCGCCGTGGCAGATCACCTCGACGGGCTCGCGGGCGGGCAGCATCCAGCCGTCGGTCACGTCGCGGGCGTGTTCCACGGTGGCGTCGTGGTAGGCGCGCAGCAGCTCGGCGGCGCTCTCCAGCGCCCGGCCGGAGGCCACCTCGGGGGTGAACGGGTAGTTGCCCACCTCCCCCGGCAGGAAGTCCAGGATCTCGAAGCCGTCGCCGGTCGTTCCGCGGACCGCGGGCGACGCCGTGAACCCGCGTGCCCGCAGGTGCGCCAGGAGACCGTGGACCGCCGGTGACCACGGCCCGGCCGGACGTCGTACGGTCGCGCCGACCCTCACCACCTCGTTGACGCCACCACCGGCCAGAACCTCCCGCTCGGGCATCGTCCGCCCTCCCTCGTGATCTCGTGATCTCGTGTCGCTCGCGTACCCGGACGATTCTGCGACAATCAGATCGATCACCTCGGACATCCGTGACGTCACGCGCGACCGGCCCCTCACGAGGAAGGCCATCGTGCCGGTGGGGCGATCCCACCGGCACGACGGCCTGGTCGACGGCGAGCGGACGTCAGAAGGCGAAGACCGGTCCGGTCGCCGCGTACATCTCGCACTTGTTGCTGAACGTCCTGGAGTAGCGGATGAAGCGGCCGTCCCAGGTGCCGGTCGCGGTCGCCGTCACGGCGTCGTAGTACTGCGGGCACCCCCGCCACGGGGGCCTGATCGAGGCCGGGTCTCCCTGGGCGCGGCCCAGTACGCCGCACGCCTCGGCCGGCCGGGGATGCGTGCCGCGGATCGGCGCGCACCAGAGCCGGACGCGCCGCGTACCGCCCCTCTCCGAGACGGCCAGCGTGAGTTCCCGCTGGAGCGGCCCGATGAGTGGCGGAACGACGATGGGCGGCATCGGACGCGGCGGAACGACGATGGGCGGAACCGGGCGCGGCGGCCACGGCGGCCACGGCGGCCGGGGGCGCGGCGGGGTCGGCTGGCCCCACGGTGGGGTCGGGTCGGGACGCGGCGGCCAGGGCGGCGGGCCGGAGGTCGGCGGGGTCGGCTGCACCCACGGAGGCCCGGACATCGGCGGCCTCGGGTCGGGACGCGGCGGCCACGGCCTGGGCGGCGGTGGGGTCTGGACGAGCGACAGGTCCGCGGACCGGGCGACCGGTGAGCCGTCCCCGTCACCCGGTGGTTGCGCGTCCGCGACGGCCGTGCCGCCCAGGAGAAGGAACCCGGCCGCGGCCAGGCCAACAACGCATTTCATGAATTCCCCCGATAGTACGAATATCGTAATAACCGAAATAGAGATTCCGGATTGTCCGGGGGGACAGATTCATTTCCTGAGCTGCGAAGATGCTATGCCGACGACGTCGGGATGTCTCGCAGCGACTCACCACGGAATATCACGAACCAGTCGATCAGCAGAGCGGCGGCCAATTCAAGCGGAAACGACCTCGCTCGCCTCCGCCGGGCGGGGCGGGCCGCAAACCCTGCGACGAGGGAGACAGGTGACGGGACGACACCCCACCTCGGTCCACACGAACCGGACGCGCACGGGCCGGATCCACACAGATCCGGCCCCCGCGAACGGTCCGCACAAGCGTGAGCCGCACGAACCGGGTACGGGCCTGTCGTCCAGGACAGGCCCGTACGGATTCCCCTAGTCTCGCCCGGCGCGGTTGACCGCGGAGATGACGGCCTTGAGCGCGGCGGTCGTGGTGTTGGCGTCGATCCCGGCGCCCCACAGGGTCCGGCCACCGATCTCGCACTCGACGTAGGAGGCGGCCTTGGCGTCGGTGCCGGCGCTCATGGCGTGCTCGGCGTAGTCGAGGACGCGCACGCCGATGCCGATCGTGGTCAGCGCGTCGCAGAACGCGGAGATCGGGCCGTTGCCGACCCCCTCGACCTCGCGGATCTCACCGTCGACGCGCAGGTCGGCGCCGATGGCGTCCTTCCCGTCGCCCCCGGAGGCGGTGCGGTGGGCCAGCAGGCCCAGCCTGCCCCACGGGGCGGCCGGGTTGGGCAGGTACTCGTCGGTGAAGACCTCCCACATCTGCGCCGCGTTCACCTCGCCGCCGAGCGCGTCGGTGCGGGCCTGGACGGCGCGGGAGAACTCGATCTGCAGGCGTCGCGGCAGGTCCAGGTGGTGGTCGGCCTTCATGATGTAGGCGACCCCGCCCTTGCCGGACTGGCTGTTGACCCGGATGACCGCCTCGTAGGTGCGGCCGATGTCCTTGGGGTCGATCGGCAGGTACGGGACGGCCCAGGTGAACGCGTCAACCGGAACGCCCGCCGCCTTCGCGTCGCGCTCCAGGTGCTCGAAGCCCTTCTTGATGGCGTCCTGGTGGGAGCCGGAGAAGGCGGTGTAGACGAGCTCGCCGCCCCAGGGGTGGCGCGGGTGGACCGGCAGCTGGTTGCAGTACTCGGTGACCCGGCGGACCTCGTCGATGTCGGAGAGGTCGATCTCCGGGTCCACGCCCTGGGAGAACAGGTTCATGCCCAGCGTGACCAGGCAGACGTTGCCGGTGCGCTCGCCGTTGCCGAACAGGCAGCCCTCGATCCGGTCGGCCCCGGCCATGTAGCCCAGCTCGGCGGCGGCGACGGCGGTGCCGCGGTCGTTGTGGGGGTGCAGGGAGAGCACGATCGAGTCGCGGTGGGCCAGGTTGCGGTGCATCCACTCGATCTGGTCGGCGTAGATGTTGGGCGTGGCCATCTCGACGGTCGCGGGCAGGTTGACGATCACCTTGCGGTCGGGCGTGGGCTGCCAGACGTCGTTGACGGCGTCGCAGACCTCCACGGCGTACTCCAGCTCGGTGCCGGTGAAGGACTCCGGGGAGTACTGGAAGTAGATCTCCGTGCCGTCCATGTCGTCGGCCAGCTTCTTGCAGAGCTTGGCCCCCTCGACCGCGATCGCGGTGATGCCCTCGCGGTCCTGGCCGAAGACGACGCGGCGCTGGAGGGTGGAGGTGGAGTTGTACAGGTGGACGATGGCCTGCGTGGCGCCACGTACCGACTCGAAGGTCCGCTCGATCAGCTCGGGCCTGGCCTGGGTCAGGACCTGGATCACCACGTCGCCGGGGATCAGGTCCTCTTCGATGATCTTCCGTACGAAGTCGAAGTCGGTCTGGGAGGCGGCGGGGAAGCCGACCTCGATCTCCTTGTAGCCCATCTTCACCAGCAGCTCGAACATCTTCAGCTTGCGCTGGGGGTCCATCGGGTCGATCAGCGCCTGGTTGCCGTCACGCAGGTCGACGGCGCACCAGCGCGGGGCCCGGTCGATGACCTTGCCGGGCCAGGTGCGGTCGTTCAGCCTGATCGGCTCGAAGGGCTGGTAGCGCCCGAACGGCATGGGACTGGGTTGCTGCTGCGGATACATGCAAGGCTCCTCGACTGGGAAAACAATCGTGGCCGACGCGCATGGCTCGCTCCGCGACGAGGGAGCCGGCCTCTACAGGCCCTCGTCGCGGCAGCTAAGAAGCAGGCCGCGCAGCATGCACAGCACGCTAGCAGACGGTCCCGAATATCTGGACATCGATCTCACCAGGCAAGACGGGTCGTTTCCCCCGGATCCCCGCATCCGCCGGGACCTGGGCCGATGCGGCCTTTTCTCGATCGGATACAGTCCGAAGGGACGCCGACAGGGACAGTACGGGGGTACGGCCATGAAGGACGGCGACATTCTCGCCCACATCAACGAGCTCATCGCCGAGGAGAAGGAGCTCCGGGAGAGGCTCTCCTCGCACTCGATCTCCTCCGGGGAGGAGAACACCCGGATCAGGCACCTTGAGGAGGCGCTCGACCAGGCGTGGGACCTGCTCAGGCAGCGCCGGGCACGGCGTGAGTTCGGCGAGAACCCGGACGACGCGGCCCCCCGCCCGATCGACGAGGTCGAGGACTACCGCCAGTGACCTGACCCGTCACGCCCCGTTCAGGAGCGGTCCCGGAACGGCTCGGAGCGTTCTCCGGGGCCTTCGCGGAACCCGGAAGACCGTCCACCCAAATCCGGGAGACCGTCCACCCGGAGGATCACGCGCGGCGTCTCCGGAGACGCCGCGCGTGACCTTCACCGGAAGATCAGAAGATGGCCGTGGTGCCGGTGGGATTGCCCAGCCACGGTGTGCCGTATGCGTAGTGCCCACCGGTGGTGGAGACCATCACGTACCCGTGGTTTCCGTCCGTCCGGTAGCTCACGTCGGAGACCTCGCCGGCGACTCCCCCCGGAGAGCCGCCCAGGTAGCGGGCATTGCCGTAGGCGTAGATCTGCCCGGCCTTGCTGACCATCACGTAGCCCTGTCCGTCGCGCGTGGGGGACATGGCGACGATGGCACGGCTGAATCCCGTCGGGCTGCCGCCCAGGTACTGGGCGTTGCCGTAGGCGTAGATCTGGCCGGCGGAGGTGAGCAGCCAGTAACCGCCTCCGTCCGGTGTCATCTCCACGTCGACGAACCTGCCCGTGTAGCCGGTCGGGCCGCCGCCCCGGTAGACGGCCGAGCCGTACGCGTAGACCTGGCCGCCGGCGCTCATCATGACGTACCCCTGGTCGTCGGGCATCGCGGCCATGGCGACGATCTCCTGCTGGTAACCGGTGGGACTGCCGCCCTTGTACGGCGCGTTCCCGTACGCGTAGACCTGGCCGGCGGAGCTCAGCAGCCAGTAACCACCCCCGCCCGAGGTGACCTTGCCGTCGACGAAGCGGCCGGAGTAACCGGTGGGAGAGCCGCCGTGGTGCCCGCCGTTCCAGGCATAGACCTGACCGGTGCTGGAGAAGTCGGTGTAGGAGTTCGGGCCGGTGATGTGGACGCCGCCGCCGTTGGCCACGGCCTCCGGTGTGGCCGGGGCACCGATGTTGATCGAGGTCGGGGTGAGACCCGTGATCGACGTGCCGGTACCGGCGTTGGCCGGGCACTGCATCGCGCCGTTCCTGCGGATCTCGAAGTGGACGTGCAGGCCCGTGGAACTGCCGTTGACGGCGGTGTGGCCGATCAACTGGCCACGGGTGACCGTCGCGCCGTTCGGGACCAGTGGGTTGCTCGGCGACTGGGCCAGATGCGCGTAGCGGGTCGACCAGCCACCGGAGTGGACGATGTCCAGGTAGTTGCCGTATCCGGTCGGGTCCACGGGTTTCCAGGCGACGGTGCCGTCGTAGGAGGCGTAGACGGGTGTGGAGGGGGTGCGGGCGATGTCGACGCCCGCGTGCGTGTGCGTGGGGCGGGCCTCGCCGCAGGCGCCGCTGACGACGCCGTTCGCCGGCCACCACAGGTAGCCGTCCGGGGCCGCGTGCGCCGGCGCCGTGAGGGCCGTCGTGGCCCAGGAGAGGGCGAACGCGGCCGTGAGAACGGCTGCCCTCCGGAACCGGATCAGGGGCCGGTGGGGGTGGGCCGTCACTGCGTCCGATCTCTCCGGAAGCCCGGGGAATTCGGTGTCGGTCATCGGATGACTCCTTCGCGAGGGTGCCGCGGGGGGCGCGGCGGGTGAATGTGCCGATGGAGGGGCTGAGAGGCCGGGCCGTGACAGGCGGGCCGCGACGGACCGGCCGGCCCGCCTGTCACGGCCGAGGTGCCCGGCGGAGGGCGGTGCCCGGCGGGGACGGTGCCCCCGCGGCGCCGGGCGGGAGTGTCAGGCGCGTTCCCAGATGGCGACCCAGTCGATCTGGACGTTGCCCTTCGCGGTGTCGGCCGGCCCGGTGGGGGTCGTCTCGGTCTGCAGCACCCAGTGCATGGGCCGGTTCGGGATGAGCGCGGTGTTCGTGCTGGTGCCGATGGTGGTTCCGTCCAGCACGAACCGCACCGACTGGGGAGTCCATTCGATGACGGCGGTGTGCCATCCGCCGTAGGTGGCGGTGGTGGGGAAGTGGTCCTGCGACTGAGGGGCGCCCCGGTGGTGCATGAACGCCTCGATGCGGCCGTTCAGCGTTCCCTCGGGGAAGTCGATCTCTCCGTCGGACCAGGTGTCGGAGTCCGGCCACAGCAGCCAGGCCGTCTTGTAACCGGCCACGGCGTCGGCACGGAAACGCACCGCGTAGCGACCGTAGGTCAGCCCGTGGTAGGCGTTGGCGTGGCCGGGGATGATCGGCAGCGGTGCCGAGACGAGGTGCCTGCCGTCCTCGGTGTGCAGGTACATGTTCATCATGCCGTTGCCGATGCTGACCACCTTCCTGGGGGCGTACCAGCCGTTGCCGAAGGTGTCGGGGCCGTTGTCGTAGGCGGTCCACCTGCTCGCCACCGCGGCGGGGAAGCCGCCCAGCGGTACGGGGGTGGCGAAGTCGTCGGTGAAGACCTGCCGCCATCCGGGCAGGTCGCCCCTGGGCATGGCCTGCCCGGAGGGGTCGACCGTGCCGGCGGGAACCTGCCAGAGCTGTGCCGGGCCGGCGTCGCAGGTGTAGACCCAGATCGGGTTCCCGTCGGCGGTACCGGCGTTCTTGGAGGCCAGGCACAGGCCGGAGTGGTCGTTGACGAGGGTGCCGTTCGGCCGGGGGGTCCAGATCTGCGCGGGGCCGCCGTCGCAGGTGTACAGCCATACCGGGGTGGTCGAGACGGTGCCGGCGCCCTTGACCGCCAGGCAGTGATCGCCCTGTACCCGGATCGTGCCGTCGCCGGGCAGGGTCCACCGCTGATGGGCGGTGCCGTTGCAGGCCCGCAGGACGATCGGGTTGCCGTCGGCGGTGTTGCCCCCGGCGTTTTCCAGGCACTTGCCGGCGATGCCTTTGATCGGGCCGGTCACCGCGGCCGCGTGAGCGTCGGGTGGTACGGCCGATGCCATCGCCGAGAGCAGCGCGGTCACCGTCGCGAGCGTTTTCCAGCGCATCGCTCTTCCCATGGGGTCCCCTTTTTCTCTGCCGTTTGCGTACTCCTCAGAGATTCCGGAAACCCGGGCCCGCATGGAACCGGTCAACGTCCCGCGTAACGTTTCAGCTCTTTCGCCTTCCCGAATACAACTCGATGTGGAACGTTTCGTGAGTGAGTGAGTGACGAACCGATCACAGGGAGGCAGCATGGGTCAGGAGGCTCCCCGTCGCCGTAGTCCCGGACAGTTGGGAGATCTGCCGTCGGATGTGCCTCCGGCGCGCGCGGCTCTGATCCAGGAGATGCGCAGGGGGCGGGAGAAGGCGAACCTCAGCCTGAACGCTCTCGCCGTGGAGATGTTCTCCTCCAAGGCGACCGTGAGCCGTTGGCTCAACGCTCGATCCCTGCCCGACGAGAAGCAGGCGATCCGCTGGGCCGAGCTGTGCGGCACCGAGGTGCCGGCCATGACGGACCTGTGGAGACAGGCGCATGCGCTGGAACCCTGCGCCGCGCCGCGGGATGCGCCTCCCCCGACAGCGCGGGAGAGGGATCGCAGGAGGACGGCGATCATCCTCGTGACGACCCTCGTGGCGTGCGTCGCCGGGATCTCGATCACGGTCTGGATGAAACGCTCCACCACGCCGCCGTGTGCGGTGGACTATCCGATGTCGTTTTACGTGCCGCCACAGAGCGGGGAGGTCATGGATGTCACGACCGAGGTGAAATGCGTGCTGGCATCGGACCGGAAATACCTCGTCGTCGAGGAGGTGCCCAACGTCGACCTGCGAAACCCTCACCCCGCGTATTACGTCAAGGCCCAGATCCTCAAAACCCGCGTCGGGGAATCCTCCGTGGCCCGCCTCATCCTGAAGGAACCTGTCGGAATGCGCGCCAAGTTCTACGTCATCAGCGTGGACGCCGCCGGCGAACGGCAGATGGCGCAGAACCACATCGTCGACAACGGCCTGCTGAACCTGCCCGACGGCGCCCGCCAGGAGTCGCCGGTGAGCTGGCATGTGAAGGCATGGCAGTGAGGGCTTCCCGCGCTCCCGGCCGGCGGGCAGGGACGCCTTGATGCGGGACGGCGTGTCCGCGCGGTCGGGGCGGTTCCGCGATGCGGGACGGAGTGGCGGGCCGGGAGGCGACATGCTCATCCTTGGGGATGAGCGATCCCCTGTACGAGCGTGACCAGGCGGCGGCCGCACTGGAAGAGGTGGCCCGAGCCGCCGGCCCCTACCTCGGCTCCCTCGACGACCGGCCCGTCCACGACCACAAGGCCGACCATCTCCTCGACCTGCTCGACCATCCGTTTCCCGAGCGCGGCGAGGGCACCATGGACACCGTCCGGCGGCTGCTGCACGTCGGCACCGGCGCGGCCACGCACTCCTCGGGGCCCCGGTTCTTCCACTTCATCGTCGGCGGCTCGACCCCGGCGGCCCAGGCGGGCGACTGGACGACCACGCTGCTCGACCAGGTCGGGGGGCTCTGGCTGACCTCGCCGTTCGCCACCCGGGCGGAGACCGTCGTGCTGGGGTGGCTGAAGGAGCTGTTCGGGCTGCCGTCCTCGTACGGCGCGGTGCTGACCCCCAGCGCCACGTTCGCCAACCTCACCGGCCTGGCCTGCGCCCGGCAGTGGTGGGGTGAGAGGCACGGCGCCGACGTGACGGCGGACGGACTGGCGGGGCTGCCGCGGATGCCCGTGCTGGCCGGGGGGTACCTCCACCCGAGCAGCCGCAAGGCGCTGCAGATCCTCGGCTGCGGACGCGACGCCGCGCGCATCCTGGCCGCGGACGAGGTCGGGCGGGTCGACCTGGCGGCCATGGACCGGGCGCTCGGCGAGATCGACGGCCCGGCGGTGATCGTCGCCAACGCGGGCGAGGTGAACGCCGGGGACTTCGATCCCATCGACGCCATGGCCGACCTGGCCGAGCGGCACGGAGCGTGGCTGCACGTGGACGGGGCCTTCGGGCTGTTCGCGGCGCTCTCGCCGCGCCTGTCGCACCTGGTCAGGGGGGTGGAGCGGGCCGACTCGGTGACCTCCGACGGGCACAAGTGGCTGAACGTGCCCTACGAGAGCGGGTTCGCCTTCGTCCGGGAGCCGGAGCTGATGGCCAGGTCGTTCGGCGCGTGGGGCGCCGCCTACCTGCCGGCCGGCGACGACCCGCACGTCAACTACAACATGCTGGGCCCGGAGTCCTCCCGGCGGGCGCGGGCGCTGCCCATCTGGGCGACCCTGCGGGCGTACGGCAGGCAGGGGCACCGGGAGATGGTCGAGCGCCATCACGACCTGGCCCTGCGGCTCGGCGCGGTCGTCGAGGAGGCCGACGACCTGGAACTGCTGGCTCCGGTACGGCTGGCCGTGGTCTGCTTCCGCTACCGTCCGCCGGGGGTGGGAGAGGAGGAGCTGGACGCGCTGAACGCGTGGATCGGCGCGGAGCTGCTCGCCGACGGCCGCGTCTACGCCGGGACCACGACCTACCGGGGGGTCACGGCGCTGCGCCCGGCCATCTTCAACTGGCGCACCACCGAGAGCGACGTGGACCTGCTGGTCTCGGTCATCCGGGAGATCATCGCTCGCCGCCCGATCTGAGCTTCCCGTCGTCCGCGACCGGGCGGCCCTGGCAGCGCGGGTCGGCCGGCGCCTTGGTCGAGGCCGGGGCGAGCCAGGAGATGACGCTCTGCTCGACGTACCAGCCGTTCAGGTTCACCCACGTCCTGGGCACCTCCCCGGGGTCGGGGCAGAGCACCTTCGAGCGCAGCCGGTCGTTGCGGACGAAGCTCACCGCGCCGTCGCGGCCCAGCACCGTGGACATCTGGTCGTCGGTGGCGACCAGATGTCCGACCAGCACCTCGGGGGCGCTCTCCCCGTCGATCTGCACGGCGACCAGCGGCAGGATCGGCGCCCGCATCACGACCACCCCGACCAGGAGCGGCGTGAGCACCGCCATCGCGATCGCGATGCCGTGGGTCAGCACCCTGGCGGGCGCCGAGGGAACCGGGCCGGTCAGCAGCACCGCCACCCCCGGGGGGAGCGTCAGCAGCAGCGCGGTCGCCACGTCCCGCTGCGTGAACGCGGCGACGATGGCGGGCCAGAGCAGCACGTACGACAGCACCCCGGCGACCGCGGGCAGCCCGTAGCAGAGCGCGGTGCGCACCCCGTCGTGGCCGGGGAGGCGGTCGCGCACGGTCAGGCCGGCCAGGGCGAGCGAGAGCATCATCAGGGTCGGCAGGAAGCGCAGCTGCCAGGTGCACACGCCCACCACGACGGTCAGGACCACCACCCAGCCGGGCAGCCGCCGCGCCGAGCGCACCAGCCACGAGGAGCGGCCCGTGCTGATCCAGTAGAGGGTGCCGAGCAGCCTGCCGCCGACGCAGGCGACGGGCAGCACCCACATCGTGGTCAGCAGGACCGCGCTCAGCAGGCCCAGCGGGCTGATGGTCTGCACGAGCAGCAGCAGCGTCTGGGTGTCCTGCCTGCTGGCGTACCAGAGCCGCATCACCAGCAGGACGATCGGGAAGACCGGCAGCAGCGTGAGGAACCACTCCTGGTTCCTCGGCGCGTCCCTGATCCGCGCCTCGGTCCTCACGATCCGCGTCTCGGTCTTCAACGGGAGGGGCAGTCCTGGACGGGAAGGGACCGCTCCCAGGGCCAGCGGCGCACCGGCGGCGGCAGCGCGCACGGCTGCTCGGCCTGGGCCACGTTCACCTGCGGGCTGGCCGACAGCAGCGGGTCGATGTGGTCGCGGTAGGCGTTCTCCCAGCGCCGGTCCTGCGGGTCGGCGTAGGAGCGGTAGAACGAGAGGTCGACCAGGGTGCGCAGGGCCGCGTTGGACCCGGCGTTGACCGCCCACATCTCGGTCTTCTCCAGCGCGATGTCGTGGTGGCGCAGCTTCCCGCCGGAACGGGCGACGAACCCGGCCAGCAGGGCCGCGTCGGTGGTCACCGCGTCGAAGTCCCCGTCCCGCAGGCCGCTCACGCAGTCGCTGATCAGGTTCTTGCCGGTGACGACGGCCCTGGTCGCCCTGGACAGCTCGCTCTCGGAGGTGGAGGTGCCGAGCGTGCAGACCTTCTTGCCCTCCAGCTGGCCCAGGGAGGTGATCGAACCCGGGTACTCCGACCTGGTCACCACCGACTGCTCGGTGAACAGGTACGGGGTGGAGAAGCCGACCGAGGGGTCGGCCTTGCGGGAGGGGGTCACGCTGAAGGTCGCGACCACCAGGTCGACCTTGACGAACCGGCCGTCGGCGTCCTGGGCCTGCATGCGGGCCCTGTCCTCGGTCTCGATCGCCAGGAACTCGACCTGGTCGGGCAGGTAGCCCAGATCGGCCGCGATCATGTAGGCGATGTCGATGTCGAAGCCCGTGAAGACGCGCCTGCCGGTCCGCTCCCGCAGGGCGATGCCCGGGGTGTCGACCTTCACGCCGATCCGGAGCCTGTCCCTCTCGAACAGGCCCGCCTTCTCCCGCAGCTCGGCCTCGGTGGGGGGGCCGTTCACCCACGCCACGGACGCGGCGACCACGGCGGCGGCGAGGACCACCGCGATCCAGGCGACCAGCCGGAAACGGCGGAAGCGACGGATCCTGGGGGGCTGCGGGGACTGCGGGGGCGGCCCGGCGTACCGCCCGTCCGGGTCACCGGGGTCACCCGGACCGCCGAGGGCGGCGTGATCACCGGCGTCACCGGGCTCGCCGGGAGCGGCGCCGGTGAGGCGCTCGCGGTCGTCGTCACCGGATCGGGTCACGCGATCGGGCCCGGCGCCCGCCGGCACGGTCGCCCGCTGCCCCGGCCGGCGGCCGAACCACCGCTCACGCCCTCCCCCGTCCGCAGGTCTCCCCACCGCTCACACCCCCGGACTCTCTCGTACGGATCAGGCTATGCCGCCGTCACACGCGGTGGGAGCCCCTTCACCAAGAAGAGATCAAATGCCGCTTCTCCGGGGTTCAGACGGCGAGAAGGCGGTGGATCCCCTCCTCGCGCAGTTCCGCGGCCGCTCCGGAACGGACGACGTGCCCGGCGTCGAGAATGACGAACCGGTCGGCCAGCCGGAGCGCCAGGTCCAGGTACTGCTCGACCAGCAGCACCGAGAGCCCCGAGGCGTGCAGCCGCTCGATCGCCTCCTCGATCTCGATGATGATCGACGGCTGGATGCCCTCGGTGGGCTCGTCCAGGATGAGCAGCTTGGGGCGGGTGACCAGGGCCCTGGCGATGGCGAGCTGCTGCTGCTGGCCGCCGGACAGGAACCCGGCGCGCCGCTTGAGCAGCGGCTTGAGCCGGGGAAAGGTCTCCAGCGCCTCCTCCAGCGCCTCCTTGGGCCCCCTGGCGGCCTCCAGCGTCACCTGGAGGTTGCCGAGCACGCTGAGCTGCGGGAAGGTCTCGTGCCCCTGGGGGACGTACGCCATGCCGAGGCGCACCCGTTCGTGCGGCGGCAGGCGTGTCACGTCGCGGCCCTCGAAGACGACGGTGCCCGCGGTGGCGGGCAGCACGCCCGTCACGGTGTTGAGCAGGGTGGTCTTGCCCACCCCGTTGCGGCCCATCACGCACAGGAGCTGTCCCGGCTCGACCTCCAGGGAGACCCCGAACAGCACCCGGGCCCTGCCGTACCCCGCGTCAAGTTCCCGTACCGACAGCATCGCTCCGCTTCCTTCCGAGGTAGACCTCCTGCACGCGCGGGTCGTCGCGGACCTCGTCCACCGACCCCTCGATCAGCACCTTGCCCTCGTGCAGGACGGTGACCTGCGAGGCGTACCTGCGCAGGAACTCCATGTCATGTTCGATCACGATCACGGTGTGGTCGTTCGCCACGGACGTCAGGAGCTCGCCGGTGCGCTCCCGCTCGTCCTTGGACATCCCGGCCACCGGCTCGTCCAGCAGGAGCAGCCTGGGACGCTGGGTGAGCAGCATGCCGATCTCCAGCCACTGCCGCTGGCCGTGGGAGAGCACCCCGGCCGGGCGTGCGGCCAGGTCCTTCAGCCCGGTGGTCTCCAGCGCCTCGGCGACGGCGTCGGAGATCCCGCGCCCGCGCCTGGCCAGCGACCAGAGCGGGCGGCGGAAGGACGCGGCCAGGTCGAGGTTCTCCGCCACGGTGAGCTCCTCGAAGACCACCGAGGTCTGGAAGGTCCGCCCGACGCCGAGCCGGACGATCCGGTGCTCGCGCAGGCCGGCCAGGTCGCGGCCGTCGAAGAGGACCTGGCCGGTGGTGGGACGGGTCAGGCCGGTGATCACGTCGATGAGCGTGGTCTTCCCGGCGCCGTTGGGGCCGATGAGGAAGCGCAGCTCCCCCTCCCGTACGGTCAGGTCGACGCCGTCGACGGCGCGGAAGCCGTCGAAGACGACGCTCAGCCCGCGTACCTCCAGCATCGCTCTCATCGGACCTCCTCCATGATCCTGCCGCCGGGGGCGTCCGCGGGTACGGGCGCCGGGGCGGGCGGGCGCGTGGAGCGCCGGGCCAGGGCCTCGCGGGCCGAGGAGGCCAGGCCCCAGACGCCCTTCGGTGCCAGCGTCATGACCAGGATGAACAGCGCGCCCTGCAGGTAGAGCCAGCCGTCGGCGAACTGCTCGCTGAAGGTCGTCTTGGCGTATCCCATGACGATCGCGCCGAGGATGGCCCCGGCGAGGGCGTACCTGCCGCCCACCGCGACGGCGACGACGAGTTCCAGGGAGGGCACCACGCCCAGCAGCGCGGGCGAGATGATCCCGACGACCGGCACGAACAGCGCCCCGGCGAGCCCGGCCATGCCCGCCGACAGCGCGAAGACGACGGTCTTGACCAGGGCCGGGTCGTAGCCGAGGAACCTGACGCGGTCCTCGCCGTCCCTGATCGCGACGAGCAGCCGTCCGAAGCGGCTGTTCACGAGGTGCCGGGCGCCCAGGTAGAGCAGGCCGGTGACGACGGCGACCACGAGGTACAGCCCGCGCTGGGTGGAGTCGGCCGCCAGGTCCTGGCCGAACAGGTCGTAGAAGTTGGTCAGGCCGTTGGTGCCGCCGGTGAGGCCCTGCTGTCCGATGAGCAGGATGACGAACGCGGCGGCGAGCGCCTGGGTGAGGATCGCGAAGTAGGCGCCGCGCACTCGCTGGCGGAAGACCAGCAGGCCCAGGAGGGTCGCGATCAGCATCGGCCCGAGCACGACCATGACCAGCGCGAACACCGGGCTGGCGAACGGCCTCCACAGGGCGGGGAGCTGCTCGACGCCGCTCCAGACCATGAAGTCGGGCAGGTCGCCCCGGGCGTCCACCAGCTTCAGGTGCATGGCCATGGCGTAGCCGCCGAGGCCGAAGAACACGCCCTGGCCCAGGACGAGCATGCCGCCCTGCCCCCAGGCCAGGCCGATGCCCAGGGCGACGATCGCGAAGCAGAGGTACTTGGCCAGCAGGCCGAGGCGGAAGGGCTCCAGCAGGAGCGGCGCGACGACCAGGGCCGCGACGGCCACCGCCGCGAAGACCCCCGGCCCCCTGAGGCGTGCGAGATTCACGTGAGTGCCCTCGATCGGAGTACGAACAGGCCCTGCGGCCTGAACTGGAGGAAGGCGATGATGGCGGCGAACACGATGACCTTCGCCAGGCTGGCGTCGGTCCAGAACTCGGCGTAGGAGTTGAGCAGCCCGAGCCCGGCGGCGGCGATCACGGCACCGCGGAGCTGGCCGAGCCCTCCGGCGACGACCACCAGGAAGGCGTCGACGATGTAGTAGGTGCCCAGGGCGGGCCCGACCGGGCCGATGAGGGTGAGGGCCACCCCGGCGACCCCGGCCAGGCCGGAGCCGATGAAGAACGTGCGCTGGTCCACGTGCGCGGTGTTGATGCCGCTGACCGCGGCGAGCTGCCGGTTCTGCATCACGGCCTGCATCCGGCGGCCCTGGCCGGTGCGGTTCATGTACGCCCAGACGCCGACCACGGTGGCGATCGCCAGGCCGAAGATGAACAGCCGGTTGTACGGTAGGGACGCGATGCCGCCCTGCAGCCAGGCAGGCGCCTGGACCTGCACGTTGGGCGCCCCGAACAGGTCGCGGGCGAGTTGCTGGAGCACCAGGCTGACGCCCCAGGTGAGCAGCAGGGTGTCGAGCGGGCGCCCGTAGAAGTGCCGGATCGCGAGCCGCTCCAGGACGAGCCCCATCAGCCCGGCGACCAGGAAGGCCACGGGCAGTGCGACGATCACGGCCATCCGGCCGGTGAGGTCCTGGAGCAGGTAGGCGGTGTACGCCCCGGCCATGATGAACTCGCCGTGGGCCATGTTGATCACGCCCATCTGGCCGAACGTGAACGTCAGGCCGACGGCGATGAGCAGCAGCACGGCTCCGATGGACAGGCCGATCGGGAGCTGGTTGAGAAACGCCTCCACCGGGAGGTCCCCTTCCTGCGGGTGTCTGGCTCCGGGCCGTGCCGCGTCCGTCCCCTACCGGCGCGGTGGGTGCGGCACGGCGGTGCGGTGCGGGACGGACGCGTCACGGTGCTGTCCGTGATCCGGTCACGGCCCGGAGCCGGTCTGTGGGGTCAGCCGTCGGCCAGGCCGCTCGCCCAGGGGTAGCCCTTGAGGTAGGGGTCGGGCTTGATCGGCTCGCCGGAGTTCCAGACCTCCTTGATGAGGCCGTCGGGCTGGATCACGCCGATCCGGGCCGTCTTGTACATGTGCTGGTTCTCGCCGTCGATGGTGACCAGGCCCTCGGGACGGTCCAGGGCGATGCCCCCGGCGGCCTTCCTGACGGCCTCGACCTCGACGGTCCCGGCCTTCTTCGCGGCCTCGGCCCACAGGTACACGGCGTTGTAGCCGGCCTCCATCGGGTCGGAGGTGACCTTGTCGGCGCCGTACTTGGCCTTGAACGCGGCGACGAACTTCTCGTTCGCCGGGGTCTCGGTGGTCTGGTAGTAGTTCCAGGCGACCGGGTGGCCGGCGATGTTGTCGACGCCGATGCCCTTGACCTCCTCCTCGGCGACGCTCACCGAGAGCACGGGCATGTCCTTCGCGGTGACGCCGGCGCTGGCGAGCTGCTTGAAGAAGGCGACGTTGCTGTCGCCGTTGAGGGTGTTGAAGACCGCGTCGGGCTTGGCCTGGACGACCTTGTTGGTCAGCGTGCTGTACTCGGTGTGGCCCAGCGGGGTGTACTCCTCGCCGAGGACCTCCATCCCGTTCGCGGCCGCGTACGCCTTGATGATCTTGTTCGCGGTGCGCGGGAAGACGTAGTCGCTGCCGACCAGGAAGATCTTCTTCTTGCCCTGTTCCTTGAGGTAGTCCAGGCCCGGGATGATCTGCTGGTTGGTGGTCGCGCCGGTGTAGAAGATGTACGGCGAGCTCTCCAGGCCCTCGTACTGCACCGGGTACCACAGCAGGGCCTTGCTCCGCTCGAAGACCGGGAGCATCGCCTTGCGGCTGGCCGAGGTCCACCCGCCGAAGGTGGTGGCGACCTTGTCCTGGCGGATGAGCTTGGTGGCCTTCTCCGCGAAGGTGGGCCAGTCGGACGCGCCGTCCTCCACCACCGGGACCAGCTTCTTGCCGAGCACTCCCCCGGCGGCGTTGATCTCCTCGACGGCGAGCAGCTCGGCGTCCCTGACCGTCACCTCGCTGATGGCCATGGTGCCGCTCAGCGAGTGCAGGATGCCGACCTTGATGCCCTCCGCCTCCGCGCCGCCTCCGGCCGAGGCGACGCTCGTGCCGGCGGGGGCTTCACCGCCGCAGGCGGTCAGGGCTGTGGCCAGCGCGGCGGCGATCGCCGCGGAACGCCATGCTGTGTTCCTCATTGACTATTCCTCCTTGCCGGTACGGCCCCCGCACCGATCTATCTGCCGCCAAGGTGACCGAGTGAGGTTTCCCGGTGAGTTCACGGTTGTTAATTGCGGATGGCCGGGATTTCACCGTCGTGACAGGAGATGGCGGCGCGCGATTCACCACCTCCGCGCCGTCGGTGACGCCATTTCGTGATATCTACGTCGAAAGATGCCGGGGGCCTTCCGCGAAGAGGTTCCGGAGGCCGGTTCCGCCCGGTCCGGGCGGCTCGCGGCACCTGGAAACCGGCACGACATCGACGTGCAACACCATGGAAACCACCGGTTCCTATGGTCCGGGAATGCGGCTCACACCACACGAGCAGGAACGCCTGCTCATCCACGTCGCCGCCGGGGTCGCCCGGGACCGCAGGGCACGTGGTCTCCGGCTCAACCACCCCGAGGCGACGGCGATCATCGCGTCCTTCCTGATGGAGGGGGCCAGGGACGGCCGCAGCGTCGCCGAGCTGATGGAGGCGGGCCGCACGGTGCTCTCCCGCGACGACGTCATGGAGGGGGTGCCCGAGATGCTGACGTCGGTGCAGATCGAGGCCACCTTCCCCGACGGCACCAAGCTCGTCACCGTCCACCAGCCGATCCCATGACCCCGGGCCACCGCTGTGAACCCCGGCCGATCCCATGGCCCCCGGCCGTCCCCGGGCGTCCCGGCCGATCCCGTGACCCCCGATCGTCCCCGGGCGTCCCGGCCGATCCCGTGACCCTCGGCCGCCCCTGCGCACCCCGGCCGACCCCGTGAACCCCGAGGAGCCGTGAGTCCCGATGAGACCCGGTGAGATCCTGTACGGCGACGCGCCCGTCCCGCTCAACCCGGGCCGCGAGCGGATCGTCGTCCGCGTCGTCAACGTCGCCGACCGGCCGATCCAGGTCGGCTCGCACTACCACTTCGCCGCCTGCAACCCCGGCCTGGAGTTCGACCGCCAGGCCGCCTGGGGCACCCGGCTGGACGTGCCGGCCGGGACCGCGGTGCGCTTCGAGCCCGGCGTGGAGCGCGACGTGACCCTGGTGCCGATCGGCGGGTCGCGGATCGTCCCCGGCCTCCGCCCCGAGTGGGCCGGACCTCTCGACGGGAGCCCCCGTGTTCGTTGAACGATCCCGCTACGCCGCGCTCTACGGCCCCACCGCCGGCGACCGGATCAGGCTGGCCGACACCGACCTGCTCGTCGAGGTCACCGAGGACCTGTCGATGGGCCCCGCCGGGGCGGGCGACGAGGCCGTGTTCGGTGGCGGCAAGGTGATCAGGGAGTCGATGGGCCAGGCCAGGACCACCCGGGCGGAGGGCTCACCCGACCTGGTGATCACCGGCGCGGTGATCCTGGACCACTGGGGCGTGGTCAAGGCCGACATCGGGATCAGGGACGGGCGCATCGTCGCCCTCGGCAAGGCCGGGAACCCCGACACCATGGACGGCGTCCACCCCGACCTCGTCATCGGCCCCTCGACGGAGATCCTCGCGGGCAACGGCAAGATCGTGACCGCCGGGGCGATCGACTCCCACGTCCACCTGATCTGCCCGCAGATCCTCGACGAGGCCCTCGCCGCCGGGGTCACGACCATCGTGGGCGGCGGCACCGGGCCCGCCGAGGGCACCAAGGCCACCACCGTCACCGGCACCTGGTACCTGGCCCGGATGCTGGAGTCGCTCGACTCCTACCCGGTCAACGTCGCGCTGCTGGGCAAGGGCAACACCGTCAGCGAGGAGGGGCTGCTCGAACAGCTCCGCGCCGGGGCCTCGGGCTTCAAGCTGCACGAGGACTGGGGCACCACCCCGGCCGCCATCGACGCCTGCCTGTCGGTCGCCGACGCCACCGGCACCCAGGTCACGATCCACACCGACACCCTCAACGAGGCCGGGTTCGTGGAGTCGACGCTGGCCGCCATCGGCGGCCGGACGATCCACGCGTACCACACCGAGGGTGCCGGGGGCGGCCACGCGCCGGACATCATCCGGGTCGCCTCCTACGGCAACATCCTGCCGTCCTCGACCAACCCGACCCGCCCGCACACCGTCAACACGCTCGACGAGCACCTCGACATGCTGATGGTCTGCCACCACCTCAACCCGACCATCCCCGAGGACCTGGCCTTCGCCGAGTCCCGGATCAGGCCCTCCACGATGGCCGCCGAGGACGTCCTGCACGACATGGGCGCGATCTCGATGATCGGCTCGGACTCGCAGGCGATGGGCCGGGTGGGCGAGACGATCATCCGGACCTGGCAGACCGCGCACGTGATGAAGCGCCGCAGGGGCTCGCTGCCCGGGGACGGCCCCGCCGACAACCTCCGCGCCCGCCGCTACGTCGCCAAGTACACGATCTGCCCGGCCGTGGCCCACGGCCTGGACGGCGAGGTCGGCTCGGTGGAGCCCGGCAAGCTGGCCGACCTGGTGCTGTGGGACCCGGCGTTCTTCGGCGTCAAGCCGGACCTGGTGGTCAAGGGCGGCGTCATCGCCTACGCCCAGATGGGCGACGCCAACGCCTCCATCCCGACCCCGCAGCCGGTGATGCCGCGCCCGATGTTCGGCGCGTCCCCGGTCACCGCCGCCGCCACGTCGGTCCACTTCGTCGCCCCGATGGCGATCGAGGACGGCCTCGCCGACCGCCTGGCCGTGCGCAGGCGCCTGCTGCCGGTGGGCGACGTGCGCGGCCGGGGAAAGGAGAGCATGCCGCTCAACGACGCCATGCCCAGGATCGACGTGGACCCCGACACGTTCGCGGTCAGCGTCGACGGCGTCCTGATCGAACCCGCCCCCGCGGAGACCCTGCCGATGACCCAGCGCTACTTCCTGTTCTGACCGCCCCTCGACCGTCCCGCCTTCGGCCGTTTCACCGCTTCGGCCGTCCAGCGCCTTCGTTCACCCCGCCGTCCCCGATCGTCACCGCTCCGTCCGGCCGCGAAGGAGGCCCCGGCACATGAACGCCGCCCTGCTGCTCCTGGCCGACTCCCGGCTGCCCGCCGGGGGCCACGGCCACTCGGGAGGGGTGGAGGAGGCGGTCAGGATGGGCGCGATCCAGGACCTCGTCGGCCTCGCCGCCTTCCTGCGGGGCCGCCTGGCCACCGCGGGGCTGGTGACGGCCGCCCTGGCCGCCGCGGCCTGCGAGTACGCCACCCACCTCGTCACCCTTCCTCCTGAGACCGCCGGCCTCACCCCCCTCCCTCCCGAAGCCGCCCGCCACACCGCCGGCCGTTCCGGCACCGATCACCTCGGTGCCGCCCCCCTCACCACCGGCTCCACGGGTGCCGCTCCCCGCGTGCCCGAGGACGGTGCGGGGTGGGTGCGGCTGGACGCCGAGGCCGACGCCAGGATCTCCTCTCCCGCGCAGCGGGAGGCGAGCCGCACGCAGGGCAGGCTGCTGCTGCGGACCTCGCGGAGGATCTGGCCGTCACCGCTGCTCGACGCGCAGGCCGGAGCCGTACCCCAGGGCGTCCATCATCCCCTCGCGCTCGGCGCGGTGGCGGCGGTGGCGGGGTGCTCCCCGGCCGAGGCCGCCCTCGCGGCGGCGTACACCTCGGTCACCGCGCCCGCGACCGCCGCGGTCCGGCTGCTCGGTCTCGACCCCGTCGCCGTCCACCGGCTGCTCGCCGACCTCGCCCCGGCCCTGGAACGGGTCGCGGCCACCGTCGTGACCGTTCCCGCCGTCCCGGGCGACCCCGGGAACCCGACCGGCTCCAGAGACCTCGGAGGCCCGGCCGTTTCCCCCGACTCGGCCGGCCCCGGAGGCTCGACCGGCTCTGGTAGCTCGACCGGTCCCGGAAGTTTGACCGGCCCCGGGACTTCCGGAGGCCTCACGGGCTGGGAGGCGTTGCCCGCGCACGCCGCCCCCGCCCTCGACCTGCTCGCCGAACGCCACATCCGCGCGGATCTACGCCTTTTCGTCTCCTGACGACCACCTGGAAGGACGGTGACCCCCGTGGGCGCCAACCACGACGACCACCACCACGCGGCCGACCCGCACGGCCGGGCCCTGCGCCTGGGGATCGGAGGCCCCGTCGGCAGCGGCAAGACCGCGCTGACCGCGGCGCTGTGCCGGACCCTGGGCCCGACCATGCGCCTGGGCGTGGTGACCAACGACATCTACACCACCGAGGACGCCGACTTCCTGCGCAGGGCGGGCGTGCTGGACCCGGAGAGGATCACCGCCGTGCAGACGGGGTGCTGCCCGCACACCGCGATCCGCGACGACATCGCGGCCAACCTGGACGCGGTGGAGACCCTGGAGGAGCGGTTCGGCCCCCTGGACCTGGTGATCGTGGAGAGCGGTGGCGACAACCTCACGGCCACCTTCAGCCGGGGCCTGGCCGACCGGCAGATCTTCGTGCTGGACGTGTCCGGCGGCGACAAGGTGCCCCGCAAGGGCGGCCCCGGCGTGACCACGGCCGACCTGCTGGTGGTCAACAAGACCGACCTGGCCTCGATGGTCGGCGCCGACCTCACGGTCATGTCACGCGACGCGGCGGCCGTACGGGAGGGCAGGCCCGTGCTGTTCACGTCGATCAGGGAGGACCCGAACGCGTACGCGGTCTCCGAGTGGGTCAGCGGCCTCGTCGAGTCCTGGGCCCACACCCACTCCCACGCCTGATCCCGTGCCCGATCCCACACCGGCCACCGGCCCCGTCCCCCCTCCCACCCGCACCCCGGTCCTCACCCGCCCGAGGACCGGGCAGTCCGAGCAGCTCGCCCGCTCCGGGCGGTCCCCGGGGCAGGCGTACCCCGGAGGGCTAGGACGCCCGGAGGTGCCCGACGGGGCACAGCCCGGGCGATCAGAACGCCCCGGAAGCCACGGAAGCCCTGAAGCCCACGGAGCCCACGGAGCCCACGGAGGTCACGGAGGTCACGGAGGTCACGGAGGCCATGGGCGGCGGTCGATGCGGGCGCGCGCGGCGATCGCCACCGAGCGGGCCGCCGACGGCCGGACCGTCCTGGCGACCATGCGGTCCAGCCCCCCGCTCACGGTGCGCGCGACCGCGCCGGGCCGGGTACACCTGGTCTCCACCGCCGCGGGCCCGCTGGGCGGGGACGACCTGGCCCTCGACATCGAGGTCGCGCCGGGCACCGCGCTGGAGGTGCGGTCGGTGGCGAGCACGCTGGTCCTTCCCGGCACCACGGGGGCCGAGTCCCTGATGACGGTCACCGCACGGGTCGGCGCCGGCGCCTCGCTGGTGTTCGCGCCCGAGCCGACGGTGCTCGCGGCGGGCTGCCTGCACCGCTTGGTCGTCCGGCTGGAGCTGGCCGAGGACGCGCGGGTGCGCTGGCGCGAGGAGATCGTCTTCGGCCGGTACGGCGAGCGGCCCGGCCGTTGCCACTCGCGCTTCGACGCCGTCCTCGGCGGGACTCCGCTGCTCCGGCAGGAGTTCGTGGTGGGCGACCCGGAGATCGACGGCAGTTCCGCAGTCTACGGTGACGCCCGCTGCGTGGGCAGCACCCTGATCACCGGCAGGGCACCGGAGACCGTGGTCGGGGACGGCTGGGCCGTGCTCCCGCTGGCCGGTCCCGCCACCCTGGTCTCCGCCCTCGGCCGGGACGCGGTCGAGCTGCGGCGACGGCTGGAGAACGGCGAGGAGACGGCCACCGGCCGCCGCTGAACACGAAGGACACCGACCGTCCACCGCGAACCCCTGCGGCCACCGACCGTCCACCGCCGAACACGGAGGACACCGACCGGCAACCGATCGGCAACCGATCGGCAACCGACAGGCCACCGATCGACCCGGCGAGCACCCGCCGTCCGTCACCGAGCCCGACGAGCCGCGGCGCCGGGAGCGCCGGTGGCCCCTCAGTCGTAGAAGCCCAGGCGACGGAGCTGCTTGGGGTCGCGCTGCCAGTCCTTGGCGACGCTGATCCGCAGGTCGAGGTAGACGCGGGTGCCGAGGAGCGCCTCGATCTGGGCGCGGGCACGGCTGCCGACGTCCTTGAGCCGCGACCCCTTGTGCCCGATCACGATGGCCTTCTGGGACGGCCGCTCGACGAACATGTGCGCGTAGATGTCCAGCAGGTCGTCGCGTCCCTCCCGGGGCAGCATCTCGTCGACGACGACCGCGATCGAGTGCGGCAGCTCGTCACGGACGCCCTCCAGCGCCGCCTCGCGGATCAGCTCACCCACGAGGATCTGCTCGGGCTCGTCGGTGAGCTGCCCTCCCTCGTACAGGGGCGGGCTCTGCGGGAGGCGCTGGACCAGCACGTCGGCCAGCACGTCGAGCTGCTCGCCGGACTGCGCCGAGACCGGGACGATGTCGTCGAACTCGGCGAGCCCGGAGACCGCGAGCAACTGCTCGGCGATCTGCTCGCGGGACGCGAGGTCGCACTTGGTGACCACGGCGACCACCGGGGTCTTCTTGATGCCCGCGAGCTTCTCCGCGATGAACCGGTCGCCCTTGCCGATGGGCTCGTTCGCGGGCACGCAGAAGCCGATCGCGTCGACCTCGGTGAGGGTGGAGAGCACCAGGCTGTCCAGCCGCTCGCCCAGGAGCGTGCGGGGCCGGTGCAGGCCCGGCGTGTCGACGATGATGAGCTGGGAGTCGGGGCGGTGCACGATGCCCCGGATGGCCCGGCGGGTCGTCTGGGGCTTGGAGGAGGTGATCGCCACCTTCGTGCCGACCAACGCGTTCATCAGCGTGGACTTGCCGACATTGGGCCGGCCGACGAAGCAGGCGAAACCGGCATGGAAATCAACAGCTGAGGAACTCACACCGTCCATTGTCCCCGATGCCGGACTCAGCTCTGACGCGGCGTTCCGTCGAGGCCGGCCACCAGCAGGGTCCGGCCGCCGAGTTCGCGGACCACCCGGCTGTCGGCGTCGGAGGGGCCCTCACCGGCGGTGACCAGGGCCGCGGCCTCCAGGGACTCCGCTCCGCTGGACACGGCCATCGCCACCGCGACCTGGAGCGCCGACAGCGTCAGCGACGGCAGCGCCACATTGGTCGCCGAGTAGGTTCTGCCGGTCTCGTCCCGTACGGCCGCGCCCTCGGCGGCACCGTTGCGGGCGCGGGCCGAACGGGCCAGCACGATGATCTTCTTGTCCTCGGGATCGAGGGTCGCGTCACTCACGCCACAAGGGTATTCAGCCCCCGGCACCGGGGCGACACGGGACCGCCGATCCGGGCCCGGCGGCACGGTGCCCGGGAGGATCAGGCGGCGACCTCGTCGACCAGCAGGCCCGCCAGTTGCCGGGTGCGGGTGGCGTCGACGTCCCGGACCCCGGCGTGCACCAGGGAGACCAGGGTGCGGCCGCTGAGGGCGAAGACCAGGTGGATCTCGTACGGGTAGCCGTTCAGCCTGCCGCTCAGCCTCCTGGCCTGGATCTCGCCGTCGATCCCCTCCAGGTCCAGGCCGGAGACGCGCAGCGCGGTGCTCCTGCCCGCCGTCCGGGCGCGGGCCACCGGGCAGTCGCCCAGCGCCTCGACGAGCGCCCCGAAGTGGCCGGCGGCCTCGTCGCCCCGGTAGGAGACCAGCGCGAACCCGGCCAGCTCCCCGAGCCCGTCCCCCTGGTAGACCACGGCCGCCCGCGCCGCCGGCTCGTTCGCGGGGGGTCGGCCACCGGCGGCGTCGAGGACGAGCCGGCAGTCCTCGTCGACCGGCCGGAACGGGGCCTGCCAGCCGTCACGCGGACGGACCGAGAACCCCTCCGGCAGGTCCCGGACCTCGGCGAGCACCCCCCGCAGCCGTCTCAGCTCCGCCGCGCCGTCGGTGACGCCCTCCGGTTCCGATCCGGCGCACCCAACCACCATTCCAGACAAAAGACCAAATATAACTACAAAAGCTACAAGAATCGTCTTCCGCGCCATGACCGTTCCCCCGAATGTCATGTACGGGGCGTATCCGTCCCCGCCGACTCGCTTTCTTCCCCGTCGGCAAAAGCGGCAATCCTCTAGAAACGCCTAAGGGTGTCCTCAACCGTATTTCACGGTCGAGAACACCCTCAAGCGAGCAGCGCAGGACAGCCTCGGAGCCCTGCGCGGCCCTTCTCCCCCGGGGCCGTCTCCCGCGCCGCGAACCCCTCCGGGCGCCGGGACGTTCCCCACCGGCTCCCGCGCGACCGGGTGCCGTGTGAGAAGCATCGCGCGCCGCACTTGCAGAACGGTTGTCATCGGCTTGAGAACCTCGACGCGCACCCCCGGCACACGCCCTCGCCGCCCTCCCGGCCACGAACCGGGGAACCCGGACGCGTCACGGGCGCGGACGCGTCACGGGCGCGGACGCGTCACGGGCACGTCACCGGCCCGGACACGTCACGGGTGCGGAGGTGTCACGGGCACGGGCACGTCACTGGTCGACGGGAGCGGGGACCGCGCCGTCCTCCGCGTCCGCGGGCACGAACCGGCTGACCAGGACGGTGCCGATCCTGTTGCGCCGACCGGCCAGGCTCTCGGCCGTCAGGTTGAGCCCCCCGACCACGGCGTGGGAGCCCGCGATCGGCACCCTGCCCAGCGCGTGCGCCAGCAGGCCGCCCACGGTCTCGACGTCGTCGATCTCCAGCTCGATGCCGAACAGGTCCTCCAGGTCGCCGACCGGGAGCCTGGCGGTCACCCGCATCGCCCCGTCCTCCAGCGACTCGACCCGGGGAGCCTCCTGGTCGTACTCGTCGGCGATCTCCCCGACGATCTCCTCCAGGATGTCCTCGATCGTGACCAGCCCGGCCGTGCCGCCGTACTCGTCGATGACGATGGCCTGGTGGATCTGCCGGGCCTGCATCTCACGAAGGAGCTGGTCGATCGGCTTGCTCTCCGGCACGTAGGTGGCCGGGCGCATCAGCGACTCCACCGGTTCGGCGCGGCCCTCGTCGCCGGTGTCCTGCACCCGGCGCGCGATGTCCTTGAGGTAGGCGATGCCGATGACGTCGTCCTCGTTCTCACCGACCACCGGGATGCGGGAGAAACCGCTGCGCAGGGCCAGCGACAGCGCCTGGTTCAGCGTCTTGCCGCGCTCGATGAACACCATGTCCGTACGGGGCACCATGACCTCGCGGACCAGCGTGTCCCCCAGCTCGAAGACCGAGTGGATCATCTCCCGCTCGTCGGGCTCGATGACCCTGCGCTCCTCGGCCAGGTCGACCAGGTCGCGCAGCTCGGCCTCGGAGGTGAACGGCCCCTCACGGAAGCCCTTGCCGGGCGTCACGGCGTTGCCGAGCAGGATCAGCAGCTTGGGCAGGGGACCGAAGATCCGGGTCAGGCCGTACACCAGGGGCGCGCTGGCGAGCGCGATCGGCTCGGCGTGCTGGCGGCCCAGCGTGCGCGGCGAGACCCCGACGATCACGTAACTGACGACGATCATGACGGCCGCGGCCGCCGTGTAGGCCCAGCCCTGGTCGCCGAGCCAGTCGATGAAGAGCAGCGTGGCGATCACCGTGGCGACCAGTTCGCAGCTCAGACGGAGCAGCAGCAGCAGGTTCAGGTAACGCGGCGGGTCGGCGACGATGGCCTGCAGGCGCACCGCGCCACGCCGCCCCTCGCGGACGAACTCCTCCGCGCGGACCCTGGAGATGCGGGTCAGGGCCGTCTCCGCGCTGGCGATCAGCCCGCCGACCACGACGAGCACGACGGCCGAGAACAACCACCCGTTGGCGAGGTTCACCGCTGGGGGCGCACCTCCTGCCATGACTCGAGGATCTCTCCCTGGAGGGAGAACATCTCCTTGTGCTCCTCGGGCTCGGCGTGGTCGTAGCCGAGCAGGTGCAGGATGCCGTGCGTGCACAGCAGCTCCAGCTCGGCCTCGGTGCCGTGACCGGCCTCGGCCCCCTGCTTGGCGGCCACCTGCGGGCAGAGCACCACGTCGCCCAGCAGCGCCGGGTCGGTGGGCGCGTCGCCCTCCTGCCGGGCGCCCGCGCCCGGGCCCGGACGCAGCTCGTCCATGGGGAAGGCGAGCACGTCCGTGGGACCGGGCTCGCCCATCCACTGCTCGTGCAGCACGGACATGGCCTCCTCGTCGACCACCAGGATCGACAGCTCGGCCAGCGGGTTGATGCCCATCCGCTCCAGCACGTACCCGGCCAGCGAGACGACGAGCCCCTCGTCGATCTCGACGCCGGACTCGTTGTTGACCTCGACGCTCATCGGCCGTCCCCCGCGCCGGACGGGCCCGCGCTCATGTCCGTTCCCTGGGACGCTGCTTGCCGGCCACGCCCTTGATCTGCTGCGGCGCGCTCTGGCGCTGCGCCTCGTCGTAGCGCCCGTAGGCGTCCACGATGTCGCCCACCAGCTTGTGCCGCACCACGTCCGCGCTGGTCAGGCGGGAGAAGTGGATGTCGGGGATGTCGTCGAGGATGTCCTGGACGACCCTCAGGCCGCTCTGCGTGCCCCCCGGCAGGTCGACCTGGGTGACGTCGCCGGTGACGACGATCTTCGAGTTGAAGCCCAGCCGGGTCAGGAACATCTTCATCTGCTCGGGCGAGGTGTTCTGCGCCTCGTCCAGGATGATGTAGGCGTCGTTGAGCGTACGGCCGCGCATGTAGGCCAGCGGCGCGACCTCGATCGTGCCCGCGGCCATCAGCCTGGGGATCGAGTCGGGGTCGAGCATGTCGTGCAGCGCGTCGTACAGCGGCCGCAGGTAGGGGTCGATCTTCTCGTACAGCGTGCCGGGCAGGAAGCCGAGCCGCTCGCCCGCCTCCACCGCCGGGCGGGTGAGGATGATCCGGGTGACCTTCTTCTCCTGGAGGGCCCTGACGGCCTTCGCCATGGCGAGGTAGGTCTTGCCGGTGCCCGCCGGGCCGATCCCGAAGACGATGGTGTACCGGTCGATCGCGTCGACGTAGCGCTTCTGGTTCACCGTCTTCGGGCGGATCGTGCGGCCCCGCGAGGAGATGATGTCCAGCGAGAGCACTTCGGCGGGGCGGTCGGAGGTCATCCGCAGCATGGCGATGCTGCGCTCGACCGCGTCCGCCGTCAGCTGCGCGCCTCCCTGGACGAGCTCGGACATCTCCTCGAAGAGCCGCACCACGGTGCTGCTCTCCTCGGGACTCCCGGTGATCGTGATCTCGTTGCCCCGGACGTGGATGTCGGCGCGGAAGGCGCCCTCGATGACGCGCAACAGCTCGTCGCGCGAGCCCAGCAGGCTGACCATCGACTGACCGTCCGGAATCACCACCTTCGCCTGGGTCCGGCTGGAGCCCCTGGACTTGGACGGCGTTCTGCTGGAATCGTTTGTCTCGGACATGAGCGGGCCTTACGGCCTGTTCGCCTCCAGATATAGGCGCGGAACTTCACCGCCATGCTATCCGCCCCCGCGACGATCGCGCCTATCGGTTTTCAGCCGGGCGGCCAGCTCAGCCCGCGCCCGCCGATCACGTGTCCGTGCACGTGGAAGACGGTCTGGCCGGCCTCGGGACCGGTGTTGAACACCAGCCGGTAGCCGGTCTCGGCCACCCCCTCCAGCAGGGCGACCTCGTGCGCGGCGGCGAGGACCGCCTCGGCCAGCCCGCCGCCGGCGGCGGCCAGGGCCGCGACGGTGGGGTGGTGGTCCCTGGGGATCACCAGCACGTGGGTCGGCGCCTGGGGATTGACGTCACGGAAGGCCAGGGTGCGGTCGGTCTCGTGGACGACCTCCGCGGGAATCTCCCCGGACACGATCCGGCAGAAAAGGCAGTCGGCTTCGCTCACCATGCAGGCACCTTACCGCCGAGGACGTTGTGAATCGGTGATGGTTCCGGTCCGCAAACAAAGATCCACCCGGATATGGTGGATGTGCAAAACTTCAACCACAACAGCCCTTTGCGCGCAGCACCATATGGCCGCCTGGCGAGGACACGACTGGGTCATGCCCCCAAATGAACCGGAAGAGCGTAAACCCTCTGGGAAGGCCAAGCGTCCCACTGATGTGACCACCGAGACCCTCGTGGCCGACAGGTCGCTCGGGGCGGTGCCCGTCGGATGGGATGCCGACATGGCCGTTACCGCGCTCTACAGCGCGCACTACCGGTCCCTTGTCCGGCTCGCCGTCCTGCTCGTCCGCGACATGGCAACCGCGGAGGAGGTCGTGCAGGACGCGTTCGTCGCCATCCATGGCGCCTGGCGTCGACTGCGCGACACCGACAAGGCACTGGCCTACCTGCGACAGTCGGTCGTGAACCGATCACGTTCGGTGCTTCGGCACCGGGCGGTCGTCGAGAAGTACGCGCCCAAGGGCATGCCCGACGCGCCGAGCGCGGAGAACGGCGCGATCGGCGAGTTCGAGCGTTCCGCCGTCATCGAGGCGCTGCGCGGGCTGCCCGCACGCCAGCGGGAGGCCCTGGTCCTGCGTTACTACGGAGATCTGTCCGAGGCTCAGATCGCCCACGCGATGGGCATCAGCAAGGGCGCGGTCAAGAGCCACACGGCTCGCGGCATGGCCGCCCTACGAACCTCACTGGAGCAACTGTCATGACCGACTCCCCGGATGAGTACGGCGAGCTCCTTCGCCGTGCGCTCAGCGCGGAGGCGAACTCGGTCGTTCCCTCCCCGGACGGGCTGGAGATCATTCGCGCCCGCATCGAACGACGCGGGCTGCGCGGGTTGCGCGGGCTGATGTGGTGGCGCGCCGGGATCTCCGTCGCGGGCGCCGTCCTCGTCGCGTCCACCGTCGTCATGGTGGTGCCCGAGATCCGCGAGCGGGTGATCCCGTCGGTGGACGCCGGCAAGGAGATCAACTTCACCGAGTCGACCCCGCCCGACGGATCGGCCACGTCCCGACCCCCGGCTCCCCCGTCGCCGGGTCCCTCGAACCCGGCCCCGCTCCCGATCGTCACCCGCTCCGGGGCGGACACGCCCGCGCCGGAGCCCACGTCCGCCAGGAGCGCCACGGCGAGCCCCAGGCCGTCCGCGAGGCCCACCGCCGCGACGGCGAAGCCCAGGCCGACCCCGACGCCCCCCTGCCCCACCACCCTGGAGGGCGAGCCGGTCGAGACCGAGGAGAACCCCGAGTGGTGCGAGGAGGCCGAGGCGACGTCCACGCCGTCGAGACCGGCGACGCCCTCGCCGAGCCCCTGCTCGCCCGAGGACTGCGCGACGACGAACGAGGTGTCGCCCCCGCCGCCGACCGAGGCGACCACCCTCGCGCCGGCACCGACCGGCACCTGAGCCGTCACCCGGCCGCCCCGGGGGTTCCGGGGCCTCCGGCCCTCGGGGGCGGCAGCAGGCCCTCCCGGGATCACCGTCCGAGCCGCCGGCACTCAGGGAGCGGCGGGCCCTGCCGGGATCACCGTCCGAGTCTCCGGCGGAGGCCTCCGGCGCTCAGGGGACGGCGGGCCCTGCCGGGATCACCAGCGGCCGCTGCGGGTCTGGAGCACCGCCGCCGCCACGACCCCGGCCGTCGAGGTGCGCAGCACCGTCGGGCCGAGCAGGGCAGCCGACGCCCCGGCCTCCCGGAACGCGGTGATCTCCTCCGGGGAGATCCCGCCCTCCGGGCCGACCACCACGACGATGTCGCCGCCCCCGGGGAGCGGCAGGCCCGACAGCGGGGAGGCGGCCTCCTCGTGCAGGACGACGCCCAGCGCCGCCGCCGACAGCAGGCCGGCGACCGTGGCGGTGGTCGCGAGCTCCGCCACGTGCGGCAGGTGGAAGCGGCGGGACTGCTTGCCCGCCTCGCGGGCGGTGGAGCGCCAGCGGGCCAGCGCCTTGGCGGCCCGCTCCCCCTTCCACTGGGTGACGCACCTGACGGCGGCCCAGGGGACGATCACGTCGACCCCGGCCTCCGTCATCATCTCCACGGCCAGCTCTCCCCTGTCGCCCTTGGGCAGGCCCTGGACGACGACCAGGCGCGGGGTGGGCGCCGGCAGGTCGTGACGGCGCAGCACCCGGACCCGGAGCGAGTCCTTGCCGGCCTCGGCCACCACGCACTCCGCGACGGCCCCCTCCCCGTCGGTCAGGTCGAGCCGCTCCCCCGCCCGCAGCCGCCGTACGGCCGCCGCGTGGCGTCCCTCGGGACCGCCGAGCGTGAACTCCGCCCCGGCCGCCCCGGCCAGGTCGGCGCGATCGGCCAGGAACACCGGAACGGTCATGGGGCACCGGGGCGGGTCGCCGCCGGGCCCGCCGTCCGGGTCACCGTCCGGGTCAACGGGCGGGTCAACGGACGGGTCGCTGTCCGTGGCATCGTCAGCGGCCGTTGAAGGCGTCCCGCAGGCGGGAGAAGAAGCTCTGCTGGCCGGGGGCGAACTTGCCCGGCGGGCGCTCCTCGCCCCGGAGTTTGGCGAGCTCCCTCAGCAGCTCCTCCTGGGCCGCGTCGAGGCGGGTGGGGGTCTCCACGTTGACGTGGATCAGCAGGTCACCGCGACCGGTCTCGTTCAGGCGCTGCACGCCCCGGCCGTAGAGCGGGATCGTCTGTCCCGACTGGGTGCCCGGACGGATGTCCAGCTCCTCGGCGCCGTCCAGCGTCTCCATGGTCAGGATGGTGCCCAGCGCCGCCGCGGCCATCGGGATCTGCACGGTGCAGTGCAGATCGTCGCCACGCCGCTCGAAGGTCTCGTGGGGGCGCTCGACGATCTCCAGGAACAGGTCTCCGGGCGGGCCGCCGCCGGGGCCGATCTCACCCTCGCCGGCGAGCTGGATGTGGGTGCCGTCCTCGACGCCGGCCGGGATGCGGACCTTGATGGTCCGCCGGGTACGGACCCGGCCGTCGCCCGAGCACTCCTGGCAGGGGTTGCGGATGATCGAACCGAAGCCGCCGCACTGGGGGCAGGGGCGGGAGGTCATGACCTGTCCCAGGAAGGACCGGGTCACCTGGGAGACCTCACCCCGTCCGTGACACATGTCACAGGTGTCGGGATGCGTCCCGGCCGCGGCGCCGGAGCCGGTGCAGACGCCGCAGACCACCGCGGTGTCGACGACCAGCTCGCGGGTCGTGCCGAAGCCCGACTCCTGCAGGTCGAGCTCCACGCGAATGGTGGCGTTGCGCCCGCGGCGGGCACGCGAACGCGGCCCCCGGCCGCCTCCGGCCCCGGCGGCGCCGAAGAAGGCGTCCATGATGTCGCTGAAGGGGAACCCCGCGCCGAAGCCTCCGGCCCCGGCTCCGCCCGAGGCGAACGGGTCACCGCCCATGTCGTACATCTGCCGCTTGCTGGAGTCGGACAGCACCTCGTAGGCCTGCGTGATCTCCTTGAAGCGTTCCTGGGTCGCAGGGTCGGGGTTGACGTCGGGATGCAGCTCGCGCGCCAGGCGGCGGTAGGCCTTCTTGATCTCTTCCGCACTGGCGTCACGGCGCACCCCGAGGGTGCCGTAGTAGTCGCTCTTAGCCACTTTTCGTTGACCTCTTAGGATGCAGCCAGAATCTGGCTGACGTAGCGTGCCACCGCGCGCACCGCGCCCATCGTGACCGGGTAGTCCATACGCGTCGGGCCCAGCACACCGAGCCGGGCCAGTTGCTTGTCCCCAGAACCGTATCCGGCGGCGACGATGGACGTGCCCTGGAGTCCGGTATAGGGATTCTCCGAGCCGATCCGCACGGTCAGCGCCGACAGGTCGGAGGTTTCACCGAGCAGCCGCATGAGCACGACCTGCTCCTCCAGGGCCTCCAGCACGTCGCGGAGGCCGACGGTGAAGTCGGCTCCCGCCAGGTTGGCGGCCCCTGCAAAAACGATCTTCTCGTCGTGCCGCTCCACCAGGGATTCCAGCAGCACCGACAGGATCGTGGCCGCGAGCGGCCGGTCCTCGGGCGACAGCCGCTCCGGCAGGTCGGCGACCTTGTCGGGGACGCCGCTGAGCCCGCATCCGTCGAGCGAGGCGTTGAGCACCGCCCGCAGGTGGGCCACCCGCTGCTCGTCGGCGACCTGGGGCAGCTCGACCACCCGCTGCTCGACCCGGCCGGTGTTGGTGATGAGCACGAACATCAGCCGGCGCTCGCTCAGCGGCACCAGCTCGACGTGGCGGACCGTCGAGTGGGTCAGCGTCGGGTACTGCACCACGGCGACCTGCCGGGTGAGCTGGGCCAGCAGCCGCACCGTCCTCATGACGACGTCGTCGATGTCCACGGCTCCGGCGAGGAAGCTCTCGATGGCCTTGCGCTCCGCGCTGGAGAGGGGCTTCACCTGCGAGAGCCGGTCGACGAAGAGCCGGTAGCCCTTGTCGGTGGGGACGCGGCCGGCGCTGGTGTGGGGCTGGGCGATGTATCCCTGCTCCTCCAGCACGGCCATGTCGTTGCGGATCGTCGCCGGCGAGACACCCAGGTTGTGCCGGTCCGCCAGCGCCTTGGAACCCACCGGCTCGTTGGTGGACACGTAGTCCTCGACGATGGCGCGTAGCACGGCGAGCTTCCGGTCGTCGACCAACGTGGTCACCTCCCTGCCTGCGTTCTCAGGGAAACACGAGGTCTGGCACTCTGTGTTCCCGAGTGCCAAGTGTACGGCCCCGGCGCGAAAGGCGCGATAAGCAAGACCCGCGGACGGTCCCGCCAAGCCGTTGTCAAGCCAACCGCTATCGCGACTCAAGCCACAACCACCACAATCCTTATATGTCCAAAGATGTGGGTTCTTTCCCGGAGGGCGTCGGCGGTGACCCCGGTCACGGTGCGTCCCAGCAGCCGTACGGCCGGCCCGACCGGCAACCATACGGCCAGCCCGGCCAGCACGGGCAGCCCGGCCAGCCCGGCCAGCAGCAGTACGGCCAGCCTGGTCCGCAGCAGTACGGTCAACCGGGTCCGCACTCGTACGGCCAGCCAGGTCAGCCAGGTCAGCCCGGGCCGCAACCCTACGGGCAGCCCGGCCAGCACGGGCAGCCCGGCCAGCAGCAGTACGGCCGGCCCGGTCAGCCAGGCCAATCCGGGCCGCAGCCCTACGGCCAGCCCGGCCAACACGGGCAGCCGGGTCAGCCCGGCCAGCAGCCCTACTACCAGGGTGGGCAGGGGAACCAGCCGTACCAGGGCGGCCAGCAGCCCTACCAGGGTGCCCCCTCCCACGGCTACCCACCCCCCGGGTACGGCGCCCCGCAGGGATCACCGCCCACCGGGAAGATCAAGCCCGGTGTCGGGTGGATCGTCGGAGCCTGGGTGATCGCCGTGATCAGCATCGTCGTCGGTGTCGGCGGCCTCATCGACGGTCTCGCCGGCGCGGTGGACTCCGCCCCCAAGGCGACCTTCCCTGCCGGGCAGGAGACGACGGTCAGGCTCGACCCTGCCGACGCTCCGGCCATCTACGTCTCCACGACCGGCGCCAGGCGCTTCACCTGCGGGATCACCGGCGGCGGCGGCCCCGCCCGCCTGCAGCAGCCGGTCGGGCGGACGGTCGTCACCGGGACCAACGGCATCTCCTGGGAGCTCGGCCTGCGGGTCGGCGTGGACAAGGCGGGCGACTACCAGGTCACCTGTGACGCGGAGCCGGCCGAGGGCATCACGTTCGGTGTGGGCCGGGAGGTCGCCGCCGGAGCGATAGTGGGCGGGGTGCTCGCCCTGATCGGGATACCCTCCCTCGGCATCCTGCTGGCCGTCGTCGTCACGGTCGTCGTGCTGATCAAGCGCAGGAACGCCCGCAGGCGCCAGGCCTCGGCGGGCCAGGCTCCGGCGGCGGGACAGTGGGCGCCGGGACCGCACGGCGGGTGACGGCGGTGTTTGCTAGCGTCCCACGTGATCTGTGGCGAGAGAGGGTGGGCGGCCGTTGATGTACGAGCGTGACGTTCTGGCGGAAGGCCGGCGGCGTCCTCGCCGCGGGACGATCCCCCAGGTCCCCGCCGAGCCCGACCTGGTCGTCGAGGACGCCGACGGCGGCTTCTGCGGCGCGGTGGTGGCCTGCGACAAGGAGGCCGTCACCCTGGAGGACCGGTTCGGGCGACGGCGGGTGTTCCCCCTGGAGCCCGCCGCGTTCCTGCTGGAGGGCAAGGTGGTGACGCTGGTACGGCCGGCCGCCGCGCCGCGCGGCCCGAGACGGAGCGCCTCGGGGTCCATCGCGGTGGAGGGCCTGCGGGCCCAGGTCGCCCGGGAGAGCCGGATCTACGTCGAGGGCGTGCACGACGCCGCCCTCGTGGAGAAGGTCTGGGGTCACGACCTGCGGGTCGAGGGCGTGGTCGTGGAGTACCTGGAGGGGGTCGATCACCTGCCCTCCATCGTCGAGGAGTTCGCCCCCGGCCCCGGCCGGCGGCTGGGGGTGCTCGTCGACCACCTGGTCCCCGGCTCCAAGGAGAGCCGGATCGCCGCCCGGATCTCCTCACCTCACGTGCTGATCGTCGGGCATCCCTTCGTGGACGTCTGGCAGGCGGTCAGGCCGCAGGTGCTCAGGATCCCCTCCTGGCCGTCGGTGCCGCGCGGGGTGTCCTGGAAGGAGGGCGTCGTCGCCGCGCTGGGCTGGAACGTGGAACCGGGCGAGGCGTGGCGCCGCATCCTCGGATCGGTCACGACCTACGCCGATCTGGAGCCCGAACTGCTGGGACCGGTCGAAGAGCTGATCGACTTCGTCACGGTCCCCGGCGAGAACGAGTAGACCGCCGATCCCTGGGAGGGGACATGAACGAGAACCCCGAGGACTTACCCGGCGACGACCGGACGCGTCGCTTCGGCGACTCCCCCGCGACACCCGCCGATCCCGGCCGTGTCCCCGGCCGGGGACACGGCCAGGGATACGGGCAGGGATACGGGCAGGGGTACGGCCCGGGACACAACCCGGGATACGAACAGGGACCCGGCCCGGGACACAACCCGGGATACGCGCAGGAACCCGGCACGGGATACGGCCAGGCATACGAACAGGGACCCGGCCAGGGGTACGAGCAGGGATACGGCCAGGGGTACGGTCACCCGTCCGCCTACCCGCCGGCCCCGCCCCCGTACGACGCGAGCGGATACGGGTACGGTCACCAGCCGTACGACGGATACGTCCCGCCCGGCCACGGCCACCGGGGGCCGCCCGGGACGTACGGGCCCCGGCCGGGCAGCGACGACACCACCATGGCGCTGCTCGCCCACCTGCTGGGACTGCTGACCTCCTTCCTCGGCCCGCTGGTGCTCTACCTGGCGAAGAAGGACCACTCGCCCTACGTGCGCGACCAGGCCGCCGAGGCGCTCAACTTCCAGCTCACGGTGATGATCGCCTACATGGTCTGCTGGGTCCTGGCCTTCGTGCTCATCGGTTTCGTGCTGATCTTCCTGCTCTGGGTCGGATCGCTGATCATGGCGATCATCGCCATGGTGGCGGCCGGGCGGGGAGAGAACCACCGCTACCCGCTGACCATCCGCTTCGTGAGCTGACCCGGCGCGGATCGCCCGAAGACCGCCGCCCGAGGTGGAACCGTACGCTCAGGTCAGGTCGCGTACCAGCGCGTCGGCCAGCAGGCGGCCGCGCAGGGTGAGCACCGCCCGGCCCGCCTTGAACGGTTCCACCTCCAGCAGGCCGTCGCCGAGCGCGCGGGCGACCACGACGGGACGTTCCAGCTCGCCGAGCGGGAACCCGCGCGAGAGCCGCAGTTCCAGCATCAGCCGCTCCACCGCCCGGTCCCGCGCGCCCAGCACCTCGCGCGCGTGCGCCGGGGAGACCCCCGAGGCCAGGCGCCGCGCGTAAGCCGCCGGATGCTTGACGTTCCACCAGCGGGTGCCCCCGACGTGGCTGTGCGCCCCCGGGCCGACGCCCCACCAGTCGCCGCCGGTCCAGTAGAGCAGGTTGTGCCGGCAGCGGCCGGCCTCGGAGGTCGCCCAGTTGGACACCTCGTACCAGGTGAACCCCGCCTCGGCCAGCATGGCGTCGGCGATCAGGTAGCGGTCGGCGGCCACGTCGTCGTCGGGCATCGGGAGCTCACCGCGCCTGATCCTGGCCGCCAGCTTCGTCCCGTCCTCGACGATCAGCGAGTACGCCGAGACGTGGTCGGGCTCCGCCTCGATCGCGGCGGCCAGCGACGCGCGCCAGTCGTCGTCGCTCTCGCCGGGGGTGCCGTAGATCAGGTCGAGGTTGACGTGCTCGAACCCCGCCGTCCTGGCCTCCCGTACGGCGTGCGCGGCGCGGCCGGGGGTGTGGCGGCGGTCGAGCACCCGCAGCACGTGCTCGCGGGCGCTCTGCATCCCGAAGCTCATCCGGTTGAACCCGCCGGCGCGCAGGCGGGCCAGGTAGGCGGGGTCCACGGACTCGGGGTTGGCCTCGGTGCTCACCTCCGCCCCGGGGGCGAGGCCGAACTCCTCCTCGATCGCCCCCAGGATGCGCACCAGGTCGCCGGCCGGCAGGAGGGTCGGGGTGCCGCCGCCGAAGAACACCGTCTCGACCGGCAGGGACACCTCCCCCAGGACGGCCCGCGCCCGCCGCACCTCGTCGACGGCGGTGTCGGCGTAGTCCTTCTGCGAGGCGCCGGGGCCGAGCTCGGACGCCGTGTAGGTGTTGAAGTCGCAGTAGCCGCACCGGGTCACGCAGAAGGGGACGTGGACGTAGAAGCCGAAGGGCCGCTCGCCCAGCCCGGCGAGCGCGCTCTGCGGCAGCTCGCCCGAGGCGGGCACCGGGTCACCGTCGGGAAGTGTGGATGGCACGCCCCAAGTCTGCCGTCCCCTTCGCGGTGCCCGGTACGTCCGGGCGACGCCACGGCGCCGCCCGGCGCCCGAACGATCGGCGGCGCGCCCCGGGGGTCAGATCTCGTGATCGTCCCGTTCCGGCAGGCCGTACCGGCGGGCGAGAGGGTTCCACAGTCTCAGGAAGCCGCGCTTGGCCGTGGTCGCCTCCTCGGAGAAGGCCAGGCCCCGGCGGTAGTCGTCGTCGCCGCTCCAGTCGCGGTCGCAGCCGACGCTCTGGCGGGCCGCCCAGACGAGGAAGGCCTCGTCCGCCTCGAAGGAGGCGGTCAGGGCCCGGGTCAGGCGTTCCCTGACCGCGTCCCCGCCGTCGAGCGCCCCGGTGCCCAGCGCGTTGACCTGGATCACCTGCTCGCGCCGGGAGGCGGTGATCCGCTGGAGCGCCGCCAGCCCGCCGGGGGCGTCCTCGCAGGACCGGAGCCCCTCCAGGGCCGCGTCCAGGCCCGACCGGGAGCCGCCGCTGTCGGCGAGCAGCGCGTCCAGGACCCTGGCCTGCGCCTTCGCCTCCCCGGGACCCTCGGGGCCGCCCGGGGGCCGTCCCGCCACGGGGGTGCCGATCTCGGCCTCGGCACGGGCGTCGGTCACCGCGACCGGCACGCCGCCGGTCTCCGGCGGACCCTCGCCGCGCGGGACGAGCCAGGCGGCTCCGGCCGCGATCGACGCCGTGGTGATCATCGCGGCCACCGTGACCACGGGCCACACCCGGCGGTCGGCGGGGGGCGTGCGGCGGCCGCCCCGTGCCGGGCGGGGCGCCCAGCCCCCGGGCTCGGGCGGACGGGCCCGCCCGTCCGTGTGCCCGTCCGTGTGCCTGTCCGTGTGCCTGTCCGTGTGCAGGTGGCGCTCCTCCCGGGGGAGGTGCTGCTGCCAGTCGGCCGGATCCTGGCGCCACTCCTCCGCGGGGACGCGGGTGTCACCGGTGGAGCCGGGTGACGAGGGCTGAGGGGGCGGGTGCGAGGCCGCCGGCGCCCCGCACCGGGGGCAACGGCGCAGCCCCTCCATCGGGGCGCCACATCGGTTGCAGAACGCCTGCTGCTCCATGCTTTACAACCGTAGTCGAGAGTCGCGCCTTCCACCTGTCAAAACGCCGTCCACCGTTGACGCCCCGATCACCCAGGTCTACGATCCGTGAAAACTTAAAGGAAAGTTTCCTATAAGTTACTTATTCCAAGCAGTGGAGAAGCCCGTGCAGAGACTCCTCCGGCACATGATCGCGGCGGTTCTCGCCGTGGGTCTCGCGGCGGTCGCCGCGCCCGTCCCGGCCCACGCGAACGCCCAGGCCACCCAGGAGAGCGGTGACCGCTTCAAGCGGGTCGCGTACTTCATCCAGTGGGGCGTCTACGGCCGCAACTACCACGTCAAGGACATGGACACCAGCGGCGCCGCCGCCAAGCTGACCCACGTCAACTACGCCTTCGGCTTCGTCAACCCCGAGGGGGACTGCTACTCCGCCGACCCGTGGGCCGACTGGCAGCGTCCGGTGCCCGCCGAGCAGAGCGTGGACGGCGTCGCCGACGCCGAGGGCCAGGCGCTGAGCGGCAACCTCAACCAGCTCAGGAAGCTCAAGGCCAGGCACCCCGGCCTCAAGGCACTGATCTCCCTGGGCGGCTGGACCGGCTCGAAGTACTTCTCCGACGCCGTGCTGACCCCCGCGGGCCGCACCCGGCTGGCCTCCTCCTGCATCGACCTGTGGCTGAAGGGCAACCTGCCCGGCGCCCCCGCCGGTGCCGGCGCGGGCGTGTTCGACGGCATCGACCTGGACTGGGAGTGGCCCGGCTCCTCCGGCAACGACGGCAACGTCATCCGTCCCGAGGACAAGCGGAACTTCACCCTGTTCGTCACCGAGCTGCGCCGCCAGATGAACGGGTTCGACCGGCGCAGCGAGCTGACCGCCTTCCTGCCCGCCGCCGCCGCGAAGATCGACGCGGGCTTCGAGGTGCGCGACGTCTTCAGGCAGCTCACCTTCGCCACCGTCCAGGGCTACGACCTGCACGGCCCCTGGGAGACCGTCACCGGTCACAACGGCAACCTGTTCAACGACCGGCGCGACCCGAACCCGGTGAGGTACAGCGTGGACCAGACCGTCCGCGACTACCTGACGCGCGGCGCCCCGGCGAGGAAGATCGTGGTCGGCGTGCCCGCGTACGGCCAGGGCTGGACCGGCGTCACCGGCGGCAGGAACGGCCTCTACGGCACCGCCACCGGCCCCGCCCCCGGCACCTTCGCGGCCGGCAACGAGGACTACAAGATCCTGGTGAACAAGCCCGGCAAGCGCTACCGCGACCTGCTGACCGGGTCCGTGTGGCTCTACGACGGCAACGAGTTCTGGTCCTACGACGACCCGGCCTCGCTGACGCAGAAGGCGGCCTACATCCGCCTGAAGGGCCTGGGCGGATCGATGATGTGGTCCATCGACCAGGACGACACCAAGGCGTCGCTCACCACGGCGCTCTACCGCGTCCTGCGCTGAGCGACCCCTCCCACGGGGCGGGGCCGTACGGGATCGACATCCCGTACGGCCCCGTTCGCCGTGCTCCCGGTGTGAACGAGCCCCGGCCCGCCGCTACTTCTTGGGCGACGAGGACTCGGTGGAGAGCGCGGCCACGAAGGCCTCCTGGGGCACCTCGACGCGGCCGACCATCTTCATCCGCTTCTTGCCCTCCTTCTGCTTCTCCAGCAGCTTGCGCTTACGGGAGATGTCGCCGCCGTAGCACTTGGCGAGGACGTCCTTGCGGATGGCGCGGATGTTCTCGCGGGCGATGACCCGGGCGCCGATGGCCGCCTGGATGGGCACCTCGAACTGCTGCCTGGGGATGAGCTCGCGCAGCTTCTTGGCCATCTCGACGCCGTAGGCGTACGACTTGTCCCGGTGCACGATGGCGCTGAAGGCGTCGACCGCCTCGCCCTGGAGCAGGATGTCGACCTTGACCAGGTCGGACTCCTGCTCGCCCGAGGGCTCGTAGTCCAGCGAGGCGTACCCGCGGGTGCGGGACTTGAGCTGGTCGAAGAAGTCGAAGATGATCTCGCCGAGCGGCATGGTGTAGCGGATCTCGACCCTGTCCTCGGACAGGTAGTCCATCCCCTGCAGGTTGCCCCGGCGGTTCTGGCAGAGCTCCATGATGGCGCCGATGAACTCCGAGGGGACCAGCACGGTCGTCTTCACCATCGGCTCGAAGACCTTCTCCACCTTGCCGGTGGGGAACTCCGAGGGGTTGGTGACGACGACCTCCTTGCCGTCCTCCATGATCACCCGGTAGATCACGTTGGGCGCGGTGGAGATGAGCGAGAGGTTGAACTCCCGCTCCAGCCGCTCGCGGACGATCTCCATGTGGAGCAGCCCCAGGAAGCCGCAGCGGAAGCCGAAGCCCAGCGCCGCGGAGGTCTCGGGCTCGTAGTCCAGGGCGGCGTCGTTGAGCTGGAGCTTGTCCAGGGCCTCGCGGAGCTCGGGGTAGTCGTCGCCGTCGATCGGGTAGAGGCCCGAGAAGACCATGGGCTTGGGGTGGTCGTAGCCGCTGAGCGCCCGCAGGGCCGGACGCGCCACCGAGGTCACCGTGTCGCCGACCCGGGACTGGCGGACGTCCTTCACGCCGGTGATCAGGTAGCCCACCTCGCCGACGCCCAGACCCTGGTCGGCGATCTTCGGCTCGGGCGAGATGACGCCGATCTCCAGCGTCTCGTGGGCCGCGGTGGTGGACATCATCAGGATGCGCTCGCGCTTGCCCAGGTGGCCGTCCATGACCCGGACGTAGGTGATCACGCCGCGGTAGGTGTCGTACACCGAGTCGAAGATCAGCGCGCGGGCGGGCGCGTCGGCGTCGCCGACCGGGGCCGGGACCTTGTCGACCACGTGGTCCAGCAGCTCCCGTACGCCCACGCCGGTCTTGCCGGAGACGCGCAGCACGTCCTCGGGCTCGCAGCCGATGAGGTGGCAGATCTCCGCGGCGTACTTCTCCGGCTGGGCCGCGGGCAGGTCGATCTTGTTGAGCACCGGGATGATCGTCATGTCGTTGTTCATGGCCAGGTAGAGGTTGGCCAGGGTCTGCGCCTCGATCCCCTGCGCGGCGTCGACCAGCAGGATCGCGCCCTCGCACGCCTGGAGGGACCGGGAGACCTCGTAGGTGAAGTCGACGTGCCCGGGAGTGTCGATCATGTTGAGCACGTAGTCGGTCTCGCCGACCTGCCACGGCAGCCGGACCGCCTGCGACTTGATCGTGATGCCGCGCTCGCGTTCGATGTCCATCCGGTCGAGGTACTGGGCCCGCATGGAACGGGCGTCGACCACCCCGGTGATCTGCAGCATGCGGTCGGCCAGGGTCGACTTGCCATGGTCGATATGGGCGATGATGCAGAAGTTGCGGAGCACAGCGGGGTCGGTCTGGCCAGGCTGAATGCGCACCGGGGTCCGTTTCAACAGATTGATGACGATCATACGGCTGGCATGCCAGCCGTCTTCCATGGTGACATGTCCGGGTGATTGCCCGGACCAGAGCACGGCGCGGCCTGCGGTTCCTCGCGACGGTGGCGGCCCTGCTCCTTGCGCTTCCCGGGGTGGCCGTGGCCACCCTCACCCTGCAGTTTACCGGGACCCCGGCCCGCTGGGCCAAGACGACCGGTCACGACGCCCTCTGGCTCGGTCACGCCTGGGTCGACGGCCGCAAGAAGGCCGGGGACGTGCGGGCGCTCGCCGCCCGGCTCCGCAGGACCGGGATCAGGGACGTGTACGTCCACTCCGGCCCGTTCGACCGCGACGGGACACTCCCGGCCGCCAGGTATCCCAAGGCGGCCGATTTCCTGAAATGGTGGCGCAGGGAGCTGCCCAAGGTCAGGGTCTCGGCCTGGCTCGGCCAGAAGGTCGACGGCGTCCTGGACCTCGACGACGCCGCCTCCAGGCAGCGCGTGCTGGACGGCGCGCGGGCGATCAAGGCGCTCGGCTTCGACGGCGTCCACTACAACTTCGAGCCGATCGGCGACGGCGACACCAGTTTCCTCGACCTGCTGGTCAGGACCCGCGCGATCCTGGGCGACGGCCTGCTGTCCACCTCGACCCCGCAGATCGAGCCGTTCCCGCTCGTCCGCCCGGCCGCGCGGGCCGTCACGGGCAGTGACAAGTACTGGTCGCCCGGCTACTTCGGCCAGGTCGTGAAGCTCGTCGACCAGGTGGCGATCATGACCTACGACTCCTACCTTCCCTACCCCGCCGTCTACGGCGGCTACGTCGTGCGGCAGTCCTCGCTGGCCCTGGGGCTCGTCCCCGAGGAGAAGACGCTGCTGATCGGCGCCCCGGCCTACCACGACCACGGCGTCGCCTGGGCCGACTCCGCCGAGAGCGTCGAGAAGGCGGCCCGGGGCGCCCGGCTGGCGCTGACCACGCACGGAAGGCCACGTGAGCGGTTCGGGCTGGCGATGTACGTGGACTTCGCGGCCACCAAGGAGGACTGGGCGGAGTACGACAGGTTCTGGTTCAAGCCGTGAGGATCATGGAGACCGTGGTCCGAACCGCCGTGACCACACGCTAAACTGATCAGGCATCCCTCTGCCTTGGCCTGTCGATTTGAGCGGCGACCTCGGCAGTTGGTAGCCTAGTCAACTGCGTGTGGCGCGCCCTCTCTGCCCGCGCGCCCCATCCAACGACATTCACCGAGGCTTCTTCGTGGCGAACATCAAGTCCCAGATCAAGCGCAACCGGCAGAACGAGAAGGCCCGGCTGCGTAACAAGGCTGTCAAGTCTTCCCTGAAGACGGCCATCCGCAAGTTCCGCGAGGCCGCCGACCAGGGCAACATCGACGACGCGGTCGTGCTCCAGCGCGCCGCCGCCCGCCAGCTGGACAAGGCCGCCAGCAAGGGCGTCATCCACAAGAACCAGGCCGCCAACCGCAAGTCGGCGATCGCCCAGCGCGCCGCCGCCCTGTCGTCGGCCGCCAAGTAGTATCCAGGCTCCGCGAACGCCGCACCCCTTTCCGGGGGTGTGGCGTTTCTGCGTTCCCGGGGCGTTTCACGTACTTGTGGCATTCCCAGGCCCCCGGGGCGTTCCCGGGTCCCCAGGGCGTTCCCGAGTTCCCGAGGCGTTCCTGAGTCCCTGAGGGTTCCTGAGACTCACACCCCGAGGGTCACCCGCCGATGGCTCGGTAAAGGCGTGGGCCGGTGGCGAAGGTCCTCCGAGACCTGTGCCACCCCGGGCCGCCCCAGGCCTCCCCCGGGTGGGTCTCCTCGGCTCGCGTCTCCGGTCCTCTATCGCCCGGTACGGTTGGCGACCACGGTCTGGACCATGTGCTCCAGCGCGTACGCGGGGTCGGCGCCACCGCCCTTCACCTGAGCGTCGGCGGTGGCGGCGGCCTGGATCGCCCGGGCGAGCCCTTCCGGACCCCAGCCGTTCAGCTGCCGCTGGACCCGTTCGATCTTCCAGGGGGGCATGCCGAGCCTGCCGGCGAGCTGGGCGCCCCGGAGGTTCCTGGGGGCGCCGCCCACCTTCGCCAGCGAGCGCAGCCCCCCGGCGAGCGCGCTCACCAGCAGGACCGGGGCCGTCCCCGTCGACAGGGCCCAGCGCAACTGCTCCAGGGCGTCACCCAGGCGTCCCTCGACGGCCGAGTCGGCCACGGTGAACCCGCTGACCTCGGCCCTGCCCCGGTGGTAGCGCGCGACGGCGGCCTCGTCGATGGTCTTGCCGGGAGTGTCGAAGGCGAGCTGGCTGCAGGCGGCGGCGAGCTCGCGCAGGTCGTTGCCGACCGCGTCGAGCAGCGCGGCGGTGGCGTCGGCCCCGATCGTGCGCCCGGCCCCCTTCAGCTCCGCCTTGACGAACGCCAGCCGTTCGGCCGGCTTGGTCACCTTGGTGACCGGAACCACCCGGGCCCCGGCCTTCCTGACCCCGTCGACGAGCGCCTTGCCCTTCACCCCTCCGGGGTGGACGAGGACGAGCACGGTCTCCTCCGCGGGACGGGCGGCATAGGAGACGACCTCGGTGACGACGTCCTTGACGAGATCCTGGGCCGAGCGGATGACCACCACGGACCCCTCGCCGAACAGCGAGGGCGACGTCATGCGGGTGAGCTCCCCGGGCTCCACCTTGGCGCCGGGGAGGTCGTACACCTCGGCTGTCGGATCGGCCGCCCTGACGGCCGAGGTCACCTCGCCGACCGCACGGTCGGCCAGCAGTTCCTCGTCGCCGAGTATCAGGATCACGGGTGCCGGATCGGTTGCCGCCATGCCGAGCAGCATGCCACGTATCCGCGGCGACCGGCCAACGCCCGGCCTTCTCCCGGCCTTTCTCCCGGCCTTCTCCGGCCTCGAAGGACAGGCGTTCCCCTGCCGCCGAGGCGGCACACCGCCGCGCTCGCGGCCGGGGCGGCAAGCCGTTCGCAATCGGAATGCAGGCGCCCCGGGGCACCCTGGTAACCAGCCAAGGAGGTGAGAACCATGACAAGCTCCACTGTTCGCCGCCACGCCTGCCCCCGCTGCGGAACGGCCCTCGACGAAGGCCCGATCATGTACCGCTGCGCGCGCTGCGGCCGGTCGGTCTACGCCGCCGACGTGGACACCGAGTTCCGCCACCCGACCGGCTCCCGGGCCTGATCCCACGCCGTCCCCCCCGCCCCACCCCGCCCCCACGCCGTCCCACCCCGTCCCACGCCGGACGGGGTGGCCGTCCCCGTCGGCCACCCCATCTCCCCGGCCGGTCAGGCGCTCGCCGGCGCCTCCTTCCAGGCGTCGGCCCATCCGCCCTGCACCATGGTCTGGAACACCCACCTGCCACCCGACTTCGTCAGCAGGTCCGCGTAACGCATTTCGTACGTCTGGCCGTTCGTCGTCACCGTCGCGTCGGTGACCACGACGGCCAGGTTCGCGGTCAGGAAGTGCGGCGTGCGGACCGACCGCATCTCGATCTCGCCCGGCCCTCCCCCTCCCATGACCTCGGCCATGGTGCTCGTGAACCGCTCCCTCGTCCAGCGGTCGGCCAGGCCGTCGCCGTCGGGGCCGTCGGTCACCACGTTGAGCGGGAACATCGCCATGTCCGCCATCCGCTCGACGTCGCCCTTCGCACTGTGCGCGTCGTACAGGGCGAACCACGCCTCGATGCTCTCCCGGTCCTCGGCGCTCGGCGTGAAGGCACCGCCGCCGAACGGGGATTCCTGGATCTCTGTCATCTGTCTGCTCCTTCGCCGACGACGCCCCGCGGACCTCGGTCGCCACTGCCACCGCACAGAGGCCGTCCGGGGGGCACGATATGAACCGTACGACATACCGTACGCCGTACGATTCATTTGTCAAACCACCGCCGAACTCCTGGGGACGGATACGAGCGGCCCGGTCCTAGGCGATCTTGCGGCGGTAGGTGTTCATGGCGAAGGCGTACGCGACGACGAGGATGCCGGCACACCAGGCGAGGGCGACCCAGATGTCGGTGCCGACCGGCTGCTGGGCGTACAGGTCGCGGATGGCGTTGACGATGGAGGTCACCGGCTGGTGCTCGGCGAAGGCGCGTACCGGGCCGGGCATGGTGCCGGTGGGCACGAAGGCCGAGCTGACGAACGGCAGGAAGATGAGCGGGTAGGAGAACGCGCTCGCGCCGTCCACGGACTTGGCGGACAGGCCGGCGATGACGGCGAGCCACGTCAGCGCCAGGGTGAACAGGATCAGGATGCCGGCGACCGCGAGCCACGCCGCCACTCCCGCCCCCGAGCGGAAGCCCATGAGCAGGGCGACGAGCACGACGACCACGAGCGAGATCAGATTGGCGACCAGTGAGGTCAGCACGTGTGCCCACAGCACGGACGACCGCGCGATCGGCATGGACTGGAATCGCTCGAAGATGCCGCTCTTCATGTCCAGGAAGAGCCGGAACGCGGTGTAGGCGATGCCCGAGGCGACCGTGATGAGCAGGATGCCGGGCAACAGGTAGTTCACGTAGGAGACCGGCCCCGTGTCGATCGCGCCGCCGAACACGTAGACGAACAGCAGCAGCATGGCGATCGGGGTGATCGCGGTCGTGACGATGGTGTCCACGCTGCGTGTGACGTGGCGCAGGGATCGTCCCAGCAGGACGGCGGTGTCGCCGAGGAAGTGCCCGCTCATCGGTGTTCCTCACTCGCGCGTGCCGGTGTCGTGGTCGTCGCCCGCGTGCTGTTCCCGCCGCCGTCACCGACGAGCGAGAGGAAGACGTCCTCAAGGGTGGGTTGCTTCTCGACGTACTCGACCTTGGCGGGCGGGAGCAGTTGCTTGAGCTCGGCCAGGGTGCCGTTCACGATGATCCGGCCCTCGTGCAGGATCGCGATCCGGTCGGCGAGGTGTTCGGCCTCGTCCAGATACTGCGTCGTGAGCAGGACCGTCGTCCCCCGCTCGGCGAGTTCCCTGACGGCCTGCCACACCTCGATGCGCGCCTGGGGGTCGAGCCCGGTCGTCGGCTCGTCGAGGAAGATGACCGGCGGGTCGCCGATGAGGCTCATCGCGATGTCGAGGCGCCGGCGCATGCCGCCCGAGTACGTCGCCACCCTCCGCACTCCCGCCTCGGTCAGCGAGAAGCGCCTCAGCAGGTCGTCGGCGATCCTGCCCGGGTCCTTGAGGTGCCGCAACCGGGCGACCAGCACGAGGTTCTCCCGCCCGCTGAGGATCTCGTCGACGGCGGCGAACTGCCCGGTGAGGCTGATGGACTCCCGCACGTCCCCGGCCTGCGTGGCGACGTCGAAACCGTTGACGCCGGCCGTGCCCGCGTCGGCCTTGAGTAGGGTGGACAGGATCTTCACGACCGTGGTCTTGCCCGCCCCGTTCGAGCCGAGCAGGGCGAAGATGCTGCCCCGCGCGACGGTGAGGTCCACACCGCGCAGCACCCGCAGCTCCCCGTACGACTTCTCCAGCCCCCGCACGTGGATCGCCCGGGCCTGTGGTGCCGTCATCAGAGGGTCCCCTCTTCTTTTCCGGTGCCTTCACCGGTGGCCCGCTCGATGGCGTCGGTCAGCCGTTCCCGCTCCCGGCTGATCCAGCGCCCCGTCGGGTAGTTCTGGACGAACGCCTCGACGAACTCCACGGGGTCCTCCCCGACGATCTCGCGGATCGGGGTTCCGCTCGCCGCGCTCTGCTCGAACAGGTCGGCGAGGTCCTCGTACATCGACGCCGCCTCGGAGCCGTCCCCCGGACCGAAGTGCATCAGGTACCGCTCGATCGCCTCGACCGCCGTGCGGTAGCCCTCGGGAAGTCCTTTGACGCGCGCCTTGTACTGCCGCCAGCGCCTCTTGTCCTCCAGCGACCCGGTGACCACCTCCAGGTACTGCCGGTAGCGGCTCTTCGGCTCGTTCGATTCTGTGTCCATGCCTATCTCCCTCCTTCTCGGAGCTGTTCGAGTCGTTCCGTGAGGAAGCTCCAGGTTCTCCAGAACTCGTCGAGGTACTCCCGTCCCTGGGCGTTGAGGGAGTACACCTTGCGCGGTGGCCCCTTCTCGGACGGAACCTTCTCCACGTCGACGAGACCGCGTCGCTCGATCCTGACCAGCAGCGCGTAGACGGTGCCCTCGGCGATGTCGGAGAAGCCCCGATCCCGCAGCCACGCCGTGATCTCGTAGCCGTACGCGGGCCGGACGGACAGGATCGCCAGGACGATGCCCTCCAGCGTTCCCTTGAGCATCTCCGTCATCTGCTTGCCCATGGGGCACCTCCTTTCAGCTACTTGGTGTTGCTGACTACTGGTACAAAGTAACACCGACTACCGGTACATAGCAATGCTGAATAGCTGGGAGACGACAGGGCACGGCTTCGTCGAGGTTCGAGCGACTCCGAGGAAGCTCAGGCCCCCTCGGCCCCCTCGGCCCCCGCCGCCCCCGCCTCCCCTGCCACGCTTGCCGCTCCCCGCCGCTCTCGCCATCCCCGCCTCCTCTGCTGCCCGCTGCCCTTGTTGCCCTCACCGTCCTTGCCGCCCCCGCCGCCGGGACCGCGCGTCCCCGGACGACGATCGCCAGCGCTCCGTCGCGGGCCACCACCGCCAGGTCACCTGACAGGTCCGTCCGGTAGACGCGCGTGCCGAGCAGGTGCAGCGCGGCCAGGGTGGACGGTGCCGGATGCCCGTAGTCGTTGCCCGCGCCGACGCTGATCAGCGCGGCACGAGCCCCGGCAGCCGCGAAGAAGGCCGGGTCGTACCTGCCCGACCCGTGGTGGGGGACCTTGAGGATGTCGGCGGGCGGCAGGCCACGCCGCAGCAGCTCCGCCTGGGCCTCGGTCTCGATGTCACCGCTGAGCAGAGCCGATCCCACGGCCCAGCGGACGTGCACCACGACACTCGTGTTGTTGACGGCCGCCCCCTCCCCCGCGCCGGGCGGGGCCCTGCCGGTCTCCGGGCCGAGGACCGTGAGCTCCGAGGGACCGAACCGCCAGGTCGTCCCCGGTGCCGCCGCCCACTCCGTCACGCGGCGACGAGCCGGCCCGTCGCCCACACGTGCGTGCCCGTCGCCCGCCTTCGCCCCGTCACCCGCCTCCGCCCCCTCGCCCTCCGGGACGCCGTACGGCGTCACCACCACCGCCCCCACCTCGCGTCCGCGAAGGACACCGTCGAGTCCTCCCGTGTGATCGAGGTGCGGATGGGTGAGGATCACCAGGGGCACCTGCTCGATCCCCATGGAACGAAGGCAGCGGTCCACGCTCACCGGATCGGGCCCGGTGTCCACCACGACGGCCCGCCCGGGCCCGGCGGCGACCAGCAGGGCGTCCCCCTGCCCGACGTCACAGGCCACCAGCAACCAGCCGTGAGGGGGCCAGCGGGCCACGATCGGTGTGACCAGCGTCGCGGTGAGGACCAGTCCGGTGACGGCCGCCAGGGCGATCCGGCGGGACCGCCTGCCTCGAAGGGTCGGCACGGCGAGCGGGACGGCGACCACCAGCAGGAGCAACCCGGTGACTCCGCCCGGCCACGGGATCGTGCCCGACGGGAACGCCGCGGCGCGCTCCGCCACCTCGATGATCCATCCGGTGGCCAGCCCGGCGGGCCGGACCAGCAACCGGGCCGTCTCCAGGTGCAGGGGTGCGACCAACGCGACCGCGAAGCCGATCAGGGTGGCGGGGGCGACGGCGGGACCCGCGAGCAGGTTGGCCGGCACGGCGACCGGCGTGAGCTGCCCCGACATCAGGACCAGCACGGGGGTGACGGCCACCTGCGCCGCGGCGGCCACCGCGGTCGCCTCGGCGAGCCATCGGGGCAGGTGGGCCGAGAGCCGGTCACGCCAGCGCGGGGCGAGGACCAGGATGCCCGCGGTGGCGGAGACCGACAGGGCGAAGCCGTAGGACCGGGCCAGTTCCGGCACGAAGAAGACCAGGCCGAGGACCGTCACCGACAGGGCGGCGACACCGTCGCGGGAACGGCCCGTGCCAAGGGCGACGGCGGCGACCCCGCCCATCAGAAGTGCCCTGAGCACGCTGGGCGAGGGGCGGGCGACGACCGCGAAGGCGATCATGGCCGTCAACGCCAGCGCCGCCCGGGCCGCGAGCGGTAGCCCGGCCACCCTGGCCAGCGCCACCGCCGTCCCCGCCACGACGGCGAGGTTCGCCCCCGAGACGGCGAGCAGATGGCTGAGGCCCGCGGCTTTGAAATCGGCTCTGACCTGCTCCTGCATCCGGGACACGTCACCGACCACCAGGCCCGGCAGCAGCCCGCGCTGCGCCGGTGGCAGCACATCGGCCGCCTCCCGCAGCCCCGCCCTGACCGCTCCCGCGGCGCGCTGCTCCCATGAGGGGCCGCCCAGCATCCGTGGCGCCCCTCTGACCAGCACCACCGCGGCGAGCAGCTCACCGGGGTCCGCCGGAGCGAAGCGTCCCCTGATCTCGACCCGCTGGCCGGGCAGCAGCGGCCGCCATTCGGCGCCGGAGACGAACAGCAGCACCGAGGCCCTCAGCCTCACCCGCTCCTCCCCCGCCCCGACCGACTCGACCCGGGCGGGCACCACGAAACTCTCGCGCCGGAACGGCCCCGCGGACCTCGGCAGCTCCCGGGGGTCGTCGGTCGTCACCACCTCCGCCACGGCCGACGCGTGCCTTCCGGCGAGCTCCGCCACCGGTCCCGTACCGGCCGCGTGGACCCGGAAGGCCACCGATCCCGCGACCGCGGCCGCGCATCCCAGGACCGCGATCAGCGCGTTCCGCGAGCCCGCCGTCCTGCCGGAACGGGCCAGAACGGCCACGGCCGCCGTTCCTGCGGCCAGGAGGAGGGACACCGCGGCACCGGTCGCGGCCGAGTGGCCCAGCAGGACGAGCGCGGTCACCCACGAGGCGACCGCGGGCAGGACCAGATGCGCGCCGTACGGGAACCACCTCCGCTCCCGGTCCCCCGGCTCCCCGGCCGTGGCGGCGGTCGTGCCGGCCGACGTGGCGGTCATGGCGGTCACAGCGGTCATGGTGGTCACCGCGGCCACGAGCCGGTACATGGACCGGTGCGCGGACCAGCGCGCGACCCGGAGCAAAGACCGGGCCGCGAACCGGGATTCGGACAGGAACGTCAACCGAGACGCGAACCGGGATGCAGACCGGCGTATGGACCCAGGCATGGACCGGGGCACGGACCGGGGCACGGGCGTCGTACGGAGCCGGGGGCGGTTCATACCCGGACCTTGTCCCGCATCTCCGCGTACTTGCGGTCGCCGATGCCGCTCACGTCGCGGAGCTCCTCGACGGTGCGGAAACCCCCGTGGGCGTCCCGGTACTCCGTGATGCGCCGGGCGAGCACCTCGCCCACGCCCGGAAGCAGTTCGAGCTGCTCGGGAGTGGCCGCGTTCAGATCGACCACGGCGGAGGCGGGGTCCATCGGGGTCGACGGATGCGGACCCGTCACCGGGGCGGCGCGGCTCGGGGCGCCGACGACGATCTGCTCACCGTCCACGAGCCTGCGCGCCAGGTTGAGCGATCCGGTGGTGGCCGAGCCGCGGACGCCTCCGGCCGCCCGTACCGCGTCGGCGACCCGGGAACCGGCGGGCAGGGTGATCACCCCGGGACGACGGACCTTGCCGGTCACGTGAACGGTCAGCTCCGCGACGGGGGCGGAGGGCGTCCGCGGAACGGCGGGGGCCCGGAGCGGGGCGCCCGAGACCGGCACCGGCGGCGCCAGGGGCTCGGGCTCGGGCCGGGACCACCAGGCGTGGACACCACCCGCGAGGGCGGCCGTCACCGCGACGAGGAGCAGCAGGCGCAGGCCCGCCCGGCCGGGACCGAGTGCGGGCGCCTGGGTGGCCACGGCCTTCCTGAGCGCTTCGAAGGAGGGGGGAACGGGTGCCCGGCTCGTCCGCGCGGCGGGCTCGGTCTCCACAACGGGCCGGTCGTGCGGGTCCCGTCGGTCCTGCCGGTCGAGAGGATCCCACCGGTCATGAGGGTCCCGCCGATCAAGGGGATCCCCTCGGTCAAGGGGATCTCTCCGGTCAAGGGGATCTCTCCGGTCATGCCGGGATGTGCCCGTCCGACCGGCCGTCCCGTGCCCGAGGAACGGGCCACCGGTCATCGCCTCTTTCTCCTCTTCGGCGAGCGGGCGATGTGAGGCGTCAGGGCTGGTCGGAGTGCCCTGCCGGGAGTCGGAGAAGGGCTCGGTGGATCGGGAAGGAGGGAGCGGGTCGGTGAGAGAGGCCGATCGGGGGTGACCGCCCGACCGAAGGTGATCAGCTGTTCGAGGACGATCGGCCGAGGCAGGGTGATCGACCGGATGGAGCGAAGAGACCGGGCGGGGTGAAGAGGCCGGGCGGGGTGAAGAGGCCGGGCGGGGTGAAGAGGCCGGGCGGGGTGAAGAGGCCGGGCGAGGTGAGGAAGGCGGGCGGGCGGAACGGGGTGGAGGGAGCTCCGGGACGGGCGATCCATGCCCCGTCAGCGTCCGCAGCCGTGACTCGGCTCGGAAGCTCTCGATGTTCTGCCCTGTGGTCCGCACCCGCAGGACGCTACGGCGGTGGTGCCTGAGGCCGTCGTGGCGAATCAGATTCTGGGGATAACCGGCGGACGGGCCGACCGGCCGAGGAGCCACACCCGGATCGGTTCGTGAAGCCGCTCACCGCCCCGTACGAGAAACGGGTTCACGAAACCGGCTCGGTGACCGGTCCGGAGGCCCGCCCGGGAAAAGGACTCAAGAGCCCGACCAGGAACCGGACAGAGAGGCCGGCACGACGGGGAATCACCGAGAACCCGTCAGGGAAGCCGCGGCTCCCGAGAGCCGGAACCGTCGGCGGCGGGCGGCGAGACGGTGATGCCGAGCATGCCGGGCCCGACGTGGGCGCCGATGACCGGACCGACCTCGACGACGACGAGACGGGCCAGGGTGGGCAGGCGCCGGGACAGCCGCGCGGCCAGTGTCTCGGCCCGGGCTGCGGCACCGAGGTGCTGGACCGCGATCTCCACCGGAGCGCCCCCCGCCGCCGCGACGGCCAGGTCCTCGAGGCGGCCGATGGCGCGGGCCGCCGTGCGGACCTTCTCCAAGGGAGAGATCGTCCCGTCGGAGATGTGCAGGATCGGCTTGATCATCAGAGCCGAGCCCAGAAGGCCCGCCGCCGCCCCGATCCGGCCTCCCCTGCGCAGGTACTCCAGCGTGTCGACGTAGAAGAAGCTGCGGGCCGACTCCGCGGTGCGGCGGGCGGCGTCCGCCACCTCCGAGCGTGTCGCGCCCGCGGCGGCGGCACCGGCGGCGGCGAGGACGGGGAACCCCAGGCCCATGGCGATGGATCGGCTGTCGACGACCTCGACCGGGATCGGGGAGTCCTCGGCTCCGGCGCGGGCCGCCTCGACCGTGCCCGACATCTCCGACGACAGGTGGACGGAGACGACGGCACTCGCCCCGTCGGCCGCCGCCTTGGCGTAGGCCTCCGTGAAGCGACGCGGCGCGGGCCTGGAGGTCGTCACCGGGACCCATTCCCTGAGCGCCTCGCCCACGCTCACACCGTCGATCTGCGCGATGTCGTCGAACGGCCTGCCCCCCACCACCACCTGGAGGGGCACCACCGTGATCCCCAGGCCGGAGACCTCCTGGGGCGGCAGGTAGGCGGTGGAGTCCGTGACGACGGCGACCGGTGGCATGTCCCGAAGCTACCCGGAGGAGGTCACACGAAGGAGACGGGGTGAGGGAGCGGACCTGGAGGTGAGAGAAGACGTGGTGGGGGACTACTGGACGGGGGTGCCGCCGCGCCAGACCTTGCGGGGCTTGAGGCCGAAGGCCCAGGCGAAGGCGCCCTCGTGGTCGGCGTCCCACTGGACGATGTCGGCCAGGCGACCGGGGGCGAGCACGCCGCGGTCCGGGGCGCCGAGGACGGTGGCGCCTCCGAGGGTGGCGGCGCGGAGGGCGTCGCCGACGCTCATGCCGAAGGCCGCCACGGCGAGGCTGATGACCAGCGACATCGAGGTGATGCCGCAGTGACCGGGGTTGTGGTCGCTGCCGAGGGCCACGGTGACCCCCTGGGCGAGCATCCGGCGGACCGGGGGCAGGCTGCCTCGCTGCAGGGCCGTTCCCGGGCACACCACGGCGGGGACGCCGTAGCGGGCCATGATGGAGATGTCCTCGTCGGTGGTGTGGTGGAGCAGGTCGGCGGAGGCGCAGCCGAGTTCCGCGGCGAGCTGCACGGCGCCGCGGCGGGTGTAGGCACCGGCGTGGATGCGGGGCAGCAGGCCCACGTTGCGCCCGGAGGCCAGGACCCAGCGGGCCTCCTCCGCGGTGAAGTGGCCCTCGTCGCAGTAGACGTCGACGCCGTTGGCGCCCGCCGCGGCCGCGTCGGCGCACCAGGAGCCGACCGCCTCGACGTAGTCGCGCTGGCGTCCGAAGTACTCCGGCGGGACGACGTGCGCGGCCATGAAGGTCACGTGCACGCGCGGCATCATCGGCTCCTTCTCCAGCTCGCGCAGGAGACGCACGTCGGCCAGCTCGCCGTCGCGGGTGAGGTGGTAGCCGGTCTTGGCCTCGACGGTGGTGGTGCCGTTGAGCAGCCACTCGCGCAACCGCTCGCGGACGCCGTTGCAGAGCGTCCAGGGGTCGGTTCCCCGGGTGACCGTGACGGTGGAGCCGATACCGCCGCCCGCCGCGGTGATCGCGGAGGGGGTGGAGCCACCGGAGCGCATCGCCATCTCGGCGTAGCGGTTGCCCGCGTAGACGGGATGGGTGTGCGCGTCGATCAGGCCGGGGGTGACCAGGGCGCCGCCCAGGTTCTCGACGTGGTCGACGTCGACGATGTCGTCGACGACGCCGGGCACGCTCTGAGGGAGATCGGCGGCGCGGCCGATCCAGGCGATCCGGTCGTTGTGCACGAGGATCGCCGCGTTGCTGAACACATCGTTCCCGGTCCAGAGCCGGCCGATGTTGGTCAGAAGGCGGACCGTCATCGCATCACCGCCTTGTGTTCGGGGGACACCCGGTGGAGGACCGCTCCCGGGCGGGACGGTCCGACCCGGACATTTCCGGGCACCGTACCCTTCGAGCCCGCTGTGAGTCCGGACGGCATCGGGGGTCTCCTGCTCTCATCCGCATACCAGTGGTGCGGCGACAGTATCGTCAGGATCATGATCGGGTGATTTCAGTTCAGTTACGTTATTTCACAAGTCGGCCCGCTGTACAGGCTAATTGGGAAGAACGCCGCCTCGCCGCGACCGCGCCTCACCCGCGGGCATGACGACCGGACTCGGCGCTGAGCACCTTTCCACAGCTCAGACTACTTCCTCATCCTGCGTAACAGTAGTCACCCGAGCAACTTGCGTCATAACATCTCGCTGGATTTGCCTTATGGTAGCAATCCAAACCTTGACCTACCACTGTCGCTTTTGCGAAGTTTGTACGTTTTGAGACTTTGGTAGTCCACCTCAGATCCACTCTTCGACGCAAGCGACGCCATTGAAACGATCCCGTCGACCCCTCTAAGCTGATTCGCCGCCGCGCAAGCCCCCGTGTGTGATCCGGGATCACGAGCACTCCGGCGGTACCCCGGACGGCCCGAGCCGCCGAAGCGATCACGGCGTCCCGGTGAGAGCCCCGTCCACCTCCCGAAAGCGGCCACGGACGGAACGCTCCCTGTAACCTTTCGAACGAGTTGTCTACAGGTAGCGCGACGCAGGGAGTTCTCTTGTCCGTCCACGCGGACGCCGGTCGGCGTCGCATCGAAGAGCTTTTCCAGGAACACCAGGAGCGTGTCTTCAAGCGCTGGATCGAGATCGTCGGTTCGTCGGCGGGCGGCCAGTCCGACCGCGTCGAGCTGAACGACCAGCTCCGCGAGCTCTACGGGGCGGTGCGCCGGTCGTTCGAGGACTCCGGCGACCTCAGCGACCTGCGCGGCCTGCTGGCCGAGCTCTCCCGTACGCGCGCCCGCCAGGGGTTCACCCCGACCGAGACCGCGCTCATGGTGTTCGGCCTGAAGGAGGCGCTCTACGAGAGCGTCGAGGAGGACGGCTCCTCCGAGGCCATGCGAGGTTTCATCTGGTTCTCCCGGGTGATCGACGACCTCGGGCTCTTCACCGTGGAGAGCTACGCGTCGGCCAGGGAGAAGATCATCATTGATCAGGCGGAGCAGCTCCTGGAGCTCTCCACCCCGGTCGTCAAGCTGTGGGACGGCATCGTCGCGGTGCCGCTGGTCGGAACGCTCGACTCGGCCAGGACCCAGGTCGTCATGGAGAAGCTGCTGCAGACGCTCGTCGACACCGGCTCCGAGCACGCGGTGATCGACATCACCGGCGTGCCCGCCGTGGACACCGAGGTCGCCCAGCACCTGCTCAAGACCGTGGTCGCGGCCCGGCTGATGGGCGCCGAGTGCGTCATCTCCGGCATCCGCCCCCAGATCGCCCACACCATCGTCACCCTGGGCATCGAGTTCGGTGACATCGTGACCAAGGCCACCCTCGCCGACGCGCTGGCCCATACGCTGCGCGCGAGCGGCGTCACGTTCACCAAGGGCGGGGCGTCCCGCATCGCCGTACGGACGGTGGAGGCCTGATGGATCGCGTCCCCATCCTCAAACTCGGTGACATCCTGATCGTCTCCATCCAGATCGACCTGCAGGACCTGAGCGTGCTCGCGCTCCAGGAGGACCTGTCGGAGAGGGTCGTCGAGACCGGCGCACGCGGGGTGATCATCGACATCACCGCCGTGGAGATCGTCGACTCCTTCATCGGCCGGATGCTGGCCACCATCGCGGCGATCTCCCGGATGCTCGACGCCGAGACGATCGTCGTGGGCATGCGGCCCGCGGTGGCGATCACCCTCGTCGAGCTCGGCCTGTCGCTCGGCGGGGTGCGCACCGCGCTCAACCTGGAGAAGGGTGTCGCGCTGCTGAACCAGATCGAGGGCTCCCAGAGCGCGACGGCCTCCCTGTGACGAGCGCCGAGGACCTTCCCATCAACGCCAACGGCGACGTCGTGCTGGTCCGCCAGCACGTCAGGACCGTCGCCGTGAAGGTGGGACTCTCACTGGTCGACCAGACCAAGGTGGTGACCGCGGCCAGCGAGCTGGCCCGCAACGCCCTGGTCTACGCCGGGGGCGGCCAGGTGCGGGTCGAGGTCGTCCACAAGGGGGTACGGCAGGGCCTGCGGATGACCTTCAGCGACAACGGCCCCGGCATCCCCGACATCGATCAGGCGCTGACCGACGGGTGGACCACCGGTGGCGGCCTCGGGCTCGGCCTGAGCGGTTCACGCCGCCTGGTCGACGAGTTCGCCCTGGAATCCACTCCCGGTGAGGGCACGCTGATCACGGTGACGAAATGGGCGCGCTGATCCGTTCACGGCACGACGTCTGGGTCAGGGCCGAGGACGCCAGCGCCATCGGCGCGCTCCGCCGCAGCGCGGTGGCGCTCGCCGAGAACAGGGGGTTCAGCGAGGAGGACACCGGCCGGGTGGCGGTCGCGGTCAGCGAGGCCGCCTCCAACCTGGTCAAGCACGCCGTCGAGGGTGTCATGCTGATCCGCCCCCACCTGGAGCTGGAGTCGGCGGTCGAGGTCATCGCGATCGACAAGGGCCCGGGGATGCGCGACGTCTCGCGGGCCCTGCGCGACGGCTACTCCACGACGGGCACCCTGGGCATCGGGCTGGGCGGCATCGCCCGCATGGCCAGCGGGTACGAGGTGTACTCCGTGCTCGGCCGCGGCACCGTGCTCGGCATGTACTTCACCGCCCAGGGCGCCGAGCGGCCCCCGTCCCGGGTGAGCGGCCTGACCCGGCCGATCGGCGAGGAGACCGTCTGCGGCGACGCCTTCGTGATCGCCGAGGCGGGCCCGGTGACGACCGTGATGCTCTGCGACGGCCTCGGTCACGGCCCCGCGGCCGCCCAGGCCTCCTCCGAGGCGGTACGGCTCTTCCAGCTGCACTCCGAGCTGGCCCCGGTCACCGTCCTGGAGCGCGTCCACCTCGGCCTCGGCCACACCAGGGGCGGCGCGGTCGCCGTGGCCCGCATCGACGGGGCGGCGGGCACGGTGAGCTTCGCCGGCCTGGGCAACGTCTCCGCGTGGATCGTCCACGGCGACGGCCGCCAGGGCATGATCTCGGTGCCGGGCATCGCCGGCCACAAGGCCAGGACGCTGCGCCAGTACGAGTACACCGTGCCGAAGCACGGCGTGGTCATGCTGCACTCCGACGGGTTGTCCGAACGCTGGGACATCACCAACTATCCCGGGCTCGTCACCCGGCCGCCCTCCGTCGTCGCGGGTACGCTGCTGCGCGAGGCCGGAACCCGCAGGGACGACGCCTGCGTGGTCGTCGTCAGGCCCGGCGTATGAACGGGGACGAGTTGATCCGGATCCTCGTCAAGGACGACCAGGACGTCTTCGCCATGCGCAAGCTCGGCCGCGAGGTGGCCGGAAGCGTCGGGCTGGACACCCAGGACCAGATCCGGGTGGCCACCGCGCTGAGCGAGATCGGCAGGGAGCTGCTGGAGGCGGGCAGCGGCGCCTCGTTCGCCTTCCGCCTGGGGCAGGAGGCCCTGACGGTCACGATCGAGTTCTCCGCCACCGCCGGCTTCCGTCCTGCCGACGGCGTCACGCTGGCGGGGCGCCTGGTGGACCTCATCGAGCTCGATCCCGCCGAGGGAAGAATACGCATGGTCAAGCGGCTCCCCCAGGGCCGCGGGCCGAGGCGCTCGGCCGAGGAGATCCGCGCGAGCCTCGCCGGAGCGACGCCCACCACGGCCCTGGAGGAGCTGCGCCGGCAGAACCGCGAGCTCGCCGAGACCCTGCAGGAGGTCCTGCAGCTCAACACCGAGCTGGAGGAGACCAACCAGGGCGTGCTGGCGCTGTACAACCAGCTCTCGGAGGAGCTGGAGGAGACCAACCGCGGCGTGGTCGCGCTGTACGCCGAGCTGGACGAGAAGTCCGCGCAGCTGCGGGCCGCGGGCGAGGCGAAGAACAGGTTCTGGGCCACGGTCAGCCACGAGCTGCGCACCCCGCTGAACTCGATCATCGGCTTGGTGCGCCTGCTGGTCGGTCCCGGCGGCGAGCCCCTGGCCGAGGAGCAGCTCCACCAGATCGACCTGATCGGCTCCTCCGCGCAGACCCTGCTGGCGCTGGTGAGCGAGCTGCTCGACATGGCCAAGGCGGAGGCCGGCCGGCTCGTCCCCCAGCCCACCGTGGTCGACCTGGTGGAGCTGGCCGAGCGGCTGCGCATGACGCTGGACCCCACCGCCGGCAGCGACGCCGTGGAGCTCACCGTGGAGGTCTCGCGGGCGCCCAGGGAGATGCTGGTGGACGAGGTGATGCTCACCCGCATCCTGCGCAACCTGCTGTCCAACGCGCTGAAGTTCACCGAGCGGGGCGAGGTCAGGCTGGAGGCCGTGCTCGACGCGGCCACCCACACCGTGGCCTTCACCGTGACCGACACCGGGATCGGCGTGCCCGAGGAGCACCTGGAGCGTGTCTTCGAGGAGTTCTTCCAGGTGCCCGGGCCGATCCAGGTGCGCAGCAAGGGGACCGGCCTGGGCCTGCCGTACGCCCGCCGGCTGGCCGAGGCGCTCGGCGGCACGCTGCACCTGGCCAGCGTCCCCGGCTCCGGCACCGCGGTCACCCTCAGGCTCCCCTACCGGCACGGCAGCGCCCCCATGGTCGGCCGGGTGCTCGTCGTGGACGACGACGAGGAGTTCCGCGCCACGGTGCGGCGGATGCTCACCGGCGTCGCCGGGCACATCGACGAGGCCGCCGACGGTCTGATGGCGCTGGAGGTGATGGGCGAGCACCCGCCCGACCTCGCGCTGGTCGACCTGCTGATGCCCCGGCTCGACGGCAGCGCGCTGATGGCGCGGATGTCCGACGACGAGCGGCTGCGCGAGGTCCCGGTGATCATCGTGACCGTCGCCACGTCGTACCAGGTGCCCGAGGGGACGCGCATGGTGGTCTCCAAGCAGGGGCTCCGCCGTGACACCCTGCTCGGGGCGATCGAGAGCGTTCTGGAACGCGCCGGTGAGTGAGGACGGGGCGACGGTGCTCGTCGTGGACGACACGCCGACCAAGCTGTACATCCTCTCCAGCTGGCTGCGCCGCTCGGGGCACCGCGTCGTTCAGGCGACCGGCGGCATGGAGGCGATCGCCAAGGTCAGGGAGCTCATGCCGGACCTGGTCGTGCTGGACGTACGGCTCCCCGACATCAGCGGGTACGAGGTCTGCGAGCAGATCAAGGCGGACGCGTCGACCTCCTCGATCCCGGTCATCCAGATCTCCGGGGCCGCGATCACCCCCGCCGACCGTGCCCAGGGGCTCGAACGCGGCGCGGACGCCTACCTGGCCGAGCCGGTCGAGCCGGACGAGTTCGCCGCGACGGTCGCGGCGACGCTGCGCTACTACCGCGCCCGCAAGCGCGCCGAGCTGATGGCGAAGCGGCTGGCCGCCCTCACCGAGGTGACGCTCTCGATGAACTCCGCCGAGACGTTCGACGAGCTCCTCGGCACGGCCGTCGAGGGGACCGTCCGCATCCTGGGCAGGCAGGCGGGCACGCTCGCCCTGCCGCCGGACGGCCGGACCCGCAGGTTCGCCGCCCTGCCCCCCGAGGGTCACGTCGTGGCGAAGGTCGCGGCGCCGGACACGCTGTCGCGGCTGAGCGCGATGTCGCTGGGCAGCGCCGCCGGGACCGAGGTTTTCGCCGTCCCCGCCGCCGAGTGGCTGGAGCTGATGCCGGACGCGACGATCGACGGCGACGTCTCGGCCGTGGTGTGCCGTACCAAGCTGGGCAGGCCCCCGGTGTACCTGGGGGTGGAGGGCGTGCCGCCGCTGGACTCCGACGAGTCCAACGTGCTGCGCCAGCTCGGCCAGGCCCTCGCCCTGGCCGTGGACGCGCTGCGCGCCTACGCCGAGGAGCACGCCATCGCCCTGACCCTGCAGCGGAGCCTGCTGCCGTCGCGGATCCCCGAGGTCGGCGGGCTCTCGATCAGCTGGCGGTACCAGCCCGCGGTCGACAACGTCGAGGTCGGCGGCGACTTCTACGAGGTCCTGCGGATGGGCCACCGGGTGCTCATCGCCATCGGCGACGTGCAGGGACACTCCCTGCTGGCCGCCACCGTCATGGCGGAGCTGCGCCACGCGCTGCGCGCCTCGATCATCGGCACCTCCGACCTCGGCGCGTCGATGGCGCTGCTCAACGAGGTGCTGCGGCGCTACCACCCCGGTATGACCGCCACCGTGTGCCTGCTGCTGCTCGACCCGGCGACCGGGGAGATGGAGCTCTCCAACGCCGGCCACATCCCGCCCCTCTTCGTCGACGGCGGCAAGGCCGAGTACCACCGCCTGGGCAACCTCCTGCTGGGCGTGGCCCAGGAGACCTACCGGGTCGACCGGGTCCGGGTGCCCGCGGGCGGCTCGGTGCTGATGTTCACCGACGGGCTCATCGAGGACCGCGACAAGCTGCTCGACGAGAGCCTGGAGATCGTACGGCGACTGGCCGAGGAGCAGCCGCAGCAGGACCTGGAGGTCTTCTGCGACCGGCTGATCGAACGCTTCGGCGCGCGCGAGGACGACGTGGCGCTGGTGATGTTCCGGCGCGAGACCTGATATCCGCCGCCGCCGGTCCACCACCGGTCCGCCGCCGGGCCGCGCTGTCGGCGGACGCGGTCCGTCACGCCGAGCGCGCCCGGGGGTACGTACCCCCGGGCGCGCTCGGCGTGCTCGGCGCGCTCAGGCGACGGTCTCGACCGGCTTGGCGCTCTTCTCCAGCTCGGCGAAGAGGCCGGGCAGCACCCTGGCGTGCAGGACCGTGCCGTCCCCGGTGTGCTCGACGTCCAGCACCTCGCCCTCCCGGTGCGCCCGGGAGATCAGGTCGCCGCGCTCGTACGGCACCAGCAGCGTGACCTCCTGGTCGAAGCGGGGCAGCTCCCGCTCGATCACGGCCCGCAGCTCCTCGATCCCGGCGCCGGTGCGGGCCGAGACCACCACGGTGTGCTTCTCCCGCGCGACCAGCCGGGCCAGCACCACCGGGTCGGCGGTGTCGGCCTTGTTGATGACCACGATCTCCGGGATGTCGCGGGCGTCCTCGATGTCGCCGATCACCTCGCGTACCGCGGTGAGCTGCGACTCGGGGTCGGGATGCGAGCCGTCGACCACGTGCAGGATCAGGTCGGCGTCGCCGACCTCCTCCAGGGTCGAGCGGAACGCCTCCACGAGCTGGTGCGGCAGGTGCCGGACGAACCCGACGGTGTCGGCCAGCGTGAACAGGCGGCCGTCGGGCGTGTGCGCCCGGCGGACCGTCGGGTCCAGGGTGGCGAACAGGGCGTCCTCCACCAGCACCCCCGCGCCGGTCAGCCGGTTCAGCAGCGAGGACTTGCCGGCGTTGGTGTACCCGGCGATGGCCACGGCGGGCACCTCGCGCTGCAGGCGCCTGGACCGCTTGGTCACGCGGGCGGTGGTCATCTCGCCGATCTGGCGGCGCAGCTTGGCCATCCGCTCGCGGATCCGCCGCCGGTCCAGCTCGATCTTGGTCTCACCGGGGCCACGGCCGCCCATGCCGACGCCGCCGGCCGCACGGCCGCCGACCTGACGGGACAGGTTGCCACCCCAGCCTCGCAGGCGCGGCAGCAGGTAGTTGAGCTGCGCGAGCTCGACCTGCGCCTTGCCCTCGCGGCTCTTGGCGTGCTGGGCGAAGATGTCGAGGATCAGCATGGTCCGGTCGATGACCTTGACCTTGACGATCTCCTCGAGCTGGCGGAGCTGGCCGGGGCTCAGCTCGCCGTCGCACACCACGGTGTCGGCGCCGGTGGCGGAGACGATGTCGGCGAGCTCCCGGGCCTTGCCGGAACCGATGTAGGTCGCAGTGTCGGGCTTCTGGCGGCGTTGGATGACGCCCTCCAGAACCTCTGAACCCGCGGTCTCGGCCAGGAGCTTGAGCTCCAGGAGGGAGTTCTCGGCGTCGATCGCCGTACCGGAGGTCCAGACGCCGACCAGGACGACCCGCTCAAGCCTCAGCTGGCGGTATTCGACCTCGGTGACGTCTTCCAGCTCCGTGGAGAGGCCCGCCACCCGGCGCAGAGCCTGGCGGTCGGCCAGGTCCAGCTCTCCGGTGTCGAGCAGGTCGTCGAATCGGTCGATGTCCAGCGGCTCACGAGTGTCTATGTCGTCGCTCCGTTCAGATGGTCGTTCCGTGGGCGTTCTCTCCCTGTGAGGAACGCTCATAAGAGTGAACGCCCGAACACCCCGGGTCTCTTCCCCTCGATGGTGCCACGGGAACCCCTCGGCCATCACCCGGTTATACGCCGCCGCGTCCGGGGCCGTGAGGACACCGCGGGAGCGGGCACCGGCGATCCCCGGGGGCACGGTGAGGGCCGCCACCCCCGGAACCCGGGCGGTGGGGCGGGACCGGCGTCGCCGGTCCCGGGAAAGCGAAACCCGGGCGGTGGGGCGGGACCGGCGTCGCCGGTCCCGGGAAAGCGAAACCCGGGCGCCGCCGGTCCCGGGGAAGCGGGACCGGGCGGCGCCGGGCTCAGGGGAGCAGGACCCGGGCGTCGCCGGAGCCGGCCTTGACCGTGATCCTGCGGGGCGAGGAGGGGTCCTTGGTCACCTCGACGCTGCTGTCACCGGAGCCGGTCTCGGTGGTCACGTTGTAGCCGCCCGCGGGGACGCGGGCCACGGCGTCGCCGGAGCCGGCCTCGATCTCCACGCTGTCGGGCGCGACGGTGAACCTCGCCTCGACGTCCCCTGAGCCGGCCTCGGCGGCGAAGCGCTTGGAGCCCAGGTCCGCCGCCTCGATGTCACCGGAGCCGGCCACCGCCTTCACCTGCCCGGTCAGCCCGCGCAGCGTGACGGTGCCCGACCCGGCGTCGAGGTCGGCCGACACCCCTCGCGGGACCTCGACCTTGTAGTCGACCGAGCAGCTACGCCCGTCGCACCGGTAGCGCAGGGTCAGCGTGCCGTCGTTCACGGGGTGCTCGGTGGACGGCTTCTCGCCGCGCCAGTGGATGGTCTCGGTCACGTGGACGCCGGAACGGTCCGACTCGGTCACCACGATGTCGCCGGAACCGGATTCGACGTCCAGGGCCTTCACGCCCCCCGCAACGTCGTAGGAGACGACGTCCTGCTGGCGATCGCGGAAGTCCAGGGCGAACTCGCATCCGGAGAGCACGAACACCGACCCCAGGAGCGCTCCGGCGACGAGTGTGTTCCTCTTCATGGGTGCAATCCTCGGCTTTCCGGGAGGTCTCGCCCCCCTCGCGCCGTCCGCTCCCCCGTTCCGCCGGGGGCGCCGATCCGACTGATCCAACTCTGGCCCGGAACGGGCGCCGGGGATATCGGGGTATCCCCGGGCTCTCCCCTGAGGATCCGCCCTGAGACGGTTCCCCCGCGGGGTTTCCCGGGACTTTCCCACCGGCCTCCTCCGGGCTCTCCTGCTCGTGCCCACCCCGCCTTTGACCGGCCCGGAAGCCGTCACGTACCCTGGTTTCCACACTTCAGAATAATTTTTCCACCATGTGGAAAACACGGAAAGAGGGCCCATGAACGGCGTTGAGATCGGCGGCCCCTCGCAGGACCGCTTCGACGAGATCCTCACGCCGGAGGCGCTGGCCTTCCTGGCCACCCTCCAGCGCGAGTTCGACGGCCGGCGACTGGAGCTGCTCCAGGCTCGCCAGGACAGGCAGGCCGAGCTCTCGGCGGGCGCCACCCTCGACTTCCTGCCCTCCACCAGGCACGTGCGCGAGTCCGAGTGGCGTGTCGCACCGCCCGCGCCCGGCCTGGTGGACCGCCGCGTGGAGATCACCGGCCCGGTCGACCGGAAGATGACGATCAACGCGCTGAACTCCGGTGCCAAGGTCTGGCTGGCCGACTTCGAGGACGCCAACTCCCCCACCTGGGAGAACACCGTCAGCGGCCAGCTCAACCTGCGTGACGCGCTCGACCGGACCATCGACTTCACCGCCGGGGAGAAGAGCTACGCCCTCAGGCCGGACGCCGAGCTGGCCACCATCGTGGTCCGCCCCCGCGGATGGCACCTGGACGAGAAGCACCTCACCCTCGACGGCGCCCCGCTGTCGGCGTCCCTGGTCGACTTCGGCCTCTACTTCTTCCACTCGGCGCAGCGGCAGACGGCCAAGGGCAAGGGCCCCTACTTCTACCTGCCCAAGATCGAGTCCCACCTGGAGGCCCGGCTCTGGAACGACGTCTTCGTCCGGGCGCAGGACCTGCTGGGCATCCCCCAGGGCACCGTCCGGGCGACGGTGCTCATCGAGACCTACCCGGCCGCGTTCGAGATGGAGGAGATCCTCTACGAGCTCCGCGACCACTCGGCCGGTCTGAACGCGGGCCGCTGGGACTACCTGTTCAGCGTGATCAAGAAGTTCCGCACCCGCGGCCGGGAGTTCCTGCTGCCCGAGCGGAACGCGGTGACGATGACCGCCCCGTTCATGCGCGCCTACACCGAGCTCCTGGTCAGCACCTGCCACCGGCGCGGCGCCCACGCCATCGGCGGGATGGCCGCCTTCATCCCCTCCCGCCGCGACCCCGAGGTCAACCGGATCGCGCTGGAGAAGGTCACCGCCGACAAGACCCGCGAGTCCGGCGACGGCTTCGACGGCTCCTGGGTGGCCCACCCCGACCTGGTGCCGGTCTGCCGCGACGTCTTCGACGCGGTCCTGGGGGACCGGCCGAACCAGCTCGACCGCCTGCGCGAGGACGTCACCGTCTCGGCGGCCGACCTGCTCGCGGTGTCCAAGACCCCCGGTGAGATCACCGAGGCGGGGCTGCGCAACAACGTGGACGTGGCGCTGCGCTACCTGGCCGCCTGGATGGGCGGGCTGGGCGCGGTGGCGATCCACAACCTGATGGAGGACGCCGCCACCGCCGAGATCTCCCGTTCGCAGATCTGGCAGTGGATCCACAACGGCATCGAGCTGTCCGACACCGGGGCCGTGGTCACCAGGGAACTGGTCGAGCGGATCATCGACGAGGAGCTCGCCGGGATCGCGGCGGAGCCCGGTCACGACGAGGTCCGCTACGCGCAGGCCACCGCGTTGTTCAAGGAGGTCGCGCTGGACGACGCGTTCGCGGAGTTCCTTACCCTCCCGGCTTATGCGCGTATGCCGTGACATGACTGTTCCGACGGTGAGGAATCCTCATCCCCGGGGCGGGATTCCTCACTCCGGACGACCGGTGCCCGCGGGTGCGCCGACGCGGCCCAGTGGATACTTTGCGTGCATGACCGATGACAGGAACGGCGAGGAAACGGGCCGCGGCGACTACGGAGCGTTGCTCGACGCCGTCAAACGCGAGATCGCGGGCAGCCGGGGGCGGGTGGCGCTGCTCACCACCGACGCGGAGCTGATCCGGCAGTACTGGCGGATCGGGCGTCACCTCCTCGACCGCCAGCCCGACGACGACTGGGGCAGGCAGGTGGCTCCCCGGCTCTCGGCCGACCTGCGCGTCGCGTTCCCCGAGGCCATGGGGTACTCGCGGACCAACCTGCTCTACATGAGGGCCTTCGCGGCGGCCTGGCCCGACGCTGTGCCGAGAACGGGACGGCCTATACCGTGGGGTCACCACATCGTCCTGCTGGACATGCTGGACACCCGGTCGACGAGAGAGTTCTACGCCCGCAGGACCGCCGAGGAGGGATGGGCCAGGGGGGTTCTCATCACGATGATCAAAGGCCGTCTGCACCTGCGCCTGGGGCGCTCCCCCCGGGGCGGCGGGCGGGGCGCGCCGTCGGCCGACTGCCGGTCCCTGCAGCGGGGGCCCTCCGAACCCCGGTCCCCGGGTCCCCTGGGTCCCTCGGGTCCCGAGGGGGAGATGCCCGGGCCCGGCAAGAGCGCCGGCGCCCACGCGCGGCGCGAGAACTCGAGACGCGGATGACGGGGACGCCCCAGGGACCCCTGGACGAGCCGGTCCGCAGGTTCACCGAGCTCCTCGGCGCGGGGTCGGTGATCACCGACCCGGTGCGGCTGCGCACCTACGAGTGCGACGGGCTGACCCACCACCGGGTCACGCCCGGCGTCGTGGTGCTGCCGGAAAGCGCCGAGCAGGTCGCCGCCGTGGTGCGGATCTGCAACGCGTACGGCCTGCCGTTCGTGGCCAGGGGTGCCGGGACCGGCCTGTCGGGCGGGGCGCTGCCCCGATCCGACGGGGTGCTGGTGGTGACCTCGAAGATGCGGCGGATCCTCTCGGTCGACCTGCCGAACCGGCGGGCCACGGTGGAGCCGGGGGTCACCAACCTGGCGATCACCGAGGCGGTCCGCGACCGGGGCCGCTACTACGCGCCCGACCCCTCCAGCCAGCAGGTCTGCACGATCGGCGGGAACGTGGCCGAGAACTCCGGCGGCGCGCACTGCCTGAAGTACGGCTTCACCGTCAACCACGTGATCGGCCTGGAGATCGTCACCCCCGACGGCGACCTCGTCGAGCTCTCCGAGGCCGATCCCGGCTACGACCTGCTGGGCGCGTTCGTCGGCTCGGAGGGCACCCTGGGCATCGCGACCAAGGTCGTCGTCCGGCTGAGCCGCCTGCCGGAGACCGTCACGACGCTGCTCGCGGCGTTCACCGACATCGAGGGGGGCGGGCGGGCGGTGTCGGCGATCATCGGCGGCGGCATCGTACCGGCCGCGATCGAGATGATGGACGCGCTCGCCGTCGAGGCGGCCGAGGCGGCCGTGGCGTGCGCCTATCCCGAGGGGGCCAGCGCGGTGCTCATCGTGGAGCTGGACGGCCCCGCCGAGGAGGTCGCGCACCAGTTCGCCGAGGTCGTACGGATCTGCCGGGACAGTGGCGCGTTCGAGCTGCGGGTGGCCGACGACCCGGCGGAGCGGGCCGCGATCTGGCGGGGCCGCAAGTCGGCGTTCGCGGCGGTGGGACGGATCAGCCCCGCCTACATCGTGCAGGACGGCGTCGTGCCCAGGACCGCGCTGCCCGGCGTGCTGGCCGGCATCGACGCCCTCTCGGCGGAGTACGGCATCCGGGTGGCGAACGTCTTCCACGCCGGGGACGGCAACCTGCACCCGCTGGTGCTCTTCGACGACGCCGAACCCGGCGCGGCCGAACGGGCGGAGGCCGTCTCGGGCAGGATCCTCGACCTGTGCATCGAGCACGGCGGCTCCATCACCGGCGAGCACGGCGTGGGCGTCGACAAGTCCCGCTACATGACGAGGATGTTCTCCGACGACGACCTCGACACCATGCAGCTGGTGCGCTGCGCCTTCGACCCTCGCGGCCTGTCGAACCCGGGCAAGATCTTCCCGACCCCCCGGCTCTGCGGCGAGGTGCCCGGGGTGCGCAAGGGCGTGCACCCGCTGGTCGAGTCCGGACGGGCGGAGCAGTTCTGATGGCATCACCACCGAGGACACCCGACGGGACACCGGGAACGCCCGCCGGAACGACGCGGGCGCCCGGGGCGCCCCAGACCCCGGAGACGTCCCGGACCCCGGAGACTCCGGGCACTCGACAGACCCCGGGCGCTCAGGGGACCCCGGCCGCTCAGGACGCCCTGGAGGCGCTGCGCGGGACGGGCGTGACGATCAGGAACGCCGGCCCCGGCGACACGGTGGGCGGCGTCCCGCCGCGCTGGGTGGCCCTGCCCGAGAGCACCGCCGAGGTCGCCGCCCTGATGCGCGTCTCGGCCGCGTGCGACCTGGCCGTGGTCTGCGCGGGCGAGGGCACCAGGCTCGGCCGGGGGGCTCCCCCCGAGCGGTGCGACCTGCTGCTCGACACCTGCTGCCTGCTGCTCGGCGACGGGTCCGGCGTCGAGCACTCCTTCGGGGACCTGGTGGCGCGCACCGGCGCGGGACTGTCGCTGGACGCCCTGGCCGCCGTGCTCTCGCGCGAGGGGCAGGAGCTGGCCCTGGACGGCGTACGGCGGGACGGCGTCGTCGGCGGGACGGTGGGCGGCACGCTGGCCACCGGGGACGCCGGCCCCCGCAGGTTCCGTCACGGCACCCCCCGGGACCTGCTGATCGGCGTCACCGTCGTGCTCGCCGACGGCACGGTCGCCGTCTCGGGCGGGAACGTCGTCAAGAACGTCGCCGGCTACGACCTGGGCAAGCTCTTCACCGGCTCGTACGGCACGCTCGGCGTCATCACCGAGGCCGTCTTCCGCCTGCACCCGCTCCCGGCGGACCGCCGCTGGGCCGGTGTCGCCCCGCCCGCCGCCGCGCTGCCCGCGCTGGTCGCCGAGCTCGCGTCCTCCCAGGCCGAGCCGAGCGCGATCGAGCTGGACTGGCCCGATCCGGCCGGCGGCGCGCCCACGGTGTGCGTGCTCCTGGAAGGGGTCGCCGCCGCCGCGCGGGCCGAGGCCGTGCGCGCGTCGATGGAGGCGTACGGGACGGCGTGGGTGTCCTCGGAGGCTCCGGCCTGGTGGGCGGAGTCGTCGGGCGAGGAGGTGCTCGCCGAGGTGCGGGTGCCGCCCGCCGCCGCCTACCCGGCGCTGCGCGCCGTCGCCGCCCGCGGGCTGCCGGTGAGCGTGCGCGGCTCGGTGGCCTCGGCGGTCCTGCGCCTCGCCCTGCCCCCGCAGGTGGGCGGGGTGGAGTTCGCCGGTTTCGTGACGGGCGTGCGCGACGACCTCGCGCTCCTGGGCGGCGGGCTCACCGTGCTCGCCGCGCCGCCGGAGCTCGCCCGGGGGGTCGACCTATGGGGCCCGTCGGGCGCGCTGCCGCTGATGCGCCGGGTCAAGGAACGGTTCGACCCCGGCCGGAGGATGTCCCCCGGCCGGTTCGTGGGAGGGATCTGATGGACCCGGAGCTCATCAACGACTGCGTGCACTGCGGGTTCTGCCTGCCCTCGTGCCCGACGTACGTCCTGTGGGGCGAGGAGATGGACTCCCCGCGCGGCCGGATCCACCTGATGAGGCAGCACGTGGAGGGCACGCCGCTGACGCCGGAGATGGCCGGGCACTTCGACGCGTGCCTGGGCTGCATGGCGTGCGTCCCGGCCTGCCCGTCGGGGGTGCGCTACGACCGGCTGATCGAGCAGACCCGGGCCGAGGTGGAGCGGACGCACGTGCGCGAGCCGGACGACCGGGCGCTGCGGGCGCTGGTCTTCCAGCTCTTCCCCTACCCCCGGCGGCTGCGGGCGATGCGGCTGCCGCTGCGGCTGAGCGCCGCGCTGCGCCGCGCCGCCGCCCCCCGGCTCAAGCGGATCAACCCGTCCCTGGCGGCGATGGCCGAGCTCGCCCCCTCCCCCGCCGCCCGGGTGCGGCTGCCGTCCAGGGTCACGGCGCGGGGGCGGCGCAGGGCCACGGTCGGCATGCTCACCGGGTGCGTGCAGGGGGAGTTCTTCCCGCAGGTCAACGCGGCCACCGCCCGGGTGCTCGCGATGGAGGGCTGCGACGTGGTGATCCCCCGCGGCCAGGGCTGCTGCGGGGCGCTGTCGCTGCACTCGGGCCAGGAGCGGCAGGCGCTGCGGCTGGCCAGGCGGACGATCGCCGCCTTCGAACGGGCCGGCGTCGACACGATCGTGGTCAACGCCGCCGGCTGCGGGTCGACGATGAAGGGCTACGCCGAGATCCTCGCGGAGGCGGCGGGTCCCGGCGGCGACGGGTGGGCCGGCCGGGCACGGGCGATCAGGACCGTCGACCTGGCCGAGTACCTGGCCGAGCTCGGGCCGGTGGCCGAGCGGCACCCGCTCCGGCTCACCGTGGCCTACCACGACGCCTGCCACCTGGCCCACGCGCAGGGGGTACGGTCCCAGCCGCGCGCGCTGCTGGCGGGCATCCCCGGCCTGGAGCTGCGGGAGATCTCCGAGTCGGCGATCTGCTGCGGATCGGCGGGGACGTACAACATCTTCCAGCCGGAGACCGCCGCCGAGCTGGGCGACCGCAAGGCCGGGCGGGTGCTGGAGACCGGCGCCGACCTGCTGGTGTCGGCCAACCCCGGCTGCACCATGCAGATCGCCGCGGCGATCGGCCGCCGGGGAGCCGCCCCCGTCCCGGCGGCGCACACCGCCCAGGTGCTCGACGCCTCCCTGCGCGGGCTCGCGGGGGTGCCGTGAGCGCGGTGCAGTCGGTCGACCGGGCCCTGGACGTGCTGGAGGCGCTGGCCGAGCAGGGCGGGGAGGCTGGCCTGTCGGAGATCGCGGCCAGGACCGGCCTGCCGTACGGGACGATCCACCGGTTGCTGCGCACGCTGCTGGCGCGGGGGTACGTGCGCCAGGAGTCCGACCGCCGCTACGCCCTGGGCGGCGCGCTGGTCCGGCTCGGCGGGGTGGCCGAGCGCATGGTCGCGGTGTGGGCGCAGCCCTACCTGGCGAAGCTGGTCGAGCTGTCGGGCGAGACGGCCAACCTGGCGGTGATGGAGGGCGACTTCGTGGTGTACGTCGCCCAGGTGTCCTCGCCCAGGAGGCTGCGGATGTTCGCCGAGGTCGGCAGGAGGGTGCTGCCGCACAGCACCGCGGTGGGCAAGGCGATGATGGCCGACCGGCCCGACGCCGAGGTGGCGTCGCTGGTCGGGCGGACCGGCATGCCGAGAAGGACCGCCAACACCATCACCGACCTGCCGGGGATGCTCGCCGAGCTGGAGCGGGTCCGGCACCGGGGGTACGCGACGGACCTGGGCGAGGAGGAGATCGGCGTGCGCTGCCTGGCGGTCGGCGTACGCGACGGGTCGCGGACGGTCGCCGCGCTGTCGGTGTCGGGCCCGGCCGAGCGGATCTCCGCGCTCGACCTGGAGGGCCTGGCCGGGGACATGCGCGCGATGGCGCGCGAGTTCGGCGCGGGCCTCGGCCCCGCCGTCACCGACGCCACCGGCCCTTCCACCACCGGCGCCACCCCCGCCGTCACCGCCTCCACCCCCGCCGTCACCGCATCCCCCGCCACCGCCACCGCATCCCCCGCCGGCGCCTTCCCTGGCACCGCCCTCCCCGACGGCGACGGGACCGGCTGACGCGTCTCCGGCCGGCCTGAACGGCGGCCGGCCGGGACGCGACGCCGCGGGGTCAGCGTCCCTGAGGCGGGGTGATGTTGAGGTTGCTGCCCTGCGGCACCGGAACCACGCTGACCTGCCCCTTCTGGATCGCCTGCCAGAGCACGGCCCCCTGCGGGCCGAGGACCTTGACCAGGTCCTTGATCGACTCGATCTCGGTGCGGACCTTGGCGTTGCGCTGGGTCTGCGCGACGTTCTCCGCCTTGGCCGCCTGCTCCGAGGCCAGGGCGTCGACCAGCGTGTCCGGCGGCTCGGGCTTCTGGATGGTCAGGGAGATGTCCCCGCACTGCCCGCTGCCCGCGTAGTTCTGGTTGCAGAAGTAGTCGCCGCCGGACGTCTCCTTGATGAACGCCCGGGCGAGCTCGCCCACCCGCGTCTCCCAGGCCTGCTTCACCTTGGGGTCGTTGAACAGGCCGCGCCACTCGAACTCCTGCGAGGCGGCGTCCATGGCCCGGTCCAGCGGCACCCGCAGGTAGATGTTGAGCATCCGCCGCCAGCCCCTGGACTCCCCGTCGTCGTAGTAGGCGCCGAACTTCAGGCCGATTTTCTCGTGGAAGGTCTGCAGCGTCCTGCAGTCGGTGTTCAGCGTGAACGTCGCCACCCCGGAGACCGTCATCTCGACGTTGTCGCGGGAGACCACCGACAGCGGCTTGGACTCGGCGTCCTCGGCCCCGGAGAAGTCGAAGGTCCGCTGGCCGAACGGGTAGGAGAAGCCCCGGTCGCCGGGACCGAGCAGCGTGGCGCCGCTGGAGGGGTTGATGCACCTCTCGAACTCGATGGCCTCGAACGTGCCTCCGGCGTAGTGCAGGACGACCTCGTCGGGCTGGGTGCTCACCCGGGAGCACGCGCTGAGCATGAATCCGGAGACCACCAGCAGGACGACCACGAGGATCGCCCCCTTCAGCAGCGGCCGCCGGTTGGCACCGGCCTTCTGAGCGCTCATCGACTCTCCCTTTACACCCGTTTTAGGAGTGGAAGCCTAGTGTTGCGATGCCATGACCGGCGCCACCACGCCGGTTACCGGTGGCTTACAGGCGCGTCCGGGCACACTCCCGTCATGGCACCGTCCGATTTCCTTCCGGCGAGACGCCTGCGTCGTGGGCACGCGCTGCTCCTGCCCGCCCCCGTCGCACCCGTGAGACTCCTGGGGACGGTCCGGCCGCACAGCCCCGAGGCCGTACGGCAGGGCAGGAGCGTCCGGATCGGCGGCGCGGTCCGGCTGCGCGGGGACGCGGGGACGGTCAGGCGCGGACGCGGTGGGCGGGGGAGCCGTCGGCCGCGCAGTACACCTCGACCTTGACCTCGCGCTCCTCCGACTCGAACTCGACGTAGGCCCGGCTCGCGGGGCCGCGTTCGACGTCGTCGGCCTGGAATCCCTGGGCGGGGCTCCACGACCGGAGCGTGACCAGGGCGTTCTGGCACCGGGCGATGACCCGCCCGCCCGCGGTGTCGATCACACCGCTCTTGCCGGCGGACGCGGCGGGCCCGGTGGGCCCGGCGGACGCGCTGGGGGCCTGGGTGACGGTCACCGTGACGGTCGGCGCGGGAGTGACCTCCGGGCCGGGGGCCGCGGAGGCGGACGGGACCCCCGGGGTGGCCCGCGACGGGGCTCCGGGGGTGAGGGCGGGGGCCGGAGAGGCGCCGGGCCTGGACGAGGCCAGGACGAGGGCCTCGTCGACCTCGGCGGCCGAGAGCGGCCGCAGGCCGGTGTCCGTCAACGGCTCGCCGAGCCGGTCGATCACGGCCACCCCCGCTCCGATGGCGAGGAGGCCGGTGACCAGCCAGCCGGTCACGGCCAGAAGGAAACGCCTGCGCATGCGCCCAGCCTGCCACCTCCGGCGCTAAGACGGGGTTAAGGAGTCGCTAACCGGCTTCCGGCTCGGCCCGGAAGGGGACTAACGTGGCGGCAAATGTCGAACGTGCTGCTCATCGAGGACGACGCCGCGATCCGTACCTCTCTCACCCGGGGCCTGCGTGATCGCGGTCATGCCGTGTCGTCCGCCTCGGCCGCCCTCGACGGCCTGCGGCTGGCCGTCGAGGAACGCCCCGACCTGGTCGTGCTCGACCTCGGCCTGCCCGACCTGGACGGGGCGGACCTGCTGCGGATGCTCCGCGCGGTGAGCCGGGTCCCGGTGATCGTGGCGACCGCGCGGGACGGCGACACCGAGATGGTCAGGCTGCTGGACGCGGGCGCGGACGACTACGTGGTCAAGCCGTTCAGCGCCGCCCAGCTCGACGCCCGCATCCGGGCGGTGCTCCGGCGGACCGCGGGCGAGGACCGGGCCGACGGCTCGGTCACCGTCGGGGGGCTGCGGATCGACCCGCGCTCCCGGGTGGCGACGCTGGAGGGGACGACGCTCGACCTCAGCCCCCGGGAGTTCGACCTGCTGTACTACCTGGCCGCCCGCCCCGGCGAGGTCGTCACCAAGCGGGAGCTGCTGACCCACGTCTGGCAGATCCCCTACGGGGGCGCCGACAAGACGGTGGACGTCCACCTGTCGTGGCTGCGCCGCAAGCTGGGCGAGACCTCCCAGGAGCCGCGCTACCTGCACACCGTCAGGGGGGTCGGCGTGCGGCTGGCCGCTCCGGCATGAGGCGCTGGCTGACCCTGCTGGTCGCGGCGACCACCTCCCTGGTGCTGATCGCGCTGCTGGTCCCGCTGGCGCTCCTGGTCCGCACGGTGGCGGCGGGCGCCGCGGTCGGCGAGGCCGAGAGCGAGGCCCAGTCGGTCGCGGTGGCGGTCGGCGCGGTGGACGCCGAGACCCTGGGGCTCACCGTCGAGCAGGCCGAGCACCCGGTCACCGTCTTCCTGCCCGGCGGTCAGGTGGTCGGCGTGCCCGCTCCGCGCTCCGCCGCCGTGGAGCTGGCCTCGCTGGGCCGCAGCGTCACCGCCGCCGCGCCGGGCGGGCGGGAGATCCTGGTCGCGGTCCAGGGCGTCGCGTCCGGCGGCACCGCGGTGGTCCGCGTCTTCCTGGACGACGACCGGCTGACCAGGGGGGTGTTCCAGGTCTGGGCCGGGCTCGCCGCGCTCGGCCTGGCGCTGGTCGTGCTGGGCGTCCTGGTCGGCGACCGGCTGGCCCGCGCGGTGATCAGGCCGATCACCGCGCTCGCGGGGGTGTCGCACCGGCTGGCCTCCGGCGACCTGTCGGCCAGGACCGTGCCCGAGGGCCCGGCCGAGGTGCGGGCGGTCGGGGTCGCCCTCAACCACCTGGCGGAGCGGATCACCGGCCTGCTGGCCGAGGAGCGGGAGGGCGTCGCCGACCTGTCGCACCGGCTGCGGACGCCGCTGACCGGGCTGAGGCTGGAGGCCGAGTCGCTGGCCGACCCGGAGGAGTCGTCCAGGATCGAGACGCGGGTGGACGCCCTGGAGCGTGCCGTGACCTCGATCATCAACGAGGCGAGGCGGCGGGCGCGCGGCCGGGCCGAGTGCGACGCGGCGGCGGTGACCGGCGCCAGGGTCGCGTTCTGGTCGGTGCTGGCCGAGGACCAGTCGCGGCACTTCACCCTCGACCTCGCGCCCGGCCCGCTGTCGGTCGGGGTCGCCGAGGACGATCTGGCCGCCTGCGTGGACGCGCTGCTCGGCAACGTCTTCGCGCACACCCCGGAGGGGGTGTCGTTCTCCGTACGGCTGGAGACGGCCCGGGGCGGCGCGCTGCTGGCCGTCTCCGACGCCGGTCCCGGCTTCGCCACGTCCGATCCGTCGAGGCGCGGTGAGAGCGGGGCCGACTCGACCGGGCTCGGCCTGGACATCGCCCGCCGCACGGCCGAGTCGGCGGGCGGCTCGCTCTCGCTGGGGACCTCCGGGCGGGGCGGTGCGGAGGTGGTGCTGTTCCTGCCGGCCGGGAACACCGGGGAGCGGACGACCGGCCCGGCTCCCGCAGAACGGCCCGCCGGTCCGGGTCCCGGGCAGGGACCGGCCGGTCCGGATCCCGGGGAACAGCCCGCTCCCGGGCGGTGACGGTCAGCCCGGGTCCTGGGGAAGGGCCTGCCGGTCCGGGTCCTGCGGGAGGAGGTTCATCACCATGATCACGCCGTGTGGCTCCTGGTCGTCGGCGTGCAGCGGGGAGAGCTCCACCCCGATCCTGGCGGGCCGACCCCTGCGGTTCACGCCGTCCACGACGACGGTCTCGCGGTGGCCGTTGCCCGATGCGGCCCCCTCCTGCATCGTTGTCTGCATCCGGGAGAGGATCTCCTCGAAGGGCAGGCCGATGTCCAGGGCGGCCAGCCGGCAGCCGATCGCCTCGTCGGCGCGCAGGCCCCACAGCTCCTCGGCCCCCGGGCTCCAGACCAGCACCCGCAGCTCGGTGTCGACCACGGCCACGGCGTCACCGAGGCTGCGCACCACCGAGGAGACCAGGACGGTGGCCCGCCTGAGCTCGTCGCTGCGCGCGTTCAAGGTGTCGTTGATCTGCTGGAGCTCGTCGTTGGTCGACTGCAGCTCCTCGTTCATCGTCTCCAGTTCCTCGTTGGTGGACTGGAGCTCCTCGTTCGTGGTCTCCAGTTCCTCGTTGGTGGACTGCAGCTCCTCGTTGGTCGTCTCCAGCTCCTCGTTGGTGGACTGCAGCTCCTCGTAGGCGTGCTCCAGCTCCCGGTTCGTCTGCTCCAGCCGGTCGCGGAGCTGGCGGTAGCGCGTCACGTCGTGGAAGTTGACCCCCACGCCCACCAGCTCGCCGCCCGGATCCGTCAGGGGGACGACGGCGATGTCGAAGAAGCTGGTCTCGGGCGCGTTCGGCCGGTGCCAGGCCACGTCCTGCAGCTCGGCGACGCGCAGGTCCACCTCCACCTGCTCGATCACCGAACGGAGCTCGACCGGCCGGTAGGACACCTCCAGATCCTGGAACGGCCGGCCGATGTCGCGGGCGTTGAGGTTGAACAGCAGCTCGGCGCGCGTGTTCGCCAGCGCGAGGTTGCGGGAGCGGTCCAGCGCGATCTGCGCGACCGGGCCGCTGGCCAGCGCCGCCGCCTGCAGCGCCGTGTGCCGTACGTACGGGCGGGCCGGTGCGGCGCCCGCGCCGGAGGCCCAGGTGGTGCGGTCGGCGGCCGGCGGGGCGCCGATCTTCTTGAACAGCCTCATCCTGAGGTTGACCGGCTCGAACCTGTCGCCGTGGTTGAGCAGCATCTCGGCCTTGCCCAGGAACAGGTAGCCGGGGTCGGCGAGCGCGAAGTGGAAGCGGCGGACGATGCTGAGCTGGGTCTCGCCGTTGAAGTACATCAGCGTGTTGCGGGCCAGCAGCAGGTCGACGCGGGAGATCGGCGCGTCGCGCGTGAGGTCGTTGCGCCCGAAGATGAGCTGGCGGCGCAGGTCACGCCGGAACGCGTACCCGATCTCCCCGGCCTCGAAGTAGGTGTCGCGCATCCCGTCCGGCAGCTCGGCGAGCTGGCGCTCTGAGTAGACGGCCGTGCGTGCCGTCTGCAGGGCCTTCTGGTCCAGGTCGGTGGCGTAGATCTTCACCCGCTCGCGGAACTCGTCGACGCCGAGCTCCTCGGCCAGCACCATGGCGAGGGTGTAGGCCTCCTCGCCGGTGGCGCAGCCCGCACTCCACACCCGGATCCCCGCGCCGGGTCCCTTGCTCGCCAGCAGGGAGGGGATCACGCTCTCCCGCAGCGTCTGCCAGGCCGCCGGATCGCGGAAGAAGGCGGTGACGTTGATCAGCAGGCTGTCGAAGAGCAGGTTGAACTCCTCGGGCTCCAGCTCCAAATAATCACGATATTCACCGTAATTGTGTAATTTGAGAGCCTCCAATCGCCTGCTGATACGGCGCATGAGGGTGGTGCGCTTATACCCCGTGAAGTCGAAGCCGCGCGTTTCCTTCAGCATGAGGAGCAGATCGTCGAATTCACGTTCGTCATCGGGCATCACGATGTCAGCCTAGGCCCGTCATGGGCCGCTGTGTGAAACAAGGTCGTCACCGGCACCATCGATGCTGTTCTGGAGCATCCGCATGGTCTCCAGCGCCCGCCCGGTCTCCTCGGCGTCCCGCCGCAGCCGCCGTGACGAGTGGTTCCTGCCCCCCGACTCGGCGCGTTTGACCATGCGGTCGAGCAGCCGCAACCGCTCCTCCAGTCGCAGGATCACCGTCCACAGGGCTCGTTCCACGGCCTCGGCCTGGCCCGACGCCAGGCCCTTCGGGGTCCAGGCATGGCCCACCCGGCACCCGTAGTACGTCTCGGGCCCGGCCACCGTCTCGTACACCGGGCCCCCGCACTCGGGGCAGCTCAGCGCGGTGAGCTGCCCCTCGTGCGTCCCGCTGTCGGCGGTGAGCAGGTAGCGGGCGATCTCCCTCTCGACGGCCGCGTCCCTGACGGGCCCCTCCGCGACGGGGGTGCGGCTCTGCCGCACGAGCCATCCTGCGATCTTCTTCACGGAGAGGCTCTCCGCGCTCTCCGTCGCGGCCAGGGCCGCCCTGGGCATCCCGTCGAACGCGCTCTCCAGCGGGTCCTGGACGACGACCACGCCCCCGTGGCGCTCCACGACCGAGCTCCCCCTGGCGCCGTCGTCGAGCGTGCCGCTCAGCACGACGGCGGCCGCGCGGGAGCCTCCCTCCAGCGCCGCGCTGAGGAACAGGGGGTCGGCGGCCGGGCGGTGCCCGTTGTACCGCGGCCCGCGCACCAGCCTGACGGTCCCGTCCCGGACCAGCATGTGCCGGTCGGGAGGCGCCACGTGGACGTGGCCGTGGCGCAGGCGCTCCCCGTCCCGGGCCGGGGCGGCGGGCAGAGGCCCGGCCCGGTCGAGGATACCGGCGAGGGCGCTCTCGCCACGGGCGGGCAGGTGGAGCACGACCAGGACAACGGCGGCGAGATCCCCGGGGAGTTCCGCGACCAGGGAGCGCAGCGCCTCCACACCCCCCGCCGACGCGGCGACGACGACCAGGTCACGTCCGTTTGAATTTGCCACGTTCGGCCTCTATCCAGTCTGGGGCGATTCATACTGGGGTTCAGAGAATTCTCGGCGGAGCCTTTAAAACCCCCACGAAGGGTATGGCCACTGTATGGACATGTCGGTCTATGTCGTTCACCGCTATGCCGACACGGCTCTGGTAGCCGTGCTGGGTGAGATGGACGCCTTCAACTACCGGCTCCTGGAGTCCGTGTTGGAGTCCCTGATGCGGGAGGGAATGCGGCACATCCTGCTGGACGCCAGCGAGCTGCTCTTCTGCGACGTCAGCGGGGCCCGGGGGCTGGAACGGGCGCATCAGGGTCTCCGCGCGACCGGAGGGGAACTGCTCGTCGTCCCCTCCCCGAGCGTCATGCGCCTGTTCACCGTGCTCTGGGGGGCGCAGGAGCCCGAGCATCCGAGCCTGGTGGCCGCCTTCGACCTGGAGGAGTCCTTCGAGGCCCCGTCGCTTCCCAGACGGCATGTCTTGAGCCTGCGCCGTGTCGGCGCCGGGCGCCGTCCGCGGAAGGGCTCCGTCCCGGCCGCCGACTCCGTCCCGGTGGAGGCGTCCGGCGCCCGGACCGGCCCCCCGATCCCGGACGTCCCTCCCGCCCCGGCCGCCGGGGTCGTCCAGGAGGGCATCGCGCCCGCGCGGAGCGCCCCGGCGTCCGCGGGTGGGGTCGCGAGGCCTCCGGGCTCCGGGCGCGCACCGCATCCCACGCTGGAGAGGTCGGCGCGGTTGAGGCGGGAGGCGGCGGCGCGCCTGGAGCTGCTGCAGCACCAGACCGGGGCGACCCGCATGAAACTAGCCCAGATGCACAGCCTCCGACAGACCATGCACGCCGGGCTGAACATCCATGTCGCGGTACGCGACGCGGTGCGAACGGCATGCGAAGATCATGTCCGGCAGATCAGCGAGGACCAGGCGTACCTTCTCACCGCCCCGTCCACGACCGGAACCCCGAGGGGGAAGAGAACGGAGACGGGAACGGCGATCGAACCGGCGGGGACGGAAGCCGGTACGGGGACCGCCCCCCGCTGAGCCGGCCCCCGCCGGAGCACGGCACGCGGCCCCGGCCCGGGTTACCGAGGGCTGGAACGGAAAGCATGATTCCATGGCAAACAACGCCGGATCCCGCGACAACCCCGACCCCGACCTTCCGGACGAACCCTCGGACAGGTCTTCCGGTGGGCCGTCCGGCGGACCGCCGGGCCGGGAGGGCGCCCAGGACGAGCCGCGCGAGCGGGACGGGCGAGGCCAGCGGGCCCGCGAGCGCATCGAGCGGGCCTCCGAGCGACGCGAGCAGGCCGCCCGGCGCCGGTACGAGCTCGCCGCCGGTGATTCCGCACCGGCGTCCGGCACCGAACGGCTGGCCCACGCCGACGCCCGGTTGGAACAGGCACGCGCGCGGGCCCAGGAGGCCGGACAGCGCGCGGTGACCGGATACCGGTCCGCCGCGCGAGCGCACCGCGAGGCGTCCGCAGGTCACGAACGGGCCGCGGAGGTGGGGAGCGGTGACGCGGAGGACCACCGGCTCCGGGCGCTCGAACACCGCCGTCAGGCAGCCGCCGACGAACACCGGGCGACCATGGCCGAGCAGACCGGCCCGCTCGCGCACCCCCCCCACGACCCCGGGCTCCCCGGGGAGCCCGGACCCATGACCGAGCAGACCGGCACGGCCGTACGCCCCGGGGACTCCGAGGACGGGGACGGTCGAGGGCGGGTCACCTCATGACACGCCGACCGCGTCAGGTGTTCCGGACGCCGCTGGACGCGGCGGGAACGCCGGATGCCCGGGCGGGCCGGGAGCCCGGTGGTCTCCCGTGACGGCCGGTCAGCAGGACGTGAGCACGCCCTCCATGGCGTCCTTCTCCCCGGACGTCACCCAGAGGTCGTACTTGACCTTCACCCGGATCTGGCGTTCCACATAGGGGCATCGATAGGCCCGGCGCGGCGGCAACCAGGTGGCCGCGTCCCCGGCGCCCTTCTGGCCGTTCAGCGGACCGTCCACGGCCAGCAGGTTCAACGGGTCGTTGGCCAGCTCCCTGCGCTTGGACGCGCTCCACTCCTGGGCGCCCTTCTGCCACGCGTCGGCGAGCGCGATCACATGGTCGATCTGCACCGCCATGCTGCTTCTGGTCCCGCGTTCGAACTTTATGGTCTTGCCGCTGTAGGGGTCCTCCAGGACGCCGGACTGCACGACGCAGCCGTCCTCGCCCTTCTTGAAGACCTCTTCCTTCAGGTCGCGGATGAGAATGTCGTTCCGGGTGTCGCAGCCGTTCTTGTCGACGTCCGACCACGCCGGGCCGAACTTGTCGCGGTCGAACCCGGTCATCGGGGCGCGGCCCTTGACCTCCAGCTTCCTCAGGTCCTTGAGGGTCGCGGACGCGGACTGTCCCTCGCCGGAGCCCGACCTCTCCTCGGTCCCACCGGCCATCGGGCCGCAGCCCGCGATCACGAACCCGGCCGTCGCGACGGCCACACCCCGTACCAGCGCAGCCCGCACCATGCCACCTCTCACCCGAGCTCACCACCCTTGAGGTGGCAAATTATCCCAGATCCCGGCCTTTAAGCGTAAAAGCGTCATGCTCTCGTCGAGAGGAGGGAAAAACCCCGCTCCACCCCGGGGGACTTCTTTCCCCGATATCAATGTGACCTGGCCTGATGTCATCGAAGACATGGAGCCGGGAACACCCGTGGAAGGAATTTTCACGAAGCGTCGCCGCCGACCCGTCACGGCGAAGACACCCCGGTGCCGGGAAACACTCACGGAAGACGAGCGGGCGAACACGCGGATGGCCGGTGCGGGTGAGATCTCGCCGTCGGCGAGGATGGCCACGGGCGGCCACGGGCGGCCGGCGCAGGACCCCGGCCCGGGACAGGCGCCGCGTCAGGTGATCAGGATGCCGCCGTCGACCGGGATCACCGCGCCGGTGACGTACGAGGCGGCGTCCGAGGCGAGGAAGATCGCGGTGGCGACGAGCTCGGCCGGGTCCCCGGCGCGCTTCATCAGCACCCGATGCTCCAGCTGCCAGGCCATGTACTCCTCGGCGTACTGTTCGGTCATCTCCGAGGCGAAGAACCCCGGCTCGACGCAGTTGACCCGGATGCCCCTGCGGCCCGTCCACTGCTGGGCGAGGTCGCGGGTGAGGCCGACGACCCCCGCCTTGGAGGCGCTGTAGGCGGCCTGCGGCAGCCCCGCGGTCGTCTCCCCCAGCACGCTGCCGACGTTGACGATCGAGGAGCCGGGCCTCATGACCCTGGCACAGGCCTGCGCCATCCAGTAGGTGCCGTGCAGGTTGATCTCCACCACCTGGCGGAACTGCTCGGGGGTCTCCTTGAGCGCCGGGACCGCCGTACCGACACCGGCGTTGTTGATCAGGATGTCCACCGCGCCCAGCTCGGAGACGGCCGCGGCGACCAGGGCCTGGCAGTCCTCCGGGACGGTCACGTCGGTGACGACGGCCAGGCACCGCCTGCCGGTCTCCTCGACCAGGGCGCGGGTCTCCTCCAGGCGATCCTTGCGGCGCGCGCCGATCACGATGTCCGCGCCCGCCTCGGCCAGACCCCGCGCGAACGCGACGCCGAGCCCCGAGGAGGCGCCGGTGACGATCGCGACCTTGCCGTCCAGACGGAACCGCTCCAGCATCCGTTCCTCCCTCACCGACCCAATGTGCCGAATGAGATTCTAGAGGCTTGCGGCGACCCGCCCGTGAGGGCGTCCCTCACGGGCGGGCCGGACGCGGAGCAGAACCGGCGTGGCGGGGACGGGTACGCGAGCGTCTACAGCCCGTACTCCTTGGTGATCCGCTCGTGCCGCTCCACCTCGACGTCGACGGTCCTGGCCAGGTCGAGCCAGGCCAGCGGGTGCACCCAGCGCTCGGTAGCGTCGTCCAGCAGCGCGTCGACCTCGACCGGGCTGGTGTCCGGCGGGACCGCGATCCAGCCGAACACGCCGGGCAGCCGCTCGCCCGAGGTCGGGTGGCCGACGGTGTAGTCGTCGTCGCTGTAGACCCACATCGGCCAGCCGCGCTCGGCCAGGACCTCGTTGAACTCCGTCCAGTCGTCCTGGCTGGGGGCGGCGCCGTCGAAGAACCAGCTCGTGTAGCCGCCGGGGCGGAGCATGCTGACCGCGGCGAAGGGCGGGACGAAGTTCTCCTGCTCCTCGGGGGTCTCCGGGACCGGCTCCAGCAGCTGCGGCTCGAACACGACCAGGTCCCCGGCGTTGTACTCCATCCCGGGAGGCTGGGGGATGGCCAGGCGCGCGGTCGCGGGACCGGTGCGCACGCTCAGCACCTGACGCTGGCTCCCGTCGGGGGCGGGAAGGATGATGCGCACCAGGCCCATCTCCTCCTCGATCGGCCCCTCGGTCGACTGGATCGGTATGCCGATCTTGGCGGCGCCCAGGCGCACGGTCTCCCAGTCCTCGGCCGCCGAGGCCATGACGACCATCCGCCAGACGTCCTGCTGCTCGATCTCCTCGGAGTCGACGAGGTCGCGCAGGATGCCCGCGCCCTTGGCGTTGTCACCGAGCTGCTGCACGGCCGCGGACCACAGGCGGGCCGCCTCGATGCCCGCACCCGCGCCGGCCGCCGCCTCGCCCTCGGCGGCGGCCTGCTCCCAGCGCTCCCGCGCGGTGTGCAGGCGGCCCAGGGCCATGTGGCGCTGCGCGGCGGGCAGCCGCTCGGCCATCTGCTCCAGGCGCTCGTCCTGGCGGGCCTCGATCAGCAGGCTGCTGAGGTACGCCGAGTCCTGCGGGTCGGCGTTCTCGATGTCACCGGACTCGACCAGCATGGACCAGTAGATGTCGGCGCCCCTGGAGGGGTAGCCGAGGAAGCCCAGCGTGGTGGTGTGGCGCCGGGTCGCCTCGAGGTCCCGGCCCGACAGCGGGGTCAGCCAGCCCACCCAGCGCTCCGGGTCGGCGTTGAAGCCGTCCGCGGCGTCGAAGTAGCCGACCAGCTCCGGCTCCGGCCCCGGGGCCGGGAGCGGGGTGGCCTCGTCGGCGGCGGTGCGCAGCGCGGCGATCCGCTCGGGCACGTCACCGGGGCTCTTGAGCTCCCCGGCCGCCGAGTCGGCCAGGTCGGCCAGGAGCCGGGCCTGCCAGATGCCCTGGCGGGCGACGGCCAGCTCACCGGCGATGAGCGCCAGCTCGACCCTGGCCCGGTAGCCGCCCATCATGGCGAAGTAGTCGATCCACTGCTTGAGCACCCGGCCGAGCTGCCAGGTGTTGGTGATCTGCGCCGATCCGGCCAGCAGGCGGATGGCGTGCGTCCACTCGACCCAGACCCGGGGGTGGTCGCCGACCACGTCGAGGTCGGGCAGCGCGTCGACCGCCTCCTGCACCCGGCCGAGGGTGGCGAGCACGAGCGCGCGCAGTACGCCCTCGCGGTGGGCCTTGGCCACCGGGTCGTCGGGCTTGAACCCGGCCGCGGCGTCGAGCGCGGTGAGCGCGTCCTCGGCGCGGCCCGCGGCGAGCAGCGCCCGGGCCGAGGCCGCTCCCAGCTCCCAGCTCGCCTCGCGCCCCGCGCCGCCCAGCGTCTCCACGGAGGTCTCGGCGTGCAGGACGGCCTCCTGGACGCGGCCCGCGTCGATCAGTGCCGCCACGTGGTGCTCGGCCACGGCGGAGAAGGCCGGGGAGGCGGGCTCGACGTCCAGTGCCGTGAGCGCGGCCAGCCGCTCGTCGGCGTACCCCGGCCCGTCGGTGTTCGCCCGCGCGACGGCCAGCGCCACGACGGCGCCGGGGGTCGCCGGGCACTCCCGGACGTCCTCGCGCCCGGTGAACTCGACGAGCGTCTCGGCGTCGGCGAGGGCGACCGCCCCCTGCGCGCGGTCGCCGACGCGGCCGATCAGGTGCCAGTAGCGGGCGTAGAACTCCAGCCAGGGCAGTTGCAGGTTCTCCGCCTGCTGCGCGATCGCGGGCGCGAGCACGTCGAGCTGCGCGTACCGGCCCTCCAGAGCCTGCGCGGGAACATCTCCGATCGCCATGGCCAGACCGGTGTTACCTGCTTCGTGCAGTTGCCGCTGGGTGTCGCCGACCCAGGCCCAGATGTCCACGTCCATGGGACGTCAGTCTGCCAGGTCGGGGGGGATGCCCCAAACGACATGTCCTCCGGGTGGCCCTCCGGGGGCCGGTCCGGGTCCCGGCGGAGCCACGCCGCACCCCCGCCGGAGTCCTGCCGGAACCCGGCCGGAGCCCCGCCGAAGTCACGTCGGAGTCCCGCCGCAGCCCCACGGCGGCCCCGCCGGGCCGGGAGCGTGGCCCCGGCGGCACGGCCCGCGCGCGGCCTCCGCGCGCGGCCCGCGACGGCGTCCGGCGGCGGGAGCTGTCCACATCCGGTCACGCCCCACGGCCGCGTCCCGAGCCGGGGAGGGCCCGGGGTCAGAGGGTGAGCTCGCCGGACGCGACCAGGACGGCGGGCCCTGCCAGGTAGCTCGTGTCCTCGTCGAGGATGACGGTGACGGTGCCGCCCGGCACCTCGACCGCCCAGGTGCCGGTGCTCTCGCCCGCCAGCCGCGCCGCCGCCACGGCCGAGGCGACCGCGCCGGTCCCGCAGGAGCGCGTCTCCCCCGATCCGCGTTCGAAGACCCGCATGACGACCCGGCGCGGGCCGACCGGGTTGAGAAGCTCGACGTTGACCCCGGAGGGGAACACCTCGGGGTCGAACGCGGGCGCTCCGCTCAGGTCGAGCTGCGCCACCGGGTCGCCGATGACGCAGGCCAGATGGGGGTTGCCCATGTCGACGTGCAGCCCCTCGTACCCCCGGCCCGCCACGGTCGCCCGGCTCGTCCCCAGCACCCGGGGCGGGCCCATGTCCACGGTCACGTCACCGGTCTCCGCCAGCCGTACGCGCCGGACCCCGCCCCGGGTGGCGACGGCGAACTCCCCCGGCGCGGCCAGCCCGGCGTCGACGAGGTAGCGGGCGAAGACCCGCGTCCCGTTGCCGCACATCTCGGCCTTGCCGCCGTCGGCGTTGCGGTAGTCCATGAACCACTCGGCCTCACCCGCGTGGGCGGACACCTCGGGGCTGAGCTTCGTCCGCGTCACGCGCAGCACGCCGTCCGCGCCGATCCCGGCGCGACGGTCGCACACCGCCGCCACGAACGCGGCGGACAGCTCCAGCTCACCGTCCGGATCCGGGAGGATGACGAAGTCGTTCTCGGTGCCGTGCCCCTTCACGAATCGCATACCCGGATTCTATCGGGACCTTTCCGGCGACCCGGCGACCCGGCGAGGCGTCCCGGCGGCCCTTCCCCGCGCGGCCGTCCGGGTCAGCCGCGGATCGCGGCGAGCGCGCGTCCCAGGAGGCCGGGATCGCGCTGCGGCAGCCAGACCACCCGGGGATCGCGGCGGAACCACGACTCCTGGCGGCGGACGAACCTGCGCGTCGCCCGGATCGTCTCCTGCCGGGCCTCCTCCTCGGTGCACTCACCGCCGAGAAAGCGCAGCACCTGCGCGTAGCCCAGGGCCCGGCTGGCCGTACGCCCTCCGGCGAGCCCGCGGGCGGCGAGTTCCCTGACCTCCGCCACCAGCCCGTCCCGCCACATGCGCTCGACCCGCGCCTCGACACGGGCGTCCAGCACGTCCCTGGGCACCTCCACCCCGAGCTGGACGTTGTCGTAGAAGGCGTCGTACGACGGCATCGTGGCCGAGAACGGCCGTCCGGAGATCTCGATGACCTCCAGGGCGCGGACGATCCTGCGGCCGTTGCTCGGCAGGATCGTCCCGGCGGCCTCGGGGTCGCGCTCGCGGAGCCGCTCGTACAGCGGCGCGGGACCGGCCAGGGCCAGCTCGGCCTCCAGGCGGGCACGGACCCCGGGGTCGGTGCCGGGGAACTCCAGGACGTCCAGGGCGGCCCGCACGTACAGCCCGGAGCCGCCCACCAGGACCGGCACCGTCCCGGCCGCCCTCAGATCGTCGATCAGCGGCCGGACCAGCGCCTGGTACTCGGCCACGCTGGCCGTCCTGGTCACCTCCCAGACGTCCAGCAGGTGGTGGGGCACGCCGCGGCGCTCGGCCACGGAGAGCTTCGCCGTCCCGATGTCCATCCCCCGGTAGAGCTGCATGGAGTCGGTGTTGATCACCTCGCCTCCCAGTTCGAGGGCGAGGTCCACGGCCAGGTCGGACTTACCGGCCGCGGTCGGGCCGACGACGGCGATGACGGGTAGCTGAGGCACAGGGCAAGTGTGCCAACTCGCCGGGAGTACGCGGGAGTCGAGGCGCTCGCGCCCCCCGGGGCGCCTGTCGCCCGTCATCGGACGGCGTCCCGGATGTCATAGGCGTCGTCGGGTGTGGTGGGAGCCGGTGCCGGAGGCGGTCGGCCCTCGGGTCAGTCCCAGTCGAGCGTCGGCTGGAGGTATCCCTCCAGGGTGAGCAGCCGCCGCTTCGACTCCACGCCGTCGCCGCCGCTGAACCCGCCCAGCCCGTTGCCCGCGACCACCCGGTGGCACGGCACGATGACGGGGATCGGGTTGGCTCCCATGATCGACCCGATGGCCCGCGCCGGGACACCCGTCCCGCTGCGGGTGGCCAGCTCGCCGTAGGTCACCGCGCGGCCGTAGGGAACGGTCTCGTACAGGACACCCAGCACCCTGCGCTGCACCGGTGAGGTCAGCCGCCAGTCCAGCGGGACCTCGAAGACCCGCAGCCCTCCGGCGTAGTAGTCGGCCAGCTCGCCCAGGACGGCCGTGGTCCTGCCGGGGTCGTCCGTCTCCTCCAGCCTCAGCCGGTCCTGCAGGCGGGCCTTGATCCGCGCCGGATCACCCCAGCCGGTGCCCGCCACCCCGTCCTCGGTCACGGCGACGACCATGTCTCCCAGCGGCGTGGGAATGCTCCCGAACGCCACGGTTCCCGCCATCACTCTCGTGTCCCTCCGCGAGTCCGGCGCACCCGCCCCGGGCCGCGCCTGCCGTCACCGTAGCCGCGAGGGACGACATTTTCCCGGTTTCCCCGGCTTCCCCGGCTTCTCCGGCTTCCCCGGGCTTTTCGACCTTCGGGGTCTCCCCTTCGTGCTCTCCCCGGCGAACGGCGAGAACCGGGCGCCCTTGGCGCGGCGCAGCGTGTGCGCACGGATCATCGGGACGTACCGGGGAGGAGGGATGGGAGGGGATGGGCGCGACTGACGCGCCCATCCCCGGCCGTATCACGCCGTCGCCGGAGAACGTGCCCGCGCATCCGACCGGCCTCCACCGTGCTCGACGGCGGCGACCGGGGGACCACCGAATCCTGCTCTCCCCTGTCGTCGTCACCGCGCTGGGACGGATGACGACGCTGCAGCAGGTTTCGGCTTCCGGTAAGGGAACTTTCAGGATGGAATGCCAAGGCCGCCCCATCCGTCTCGGGCCGGGTGCTTTCACGGTCGGCCGGTCGCCCATTTCCAACGGGGCGCAATGCCGGCCATTCTCCGCCGAACGCCTCTCCCGGTCGTGCGGTACGGTGTGGCGACAAGAATCCTGATCGGCCGGTCCCCCGTCAAGGTGGGACGCGCGTATCGGGACGGCGGGATGAGGAAACACCCCCTGAACTGCGGTTGTAGCGGACCCGCGGGACGTTGTGGTGGGATGACGCCGTGGATGGACCGCCACAGGGGGCACTCCGTGACCGAACATGATCTTGAGGAGTTCGCCGGCTATCTACGGGGCATGAAGGATCGGACCGGGCGGAGCTACGAGGCGCTCGCGAAACGAGCGGGAATCAGCAGTTCGGCGATTCATCGCTACTGTTCCGGAAAAGGGCTCCCGGCCGACTTCAGCACGGTGGAACGTATAGCCAGGGTGTGCGGAGCCCACTCCGACGAGCTCCTCGAACTTCATCGCCGATGGATCCGCGCCGAGGCTGCGCAGGCGTGGGCCAAGGCCGAGGGAGCGCCGACCGTCCCCAAGGACGCGAGCGGCGCTGAGCCTTCCCCGTCTCCCGCCTCTTCCCCGTCTTCCCCGTCTTCCCCGTCTTCCCCGTCTTCCCCGTCTCCCGCCCCTTCCGGCCCTTCCGGCGAGCGGGACCCGGGCGTCCCCGCCGGACAGGACCCGGCCGTTCCCGACGGGCAGGACCGGGCCGCCTCCGGGGACGAGCCCGCGGAGGGCGACGACCCGGTGCCGGCCTCCTCTCCGGGTGATCCGGGAAAGCGGACGAACAGACCGTCCCGTACCCGGCGATGGCTCGCGGTGGCGGCGGTGGTGATGGGCTGTTCCGGTGCGGCCGCGGCCGCCACGGCGGCGATCATGAGCACGGCGGCCGCGAAGCCGGCGCCCTCACCGGCCCCCTCCGCGACGCCGGAGGACCGGCGCCTCCTGCTCTCCCGGGCCTGTCCCCCGATCATGGGTCTGGGGGAGCACGACGAGTGCGTCCGGGAACTGCAGAAGCTGCTGCTGGAGGCGGGCGGGCTCGTGCAGGTCGACGCCGACTTCGGGCCGGGGACCCTCCGGCACGTGGTGGCGTTCCAGGTGCTGGCGGGGCTGGAACCCAACGGCCTGGTCGACGACACCACCAAGCGCGTCCTGTACCAGGGCACCGTGAAGATGGTCAGGTGGTCGCCGCAGAAGGTGGAGGGCCGGATCAGGGAGGTCTTCCCCGAGGAGCCGGACCGCGCGGTCGGCATCGCCAAGTGCATGTCGTTCCTCGACCAGTACTACTCCCTGCCCAACGTCAACGGCACGCGCAACTGGGGCGTCTTCCAGATCTCCGACCGGAGGCTGGCCGAGCTCGAGGGCACCCCCCTGCGGGCGTTCGACCCCGACTGGAACATCCGGGCGGCCCGGCAGCTGTGGAGCCAGAACCGGGACTTCAGCCACTGGGAGAACTGCGACCAGACCTACCGCCAGTCGAGCCCGAGCCCGGACCCCAAGAAGAAGGCGAGCCCGAGTCCCGAGAAGAGCTCGAAGCCGAGCCCCGATCCCGGGCGCGACGACAACGACCGCTGAGACGGTTCGCGGAGCGCGGCCCCCGTCCCCCCGCCGCCCGCTCGGTGAGGCCTGTCGCGGCGCGTTCCGGTATCCGGGCGGGGCCGAACGGGGTCATTCCGTCCAGCGGACGACGAAGTACCCGACACCGTACGGCGCGTCGTCGTAGAGGATCTCGGCGCTCAGGCCCTCGCCGAGACCGTCGAGGACCTGCAGGGCGGCGCGCCCCTGCACCCACAGCTCGGCGGCCTCGGCGACGTCGAACGCCGGGACCTCGGCGCGGGCGAGCGCCCGGACGATCGCCCGGTCGTACGGCTCGGCGCGGGGGTCGAGGTAGCCGGGGGACTTCTCGGTGAGGCGGGCCGACCCGTCGGCCATGACGAGCAACGCCGTCCGCCCGCCCCGCTCCGTCAGCCGCCGCCCCAGGCCGGCGCACTCCGCGGGGTCCGCGTCGAAGGAGATCGCGTGGAAGGCCGACGCGCCGAGGTGTTCCTCGTCCAGGAGCAGGCGGCCGATCGTCAGGGAGAGCGGGAGGACGGCCTCCCCCTCGCCGACCCTGACGTCGGCCCCCCACGGGGCGAGGCTCCCCGCGGCGTCCGCACCGTACGCGGCGGTCGTGCTCGCACCGCCCACCACGGCGATCGTGTCGGCTCCGGCGTCGCCCAGCGACCTCACCGCGGACGCGCAGGCCGCCCTGAGATCGTCGAGTTCCGCGGCGGCCGCCCCGGCCAGTGCCGGGACGAGCAGCGGGGGATGCGGGCACACGGCCACGGCGACGAGCATCCGGCCAGACTAACGGTGTCCGGCGGGCACCCGGCGGACGCCCGGCACCACGGCGGGCGCCGGGATCCGGATCGTCGACGCGCTCCCGGTCCGAAGGCCGGAGCACCACGGACGACGGTCGGCAGCGCGACCCGATCAGCTCCGGACCCTCGCGCTCCCCTGCCTCAAGGCCGGAGCTAGTAGCCGCCGACGGGGCCCTGGGGGTGGACGTAACCGGTCTCGCCGTCCGACAGGGGACCGTCGTCGGTGGCGGGGGGTGACGCCGGACCGCTCTGCGGGCGCCGGGTCGGCTTGCTCTCCCCCGGCTTGTCCCGCGACGGGTTGCCCGCGGCGGAGTCGGAGCCTGAACCGGATTCCGGCTCGCTCCGGTCCGATCCTCCGCCGGAACCGGCGGAGGTGTCGTCCTGTCCCGCGGCCGTGTTCCCGGCGTCCCCGGCGTCCCCGGCGTCTCCCGCGTCCCCGGCTTCTCCCTCTTCCCCGGCGCCCGGTTCCGGCTCTCCCGGCCCGGGCGGGTCCTGGGCCTGTCCGGCGTCGTCTCCGGGATCGCGTGCGGGGTCCTGGGACGCCTGCTGGGCGGTCTCGGGCGAGCGTCCCGAACCGTCGTCCTCGGTGCCGTTCATGAGGGCGAAGGCGGCGCCTCCGCCCAGCAGGGCGACGGCGAGGACGGAGAAGACGGCGACGGCCGGGCCGCTTCTCCGGGCGGGCCTCCGGGATCTCCCGGGCCTCTTCGGATCGCCCGCGGGACCGGTGAGGATCTCCGGCTCTCCGTGGGTGCCCGGGGACTCACCGGACGGGCCGGGCGAACCGGACGGGCCGGATGGTCCGGAGGGCGGGGGGACGTGCATGGGAAGACTCCCTGCGGTTCTCGGGGGGAAACCTCCACGGCTTCCGCGGGTGCTGAACCACAGTAGCCACAGCAGACAAATGCTCGCACATCAATCACTAATTGATCACGAAATATCATCTGTTGTGACATCGGTGACGGCGGCGGGCACGCTCCCGCCCGCGGAAGCGGTGAAACGGCCGGGATCGCCGGTCCCGCCGGGGGTTCCGGCCTCCCCCGATCATGAGTGTGCCGGGTGCGCGGGACCGGCCCGGGGCCCCGGAGGACCCAACGAAAAATCTCCGGGGCGGGCGGCTCTCAGGAGACCGGACGGCCCGAGGGGTGAGACGTCCTCAAGGGGACCCGAGCGAACGGGACGGACAACCCTCAGGAGGCCGGACGGCCCGAGGGGTGAGACGTCCTCAAGGGGACCCGAGCGAACGGGACGGACAGCCCTCAGGAGACCGGACGGCCCCAGCGGGGCCGACGGTCCTCAGGTGACCGAGCAGCCCGAGGTCTGCGGGAGCGGGGCGGGGCGGCCGATCGAGGGCATGCCGAGCATGACCCCGGGGCCGGAACCGGCCGGGGTGTCCTGCCGGGCCTGCCAGGCGTCGCCCGCGCGGGTACGGCGCAGCCCCAGGACCGGGCCGTCGGCGACCAGGTGGTGCGGCGCCGCGTACGTCACCTCGGCGCTCACCACGTCACCGGGACGCGGGATCTCGGCGCCCGGGGTGAAGTGCACCAGCCGGTTGTCGGGGGCGCGTCCGGACATGCGCCGGGTCGCCTCGTCCTTGCGGCCCTCGCCCTCGGCCACCAGCACCTCCAGCGTCCGGCCGAGCTGCCCCTTGTTCTCCGACCAGGAGATCTCGGTCTGCAGTTCCACGAGCCGCTCGTAGCGCTCCTGCACGACCTCCTTGGGAACCTGGTGGTCCATGGTGGCCGCGGGCGTGCCGGGACGGATCGAGTACTGGAAGGTGAAGGCGTTGGCGAAGCGGGACTCCCGCACCACGTCCAGGGTGCCCTGGAAGTCCTCCTCGGTCTCGCCGGGGAAGCCGACGATGATGTCGGTGGAGATCGCCGCGTCCGGCATGGCGGCGCGGACCCGCTCGATGATGCCCAGGTAGCGCTCGGCCCGGTAGGAGCGGCGCATCGCCTTGAGCACCCGGTCCGAACCCGACTGCAGCGGCATGTGGAGCTGGTGCATCACGTTGGGGGTCTCGGCCATGGCCGCGATCACGTCGTCGGTGAAGGCCGCCGGGTGCGGGCTGGTGAAACGGACCCGCTCCAGGCCCTCGATGCCGCCGCAGGCCCGCAGCAGCTTGCCGAAGGCCAGCCGGTCGCCGAACTCCACCCCGTAGGTGTTGACGTTCTGGCCCAGCAGGGTGATCTCCAGCACGCCCTGTTCGACCAGGGTGCGGACCTCGTTCAGGACGTCGCCGGGACGGCGGTCCTTCTCCTTGCCGCGCAGGGCGGGCACGATGCAGAACGTGCAGGTGTTGTTGCACCCGACCGAGACCGAGACCCAGGCGGCGTAGGCCGACTCGCGCTTGGTGGGCAGCGTGCTCGGGAAGGTCTCCAGGGATTCCCTGATCTCGACCTGGGCCTCCTGCTGGACGCGCGCCCGCTCCAGCAGCACCGGCAGCGAGCCGATGTTGTGGGTGCCGAAGACCACGTCCACCCAGGGCGCCCTGCGGACGATCTCCCCCTGGTCCTTCTGCGCCAGGCAGCCCCCCACGGCGATCTGCATGCCGGGGTTGCCCACCTTCGAGGGGCGCAGGTGCCCGAGGTTGCCGTAGAGCTTGTTGTCGGCGTTCTCCCGTACGGCACAGGTGTTGAACACGACCACGTCGGCCGTGTCCCCCTGCGCGGCGGGGACGTATCCGGCGTCCTCCAGCAGGCCCGAGAGGCGCTCGGAGTCGTGCACGTTCATCTGGCACCCATAGGTACGGACCTGGTACGTGCGGGCGCTCTGTCCGGTGGCAGTCATCTCACGACAAGGGTAGGCGCTCACCGGACCTCCGGGTACGCCTCCCGGGGCGGGCGCCCTCCCCCGGCGGCGGCCGGCGGGGAGCCGGTGGGGCCCTTGCCCCCATAGCCGACCCGTCCACCTCGCAGGACGCGGACTGGCCAAGGCGTGAGCAGGCCGTGATGCGATCGGTACCGCAGGGTTAGCACGAGGTGCCCTTGGCAGAATTACGTTGTCCCCCATGACGGAGAACGGGGACAAGACTCCTCTGGTCGTGCTCGAAGGCGTCAACAAGCACTTCGGCAGCCTGCACGTCCTGAGGGACATCAATCTGACGATCTCCCGAGGCGAGGTCCTCGTCGTCATCGGCCCCTCCGGCGGCGGCAAGTCGACCCTCTGCAGGACGATCAACCGGCTGGAGGACATCGACCAGGGCACGATCACCTTCGACGGGCAGCCGCTCGCGGTGGAGGGCAAGACCCTGGCCAAGCTGCGCTCCGAGGTCGGGATGGTGTTCCAGTCCTTCAACCTGTTCGCCCACAAGACGATCCTGGAGAACGTCACGCTCGGGCCGATCAAGGTTCGCGGAATCCCCGCCGCCCAGGCCGAGCGGCGCGGCATGGAGTTGCTGGAGCGGGTCGGCATCGGCGCCCAGGCGTCGAAGTACCCGGCGCAGCTCTCCGGAGGCCAGCAGCAGCGTGTGGCCATCGCCCGCGCGCTGGCCATGGACCCCAAGATGATCCTGTTCGACGAGCCGACCTCCGCGCTGGACCCCGAGATGGTCCAGGAGGTGCTCGATGTCATGATCGGTCTTGCCCAGGAGGGCATGACGATGATGGTCGTCACCCATGAGATGGGCTTCGCCCGCCGCGCGGCCAACCGCGTGGTCTTCATGGCCGAGGGCCAGATCGTGGAGGAGAACGCCCCCGAGGAGTTCTTCACCGCCCCCCGGACCGATCGTGCCAGGGATTTCCTTTCCAAGATTCTCACTCACTGACGGCTCTGCTCATCCTGACGAAAGACGAGGTAGTACGAATGCGTGTACGGCGTATTGGAGCCGTGGTGATCGCAGCCGCCGCGGCGATGGCCGGCCTGACCGCGTGCGGTGGCGACAGCGGTGCCAGCGACAAGTTCGTGGTGGGAATCAAGATCGACCAGCCCGGCCTCGGCCAGAAGCAGCCCGACGGCTCCTTCAAGGGTTTCGACGTCGACGTGGCCCGCTACATCGCCAAGGAGCTCGGCTACGCGGACGACAAGATCGAGTTCAAGGAGGCCATCTCGGCCAACCGTGAGTCGTTCATCCAGCAGGGCCAGGTCAACGCCGTGATCGCGACCTACTCGATCACCGACGACCGTAAGAAGAAGGTCTCCTTCGCCGGACCGTACCTGGTCACCGGCCAGGACATCCTGACCCGCGCGGACGACACCACGATCAGCGGTGTCGAGGACCTCAAGGCCAAGAAGGTCTGCGGCGCCCAGGGCTCGTCCTCGCCCAAGCGCCTGGCCGACAAGTTCGGCGCCGAGTGGAAGGCCCAGTACCTCACCGAGCAGCAGGGCTACGGCGCCTGCCTGCCCCTCCTGGAGAACAAGCAGGTCGACGCGATCTCCACGGACGCCACGATCCTGGCCGGTTTCGCCGCCCAGTCCCCCGGCAAGTTCCGCCTCGTCGGCCAGCCCTTCTCCGAGGAGAAGTACGGCGTCGGCCTGAAGCTGGACGACAAGGCGACCCGCGACAAGGTCAACACGGCCGTGGAGAAGATGTTCTCCGACGGCAGCTGGAAGAAGGCCGTCGAGGCCAACTTCGGCGAGTTCGGCAAGTTCTTCACCACCCCCCCGGCCGTCGAGCGTTACTGATCGGTCACACCTCGGCCGGGGCGCGCGTCGCCCCGGCCTGTGGCACTGGAGGGATGAGTGCAGGCACTCTTCGATGAATTCCCGATGATCCGGGACGCTTTCTGGCTGACGATCCGCCTCGCCGTCGCCAGCGGGCTGGTGGCGCTCGTGCTCGGCACCGTTCTGGCGGGCATGCGGGTCAGCCCGCTGCCCATCCTGCGCGGAATCGGCACGGCGTACGTGAACATCCTGCGCAACACCCCGTTGACGCTGGTCATCGTGTTCTGCGGGCTCGGCCTCGGCCTGGTCCTGAACGTCTCGTTCTCCGAGAGCCTGTCCACCAACTACATGTGGCTCTCGATCATCGGACTGTCGGCCTACACGGCGGCGTTCGTCTGCGAGGCGATCCGGTCCGGCATCAACACGGTGCCGGTCGGTCAGGCGGAGGCGGCGCGGGCCATCGGGCTCACATTCGGCCAGAACCTGAGACTGATCGTGCTGCCCCAGGCGTTCCGCGCCGTGATCGCCCCCCTGGGCAGCATCCTGATAGCACTGATCAAGAACACCACGATCGCCGCGGCGATCGGGGTGGGCGAGGCGTCCCTGACGATGAAGACGTTGTTCGAGGCGCACGGTGACGCCGTCGTGCAGATCTTCGCCGGATTCGCGCTGGGCTTCCTGATCCTCACCCTGCCGACCGGGCTGCTGTTCGGCTGGCTCGCCAAGCGCCTGGCGGTGGTCCGATGACCACGACGGCCACCGAGCCGCGCCCGGCGTCCAGGAAGCGGGCCGCGAGCTCCGACCGGGTCAGCGTCCTGTACGACATCCCCGGGCCCAAGGCGCGGACGCGCAACACCGTGCTCACCGTGCTCACGGTGGTTCTCGTGCTGTTCGCCGCGTACTGGATGGTGACCAAGCTCGACGAGAAGAACCAGCTCAACGCCGACCTGTGGACGCCGTTCCTGCGCGCCGACGTGTGGGTGAACCTGATCCTGCCGGGTCTGGTGAACACGCTCAGCGCGGCGCTGGTGGCCGCCGTGATCGCGGTGCCGTTCGGGTTCGTCTTCGGTATCGGCAGGCTCTCGGAGCACGCCTGGATCCGCCGTTCTGCGGGTGCGGTGGTCGAGTTCTTCCGGGCGATCCCGCTGCTGATCATGATCTTCGCGGTGATGTTCGGCGGGAGCGCGGTCTTCGGGCTCACCGTGACCCCGTTCACCGCCGTGGTGGTCGGCCTGGTGCTGTACAACGGCTCGGTGCTGGCGGAGATCGTACGGGCCGGAATTCTGTCCATCCCCCGGGGACAGAGCGAGGCCGCGCTCGCGATCGGCCTGCGCCGCAGCCAGGTGATGCGGATGATCCTGCTGCCGCAGGCGGTCACGGCCATGATGCCGGCGATCGTCGCCCAGCTGGTGGTGCTCCTGAAGGACACCGCCCTGGGCTTCATCGTGGCGTTCGAGGACCTGCTGAACGCGGGGGCGCGCGTGCTGCCCTCCAACTTCAACAACATCATTCCCGCGGTGATCGTCATCGCGATCATCTACATCATCATCAACGTGATGGTGGGCGCCGTCGCCACGTGGCTGGAGAAGCGCAGCCGGCGCAGCAGGAAGTCGATCGTCCAGCCGATCGCCCGTCCCGACCTGCCGACCGCGGTCGAGGGGGGCGTGGGGACGCCGATTCCCTGAGAGGTACCCGGTATGGACGAGGGGGCGGTAACCGGATGGCGGTGACCGCCCCCTCGCCCTTGTGCCGGGCGGCCTGCCTTGCTGGACCGCCCCTCTTCCCGGGCTGCTCGGCCGCCCCTCGCGGGGCGGCCTTCTCGATCGGCCCGGCGTCCCCGGGGGGCTCGGTTTTTCCCGGCGGCCCGGCTTTTCTGGGTGGCTCGGCTTTTCTGGGCGGTTCAGAGGACGGACGTGTCCGCCGGCACGCACAGGGGGCGGGTCCGGAGCTGGTAGGAGACGGCGGCCACGGCCAGCGCCCAGCCGTAACCGCCGAACGCCAGCGACGCCGCTCCGCCGATGCCGAACAGGTCGTTCCCGTCGCCCAGGACCCCGGCGCCCGCGAGGATCCCGCTTCCGGTGCCGTACAGGGCCAGGGTCGGCGCGACCACCCAGACCGGTGCCAGCGGCAGGAACCGGGGGACCCTCCTTCCCGCGAGCCAGAGCGTCCAGCGGGGGAAGAGCATGCCCCACGGCCGGACGAGACCCAGCAGCAGGAACACGGCGAGCGCGACACCGCAGACCCCCGCGAACACCATGGCCCAGGTCGGCCGGAATCCTCCGGGCTCGATCCCGGGGACGCCGACCGCGCCGAGGGTGTGCAGGGTGAGGTAGGGAAGGAACGCGCAGCAGCCCGCGTAGGCGATCCGCCGCACCCCGGGGGGCGCCGCGTGCGGCGGGGGGTGCCACCGGCCCGAGGCCTGTGGCGGATGTGCCCGGCCGCACCGGGGGCAGACGCCGGCGGCGCGGCGGGCGTGTGACAACGCCGTGGCCACGAACAGGGCCGCGACGGCGGCCAGGCACAGCCGCTCGGTGAGGTTCACCCAGTCGCTGCCGCCCAGGCGGTCGCTGACGGTGCCGGTCAGGACGAGCTGGATCAGGTTGAGCAGTACCCAGCAACTGCCCACCAGTGCCGGTACCGCCACGGCCCACAGACCGGCCGACAGGGCACGCGGCGGCACCCGCCCGCCCCACGGGCGCACCGTGGCGGCCGCGATCACGGATCCGACGAGCAGCACCGCGGCGCCCGGCCAGGTGATGTCGGGAAGGCCGATGTCCGTGACACCGAGGAACGCGCGGTAGCCCATGAACGCGGCCACCAGCAGCACGCAGCCGTACACGGCGGCCACCGTGCTCGCGGCGTGACCCGCCCACCATGGCCACCGCCGCCACCATCCGATCGACGACGTGGCCGTGCGGTCATCGGAACGGGTGCTCATACGGGCTCCAGGGGCCGGGGGGAAACCCTGGAAGTCTGTTCCACCGAACCTTTGAGGCCGCTGAGAGGCGCTGAGAGCTCCCTCAGTCACCCGGCCACCTCGCGTGAGAGGCGCTGGGAGTTCCGTCAGCCACCCGGCCACCTCGCGTGAGAGGCGCCGAGAGCTCCCTCAGCCACCCGGCCACCTCGCGTGAGAGGCGCCGAGAGCTCCCTCAGCCACTCAGCCACTCGGCCACCCGGCTGCCTCGGGTCGAAGGCGCTGAGGGTTCCTCGGCCTGCACGGCCCGCACGGCCACCTCGGGCGATGTGACGGCCGAGGCTCCGAGGGAGGCCCTCCAGTGGCCACCGTCGATCGCTCTCATCCCCCATTTCCCCCCGATCCCCCCTCGCCGCCGGCCGCCGTCGGCACCTTCGACGGGACGCGGGCGTGATATCGGCGACACGCGGCCGGTTATCGGGCAGGATGTCGCCATGTCCCCCGAGCAGGTCGTCCTGCCGTACGCCACCTGGCCCTCGCCGGTCTCCACGTCCGACGTCGCCCGCTCCGGCCTGCGCCTCGGATTTCCGATGGTGCTCGGCGATGAGGTCTGGTGGACCGAAGATCGTCCCGCCGAGGGCGGGCGCACCACCATCGTGCACCGAGACGCCGACGGCGTGCGGCGCGAGCTGTTGACCGCTCCCTGGAGCGCCAGGACCCGCGTCCACGAGTACGGCGGCCGGTCGTACGCGGTGGTTCCCGGCCAGGGCGTGGTGTTCGCGAACTTCACCGACCAGCGGCTCTACCTGCTGCCCACCGGCGGCGAGCCCCGGCCTCTCACTCCCGAGCCCACCTCGCCCTCGGCGTTGCGCTACGCCGACCTGGTCGTCCGCGACGGGCGGGTCTGGTGCGTCAGGGAGCGGCACGACGACGGCCGGGTGAGCCGCTCCATCATGTCCGTCGCCCTGCCCGGCTCGTCATCGGGCCCGTCGCCCGTCCCCCCGTCCGGCTCGTCGTCGGACTCGTCCTCCGGCTCGTCGTTGGACTCCCCGCTCGGCTCGTCGTCCGGCTCCCTGTCCGGTGGCGACGAGCCGCGCGAGTGGATCACCGGGCATGACTTCTACGCCTTCCCCACCCTCTCCCCCGACGGCGAGCATCTGGCCTTCGTCTGCTGGGATCATCCCCGGATGCCGTGGAACGGCACCGAGCTGCGGGTCTGCCGGCTGGCCGACGGCGCCTCCTGGACGATCGCGGGTGGCACCGACGAGTCGGTGCTCGCCCCGTACTGGCGGGACGAGCGGAGCCTCTACCTGATCTCCGACTCCTCGGGCTGGTGGAACCTCTACCTGGCCGAGCTGCACGGCGGCGCGCCACGGGCGCTCCACGGCGAGGACGAGGAGTTCGCGGGCCCGCTCTGGCAGCTCGGCGCGATGCCGTACGCGCCGCTGGACGACGGGAGCGTCGCGGTCCTGCACGGACGGGGCAACCTGCGGCTGGGCGTCCTCGACCCGGCCCACGGGACGCTGAAGGACCTGGAGGTGCCCTACGACGGCTGGGAGCCGGTGCTGGCCACCGACGGGCGTTCCCTGGTCGGGATCGGGTACGGCCCGGCGACGCCCAGGTCGATCGTCCGGATCGACATCGCGACCGGCCGCACCCGTGAGCTCCACCGGGACGCCGGCCAGATCCCCGACCCCGCCTACCTGCCGCCCGTCCGGGCCGTGGAGCTCTGGGGCCGATCCGGGCGCGACGCGCACGCGTTCCTCTACCCGCCGGCCAACCCCGAGGCGCGCGGCGAGGGCCCCGCCCCGTACGTCGTGTTCGTGCACGGCGGACCCACCGGGCAGAGCGTGGGCGCGCTCGACCTGGAGAAGGCGTTCTTCACCAGCAGGGGCATCGGCGTGCTGGACCTCAACTACGGCGGCTCCACCGGCTACGGCCGCGCCTACCGCGAGCGGCTGCGCGGGCAGTGGGGCGTGGTGGACGTCGAGGACGCGGTCGCCGCGGCCGAGTGGCTGGCCGACGAGGGGCTGGCCGACCCGGCACGGATCGCGATCCGGGGCGGCAGCGCGGGCGGCTGGACGGTGATGGCGGTCTGCTGCACGTCCGGCGCGTTCGCCGGTGGTGTCTCCTACTACGGGGTGAGCGCACTCGCCGCGTTCAGCGCGACCACCCACGACTTCGAGTCACGCTACGTCGACTGGCTCGTCGGCCCGCAGGACCCGGCCCTGTACGCCACACGCGAGCCCCTGGCGCTGGTGGCGGGGGTGACCTGCCCCATGCTGCTGCTGCAGGGCCTGTCCGACCCGGTGGTCCCCCCCGAGCAGTCGCAGGCCTTCGCCGACGCGCTGGCCGAGCGCGGCGTCCCGTGCACCTATCTGACGTTCGAGGGAGAGGCACACGGCTTCCGCCGCGCCGAGACCCGCAGCGCGGCCCTGGCCACCGAGCTCGCCTTCTACCAGCAGATCTTCCACCTCTGACGAGGAGACCGGTCCCGGGCCGGGGACTCGGCACGAGCCGAGGCCCCGGCGCGGGTCAGCGGGCGAACTCCGTGGCCCGCGACTCGCGCACGACCGTGATGCGGATCTGCCCGGGATAGGTGAGTTCCTCCTCCACCTGCTTGGCCACGTCACGGGCGATCACCTGTGCCTGGATGTCGTCGACCGCGTCGGGCTTCACCATGACCCTGATCTCACGGCCGGCCTGCATCGCGAAGACCTTCTCGACGCCCTCGTAGGAGGTGGCGATCTCCTCCAGCCGCTCCAGCCGCTTGACGTAGGCCTCCAGCGACTCGCGGCGGGCACCCGGCCTGCTGCCGCTGATGGCGTCGGCGGCCTGGGTGAGGACGGCCTCGACGGTCTTGACCTCGACCTCGTTGTGGTGGGCCTCGATGGCGTGCACGACGTCCTCGTGTTCCCCGTACCGCCTGGCGATCTCGGCGCCGATCAGGGCGTGGCTGCCCTCGACCTCGTGGGTGAGGGCCTTGCCGATGTCGTGCAGGAGCGTGCAGCGCTTGAGCAGCGTGGTGTCGAGCCGCAGCTCGGCCGCCATGATCCCGGCGATGTGCGCGGACTCGATGAGATGGCCGAGGACGTTCTGCCCGTAGGAGGTGCGGTAACGGAGCTGGCCGAGGAGGGTGACCAGCTCGGGATGCATGTCGGTGATGCCGAGTTCCACGAGGGCGTCCTCACCGGCGCGCACGCAGAGCTCCTGGACCTCCGCCTTGCTGCGCTCGTGGGCCTCCTCGATGCGCTGGGGGTGGATGCGGCCGTCGAGGACGAGCTTCTCCAGGGTCAGTCGCGCGGTCTCGCGGCGAACCGGGTCGAAACAGGAGAGCAGCACGGCTTCCGGGGTGTCGTCGATGATCAGGTTGACGCCCGTGGTCGACTCGAAGGCCCTGATGTTGCGGCCCTCGCGGCCGATGATGCGGCCCTTCATCTCGTCGCCCGGCAGGTGCAGGACGCTCACCACGGACTCCGCGGTCTGCTCGGTGGCCACCCGCTGGACCGCCAGAGTGACGATCTTGGTGGCTCGCTTCTCGCCCTCCCGGCGGGCCTCTCCCTCGATCTCCCTGACGATCAGCGCGGCCTCGCGCTTGGCCTGGTTCTCGATCTCCCTGACCAGCTCGGCGCGGGCCTGCTCGCCGGTGAGCCCGGCCACCCGCTCCAGGACGGCCCTGCGCTCCTCGGCGACCTTTTCGAGATCCTCGCGGCGGCCGGCCAGCTCGGTCTCGGTCTCGGTCAGCTTGCGGGCCCGCTCGGCCTGCCTGCGCGCCTCCTCGTCGAGGCGCTGTTCCCGCTCGGCCAGCCGGTTCTCCCGGCGTTCGAGGTCGGAGCGGAGCTCCTTGAGCTCGTACTTCAGGATCCGGCCCTCGGCCTCGGCCTCCTTGCGCACCTCGGCGGCGGCCTCCACGGCCAGCTCCGACCTGCGCAGCAGCTCCCCGGCGTCGTCCTGGGCCTTCGCCCGGATCCCGGCGGCCTCGAGCCTGGCCTCCTCCAGCTCGGCCTGAACACCGGCCTGGAACTCGGCCTCCTGCTCGGGGGTGGGGCCCTTCGGCCCGGCCCCGGCTCCACCGATGCGACGTAGCAACACGACAAGCACGGCTGTCATCACGGCAAGAGCCACAACCGCCACCGTCAACATGACGACCACGACCGGATCCATGCGCGCCTCACCTTCCTCGCGTCGCAAATATCAAGCACACGAGGGGTCACACGCACGGTACGGAAAGCCCAAGCCTCGGCGTCACCGGGACGGAGAAGAACCCGCGGGAGATCGGCAACCGGCTTTCCCCGCCGGTTCCGTCGTCGCGTTCCCGTTCGCCAAGCCTGCTTGTCCGCAATAAACCGCTATGCCAATCCGCACTGCACGGAGTAACTCCTCACTGTCGTTGAGATTAAGCGTCAGAGAGGTAACGAGCAAGCAAAGAACGGCTGTCAAGCCGCTTTGAGCTATTCGGGCGGGCAGTCCAGATCCTCGGGGAACGACGACGTCTCCGCCTCGGCCTCCTCCAGCACTTCGCGGATCACCCGGAACACCAGCCCGGGACCGTACCCTTTTCTGGCCAGCATGCCCGCCAGCCTGCGAGTCCTCACCGCGGGCTCCAGGGAACGCGTCGAGGAGAGCTTGCGCCGCACCAGGGCGCGGGCGGTCTCGGCCTCCTGCTCGGGGTCGAGCTGCTCCACCGCGTCCTTCACGGTCTCCTCGTCCACTCCCCGGTGGCGGAGCTCGGAGGCGAGCGCCTTGCGGGCCAGGCCCCGCCCGGCGTGGCGCGAGCTCACCCAGGCGGCGGCGAACGCCTCGTCGTCGATGAGCCCGACCTCGGAGAAGCGGTCCAGGACGGCGTCCGCCGCCTCCTGGGGCACCTCACGCTTGCGCAGCGCCTCCGCGAGCTGGGCCCGGGTGCGCGGCGCCATGGTCAGCAGCCGCAGGCAGATCCCCCGGGCCACCGCCTGGGGATCGGCGTCGGCCCTGCGGCCCGCCGCCCCGCCGCGCGACCCGCCGATGCCCGTTCCAGCGTCGCCCGCACCGGTGCCCATCCCGCCGGTGCCGGTGCCGTCGGTCGCGCCGTCGCCCGTCTCCCCGGTCGACGTGTCCGGGAACGGGTTCGAGGATCGGTCCCTGGAAGGTCTCCCGCCCCACCCCCCACCGGTCCGCCGGCCTTTTCCCTCGCCGAACTGCCGGCCGGTCCGTTCACCACGTCGCGAGGCACGGCGGGGAGCACGACGCCCCTCGCCCGGCGACCCGCCCTCGGGGTCGGCGAGGCCCTCTTCACCGAAGGCGTCGAACGCGTCCCGAGAAGACGGCGGGTCCACCTCCCAACCACCGGGAGACGCGTCGGAGCCACCTTCCCGATCACTTCCCGAGCCGAACGCACCGGACCGCCCTCCACGCCCCGAGGCGGACGAACCGCCACCTCGGCGCCGTCCCGAGCGCCCCGAAGAGGAAGACGGATCATCGTCCCAGAAGCCCCCGGACGCGGGTGGATCGCCGTCTCGCCCGCGACCACCTCCGGGTGACGAAGCGTCCCGGGGCACATCGGGCCAGGCACCCCAGTCTCTCGGCCCGGCCGCGTCGGCCGGACCGGAGTCAGGTCCCGTCGTCATCGGTCAGCCCGGATCAGGCGTCACCCGGCTTGGGGGCGGCGGCTGCCGCCGCCGCCTTGGCCCCCCGACCGGCACCTGCCGTGGCCGGCGCCGGAGCGGAACTCCGACCGGCGGGGGCGGAGACCGGGGCGGCGGGCGGCGGGGTCGCCGGGCTGTCGACGCGCGGGCCGACGCCGAGCTTCTCCTTGATCTTCTTCTCGATCTCGTTGGACATGTCCGGGTGGGTCTTGAGGAAGTTCCGCGCGTTCTCCTTGCCCTGACCGAGCTGGTCACCCTCGTAGGTGTACCAAGCGCCGGACTTGCGGACGAAACCGTGCTCGACGCCCATGTCGATCAGGCCACCCTCGCGGGAGATGCCGACGCCGTACAGGATGTCGAAGTCGGCCACCCGGAAGGGCGGGGCCATCTTGTTCTTGACGACCTTCACCCGGGTGCGGTTGCCGACCGCCTCCGTGCCGTCCTTCAGCGTCTCGATGCGGCGGATGTCGAGACGGACCGAGGCGTAGAACTTCAGCGCCTTTCCACCGGTCGTGGTCTCGGGCGAGCCGAACATGACGCCGATCTTCTCGCGGAGCTGGTTGATGAAGATCGCGGTGGTGCCGGTGTTGTTGAGCGCACCGGCGACCTTGCGCAGCGCCTGGGACATCAGGCGGGCCTGCAGACCGACGTGGCTGTCGCCCATCTCGCCCTCGATCTCGGCCTTCGGCACCAGGGCCGCGACCGAGTCGATGACGATCAGGTCGACGGCGCCGGACCGGATCAGCATGTCGGTGATCTCCAGCGCCTGCTCACCGGTGTCGGGCTGGGAGACGAGGAGCGCGTCGGTGTCGACGCCCAGCTTCTGGGCGTACTCCGGGTCGAGCGCGTGCTCGGCGTCGATGAACGCGGCGATGCCGCCGCCGCGCTGGGCGTTGGCCACCGCGTGGAGGGCGACGGTGGTCTTTCCCGACGACTCGGGGCCGTAGACCTCGACGATGCGGCCGCGCGGGAAGCCGCCGATGCCGAGGGCCACGTCCAGCGCGATGGAGCCGGTGGGGATCACCTCGATGGGCGCCCGGGTCTCGTCGCCCAGGCGCATGATGGAGCCCTTGCCGAACTGCCGCTCGATCTGAGCGAGCGCGGTCTCGAGCGCCTTCTCGCGGTCGTTAGCTGCCATGGGAGCCCCCCTGGAGGGTCGTGGGTTGGATCGATTGCCAGCAAGCTACGGGGTGCCGCCGACAATTTCGGGAGGGCACGCCAAGAGTCGCGGCTTGTTCAATATAGCCGAACGACTGTTCGATCGCTGCCCGTCGGCAACACGCGTCGCGGAAGTCACGGAACACCCGGCGACCTCTGCCCCGCTCGGCTCGGGGCGTCCTCTGACCGTTCCCCTCGTGAAGCCCGGGACGACCGAGAAAACCGGGAGGACAGGAAGGACAGGGGGGCAGGGAAGTCACCGGAGGTCGGGGGACGCCGTGGAACGCCTCCGCGTCTCCTGTCCCGACGGGTTGCGGACGCCCCACGCCCACCGGTGGGGAACGCCCCGGGACGTCGCGCCCCCACGTGGGAGGACCGCGAAAGACCTCGCGTCCTCCGGTGGCGCCCTCCGGGCCGGGGCACGGCCCGTGATCGCGCGCCGTCACCCCATCCTGGAGGAGACATTTACGGGAATTGCCGTGGCTCTGTTGTCACCGGGCTGACCTGGGGTGATGCTGAAGGGAAACGATCCGAGGTGCCCGACGTGCCCGACGCGTTCACGCAGCAACGCCTAGTTCATCTCGATTCCCTGGCCACCGAGCTGAAGCGGCGAGGGCTGGCGAGCCGCACCCTCGGGGGCACCGCCCCGGTGCTGTGGGTGTGGCATCCGGACAACGGAAGACAGACGATCGTCTTCGCCACCCCCACCGGCGACGGCTGGCTGTTCCTGTGGTCGCCGGACGGTCAGCAGAGCGCCGACGACCCCGCACACGCGGCCGAGGCGGTGGAGAAACTCCTCGGCTCGGCCACGGATCGGCCTCGAACGGACCCTGCGTGAGCGGGGCACCCCGAACGGCCCTCGCACACGGACCCGCCACGGACCCGCCATGGACACGACCACCCCGAACGGCCCCGCCTCGAAAGGGCGCCTCTCAAACAGGTTCGTCCCGAACAGGTGCACCTTGAACTGGCCCGTCCCGAAGCGGATCACACCGAACAGATCCGCCCCGAACGGGCCCGCCTCAGCGCAGGCGCGGAGAGACGTCGGTCACCCCGCACACGGCGTGCCAGACCTCCTTGGCCCCGACGCCCTCGGCCAGCGCCTGGGTCACGGTCCGGCTCCCGAGGTCGGCGATGATGTAGTCCTGGGCCCACGACTCGGCGTACTGGTCTCCGAAGTGCTGCTTCATCCGCTTCCAGAAATCCGACAGGCGCATGTCCCAAGTATGGGTCCGGCTCGGAGATGCCGGGCCCCGTACGGCCGCGCCGACGAGGGGCGAGACCCGCTCCGCCCGTGGCGGGAGCGACCTCGGAGCGCTTCGGGTCCTTCGGTGGCGGGGTCGAGCTCAAAGCACCCTGGAGCCGTACATCTCTCCCAGGGGGTCGGCGAGCAGTTCCAGCCGAGCCCCGTCAGGGTCGGCGAAGTAGACGGAGGCGCCGCTCTCGACCTGGTGCGGCACCCCGGCGGCCTCCAGCTTGCCCCGCAGGCGCCCCCATGTGGACGGGTCCACCGATATGGCGATGTGGTGGAGCCCGCCGAGAACCTCCCTGTAGGGCCCGAGGTCCAGGCCGGGAAGGTCGAAGAACGCGAGCAGGTTGCCGTTGCCGATGTCGAAGAAGAAGTGGCTGGACCCCGGGTAGTCGCGGTTCTCGATGATCTCCGTCAGCGGGAACTCCAGAAGGTCCTGGTAGAACCTGACGGTCGTCTCGACGTCGGAGGAGATCAGGGCGAAGTGGTGCAGCCCCCTCGCGCTGCTCGGCGGCCGGTGCGCCCTCAGGTGCTTCGCCTTGATCCGCTCGCGCGCCGCCTCGATGGCCTGATGGTCGATGCTCATCGCTAGCTCACCACTCACTGCCTTGTACGTCCGTCAGGGCCATGTCCGTGACGACAGGGGGCCAACCTACCCCGGACATCGCGCCACCGTGGCGGCGCCCCGGCGGGCGGACGAGGCCGGCGTGGCACGCCGGGCCGTAGCGGACCGTGACAGGGCCGGGACGAGGCCGAGACAGGGCCGTGGCGACCGGCGCGGTCATGAACGGGGTTCATTGGACAGGGTTCATGAACGGGGTTCATTGAACAGGGCCGTGAACAGGGTCATGGACGGGGTCATGGACAGGGTTCATGGACGGGGTCATGGACGGGGTCATGGACAGGGTCGTGAACGGGGCTCATGGACAGGGTCGTGGACACGCTCATGGGCAAGGTCGCGGACCGCCTTTCCGGTGTGGTCGGCGAGGACGGGTTCTGTCGGTGGCGCCAGGCAGTATGGGTGACGGACCGGCAGGTCGATCGAGCCGGAGGCTAGGGGGAGGCCGTCGATGGGCGAGACCACGGGCAGTGACGGAGCTCTCGGACATTTCACCCCGATGACCAGGGAGTGGTTCACCGGGGCGTTCGCCGCGCCCACCGCCGCTCAGGAGGGGGCCTGGGCGGCGATCGCCCGGGGCGACAACACCCTGGTGGTCGCGCCCACCGGTTCCGGCAAGACCCTGGCCGCCTTTCTCTGGTCGCTCGACCGGCTGGCGGCCGAACACTCGGCCGCCGGCACCGCGCAGACGGGCACCGCGCAGACGGGCACCATGCGGGCGGACACCATGCGGGCGGGCGCCACGCAGGCGGACACCGGACAGGCGGATGACCGGCAGACGGGGAACGACCTGGCGGGCGGCGGGCGGGCGTCCACCGGCGGGGACGGCGGGCGAACCGGCGGCGAACGGGGTGCCGGTGACCGGCCCGGCGGCGTACGGGCCGGTGGCAGGCGGCGGGCGCGCGGGGACGACGAGCCGCCGAGGCTGTGCCGGGTGCTGTACGTGTCCCCGCTCAAGGCCCTGGCGGTCGACGTCGAGCGCAACCTCAGGGCGCCGCTGGCCGGGCTGGAGCAGACCGCGCGCCGGCTCGGTCTCCCGGTGCCGCGGATCTCGGTGTCGACCCGCTCCGGCGACACGCCGGCCGAGGAGCGGCGCCGGTTCGCGACCAGGCCCTCCGACATCCTGATCACCACCCCCGAGTCGCTGTTCCTGCTGCTCACCAGCCAGGCCCGCGAGGCGCTGCGCGGGGTGGAGACGGTCATCGTCGACGAGGTGCACGCGGTGGCGGCGACCAAGCGCGGAGCGCACCTGGCCCTCAGCCTGGAGCGGCTCGACGCCCTGCTCGACCGGCCCGCGCAGCGCATCGGCCTGTCGGCGACCGTGCGGCCGGTGAGCGAGGTGGCCGCCTTCCTGGGCGGGTCCCGCCCGGCGACCGTGGTCCAGCCTCCCTCCGAGAAGCGGATCGAGGTCGAGGTGGTCGTCCCGATCGAGGACATGACCGAGCTCGACACCGCCCCCGCCCCGCCGCCCCAGGACGACGACCGCTGGCTGACCGAGACCCCCGCCAGGCGGTCGATCTGGCCGCACGTGGAGGAGCGGCTCCTCGACCTGATCGGAGCTCACCGCTCCACGATCGTGTTCGCCAACTCGCGGCGGCTGGCCGAGCGGCTCTGCACCCGCCTCAACGAGCTGGCATGGGAGCGGCAGACCGAGGACGCCGAGCGGACGGCCGAGGACGCCGGGCAGGGTTCCGGGCACGACCCCGGGGGGCGCCCCCGGCCCGGGCAGACCGGCCCCGGGCGCACCCGCCCCGGGCAGGCCGGTTCCGGGGAAACCGACGGGAAGGCCGGTCGCGCGCGTCCCGCCGGAGGTCCTCCGCCCGCCTCCGTCTCCACGCCCGCGGCCATGATGGCGCAGGCCGGTGCTGCCAAGGGGGTCGTCCCGGAGATCGTCCGTGCCCACCACGGGTCGGTCTCGAAGGAGGAGCGCGCGCAGATCGAGGAGGCGCTCAAGTCCGGACGGCTGCCCGCCGTGGTCGCGACCTCCAGCCTGGAACTCGGCATCGACATGGGCGCGGTGGACCTGGTGGCCTGCGTGGGAGCGCCGCCGAGCGTGGCGAGCGGCCTGCAGCGGATCGGCCGGGCCGGTCACCAGGTGGGAGCCGTCTCCCGTGGAGTGATCTTCCCCAAGTACCGGGGCGACCTGGTCCAGACGGCCGTGGTGGCCGAGCGGATGCGGACCGGCGAGATCGAGGACCTGCGTTATCCGCGCAACCCGCTCGACGTCCTCGCCCAGCAGATCGTGGCGATGACCGCGCTGGACGAGTGGACGGTCGACGAGCTGGAGGAGGTCGTACGCCGGGCCGCCCCCTACCGGACGCTGCCCAGGAGCGCGCTGGAGGCCACGCTCGACATGCTCGCCGGACGCTATCCGAGCGAGGAGTTCGCCGAGTTGCGCCCGCGCATCGTCTGGGACCGGGTGACCGGCACCCTGCGGGGCCGTCCGGGGGCGCAGCGGCTGGCGGTCACCAACGGCGGCACGATCCCCGATCGCGGGCTGTTCGGCGTCTTCCTGGTCGGGGAGAAGTCCTCCCGGGTGGGCGAGCTGGACGAGGAGATGGTCTACGAGTCGCGGGCGGGGGACGTGTTCGTGCTGGGCGCGACCTCCTGGCGGATCGAGGAGATCACCGCCGACCGGGTGCTGGTCACGCCCGCCCCGGGACAGCCAGGCAAGCTCCCGTTCTGGCACGGTGACACCGCTGGCCGCCCGGCCGAGCTGGGGAGAGCCATCGGCGCGTTCCTCCGCGAGATGTCCGCGGCGGGCGCGGACACCGCGACGGGCGGCACGGGCGCGAGGAGCCTGGACGCGTCGAGCACGCGTACGGGAACGAGCACGAGCGCCAGAACGGACGCGGGCACGGGAACGGGCACGGACGCGGGCCCGAGTACAGGACCAGGCGCGGGCGCGAAGAAGACGAGTGCGAAGAAAACGACCGGGAAGGGCCCCGGCGGTAAGGGAACCGAAGGGAAAGGCGCCGGCGGGAAGGGCGCGGTGACCGGTGGTGAGGGCTCCGGGAACGCGGAGGCGCGGAGCGGTCCCGCCGAGGACCTGACCAGGGACGGCGCGCTGGCGAGGATCAGGGCGGCGGGGCTGGACGAGTTCGCCGCGGCCAACCTGCTCGCCTACCTGGCCGAGCAGCGGCAGGCCACCGGGTACGTGCCCGACGACCGGACGCTGGTGGTCGAGCGGTTCCACGACGAGCTGGGCGACTGGCGGGTGGTGGTCCACTCCCCGTACGGGGCGCGGGTGCACGCGCCGTGGGCGCTGGCGATCGGGCGGAGGCTGCGCGAGCGCTACGGCGTCGACGTGCAGGCGGTGCACTCCGACGACGGGATCGTGCTGCGCATCCCCGACACGCTCTCCGATCCCCCCTCGGACATCGCGATCTTCGACGCGGAGGAGATCGAGCGGATCGTCACCGAGGAGCTGGGCGGCTCGGCGCTGTTCGCGGCGCGGTTCCGCGAGTGCGCCGGGCGTTCCCTGCTGCTGCCGCGTCGCACCCCTGGCAGGCGGTCGCCGCTCTGGCAGCAGCGGCAGCGCGCGTCGCACCTGCTCGGCGTGGCCGGCCGGTACGGGTCGTTCCCGGTGGTGCTGGAGACGATGCGCGAGTGCCTCCAGGACGTCTTCGACGTGCCGGGGCTGGTCCGGCTGATGCGCGACGTCGAGGCGCGGCGGATCCGGCTGGTGGAGGTCGAGACCGACAAGGCCTCCCCGTTCGCCGCGTCGCTGCTGTTCAACTACATCGGCGCGTTCATGTACGAGGGGGACGCCCCGCTGGCCGAGCGTCGCGCCCAGGCGCTCGCACTCGACACGAGCCTGCTGGCCGAGTTGCTGGGCCAGGCCGACCTGCGCGAGCTGCTCGACCCCGACGTGATCGCCGACACCGAGCGGGAGCTGGCCCGGCTGGATCGCCCGCTGCGCGACGCCGAGGACCTGGCCGACCTGCTCCGTTCCCACGGCCCGTTGCTGGCCGAGGACGTGAGCGTGCGCGAGGGCGACCCCGCGTGGCTGGCCGAGCTGGAGGGCGCACGCCGGGCGATCAGGGTGCGGGTGGCCGGGCAGGAGCGGTGGGCGGCGATCGAGGACGCCGCCCGGCTGCGCGACGCGCTCGGCACGCCGCTGCCGGTGGGGGTGCCGCACGCCTTCCTGGAGCCGGTCGACGATCCGCTGGGCGACCTGCTCGCCCGGCACGCCCGCACCCGCGCCTCCTTCCCCGCGGGGACGGCCGCGACCCGGTTCGGCCTGGGCCCCGCGGTCGTCGTCGACGCGCTGCGCCGGCTGGCCGCCTCCGGGCGGGTGGTGAGCGGGGAGTTCAGGCCGGGCGGCCGCGGTGAGGAGTGGTGCGACGCGGGGGTGCTGCGGATGCTGCGCCGCAGGTCGCTGGCCAGGCTCCGCAAGGAGGTGGAGCCGGTCCCGGCGGAGACGCTGGCGGCCTTCTCCCCCGCCTGGCACGGCATCACCGGCTCCCCGCAGCGCGGCAGGCCGCCGATCGACGCGCTGGTGGGCGCGATCGAGCAGTTGCAGGGCGCGGCGGTGCCCGCGTCGGCGCTGGAGACGCTGATCCTGCCCGCGCGGGTGCCCGGTTACGATCCGTCGCTGCTGGACGAGCTGACCGCCTCGGGCGAGGTGATCTGGGCCGGGCAGGGGTCACTGCCGGGCGGTGACGGGTGGGTGTCGCTCTACTTCGCCGACACCGCGCCGCTGCTGATGTCCGCTCCCGCCGACATCACGCTGACCCCGGTGCACGAGGCGGTGCTGGAGGTGCTGGGCGGTGGGGGCGCGCTGTTCTTCCGCGAGCTGGCGAGCCGGGCGGGCGCGCTGCTCGACGGTTCCGTCCCGGACGACCGGGCGCTCTCGGCCGCCGTGTGGGACCTGGTGTGGTCGGGCCGGATCACGGGCGACACGCTGGCCCCGCTGCGCTCCACGCTCGGGACGGGGCGTCCGGCGCATCGACCGGCACCGACCCGGCGCAGGCGGGCGGTGCTGCCGACCAGAAGCGGTCCGCCCACGGTGAGCGGACGCTGGTGGGCGCTGCCCGCTCTCGCGCCGGAGAGCACCCAGCGTGCCCACGCCCAGGCGGAGGTGCTGCTGGAACGGCACGGGGTGGTGACCAGGGGCGCGGTGACCGCCGAGCGGCTGCCCGGCGGGTTCGCCGCCGTCTACCAGGTGCTCCGGGCCTTCGAGGAGAGCGGCCGGTGCCGCAGGGGGTACTTCGTGGAGGGGCTGGGCGGCGCCCAGTTCGCCCTCCCGGGTGCCGTCGACCGGATGCGTGCCGCCGCTCCCTCCGAGCAGCGGAGCCCGGTGCCCGAGGCCGACGCGTGGGGTTCGGCTCCGGCGCCCGCCCCCTGGGAGGCGCGGAGGCCGGAGCGCCCGGCCGGGGACGTCCGGCGGGCGGTGGTGCTGGCGGCGGCCGACCCCGCCAACCCCTACGGGGCGGCCCTTCCGTGGCCGGCCCGTCCCGAGCAGGCGTCCCACAAGCCCGGCAGGAAGGCCGGGTCCCTGGTCGTGCTCGTCGACGGGCACCTGATCCTCTACGTCGAGCGCGGCGGCAAGACGCTGCTGTCCTTCTCCGACGACGACCGCCTCCGGTCCGCGGTCGACGCCCTCGCGCTCGCGGTGCGCGACGGCGCGCTGGGCAAGCTGACCGTCGAGCGGGCGGACGGCACCGCCATCAACGACTCCCCGCTGGGTGCCGCCCTGGAGGCCGCGGGGTTCCACCCGACCCCCAGGGGCCTGCGCCTGCGGGCCTGAAGCGCCGTCGGCGCGGTGACCGCGTGGGACCCATGTGGGACCCGTTCCCGGCGGCCTCCTCACCGCCGGGAATGGGTCGTCGTGTCTCCGGTGCCGCCGCGGGCCTGGTCTCGCGCTTCCGCCGGGAGGGCGGCCCGGGTCGATCGCTCACCCGGCGTCGTGGCCGAGCACGAGATCCCCGGCGAGATCCCCGATCGCGTCGGGGATCTCGCCGGGAGTCATGGCGTGGCCGCGGTGAGCTCGGCGTGAAGGCGCTTGCACTCGTGGACGAGGCGGATCGTGCGGCGGTCGCGCGCGAACCCGGCGACGACCGGGATCTCCCCGCGCGCGCCGGTCCAGCGTGCCACGTCGGCGCGCGCGACGATGCGGGCGGCCAGCACGTGCTTGCACGGCCCGCGGGAGCCGCGATGGTCCCACCACCACTCGCAGGTGCAGGATCCGTCGGCCGGCGAGACCCGGCGCGTGCCGCCCGAGGTGTGGACGGTGGCCAGCTCGCCTTCGAGGTGCACGGCGCCCGCGTCGACGAGCGCGCGCGCCTTGGCCAGCCGCGGGTTGAGCAGCATCACGTTGTCCCTGTCGTAGGGCAGCTCACGGTGGAAGTGGGCGGCCTCCGACAGGTCGTAGCCGACCCGGCCTGCGACGCCGAGCCGCGTCAGCGCGGCCCGTACCCGGTCGGCGGGCATGCCCGCGCGGTCGGCCAGCAGGCCGATCTCGACCTCGGGCTCGAAGTTGAGCAGCATGCCCACCACGTCGGCGTCGTCCTCGGCCTCGTCGGTGGCCAGGTCGTCGAGCACCGCGCCCTCGCCGGAGAAGCCGCGCCAGCGTTCGGGCGAGAGGGTGAGCGTGTAGCGCATGCCGGGGAGCTCCAGCTCCCAGGCACTGGAGGCGGCGTCGGCCGGGCCGTACACCCGGAGGGATCTCGCGAAGCGCAGCAGCGGCAGGAGGGTGCCGAGCCGGTTGGGGCCGGCGAGCTGGACCGAGCCCGGAGCCTGACGGTCGGAGACCTTCAGCTCCCGCCCCGCCTGCGCCACCCACACCGTGCCCTTCCTGGGCAGCCCGCGCAGGAACCGCACCGCCGCCATGCCGGTCAGCTCACCGCGCTGGTCCATGCCCGAGGCGATGACCTGCACCTCGGCGAAGCCACGCAACCAGCGCTCGGGCAGCGGCACCTTCTTCTCCACCACGGCGCCGTCCATCGTGGTCACGACCAGCTCGTCGAGCCCGACCCCCAGGTGCAGCGGGTCACGCGCGCCGATGCGCGCCAGCGCCTCCCGGAGCGGCGCGTTCACGTCGACGTTGGTGGTGCCCCGGTCGAACACCTCGCCGTCGAGCGCGCCGCCCAGCAGGTCGAGCCGGGCGTACACGCCGCCGCAGGCCGAGAACGACTCGAACCTCAACCGGTCTCCGTTGCACGTCACCACCGGGTCGCGTACCCAGCCGGGCCGCGCCTGCGGCTGGTGGTAGCGGGCCAGCGCCACGTCCGCGACGCCGAGCAGGGCCGCCGCGGCGGGGGCCGCCCGGGTCACCACGCCGCTGAAGAACCGGGGGGCCACGGCCGGTCCGGACAGGCCCCGCCCGCCGGAGGTCGCCAGTCCGAGCCGGCCGTCGACGAGAGAGGAGGGCGCGGCGTACGTGTACGCCTGCGTCGCTGAAGTCATGATCGGGACGCTAGATGACCTCACCGACAAACCCGGGAACGCGCCGGCCCCGTTCCCGGCGGCACCCACCTGCCTGCTGTGGTCCGACGGTGCCCGCGACGCGGGGGTGGCCGACGCTCTCGCCCTCACCCTGGGCAGCGCCCGCGCCACCATCCTGCGGGCGGCCGGGACCTCCCTCACCAGGGGACGCGGTCACCTCCCCGCCGGGACCGCCTCGGTGGCCGGCTCGGTGGCCGGCTCGGTGCTCTCGTGTTCCTGGCGCTCCCGCTCCTGGCGCCTCTGGATGGCCTGGAATCCGACCAGGTCGTCCGGGAGCGCGTCGGGGACGTCCACGTCGAACCGCGACAGCGTGCGGGTGCGCATCGCGACCAGCGCCGTGATCGCGATGGCGACCGCGAACAGCACGTACATCAGGCCGACGCCCCGGCCCTCGCCGGTGCCGAGCACCAGGCCGACCGTGTCGGCGAGGGGTCCGCCGGGAGCCATCAGCGGATCGAACAGCGCGCTGCCGTACGGCGCCACCAGGCCGAAGCCGATCGGCAGGGTGGACCACGCGACGAGCGTGTTGAGCGCGATGACGCGGCCGTGGAAGCGCTGCGGCACCTTGACCTGGATGATCGTGGCGTAGACGCCGTTGAGCATGGTCAGCCAGAACGACATCCCGAAGGCGCCGACCGCGATCAGGACCAGGCTCTGCTGCAGGCCGGTGATCAGGCAGAAGACGCTCAGGGCGAGGGTGGAGAGCATGACGCCCCGCAGCCTCCGGCGTCGCGGGCCTCCCCAGACGGTCATGGTCAGGCCGCCGAGGAAGACGCCCAGGCCGCCGAAGAAGGAGATCCGGCCGACGTCCTCCAGCGTGGCGAAGCCCAGGACGAGCGGCGAGATCAGCAGGAACAGCGGGGACAGGAAGATGTTCAGCACGGCGAAGAAGAACAGCATGCCGCGGAAGCCCCGGTTGCCCCAGGAGAACTTCCAGCCCTCCACCATCTCGGCGACCAGCGACTCCCTGCGCTTCCACGCCATGGTCCTCGGGAAGCGGACGAAGAGCAGCACCCCGATCGCGAAGACGTAGGAGACGACGTCCAGGATGAGGATGCCCTCCAGCCCGATCACCGCCATCAGGCCGACCGCGAGCAGCGGGACGATGAGCTGGGCGGTGCCGGTGACCATCTGGACCACGCCGTTGGCGTGACCGAGGAAACGCTTGGGCACCAGCTGCGGGATGGCGGAGTTGTAGGCGAGGCGCTGGAAGGTCAGCGCGACCGACAGCAGGACCAGGAGCGGGTAGATGTGCCAGATCTCCAGGTTGCCGGTCCACAGCAGGACGCCCAGCGCCAGCTGCGTGCCGAACGCGCCGACGTCTCCGGCGAGCATGACCTTGCGCCGGTCGTAGCGGTCGACGAGGGCACCGGCCAGCGGGGACACCAGCATGCCGGGGACCAGCGCGAGGACGGAGAACAGGGCGAACCTGGCGAGCGAGTCGGTGGTGATGTAGATCCACAGCGGGACGGCGAACTCGGTGAGGGACGACCCGATGATCGAGACGAGCTGCCCGGCCGCCACGGCGGCGAACCGCTTCATGCTGGGCGGCGGGCCGGACGGCGCCGCGGGGCCCGTCGTGACCGGGTGCCCGGTCCCCGGTGGCGCCCCGCCCGTACCGGGACCGGAGGAAGCGGACGCGGCCGCTTCCGGCCAGGCGGGAGCGGATGCCCCCGCACCGGTGGTGGCGGGCGCGATCGGTCCCGCGCCGGTGAGCGCGGGTGCCGTCGTCGCCGGGGAGATCTCCGGGAGGGCGTCCTGGGTGGAGACGCCGCCGAGCCACCAGGTGGACCGGTCGGTACGGGCCAGCCTCGCCGTGTCGCCGGAGGCGATGGCCCGGTGGGTGCCGGTGACGATGTCCGCGAGCTCCTCGGCACGGTACTTCAGGAAGAAGTGCCCGGCCTCGTCGAGGACGACCACGGCCGTGGAGCCGGTCAGCAGGTGCCACTCGCGGTAGCGCTCCTGGTAGAACTCGGTGGCCGGGTCGCGGTCGCCCGCCACCGAGATGATCGGCGCCCGCAGCGGCTCGACGCCCTCCTCGAAGAGGCGGGTGAAGTAGCGCTCGGCCTCCTTGGTGCCCTTGCGGCGGTTGTCGATCATCAGCTTGAGCTGGTCGCGCTCCAGGTCCTCCACGTCGAGGCCCGCGGCCTGCAGGGCGTTGGCCCAGACCTGGTCGCTGCGCAGACGGTCGGTCAGGTTCGACAGCTTGGCCAGCACCGAGGTGGGGCGGGCGAAGGGGAAGATGCCGCCGAGGTAGATCGCCTCGACCGGGCGGCCCGCGGCCTCCAGGCGGCGGGCGATCTCCACGGTCAGCATGACGCCGAGCCCGCAGTGCCCGTACAGGGCCAGCGGTCCCCGGATCTCCTTGAGGATCTCCTCCACGCAGCCCTGCGCGACCTCCGCCACGGGTCGCGTCTCCTCGATCAGGCCCATCTCCTGGCCGGGGACGGCGACCGCGTGCAGCGCCCAGTTGGCCGGCAGCGTGTCGGCCAGCGGCTGGTAGATCGCGGCGCTGCCTCCCCCGTACGGCACGCAGACCAGGGTCGAGGTGGCGGTACGGGTGGGGGTGAGGCGGTGCAGCAGCATGCGCGGGCCGTCGTCGCCCGCCTCGACGAGCCGCGCGAGCGCGCGGACGGTGCGGTGCTTGAACAGGTCCAGGATCGTGACCTGGCGCCCGCCCTCGGGGATGGTCCTCCTGAGGCGGGCGACCACCTGCGCGGCGAGCAGCGAGTGCCCGCCCAGGTCGAAGAAGTCGTCCAGCACGCCGACCTGGGCCAGTCCGAGGACCGTCGCCCACACCGCCGCGACCGCCTCTTCGAGGGGTGTCCCCGGCGGGACGAACCCGGCCTCCTGGTCGGGGCGCGCCTCGTCGGGTTCCGGCAGGCTCGCCCGGTCGACCTTGCCGTGCGACTTCAGCGGCAGCTCGTCCAGCCAGACGAACCGCCCGGGGATCATGTACTCGGGCAGGCGCTCGGCGAGCCGCGCCCTCAGCTCGCCGACGGCGACCTGTTCCCCGGCGTGCTCGGCGACGACGTAGGCGACCAGCCGGTCGGCGCGCAGGTCGACGACGGCGTGGGCGATCTCCGGCTGGCCGGCGAGCACCGACTCGATCTCCGGCAGCTCCACCCGGTAGCCCCTGACCTTCACCTGCAGGTCGCGGCGGCCCAGGAAGCACAGGTCACCGGAGGGCAGCCACCGGCCGAGGTCGCCGGTCCGGTACATGCGGGCCCCGGGCTCGCCGTACGGGTCGGGCAGGAACCTCTCGGCCGTCCATCCGGGGCGTCCGAGGTAGCCGCGGGCGAGCCGGTCGCCGCCGAGGTAGATCTCGCCGGTCATGCCGGGCGGGACCGGCCGCCGGTGGTCGTCGAGCACGTAGACGGCGGCGCCGGGCAGCGGCCTGCCGATGGGCAGGTTCGACGAGCGCTCGTGCTCGCCGGTGACGGCGTGGGTGGAGATGCCGACCGTGGCCTCGGTGGGGCCGTAGTGGTTGACCACGGGGGTGTGCGCGGCCAGCTCGCGGGCCCAGCTCCACCGGGAGGCCTCGCCGCCCAGGACGAGGAGCCTGCGCGGCAGCACCTGGGCCGGGTCGTCCACCCCGGCCAGCAGCGAGGCCAGGTGGGAGGGGGTCATCTTCAGGTAGTCGGTGCGGCCCAGCAGCCCGGCGAGCTCCTCGACGGGAGCCTGCGGGTCGGCCAGGTGCAGCTCGCCGCCGGTCATGAGCGACAGGTAGAAGATCGTCACCCCGAAGTCGAACGAGAGCGACTGCAGCAGCGTGTAGACCGCGCCGGGCTCGACCTCGAAGCGCTCCCTCACCCCGGCGAGGTAGGTGAGCACCTGCCGGTGCTGCACGCCGACGCCCTTGGGCCGCCCGGTGGTGCCGGAGGTGTAGATCACGTACGCGAGGTGGTCCGGAGAGAGGTCCGGGGGTGCGAAGCCGGTCTCGTCCAGCGGCTCGACGTCCAGGTGGATCACGGGCACCTCGGGGACACCCGGGGCACCGTGACCGGCGGCGACACCGGAGGCGTCGTGACCGCCGGTGGACGGTACGCCGGACACGAGGTCGCTCAGGGCGGAGGTGGTGAGGACAGCCACGGCCCCGGAGTCGGCCAGCATGTACGCCAGCCGTTCGCGCGGCTGCTTGGGGTCGAGGGGCACGTACGCGCCACCGGCCTTGAGCACGCCGACGACGGCCGCCGCCAGGTCGGTGGACTGCTCCAGGAAGACGCCGACCCTGGTGTCGGGGCCCACGCCGTACCGGTTCCTCAGCAGGGCGGCGATCCGGGTGGAGCGCTCGTCCAGCCCGGCGTAGGTCAGCGAGCCCCCACCGGCCGGGGACGGCGCGCCGGACCGCGCGGAGGCGCCGCGTACGGCCGGTGTCGCGGAGGCGGACGCCGCGGCGGAGGGCGAGACGTCGTGGACCACGGCCGTCGCGCCGGGGGTCAGCGCGGCCTGCGCGGTGACGAGGTCGTGCAGCAGCGCGTGGCCCGACGGCTTCGGTGCGGGTCCCGTCGCGAAGCCCAGGACCAGCTCGCGCTCCTCCTCGGAGAGCAGCGACAGCTCCCCCACCCGCCGCTCCGGGTCCGCCACGATCGAGCGCAGCAGCGTCTCGAACCGCGCCGCCATCAGCTCCACGGTCTCCGCGTCGAACAGGGCGGTGCCGTAGGAGAGGTGGCCGAGCAGCCCGTCCGGGCTCTCGAACAGGTACAGGCCCAGGTCGAACCGGGTGGTCCTGGCCGGGAGCGTCAGGTAGGAGACGCGCCGGTCCTCCCGGCCCGCCTTGAAGTTCTGCAGCGCGAACGTGACCTGCGCCAGCGGCGACCTGCTCACGTCGCGGGTCACGTTCAGCTCGCCAACCAGCCGGTCGAACGGGAGCTCCTGGTGCGCGAAGGCGTCCAGCGCGGTCTCGCGGGTGCGGCCCAGGAAGGTGGTGAACGACGGGTCGTCGGCCAGGTCTGCGCGCAGGACGAGGGTGTTGACGAACATGCCGGCGACCCCGTCGAGCTCGGGCAGCCCGCGCCCGGCGACCGGGGAGCCGACCGCGAAGTCCGTCTGCCCCGAGTAGTGGTACAGCAGGACCTGGAAGGCGGCCAGCAGCGTCATGTACGGCGTGGCCCCGGCCGCGGCGCCCAGTTCGGTCAGCCGCCGGGTGAGGTCGGCGTCGATCCGGACGTCGAGGGCGGCCCCCTCGTGGCGCTGCTCGGCCGGGCGCGGCCGGTCGGTGGGCAGCTCCAGGGCGGGCAGCCCGGCCAGCCGGTCGCGCCAGTGGGCGATCTCCCGCTTGTGGTCGAGGCCCCGCTGCCACAGGGCGTAGTCGCCGTAGCCGACCGGCGCGGGCGGCAGGAGTTCGCCGTCGTGCAGGGCGAGCAGCTCGCGGATGATCAGGTCGCTGGACCAGCCGTCGACGACGGTGTGGTGGGCGGCCAGCAGCAGGACGTGGTCCTCGGGCGTGATTTGAGCCAGCACGGCGCGGAAGAGCGGGCCGTGCTCCAGGTCGAAGGGGACGGCCAGGTCGGCGTCGAACAGCTCGATCGCGGCGTCGGCGTCGGCCACCTCGGCGACGCGCAGCTCGGCGGGGCGGGGGTCGTCCACGACCAGCTCGGGGGTGCCGTCCTCGGTGGTGAGGAAGCGCATCCGCAGGGCCTCGTGCCGTGCGACGACCTCGTCCAGCGCGCGGCGCAGCGCGCCGGCGTCCAGGGGTCCGCTCAGCCGCACCGCGACGGGCACGGTGTAGACGGTGGTGCCCGGCCGGTACTGCTCCAGGAACCACAGGCGTTCCTGGGCGTGCGAGAGGGGCGGGACGGTTCCGGGCGCGCGGGCGACGACGGACCGCGACTCCCCCCTGCGCCGGAGCCGCTGGGCGAGCAGCGCCTTCTTGGCGTCCGACAGCGTGGTCTCGGTCATGCTCGCAGCTCCATCCGGAGGGCCGCGAGGAAGAGCGCGGCGTCCCGGCCGTTGATGATTCGGTGGTCGTAGGCGAGACCGATGCAGGCGACGGTCCTGGATGTGACCGTGCCGTCCTCGGCGAAGGCCGGTTCGCGCTGCGGCGAGGTGATCGCGAGCGCGCAGACCGTACCGGGGAAGACGAAGGGGATCGCGAGGACGACGTCGGCCTCGGTGTGCAGGGTGACGGCGATGGTGGCTCCGGTGAGGTCCCTCTCCCGGAAGTCGCCCTCGACGGCGGCGAGCCGGTAGCGCATGAGCGTGGCGGCGATGGCCTTGAGGGAGCCGGTGTCGTGGACGACCGGCACGTACAGCCCCTCGCCCATGTCGAACGTCACGCCGACGCGCGGGGCGTCGGCGGGTCGCACCCGGTCGCCGTCGAGGGAGGAGAAGAAGAGCGGGAACGACGGGTGCAGGGCGGCCACGGCCTGGACGAACAGCTCGGCCAGGCCGACCGGCCTGCGGACCTCCCTGGTCAGTTCCCTGGCCCGCTCCAGCAGCGGTCCCACGTCGAACCTCACCGCGGTGTAGGCGGCCGGGATCGTGCCGTGCGAGACGGTGACGGCGCGCGCGACGGCGCGCTGCACCCGGGAGAGGCGGTGCGTGCCCTCCTCGGCGCCGCCCTCCGGCGCCTCGGGGGTCGCCTCCGCGGTACGGCGGGCGGCCAGGGCCTCCACGTCGGCGCGGCGGACGACGGCCAGGCCCAGCGAGGCGACCTCGTCGTCGGAGACCCCGAGCTCGCCCATGGCGGCGCGGGCCGGATCGGTGACGACCGGCTCGACGGCCTGCGCGTCCTTGCGCCCGGCCGTTCCCACGGGTTCGCCGATCTGGCCCCCCGCCGCACCACCCGGCGCACCGTGGGGCGCGCGGGAGGGCGTGCCGGGAGACGCGCCCGGGGTCACCGGTTCCGCCGCCCCGCCCGGGAACGCCGCGGAGGACGTGCCGGGCACCGGGACGGGACTCGCGCCGGATGTCGGGCCGGGAGTCGCGCCGGTCGCCGGGGCGGGCGGCGGGTCCGCCTCGGCGGTGACGCGGGCCAGGAGCGCACCGGGCGCGATCCAGGTGTCCAGGGCGGCCGCGTGGTGCAGGTGTCCCGCCTCGGGCGCCTCCAGCTCGTCGGCGGCCTTGGAGGTCTCCAGCACGGCGATCGGCTCGCCCGCCGCGACGGGCTTGCCGTCCCCGACGAGCCAGGCGACGACCAGGTACTCGGTGTCGTTGTCGTTGAGCTTGGGGACGCGGATGTCAGCCACGCAGGGCCTCCCGTACGGCGTGGTGGATCGCGGACTCCCCGGCCAGGACCTCGGCCTCCAGGTGCGCGGCGGTGGGGATCACCGCGTCGCGCGAGCAGACGAGCCGGACGGGCCCGCGCAGGCGTCCCCAGAGGCGGGCGTGCAGCAGGTGGGCGACCTCGCTGCCCCAGGTGCCCCCGGGGGTGCTCTCCTCGGCGACCAGCACGACGTCGGTCAGGTGCGGCAGCAGCGTGTCCGCGTCCAGCGGGTACAGCCGGGAGGGCACCAGCAGGCGGGTGACGATCTCCTGCTCCACCAGCAGGGAGCGCATCGCGCCCAGGGCCCGGTGGGCCATCCCCCCGGGGGCGATGACCACGCAGTCGGGGCGGTCACCGGAGTCGCGGATGTCCACCACGGCCAGGTCGCCGTCGCGGCGCACCGCGAACAGCGGGTCGACGCGTTCCATCTGCCGGGTGTAGAGGACCTTGTCCTCGAAGAACACGCAGGGCTCGGCCGCCTCCAGCATCGCCGCGAACACCGCGCGGTTGTCGTGGAAGGGCGACATCTCGTACAGCGAGAGGCCGGGCATGCCGATGAAGTGCTTCTGCAGGCTCTGGCTGTGCGTGGGGCCGTAGCCGCGTCCGCCGCCGGTCGGGCAGCGCACCACCATGCGCAGCGGCACCCGCTCGCCGTACATTGACACCGACTTGCTGGCGAAGTTGCAGAGCTGGTCGAAGGCGAGCGTCACGAAGTCGCCGAACATGATCTCGGCCACGGCCGTGTTGCCGGTCAGCGCCAGGCCCGCGGCGACGCCGGTCAGCGCGCCCTCGCTGATCGGGGTGGTGATCACGCGCTCGGGGAAGCGGGTGGACAGCCCCTTGGTGACCTTGAAGGCGCCGCCGTACGGGTCGACGACGTCCTCGCCGAGCACGTAGGCCGTGGGGTCGTCCTCCAGCAGGGAGTGCAGGGCCGCGTTGAGGTTCTCGGCTACGCGCACGGTCCCTCCAGACCGGACGGCGGCCGGGCGGCGACCTCGTCGGCGACGGCCCGGACGTGGGCCCTGACCGTCTCGTCGAACCGGTGGAACTGCTCGGGGTGGTCGTGGGCGTAGCGGCCGTACCAGTCGTTGTCCCTGGCGGCGCGCAGGACGTCGGCCGGGCGGACGTCGTCGCCCTTGCTGTGCGGGCCGAGGCGGTGGGTGACGAACTCGACCACCAGCGGGACGCCCTCGCGCACCCGCGCGACGTCGGCCTCCAGCGCCATGCGGATCTCGTTGACGTCGGCGGAGACGACCAGGCGGTGCCGGACGCCGAACGCGGCCGCGCGTCCGGCCACCGTGCCCGCCATCTGCGCGGAGGTGGGGGTGGACTGGGCCACCCCGTTGTTCTCCACGACGACCAGCAGCGGGAGGTTCCAGAGCGCGGCCAGGTTCAGCGCCTCGTAGACCGCGCCCTCGCCCCAGGTGCCGTCGCCGATGTGGACGCAGGCCAGGGCGCCGGGCTCGGAGCGCTTGAGGTGGAGCGCCACTCCCGCGGCGACCGGCATGCTCTCGCCCTGTACGCCGGTGGAGAGGTAGCGGTCGCGCCGGATGTGCTGGCTGCCGCCGACGCCGCCGCAGATCGCGCCCTGCCTGCCCATGATCTCGGCGAGCAGGCCGTGCGGGTCGCGGAACCTGGCCAGGTAGTGGCCGTGGCCCCGGTGGTTGCTGAAGACGTGGTCGGCCGCGCCGAGCAGCGGGCGCAGCGCGACCGGGACGTACTCCTGGCCGAGGCAGGTGTGCGTGGTGCCGTTGAGGTCGCCCCTGGCGTACAGCTCCAGGAGCGTGAGCTCGAAGTGCCGGATCAGCAGCAGGAGTTCCAGGTCGTCGTCGGCCATGCGGGAGAGGCGGGGCGCGGCGGCGGCGACGGGGGCGGCGGGGGCGGACTCGGTGACACCGGTGGGGCCGGTCGTCAAGGGGGCGCCGACGGTCGCGGGGATCATGGGGGGCATCGGTGGCACGGAGGTCGTGGGAGTCACGGTGGTCTCAGTCATGGCTGAGGGAGTCCACGATCCCGGCGATCGTCGGGTTGTCGAAGAAGTCGTCCAGGGAGACCTCGATGTCCAGGCGCTTGCGCATGCGGGCGATGATCTGCGTGATGGTCAGCGAGTGGCCGCCCAGGTCGAAGATGTCGTCGTGGTCGTCGATCGGCGAGATGCCCAGCACCTCCTCCCAGATCTCGCGCACCTGGTCGGTCAGCGTGGTGACGGAACCCATCTCGTTCTCCAGAATGTCGTGCAGTGACAGGTCGGGGTGGCGGGTGGCGCGTTCCAGGACGCGACGCAGGTCGCCGGCCACCCGGGCGGCGTCGGGCACCGTCTCGGGGTCGTACCGCATGCTGATCTCCAGCCCGCCGGGCCCGGCCACGCACTGCAGGTGCAGCGCGCCGCGGACCGCGTGGTTGAAGGCGGTCCACTCCACCGTGGCGTCCAGCCCGGTGAAGATCGGATCGGCCTCGCGGCGGGTCCGGTAGCTGACCGAGACAGGCACCAGCGCGGCGTGCGGCCGGACCCGGGGCATCGCCCGGGAGAACGGCACCTGACGGAACCGGTAGATCTCGCGCAGTTCACCGCGCAGCTCGGTGGCGAACGCGCGGAAGGTCGCCTCGGGTGAGGGCGTGGACGCGACCGGAAGCTCGTTGACGAACGGCCCCACGTGGTCTGCGGCCTCGGCGGGCCGGGTGGACAGGTCGACGGCGGTGGTCACCGCCGCGTTGCCGTAGCCGAGGAGCAGGGTGTGCAGCGCGGCGAGCAGCACCTCGAACCCGGTCAGGCCCGGGATCGGGGTGAGCGGCGCGTCGAGGGTGAACCGCAGCACCCGGCCCTCGCCCGCCCGCCGGGACCTCAGCGCCCGGCCGAGCACGATTGTCTCGCCCGGGTCGCGCCGGCGGGGCTTCCAGAACTCGCGGGCGGCGGGGAGCAGGCCGGCCACCCGGTCGCGTTCGGCGCGGCCGTGGTCGATCCGGGGCAGCGGGGGCGGCGTCTCCCCGTTGTGGAGGGCCGCCAGGTCGCGGACCAGGACGTCCTTGGAGCCGCCGTCGAAGACGATGTGGTGGGCGACGACGACGAGCAGGTGCCGCCGGGGGGCGACGCGCAGCAGGGTGAACCTGGTCAGCGGCCCGGCGTCCAGGTCGAACGGGCGCAGGATCTCCTCCCGCACCACCCGCTCCCACGCGTCCTCCCCCGGGGCGGAGTCCGCGTCCTCCTCCGCGGTGAGGCCCGCGCCCTTCTCCCGGGCGAGGCTCGCGTCCGCTTCTGCGGCGAGGTCCGCACTCCTCAGGAGGCGTACCGGAACCTCGGCACCGGGTACGAGCCGCAACTCACCGCCCACCTCGGTCACCACGCTGCCCAGCATCGGGTGCCGGTCCGCCACCGCCGCGCAGGCGGCCGACAGCGCGGCGACGTCCAGGTCGCCGTCGAGGTGGACGAGCAACGGCATGTGGTACGCCGCGCCCCCACCCCCCGCCTGCTCGGTCACCCACATGCCCTGCTGGGTGAACGTGACCTGGGGCATGTCTCCGGGCGCGAGACCCGGCACCGGCACGGCCTCGGAAACGGAAGCGACCTCGGACGCGGAAACAGTCTTGAACACGGGAACGCCCTCGGACACGGGAACGCCCTCGGACACGGAAGCGGCCTCGGACGCGGAAACGGTCTCGGACGCGCGAGCGGAACCGCTCCCGGGAACGGAGGCGGCGGAGGAGACGGGAACGGGCCTCATGTGCCCTCCACCCTCCGCCGCAGGGCCCGCTTGTCGACCTTGCCGCCGTCGTTGCGCGGCAGCGCGTCGACCGTCAGGACGTGCGCGGGAAGCTCGTGCGAGGCCAGGCGGTCCTTGAGGAAGATCCGCAGCTCCTCGGGGGTGAGGGGCTCCCTCACGGCGACGGCGACGGCGACGACGGTCCCGAGCACCGGGTGGGGCACCCCGAACGCGGCGGCCTCGGCCACGGCCGGGTGGTCGTGGACGGCCTCCTCGACGTGGATCGTGGAGACCTTGAAGGCCCCGGACTTCACCACGTCGCTCTCCCTGTCGACGAGGTAGAGGTAGCCCTCGTCGTCGATCCGGCCGAGATCGCCCATCCGCACCCAGCCGTCGCGGAAGGTCCCGCTCTCCGGGTCGCCGTAGTAGGCGCGCGGCGCGGCCGGGGAGCGCATCCAGACCTCCCCGGTCTCCCCCGCGGGCAGGGGCTCCCCCTCGGGGGTGGCGATCCTGACGCGTCCCCCGGCGATGGCGCGGCCGACGCTCCCGGGGCGGTCGGGGTCGAACATCATGACCGTCTGGGCCGGGGCGGCCTCGGTCGACGTGTAGTAGTTGGTGATCGTCGCGTTGGGGAAGGTCGCGGTCAGGGCCGTGGCGACGGCCGAGGGCAGCGGCGCGGCGGCCGAGCCGAGCAGCAGCACGCTGGAGAGGTCGTGCCGCTCCCCCACCCCGGCGCCGATCAGCTCGATGGCCATCGCGGGGACCAGGAAGACCGTCCCGGCGCGGTAGGACTCGATCAGGGAGGCGAAGCGGCCCGGGGTGAAGCGCGGCAGCGTCACCACGGCCGGATGCGCGTCCAGCGCGTTGATCAGCATCGCCTGCCCGGCGTTGGTGCCGATCGGGAAGGCGTGCGCGAGGTGGCGGGAGTGCGCGAACGGGCGGCGCCTGGCGCCGCAGCCGTGGGCCAGGTTCGCGTGGGTGGCCGCGACCCCCTTGGGGCGGCCGGTGGTGCCTGAGGTGTAGAGGATCTGGGCCAGATCGCCGGGCGCCGGAGGCGCGAGGACGGCCTTCTCGTAGGACGTTTCCGCGTCCAGGTCCTCGATCGTGGCGCTCCACCCGGCCCCGGGCACGGTGAACCCGGCGCCGTGCACGACCCCGGTCGCGCCGCAGTCGTCCAGCATGAGGCGCAGGTCGCCGGGGGCGAGACGCTCCGAGAGCGGCACGGCCGCCGCTCCGGCCGCCAGGACCCCGCAGAACGCGACGGCGTAGTCCGTCCAGTCCGCGGCGCCGAAGACCAGCCCGATCCGGTCGCCCGGGGTGACACCGCGCCCGACCAGGCGGTTGGCGAGGTCGGTGGAGCGCTCGTACCACCGGCGGTAGGTGAGGGGGGCCGAGCCGTGGACGATCAGCGCCACCCCGTCGGGGTCGGCGAGGGCCCGGTCGTGGAGCAGTTGGGGGACGGTCAGGTTCACCGAGTGAACCTCCCACTAAAAGATCGGATGTATATGCGCTCGAAGCGCGTGGGTGCCGAAGGCGCTACAGGAAAGAATCTTTACTATTCAAAAGCGAGCGTTAGTCTTACATGATCGCAACAGCCACGCAAGCCCTTGGGGGAGGTTCGGGAGACCATGAAATCATGCCGAAAGAGGCCCTTGCGCCTCCGACATCGAGGTGTAACACTGACCAACCAGAACTAACTGAAAGGTTTCTTTCCAGAAAGGGGCCTTTCCCCACGCCCGCCCATCTGGGCGCCTACGCACCGAGCGGGCTTTTCCATCTAATTTCCCGCGCGGTCGCGTGCGTCACGGACCGCGGCCGGCAGAGGAGCCCCGAGTGTTCCAGTCAGAGACCGTCCCGTCGGGCCAGCCGGGGACCGAATACCCCCTGTCGCCTGGCCAGCGGAGGCTCTGGTTCCTGCACAGGCTCGACCCCGACGACTCGGGTTACAACACCTCCTATGTTTACAGGTTGAAAGGTCGTCTTGACAGGGACGCCCTGGAGGCCGCCTTCACCGCGGTGTCGGCCCGGCACGAGAGCCTGCGGACCCGCTTCGACGAGGTGGCCGGGCGGCCGGTGGCGATCGTCGAACCTCCCGCGCCGGTGACCGTCGAGCGCCTGCGCGCCCGGGACGACTCCGAGGCCGCCGCGCTGGTCGCCACCCTGACCAACATCGCCTTCGACCTGGCCGAGGCGCCGCCGTTCCGGGTCTCGCTGGTCGAGCTGGGCCCTGACGAGCACGTGCTCTGCGTGGTCCTGCACCACATCAACGGCGACGGCTGGTCGCTGAACGTGCTCCGCTCCGAGGTGGCCGCCCACTACGGCAGCCGCGGCACCGCGCCGCTGCCCGACCTGCCGCTGCAGTACGGCGAGTACGCGCGCTCGCTGCGCGTCTCCGAGCCGGAGCTGCGCTGGTGGACCGAGCGGCTGGCCGGGGTGCCCGTCCTGGAGCTGCCGGCGGACCGTCCCCGTCCCGCCCTGCGCGGCGGGGCCGGGGCGGAGGTCGAGTTCCACATCACCCCCGAGACGACCGCCGCGATCGGCGTCCTCGCCCGGCGGGCCCGGTGCACCCCCTTCATGGTGCTGTTCTCCGCCTACCAGGTCCTGCTGCACCGCCACACCGGGCAGGGCGACTTCTGCGTGGGCATCCCCTCGGCCGGCCGGGGCCGTACCGAGCTGGAGAGCATGATCGGTTTCCTCTCCACCACGCTGGCCCTGCGCTGCGACCTGTCCGGCGACCCCACCTTCGACGAGCTGCTCAGGCGCACCCGGCGGGTCGTGCTGGACGGGCTCTCCCGCCAGGAGGTCCCGTTCGAGCGCCTGGTGGCCGACCTCGACCTGGAACGGGACCTCAGCCGCACCCCCCTGTTCCAGACGCTCTTCGCCCTGCACACCCACGGCGACGAGGCCGACCCGCTGCCGGGCCTGGACGCCGTCCCCTTCCCCAACGGCTGGTCGCAGGCCAGGCTCGACCTGTCGATGGACATCTACCCCGACGCCGACGGGCTGCTGACGGGCGTCGTCATCTACAGCACCGACCTGTTCGACCGCGTCACCGTGGAACGCCTCGTCGCCCGCTTCCAGGAGCTGCTCTCCGCCGTCCTGGCGGACTCCGCCTCGCCGGTGAGCGCCCTGCGGATGCTGCCGGACGCCGAGCTCGCCCTGCTGCGGGAGTGGAACGACACCGCGGCCGAACTGCCCGAAGTGACGCTGGTCGACCTGCTGCTGGAGCAGGCCGCGGCGACCCCGGACGCGGTCGCGGTACGCGCCCCGGCCACCGGGCCCTCCGGTTCCGGGCAGGCGCACGCGGCGGACGGGCGCACCGGGCTGACGTACGGGGAACTGGCCGGGCGCGCGGCCGAGCTGGCCGGGCGGCTGCGCGCGGCCGGGATCGGGCGCGGCTCGCTGGTCGCGGTCCGGATGGAACGCGGCGCCGACATGCTCGTCGCGCTGCTGGGCGTGGCGATGAGCGGCGCGGCCTACCTGCCCGTCGACCCCGACTACCCCGAGGCCCGCGTCGCGTACGTGATCGAGGACTCCGCTGCGGCCCTCGTGCTGACCGGCCTGGACGACCTTCCCCCGGCCGGCGCCGAGGACGCGCCCCGGGCGGCGGAACGGCCGCTCCCCGGCGACACCGCGTACGTGCTCTACACCTCGGGCTCCACCGGGCGCCCCAAGGGCGTGGTGGTGCCGCACCGCGCGCTGACCAACTTCCTGCTGGCGATGCGCGCGCTGGTGCGTTCCTCGCCCGAGGACGTGTGGCTGGCGCTGACGTCGCTCTCCTTCGACATCTCCGCCCTCGAGCTCTACCTGCCTCTGGTGACGGGCGGCAGGGTGGTCGTCGCCGACGCCGAGACGGCCCGCGACGGCGCCCGGCTCGCCCGCCTGGTGCGGGAGGAGGGCGTGACCCACGTCCAGGCGACGCCCTCGGGGTGGCGGGTCCTGCTGTCGGGGGACCTGCCGCGCGTGACGGGCCTGACCGGCGGCGAACCGCTCCCCGTACGGCTCGCCCGCGAGCTGCGTCCCCGCGTGGAGCGGCTCGTCAACGTCTACGGGCCGACCGAGACCACCATCTGGTCGACGGCGTGGGAGGTGCCCGAGGAGCCGGACGAGATCGTCGTCGGTCACCCGATCGCCAACACCGTCGTGCACGTCACGGACCCCTCCGGCGGGCCGTGCCCGATCGGCGTGGCCGGGGAACTGCTCATCGGGGGCGCCGGTGTCGCCACCGGCTACCTGGGCCGCCCGGACCTGACCGCCGAGCGCTTCGTCCCCGGCCCCGGCGGCTCGCGGCACTACCGGACGGGGGACCGCGTCCGCCTGCGGGGCGACGGCGCCCTGGAGTTCCTCGGCCGTACCGACGGCCAGGTCAAGCTGCGCGGCCACCGCATCGAGCTGGGCGAGATCGAGGCCGTGCTGGACGCCCATCCCGGCGTGCGGCAGTCGGTCGTCGCGGTGCGCGGGGACCGGCTGGTGGCCTTCGTCGTACCGGCCGGGGAGGCGATCGGCGGGCTGCGTGAGCACGCCGCGCTCCAGCTTCCCGGTTACATGGTGCCCGGCGTGTTCGCCGAGCTGGAGACGCTGCCGCTGACCCCCAACGGGAAGATCGACCGCAACGCGCTCCCCGAGGTGGACCGGGCCCCCGAGCGGGGCGCGACCGCTCCCCGCACCCCCGCCGAGGCGACCGTCGCCCGGGTCTTCGCCGAGGTCCTCGGCGCGGACGGGGTCGGAGCGCACGACGACTTCTTCACCCTCGGCGGGCACTCGCTGCTGGCGACCATGGTCACCTCGCGGCTGACGGCGCTGTCCGGGCGGGAGGTGCCGGTCAGGGAGGTGTTCACGCACCCGACGGTCGCCGGGCTGGCGGAGTGGCTGGCGGGATCACCGTCCGAACCGGCCACCGGGTCCCCGGACGAGACACGGGACGAGCCGCCGATCGAGCCGAGGCCCGAGGGGACGGTCCCGCCCCTCTCCTACGGCCAGGAGCGGCTCTGGTTCCTCAACCGGCTCGACCCGGACGACGCGTCGTACAACATGTGCGTGGTCAGGCGGTTGCGCGGGCCGCTGGACCGCGGGGCCCTGGCCGGGGCCCTGGCCGGCACGGTCGCCCGGCACGAGAGCCTGCGCACCCGCTTCCCCGAGGTGGACGGCGCACCGGTCGTCGTCGTCGACCCGCCGGGCCCGGTACCCGTCGACGAGGTGAGCGCCGAAGAGGCGAGCGGCGACGAGGTGAGCGCCGGTGGGACCATCAGCGGGACCGGGACCGCGACGCCGGGTGAGGCCCGCGCGCTGGAGCTGGTCGCGGCCCTGACCAACACGCCGTTCGAGCTGGCGGCCAGGCCGCCCCTGCGCGTCACGCTGATCAGGATCGCCGAGGACGACCACGTGCTGTGCGTCGTGCTGCACCACATCCTGGGCGACGGCTGGTCGCTCAACCTCGTCCTGGACGAGGTCGCGCGCCTGTACTCCGGCGACACCGTCCTGCCCCCGGTCCCCCTGCAGTTCGGCGACGTCGCCCTCTGGCAGCGCGGGCGCGACCTGGAGGGCCTGCTCGGACACTGGCGGGAGCGGCTGGCCGACCCCGCCACGCTGGAGCTGCCGGTCGACCGGCCCCGTACCCCGGGGACCGCCAGGCACGGCGACGTGGTGGACGTCCGGCTGGACGCGGCCGAGGCCACCGCCCTGGTCCGGCTGGGCAGGGAGCACGGCGCCACCACGTTCATGGTGCTGCTCGCCGCCTACCAGGTGCTGCTTCACCGCCACACCGGGCAGGGCGACATCCTCGTCGGCGCGGCCGACGCGGGCCGGGACCGGGTCGGGCTCGAAGGGGTCGTCGGGTACCTCAGCGACACCCTGGTCCTGCGCGGCGACCTGTCGGCCGACCCCGTCTTCGCCGACCTGCTCACCGCGGCCCGGGGCGAGGTCCTGGACGCCTTCTCCCACCGGGGAGTGCCGTTCGAGGAGCTGGTGGCCGCGCTGAGGGTCGACCGCGACCTCACCCGCACGCCGCTCTTCCAGACCATGCTCATCCTGCACAGCCAGGACTCCGGGCGGGCCCGCGCCCCCTTCGCCGGGCTGACCGCGAGCGTGTTCGACCACGGCATGCGGCAGGCCAAGCTCGAACTCATGCTGGAGGCCTGGCAGGACGAGCACGAGCTGACGATCAGCTTCGTCTACGACGCCGGCCTCTTCGAGCGGGCCACGGTCGAGGCGATGGCGGCCCGGTTCCGCCTGCTGCTCACCGCGCTGCCCGCCGCGTCCGGCGAGCGCGTCTCGGCGCTGCCGCTGCGCACCGCCGACGACGACGCGCTGCTCGCGCGCCTGTCCAGGGGTCCCGTACGGCCGCCCGCCCCTCTCGTCCCCGACCTGTTCGCGGCGGCCGTGCGCGGCGGGCCGGACGCGGTCGCGATCGGCTGCGGGGACGCCACGCTCGGCTACGCCGCCCTGGACGCCCGCGCCGGAGAGCTGGCCGCGCTGCTGCGCGGGCACGGCGTCGTCCCCGGGGACGTGGTCGGCGTCTGCCTCGACAGGTCGCCCGACGTCGTCGCGGCCCTGCTGGCGACCTGGCGGGCCGGGGCGGCGTACCTGCCGCTGGACCCCGACCACCCGGCCGAGCGGCTCGCCTTCATGCTGGACGACAGCGCCGCCCGCCTCGTCCTCACCTCGGAGGGCCTGGCCCACCGGTTGCCGGGCACCGCCCGGCTCGTCCGGGTGAACGACCCCGTCCCCTCCACCACCACCGGCCGTGATTCCGGTGCCGGTCCGGTGACGCCGGACGGCGGGGCCGCCTACGTGATCTACACCTCCGGTTCCACCGGGACGCCCAAGGGCGTCGTGGTCTCGCACCGCAACCTGGCCGCCCGCGTCGCCTGGATGCGCGAGGCGTACGGACTGGGCCAGGACGACCGGGTCGTCCAGTTCGCCTCGCTGAGCTTCGACACCCACGCCGAGGAGATCTACCCGGCGCTGGCGGCCGGGGCCCGGCTGGAGCTGCTGCCCGACGGCGGTGTCAGCCTGCCCGACCACCTCGGCGGGGTCACCGTGCTCGACCTGCCCACCGCCTACTGGCACGCGCTGGTCGACGAGATCGACGAGATCACCTGGCCGTCGTCCCTGCGGCTGGTGATCCTCGGCGGCGAGCAGGTGCACGAGGCGGCCGTGACCCGCTGGCGCGAGCGCTTCGGCGACCGGGTCCGGCTGGTCAACACCTACGGCCCGACCGAGGCGACGATCATCGCGACCGCCGCGGAGCTCGACGGCTCCCCGGGGCGTCCGCCGATCGGCACCCCGATCGCCGACACCTCCGTCCTGCTCCTGGACGCGGCCGGCGGGGCCGTGCCGCCCGGGGCGCCGGGCGAGCTCTGCGTCGGCGGTGCCGGCGTGGCCGTCGGCTACCTCGACAGGCCGGACCTGACCGCCGAGCGCTTCACCGTGCGCGGCGGGGAGCGGATCTACCGGACCGGTGACCGGGCGCGCTGGCGGGCCGACGGGCGGCTGGAGTTCCTCGGCCGCCTCGACGACCAGGTCAAGGTCCGCGGTTTCCGGATCGAGCCGGGCGAGATCGAGGCGCGGCTGCTGGCCTGCCCCGGCGTCGGCCAGGCCGCGGTGGCCGTCCACCGGGAGACGCTGGTCGGCTACATCGTCAGCGCCGCGGGTGGCGAGGGCATCGCGGGTGCCGTGGGCACGACCACCGGTGAGGAACTCGCCACGCGGCTTGCCGCCACGCTCCCCGCCCACATGGTCCCCACGCTGTGGGTGAGCCTGCCGGGCCTGCCGCTGACCGCGAACGGCAAGCTCGACCGGGCCGCGCTGCCCGCGCCCGAACTCGGGCCGCTGACCAGGACCGCTCCGCGCGGCGACGCCGAGGAGCTGGTGGCCGAGATCTTCGGCGAGGTGCTCGGGATCGAGAGGGTCGGCGCCTTCGACGACTTCTTCGCCCTCGGCGGGCACTCGCTGCTCGCCACCCGGGCCATTGCCAGGCTCCGCGCGGCCGTGGAGGTGGACGTGCCGATCCGCACCCTGTTCGCGCGCAGCACCGTGGCCGGGCTCGCGACGGCGGTGGAGGAGCTGCTGGTCGCCGAGCTGGAGGGGCTCTCCGACGAGGAGGCCGAACTCCTGGTGGAGACAGGGAGCTGAGCGAGGGGCCACCGCCCTCGCGCTCCGGCGACGAGGCGGTGCCCGAACCTTCCGGCCGACCGGCGGCCGGAACGCGATCCCGGCGAACGGCGTACGGGACGGAACGAGAGGGGTTGGCGATGGTCAGGGAACGGCTCGCGGCGATGGTGGCCTCGGCGTCCGACGGAGCGGTCACGGCCGACGAGGTGCTGAACGCCTCGGTCCCGCTGTCCGCGCTGGGGGTCACGTCCCTGGCGCAGATGCGGCTGATCGACGCGGTGGAGACCGAGTTCGACGTGGAGATCGACCTGTCGGGCGACGGGCTCGACCTGCTCGACGACCTGGACGCGCTGGAACGCCACATCGACGAGGCGCGGGGCGCGCGGGGCGCGCACCTCTGATCTCATTTCTGGACGGGGAGAAGACATGGACATCCGGTTCTCGGGGGGCCGTCCGGACACGGCACCGCTGACCTGGGGGCAGCGGGCCATCTGGGACACGATCCTGAAGACGGCACCGGACGACCGCTACTTCAACTTCGGCCGCGTGCTCGCCGTGCCCCGCAGGGCACGGCCGCTCACCGTGGCGCGGGCCGCCGAGGTGCTGGGCGCGCTGGTGGAGCGGCACGGGTCGCTGCGGACCAGGCTGGGCCGGGCACCGTACGGGACGCCCGGACCCGACGGCACCTGGCCGGACGGCATCCGAACGGACGACGGACGGACCGGCGACGGGCGGACCGGGAGCGGGCGAACCGGCGGCGGGTGGAGCGGCGACGGGGAGCCGTGGCAGGTGCTCGCGACCGCGGGCGCCGTCGCCGTCACGGTCTCCGACGGCGACCCCGAGCGGCTGCGCGACGCGCTCGCGGAGACCGCCTTCGACTACGAGCGCGAGTGGCCGCTGCGGGTCGGGCTCGTCGTCGAGCGCGGCGAGGTCACCCACATCGTGCTCGTCTTCTGCCACCTGGCCGCCGACGGCCTGGGCGCCGAGGCGGCGATCAGGGACCTGCGGCTGCTCCTGCTGCGCGGCTCCCTGGCCGGGCCGCCGCCGCCCTCCCCGCTGGACCTGGCCCGCTGGCAGTGCTCCGAGCCGGGCAGGAAGGTCGCCGAGAGCGCCGCCGAGCACTGGGAGAGCGGGTACCGGCGCATCCCGCCGACGATGTTCGACCGGCGGGTCGCCGCGCCCCCGGGTCCCCCGATCTGGCGGGCCCTGCTCGTCTCCCGGGCGATGGACCTGGCCGTGCGGCGGATCGCCGCCGTGCACGGCACGAGCACCTCGACCGTGCTGCTGACCGCCGCCTCCACGCTGGCCGGGCAGGTCGGCGGCCACGACGTGTGCGCGATGCTGCCGATCGTGGGCAACCGGTTCCGCGGCGACACCGCCGCCGCGGTCACCACGCTCTCCCAGGAGGGCTTGTTCGTGCTGGACCTGCGCGAGAGCGGCTTCGGCGAGTCGCTGCGCGCCGCCAGGCCCGCCGCGCTGCGCGCCTACCGCTCCGCGTACCACGACCCCCGCGACCGCGACCGGATCGCCGCGCGGGCCGGACGGGAGCGGGGCGCGACGATCCACCCCTACTGCTGCTTCAACGACATGCGCTTCGCCGACCGGGTGGACGCCTCCCCGGACGAGCGGACGGTGCGGCGGGCGCTGGAGGAGACCACCCTCACCTGGCCGCTCAGCCAGGAGCGGCTCAACTGCCGCTTCTGCCTGCACGTGACCGGCGAGCCCGGCGGGCTGGGCGTCTCGCTCACCGCCGACACCCGCCACCTGCCGCGCCCGGCCATGGAGCGCTACCTGCTCGACCTGGAGTCCCTGCTGGTCGAGGCGGCGTTCCGCGAGGCGCTGGAGCCGGTCGGTTGAGCGCCCCCTCCGGGCCCGTGCCGGTGACCGTCCACGCCTACGCCGAGTCGACCTCCTGCGTCCAGGGCGGCACGCTCCGCTTCCACCTGGCCCATGATTCCCGTGCCCCGCTGCGCGGCTCGGTGACGGTGGAGGACGTGGCCACCGGCCTGCCCGTGCTCGACGCGGCGTTCACCGGCCCGCTGTGGACGCTCGACGTGCCCGCGTCCTGGTCCAGCTCCCTCTACCGCGCGATCTTCACCTCCGGCGAGGAGAGCGGCGAGGTCCACTTCGCCGTACGGGCCGCCCGGCCCCGTTCGCCGATCCTGCTGTCGATCCCGTTCCCGACCTGGCAGGCGTACAACCGGGCGGGCATCCCCGGCGAGTCCGTCTACTGGACCGAGGAGCCGACCCGGGCCTCGCGCGTCTCCTTCGACCGGCCCGGCGGCGGCCCGCCTCCCGAACGCTGGGAGGAGGGCATGATCCGCTGGCTGGGCCCGGCCGGGTACGACGTCGACCACTGCTCGGCCCTGGACCTGCACGACGGGCGCGAGCTGCTGTCGGGCTACCGGCTGCTGGTGGTCAGCGGCCACGACGAGTACTGGTCGGCCGGGATGCGCGACAGCGTCGAGGAGTTCGTCCGCCGCGGCGGCAACCTGGCGGTCTTCTCCGGCAACACCTGCTGGTGGCAGTTCCGCCTGGAGGACGACGGGCGCACCATGGTCTGCCACCGCGACGCGGTCACCGACCCGATGGCCCTCTCCGACCCGGCCCTCACCACGGTGGAGTGGTCCAGCGCGCCGGTGAACCGTCCGGAGAACGGCCTGATCGGGGTCAGCTTCCGGCGCGGCGCCGGGACCTGGGGGCCGTACATGCACCTCATGCACGAGGAGTCCTACCTCACCCGTTTTCCCGGGCACTGGGCGTTCGAGGGCACCGGGCTGGCCGAGGGGGACGCGTTCGGCAAAGGTGCGCTCGGGTACGAGACCGACGCCTGCGACTTCGTCGAGGAGGACGGCGTCCCGGTGGCCACCGGCCGCGACGGCACCCCGCCGTCCTTCGTCATCCTGGCCACCGCCGACCTGCGGCACTGGCACCGCTACGGCCAGGGCGGCATGGCCACCATGGGCGTCCTGGGCCTCGGCGCGGGGACGGTCTTCACCGCCTCCACCGTCAACTGGGGAAACACCCTGCACGACCCGGCGGTGGACCGGATCACCCGCAACGTGCTGGACCGTCTCTCGGCGCGTACGGGCGGCTGGGAGACGATCGGCGACGCGGACGAGGTGAGCGCGCTGACCGTGTTCGACTCCCTGCTGTACGGCGCCGCCGGGGACGGCTCGCTGCTCACCCGCGCGGTCTCGGGCCAGAACCTGCGCTGGCGCGCGAGTCCTCCCGCGAGCACCGCCGGGGGCACCGGGGACACCGGGGACACCGGGGACACCGCTGAAGGAACCGGGCCCCTGCTGGTCGCCATGGCCACCCCCAGGGAGGCCACCGTGACCCACCCGATCGGCCTGTACGGTCTCACCGCCGACGACCGGCTCGTCTGCCACGACCCCGGGCGCGGCTGGACCCCCCTGGCCGCCGCGCCGCGCGGCGGGGTCGGCCTGGGCATGGTGAACGGCGAGCTGTTCGCCGCCGCCGCGGACGGCCTGTGGCTGCTCGACGCGGCGTCCCGCGCCTGGAGCCTGGTCGAGCCCGGCGCGGGGGCCGTGGCGCTGACCGCGATGAACGGACGGCTGTACCTGGCCGACTCCGGCGGGCGGATCCGCACGCGGCTGCCGGTGGCGACCCCGGCCGGGTGGACCGACCTGTGCGACGCGGGCGGCTGCACCGTGCTGACCGGGCACGCGGGCACCCTCATCGGCACCGGCCCCGGCCTCCCGCTGCTGCGGCGCGTGTCCTTCCTGGAGGAGTCCCCGCCCGCGCGGTGACCCGTACGACCTGCGGCAGGCGGCCGAGGGGGGCTGAGACGGCCCTCGCCCGCGCGCCGACCCGTGCCGGCGGCCCGGGCGTGAGTGACGTACGACTCCAATTTCCCATTAAACCTATACAAGAGGTAGGGATTTGGGGATACTGGCGGGCGCTCGTCATGTTCCACTCAAGGAGTCCCCCCGTGCGCCGCGTCATCGCCTTTTTCGGCATCATCGCCCTTGTCGGCAGCCTCACCTCGTGCGGGGGAGGTGAGGCGAAGGCCGACGAGGAGCAGCTGCGCGTCGGCTACCAGCGCTTCGGCGGGCAGAGCCTGCTCAAGGCCAGGGGGCTCGCCCCGGACGCCACCTGGTCGCTGTTCGAGAGCGGCCCCGCGCTGACCGAGGCGTTCAAGGCCGACGCCATCGACATCGGCCAGACCGGCGAGGCCCCGCCGATCTTCGCCGCGGCCGGCGGCATCAAGTTCAAGATCATCGCGACCTCCGAGCCCGTGCCCAGGGGCGAGGCCGTCCTGGTCAAGGAGGACAGGGGCTTCACCTCCTTCAAGGACCTCAAGGGCAAGAAGGTCGCGCTCAACAAGGGCTCGAACGTCAACTGGCTGCTGGTGAAGCTGCTCGAGGCCAACGACATGAAGATCACCGACATCCAGGTGCAGTACCTCAAGCCGGCCGAGGCCCGTCCCGCGTTCGACAACGACCAGGTCGACGCCTGGATCATCTGGGACCCGTACTTCTCCCTCGCCGAGCGGCCGGGCGTGAAGGTCCTCGCCGACGCCACCGGCCTGGCCAACAACCGCGAGTACCTGCTCGCCTCGCCCGAGGCGCTGAAGAACAAGCCCGACCTGATCCGCGCGTACCTGAAGGTCTACCGCGAGGTCACCGACTGGGGCATCGCCAACCCCGAGGAGCGCGTCACGATCCTCGCCCCCGAGCTGAAGATCTCCGAGGACGTCGCCCGCCGCGCCCTGGAGCGCAGCGCCCAGCCGCTCGCGCCGGTGGACGCCGCGATCGGCGACGAGCTGCAGCAGATCGCGGACGGGTTCTCCGACCTCACGCTCATCCCCGGCAAGGTCGACGTCAAGAGCCTCGTCGACCCGACCTTCGCGGACGTCCTGAAATGACGTTCCGGCCACGGCGGCTGATCACCCCGATCGTGCTCGTCGCCGCGTGGGAGGGCGCCGCGCGGGCCGGCGTCCTGCCGCACGACAAACTTCCCGCGCCGAGCGCGGTCCTGGCGGCGGCCTGGCGGCTGTCCCTGGACGGGTCGCTCGGCGCGCACCTGCTGGAGTCCGTGCAGCGGGCCGCCCTCGGGCTGCTCATCGGGGCCTCGCTCGCCCTCGTCCTGGGCGCGGTCGCCGGGCTGCTCAGGAACGGGGACGACCTGGTGGACCCGCCCATCCAGGCCGCCCGCATGCTGCCGCACCTCGGACTCGTCCCTCTGCTCATCATCTGGGTGGGCATCGGGGAGTCGCTGAAGGTCACGCTGGTGGCGCTGGGCGCGTTCTTCCCGATCTACCTCAACACCTACGCCGGCATCCGCGACATCGACGAGAGGCTGGTCGAGGCCGCCCGCACCTGCGGCCTCACCGCGCTGGAGCGGATCCGGCACGTCGTGCTCCCGGGTGCGATGCCGTCCCTGTTCATCGGCCTGCGGCTGGCGTTCGCCGCGGGCTGGCTCAGCCTCGTCGTCGGCGAGCAGGTCAACGGGCAGAGCGGTCTGGGCTTCATGATGATGGAGGCCCGCGACTTCAGCCAGACGGAGATCGTCGTGCTGGGCCTGGTCGTGTACGCGGCCCTCGGCCTGCTGTCCGACCTGGGACTGCGCGTCGCAGAAAGGAGGACGCTGTCATGGCGTCGTGGCCTGCGAGCGTCGTGACCGCCACCGGGGTCCGCCGGGTGTTCGCCGGCACGACGGTCCTGGACGGGGTCGACCTGCGGATCGGGCAGGGCGAGGTCGTCGCCCTGCTCGGGGAGAGCGGGTCGGGCAAGAGCACGCTCCTGCGGATCCTGGCGGGACTTGACGAGGAGGCGTCCGGGGAGTTCACCACCTCCGGGTCCAGGGCCGTCGTGTTCCAGGAGCACCGGCTGCTGCCGTGGAAGCGGGTGGCCGGCAACGTGGCGCTGGGCGTGCGCGGCCGGGACGCCGGGGAGCGCGCGGCGACGGCACTCGGGGAGGTCGGGCTGGCCGACCGGGGCCGCGCCTGGCCGTCGGAGCTGTCGGGCGGGCAGGCCCAGCGCGTGGCGTTCGCCCGCGCCCTGGTCCGCGAACCGGACCTGCTGCTGCTCGACGAGCCGTTCGGCGCCCTCGACGCGCTGACCAGGCTGAAGATGCAGGCCCTGTTCGGCAGGCTCCGCGCCAAGCACGGCTTCGCCGCCCTCCTGGTGACCCACGACGTGGAGGAGGCGCTTCTTCTCGCCGACCGGCTGCTGGTGCTGGACAGGGGTCGCATCGCCGAGGAGATCGAGGTCGACCTCGGTCGTCCCCGCGCCGTCGACGTCCCCGGTTTCGCCGACCTCCGCCGCCGCCTCCTGGCCCTCCTGCACGTCCCGGCGGGCCCCGAGGAACCCTGAACGCGGCGACCGGCGGGTCCCACCCGCGCGCCGGGTCCAGGGCCGTCGCTCTCCGCGGCGCGGCGGGTCCCTGGCCGACGTGCCTCACGGCGCGGCGGGGACCCCGGTGAGCGCCGGGTACTCCTTGAGCGTGATGTCCGTGGCGAACATGTCCGTCATCCTGAATATCGACCACAGCAGGAGCCGGCTCTTGAACAGCCGGTTCCGCATCCAGATCCCCCGCCGCGTCGCCGGGGCGAGCAAGGGGCCGGCGCCACCCCGCCCGGCCACCTTGGCGTAGCCGCGCATGGTCTTCTCGTACGCGCGGAACGCCGTCCGGTGGTCGCCACCGGCCTCCGCCAGCTCTCCGGCCAGCACGTACGCGCCCACGACGGCCAGGCCGGTGCCGAAGCCGCCCAGGGTGTTGCCGTAGGCGGCGTCGCCGAGCAGCACCGTCCGGCCCTTGACGTAACGGTCGATCTCGACCCGGCTGATCGAGTCGAGGTAGACGTCGCGCGCCTCCGGCAGCGCGGCCACGATCTCGGGAACCCGCCAGCCCATGCCGCGGTAGGCGTCGGCCAGGACGCGCCTGTGCCGCTCGGTGTCGTCGCGGTCGTGGTCGAGCCTCTCGGAGGCGAAGACGAGCAACGCGGGCGCCTTGGACCCGCCGAGCGCCGCCATCCGGCCGGGCTCGTTGTACATCCCGGCACCGAGATCGACGCCGAGGTCGGCCAGCGCGTAGTGGTACCCGAGGAAGCGCACGTAGTCGGACTCGGGGCCGAAGGCCAGCCGCCGTACGTTGGAGTGGATGCCGTCCGCGCCCACCACGAGGTCGAAGGTGCGCGACGCGCCGCGTTCGAAGGTGACGTGCACGCCGTCCGCCGTCTCGGTCAGCGAGGTGACGGAGTCGCCGAAGACGTACTCGCAGTCCGCCTCGGTCCTCTCGTGCAGCAGGGCGGCGAGGTCGCCGCGGAGGATCTCGACGTCGCCGCCGGTGAGCGCGCCGGGCACGATCGCCAGCGGCCTGCCGTTCGCGTCGACGATGGTCTGGTCGGTCCCGCCGGTCTGGCGCCGCCGCACCTCTTCGAGGATCCCCATCCGCTCCAGCACGACGCGGTGGGTCTCCCCCTTGAAGTCGACGGCCTGGCCGCCGGGGCGGAGCGCGGGCGCCTTCTCGACGACGGTGACGGCGTGGCCGGAACGGTTCAGCCAGTAGGCGAGCGCGGGTCCGGCGATGCTCGCGCCGGAGATGAGGACCGTGGTGTTCTTCATGGTCACAAGCTTCGAGGGGGGCGCTGACGGACCGCCTACCGTCGGCTGACAGCCCGGCGCCTCCGACGCGCCAGTCCGTCAGCGTCACCACCCCGGACACGGGCACCACCGACGCCGTGCCCCCGCCCCCGCCCCTGCCCCCTGTTCCGGACGGCTCCGGCCCTGGCACGGCACTCCCCCGGCGCCACCGACGCCCCAGCCCCGTCCCCGGGCGCCTCCGGCCCCGGACCCCGTCAGCCGTTCCCCGGATCGAGCGCCGCGAGCGCCTCGTCGCGGCGCATCGCGGCACCCCGGGCGTACGCCGACGCGAACGCCTCCGCTCCGGCGAGGTCGCGGGCGCCCGCGGCCACCCGGGCGACATCGCGGTCACCGGCCACGGCCGTCCCGCGTACCGCCACCGCCATACCGAGCAGCAGCGCCGCCCGCGTCCCCGCCTGTGCCGGCGCCGCCGTCTCGGCCCCTGTCGCCGTCCCTGTCGCCGTCCCTGTCGCCGTCCCTGTCGCCGTCCCTTCGAGCAGGACGGCTCCCGCCAGGCCCTCGACCGTGTCGGCGAGGTCCATCGCCAGGGGCGATCCGTACGCGCGGGCCCGCGCCCGGCCATGGTGGAGCAGGGCCCCGGCGAGATCGCCCTCGGCCTCGGCCAGCCGTCCCAGCGCGGTGAGCGCGCGCGTCCGCACCGACTCCGCGCCGAAGTCCCCGGTCTCCGTCTCCCGGAGCGCCAGGCCGATCCGGCGGCGGGCCTCACCGGGATCGCCTTCGAGCCGCGCGATCTCCCCCAGCCCCAGGTGCGTCACGGCGGGCACGTCCGGCGCGCCCGCCTTCCGGGCGAGCTCCCCGGCCCGCCGGTGGTCGTCGGCGGCGGCGGCGAGGTCGCCCTCGCGCGCCAGCGCCCCGGCCCGGCGCCCCAGCACGTCCACGATCTCCTCAAGGGCACCGAGCTCCTCCAGCAGCTCCAGCGCCTCCCGCCACAGGTCCCGGGCACGCTCCCACTCCCCGCGCCACCCCGCGACCAGGGCCAGCCAGTCGAGCCCCTGGGCCGTTCCCCAGCGCTCGCCCAGGGCCCTGAAGCGGGCCAGTACCTTCGCCATCTCCCGCTCGCCGCCGGCCGGATCGCCGCCGAGCACCTTGAGCAGCGCGCGGCCCAGCCCGGCCAGGGCCAGGCCCCAGGGATCGGAGCCGAACAGCCGGTCGATCTCTGGCCCGGGGGGCGCCACCGACTCCGGCGGCCCGGCGGACATGCCCCACAGTGCCTGGACGAAGGGGTGGCGCAGCGGCCGGTCCCATGACCGCATGATCGCCCCGGCCCGTTCCCAGTGCTCGGGCAGCGCCCGCGGCACGGCGTGCGCCACGCACATGACGTACTCCTCCTCCAGCCCCGCGAGGGGACCGCCGGTCGCCTCCAGCAGCCCCGCCGCCGCCTCTCCCGCGTCGGCGCGCCGGCCGCTCAGCCACCAGTACGCCGCCAGCGCGGCGACCAGCCGCAGCCCGGTCTCCCTGTCGGAGCGCACGGCCCAGCGCAGCGCGGCCGTCAGCTCGGCGTGCTCGGCCGAGAGCCTGGCCAGCCACCGGAGCTGCCCGGCCCGGCGCAGGTGGGGATCGGCGCGCCCGGCCAGGTCGAGGAAGTGGCGGGCGTGGCCACCGCGCAGGCGTTCCTCCTCCCCGGCCTCGGCCAGCCGTTCGGCGCAGAACAGCCTGATCGTGTCGAGCATGCGGTAGCGGTCGCCGTCCGTCTCGACCAGCGACCTGTCCACCAGGTCGGCCAGCAGCCCGGCGGCGTCCTCCACCTCGCAGACCGCCTCGGCCGCCTCCAGGGACGCGCCTCCCGCGAACACGGAGAACCGCCTGGCCAGCACCTGCTCGTCCGGTGCCAGGAGGTCCCAGCTCCACTCCACCACCGCGCGCAGGGTCCGGTGGCGGGCCGCTGCCGTGGGGTCGCCGCGCGACAGCAGCCGGAACCGGCCATGCTCCGTCAGCCGCGTGGCGATCTCCTCGACGGTGAAGGAACGCAGCCGCGCGGCCGCCAGTTCGATGGCCAGCGGCAGCCCGTCCAGCGTCGCGCAGATCCGGACGACCGCCTCCACGTTGGCCTCCCACACCTCGAATCCCGGCCGTACGGCCGCCGCCCGGTCGGCGAACAGCCGCACGGCCGGGCAGGCCAGGGCCGCCGACGGCGAGGAGTCCGGCCGCGGGGTCTCCAGAGGCGCCAGCGGCACCAGCGTCTCGCCGGTGATGCCCAGGGGCTCGCGCCCGGTGGCCAGGACGGCCAGGCCGGGGCACTCTCCCAGCAGCCTGCGGGTCAGCGTGGCGGCGTCGTCGTTCACGTGCTCGCAGTTGTCGAGGACCAGCAGCAGCTCCTGCCCGGCGAGCGCCGCCGCCAGGTGCTCGGTGAGGTCGGCCGGGCGCGGCGGGTGGAATCCGGGCTCGCGCAGCCCGAGCGCGCCGAGCACCGCCCTGGCCACCTGGCCGCCGCCGGGGACCCGCCCCCCGGACGGGGCGGAACCACCGGGCGGAACAGGATCGCCGTACGAGACGTGGTCACCGGGCGAAGCGGAGCCCTCCAGGGGGGAGAGGTCGACGAAGCACACCTCGCGCCGCCCCCGTCCGGCCGCCTCGATCGCCAGCCGGGTCTTGCCCGTGCCGCCGGGCCCGGTGATCGTGATCAGCCGGGAGCCGCGCAGCGCGTCGATCCGTTCCAGCTCCCGTTCGCGTCCCACGAAGCTGGTGAGCTGGGCCGCGAGCCCTCGCCTGGGCGGCGCGGGCCGCTCCGCGCGCAGGACGGCCAGATGAATCGCGGCGAGCTCGGGTGAGGGGTCGGCGCCGAACTCCTCGGCGAGCAGCCGCCTGCCCTCCTCGAACACGGCCAGCGCCTCGCCCTGCCGTCCCGCCGCCCGCAGGGCGAGCATCAGCTGCCCTCGGAGCCGCTCCCGCAGCGGGTACGCGGCCGTCAGCCGCTGCAGCTCGGCCACCGAGGCACCTCCGGGAAGGGCCGACTCCGCCTCGGCGAGGTCCTCCGTCGCCGCCAGCCGGAGCTCCTCCAGCCGGACCGCCCGCGCCCGCCCGTGGGGCAGGTCGGCCAGCGCGGGCCCCCGCCACAGGCCGAGCGCCTCCCGCAGCGGACCGGCGGCGACCGCGTGACGCCCCTCCGCCAGCAGCCGGCGGCCCTCGAGGGCCAGCCGTTCGAACCGGTGGGCGTCGACGTCGTCGAGGTCGGCCGCGAGCCGGTAGCCGGTCCCGTGGAACTCGATCACCTCGGCGGGCAGGCTCCGGCGGAGCCGGGAGACCTGGGCCTGCACCGCGTTGGCGGCACCGGCGGGGGGATCGTCGCCGTACAGGCCGTCGATCAGGCGCTGGAGGCCGACCACCCGGCCCGCGTCGAGCAGCAGCATCACCAGCAGGGCACGGGGCCGGGGCCCGCCCACCGAGATCTCCTCACCGGTGGGGGACCGCACCTCCAGGGAGCCCAGGACGCCGAACCGCATGGCCCCGATTCTCCCCCACCTCCGGCGTGGACCGGCGCGGAGGGATCAGAGGGCGCGGGGACCGTAGAGGGCGGACGGGGCGCCGGTGGTCATGGCCCAGTAGCGGTCGCCGTAGGACCAGTGCCACCACTCGGTGGGATAGTTGACCAGCCCGGCCCCCTCCAGGGCGGTGCCGAGGAGCTTGCGGTGGTGGCGGGCCTCGGGCGACAGGCCCGGGGCGTCGGTGTAGCAGGCGCCGCCGCTCTGCTCGGGGGTGGCGTTGAGCGGGGTGCCCATGTCGAGCTCGGTCCCGTCCTCGTCGCACAGGGTCAGGTCCACCGCGGCCCCGGCCGTGTGCGGGGCGATCTCGACGGGCGAGACGTAGCGGCTCGCCGCCGCCCGCAGCTCCTCGGGGGACATCCCCGGGTACAGGGCCCTCAGCTCGGCCGAGTACCCGTCGAAGATCTCCTTCTGTGTCTCCGGCGGCCGGTAGCCCTCCACGACCAGCAGCCGGTACCCGGCGGGCAGCTGCGCCTGCGCCGCCTCCAGCCGGGTCAGCAGCCCGAGCCGCAGGTGGGCGAAGGCCCCGGCGGGGTCGGCGAGCCTGCCGTCGGTCCGCAGCCGCCCGCGCACGTCGGCCAGCCGCTCGCCGGACTCCTCGACCGGGATCGCGACGACTCGGGCATCGGAGATCAGAACGATGTCACGCATGACGGCAATTCTCACACCGTGTCGGAGAAGACCTGCTCCCGAGCCTGCTGCAGGGCCAGGACCAGGGCGCCACGCAGCACGGGGTTGCCCCCGACGCCCGAGACCACCACCCTGGGCCGGCTCGGGCAGACCCGGGCCACGCACTCCTGCACCCGGGAGGCGAGCGTCTCTCCCCCGGCCCGGCCGACGTCGCCGCTGAGCACGATCAGGCCGGGGTCCAGGATCACGGTGACCGCCGCCACGCCGACCGCCAGGCGCCCGGCCAGCTCGTCCAGGAACGCCTCGGCACCCTCCTCGACGGCCGCGCGGACGTACTCGCCCGGCGAGGCGACCGGATCCTCGACGAGCGCGGATCCGCCCCCCTGAGCGGGGCCGGCGCCATGGGCGGAGCCGATGTCATGGGCGGAACCGGCGTCGCGGGTGGAGCCGATGCCGTGGGCGCTCGCCAGGCCGGTCACCGCGTCGCCGCCCACCAGGCGCTGGAACGACCCCGACTGCGGCTCGCTCACGTCGGTGGGAAGCGGCTCGCCCGGCACCGGGAGCCAGCCGATCTCGCCCGCGCCGCCGGTGAAGCCCCGGTGCAGCCGTCCGCCCAGCATGACGCCGAGTCCCTGGCCCACCCCGGCCCACACCAGCACGAAGTCGTCGACGTCGCGTGCCGCGCCGTACGCGCGCTCGGCCAGCGCGGCCAGGTTCACGTCGTTCTCGATCGTCACCGGGACGCCGAGGCCGCGGCGGAGCTCGGCGAGCACCCCGTTGTGCCAGGAGGGCAGGTCCAGGGAGAAGCGCACGTCGCCCGTGGCGGGATCGACGACGCCCCGGGTGCCGATCACGAAGGCGCGCAGCCGCTCGGCGGCGATGCCCGCGGACGCGCAGGCGCGGCCGACCGCGCCGCGCACCAGCCGTACCGGGTCGTCGTGCTCGCCGAAATCGGCCGACACCTCGGCGACGATCGTGCCGGTGATGTCGGCGATCCCGGCGGCGACCCGGCCGGGGAGCACGTCCAGCCCCACCACGTACGCGCACGAGGGGACCACCCCGTAGAGCGCGGCGTTGGGGCCGCGTCCGCCGGCCTGCTCGCCGACCACGGCGACGAGGGCGCGTTCCTCGAGACGCGCGAGCAACTGCCCCGCGGTCACCTTGGAGAGCCCGGTGCGTTCTCCCAGCTCGGCCCGGGTCAGCGGGCCGCCGGACAACAGGAGTTCCAGTGCCGCGCGGTCGTTGAGCTGGCGCAGCAACCGGGGTGTCCCCGGGCGTGTGGACAACGTTCCCCTCCCCGTCACGATCCGCTAACGATCGTTTCTTTTAAGAAAGTTTCTTGTTAGTTTAGCCCCAGCCGGCCCGCAGGCAAGTGATCGGAACCGCGGGTCACGACAGTTCCGGCCGCTCCCAGTCGAATGCACAGTGCGGAGGGTCTCGGGGGACCCCCGGCCATAAAAAATGAGCGCAAACCCCGGCGAAAGCCTGAAAGGGAGAACTCCAGTGAAGTTCGCGAGAATCGCCACCACGACGGCAACCACCGCCGCCCTCGCCCTGGGTCTCGCCGCGTGTGGAAGCAGCGAGCCCGCCCCGGCCGCCGGCACCGGCGCGGCGTCGGCGCCGGCCGCCTCCGGCCCCAAGTTCGCGGGCCAGACCCTGACCGTCTGGCGCCTCGGCGCGCCGGACGAGAAGCAGAACAAGCTGATGACGGACCTGAACGCGAAGTTCAAGGAGACCACCGGCGCCGAGGTCAAGCTCCAGTGGGTGCCCTGGCCCGACGCGCAGGCCAAGTGGACCGCGGCGCTGGCCGGCGGCGAGGGCCCCGACGTCACCGAGTTCGGCAACGACCAGGTGGCCGCCTGGGTCGCGCAGGACGCGCTCGTCGACATGACCGAGGTCGTCAAGGCCACCCCCGACTTCCAGCAGATCCCGCAGAACCTGTGGGGCTACGAGACCGTGGACGGCAAGATCTACGCCGCCCCGTGGGGCGGCGGCACCCGCGCCGTCCTCTACCGCAAGGACTGGTTCGAGTCCCTCAAGATCGAGATCCCCAAGACCTGGGACGACCTCGTCGCGGCGGGCAAGAAGATCGTCGCCGAGAAGGGCAAGGACGTCGACGGCTTCGCCTTCAACGGCGGCTCCGACGCCAACATGTCGCTCTCCCCGTTCGTCTGGTCGGCCGGTGGCGACTTCGCCGCGTTCGAGGGCGGCAAGTGGACCGGCAAGCTGACCGAGCCCGGCTTCAAGGAGGGCTTCCAGTACTACACCGACCTGGTGACCAAGCACGGCGTCTCGCGCAAGTCCGCGCTCACCCAGAACTCGGTGGACATCGCGACCCGCTTCGCCAACGGCAAGGTCGGCATGTACGTGACCGGCGGCTGGGACATCACCACCATCACCGAGCAGAGCGGCGGCAAGGTCGACGAGAAGAAGATGGCCTTCTTCTCGCTCCCGGCCAAGGACGGCAGCGGCCCGGCCCCGGCGTTCCAGGGCGGCAACGACATCGCCATCTGGAAGGACACCAAGAACGTCGAACTGTCGGCCGAGTACGTCAAGCTCGCCGCCGGCAAGGAGTTCGGCACCCGCTACGCCAAGGAGGGCGGCCTGCTGCCGCTCTACCCCGAGGCGCTGAGCGAGTACGCCGCCGACCCGGTGCAGGCGCCGTTCGCCGAGACCTTCAAGGTCGCCAAGGGCTTCCCGAACGACACCAACTGGGCCGAGGCCAACGACACCAAGGCCGTCCTGCAGAGCGCGGCCCGCTCGGTCATCGAGGGCAAGAAGGACGTCGACACCGCGCTGGCCGACGCCAACAAGGAACTCGAAGAGATCCTGAACCAGTAACCATGGCCACCACCTCCACCATCGCCCGGGACGGGGGCTCACCCCCCGCCCCGGCGCGGGGGCACCGAGGCACCAAGCCCCCGCGCCGTTCCCAGGGACTGCCCACCTGGGTCCTCCCCTACGCGCTGCTCGTACCCGGCCTGCTGGTCATCGCCGGACTGCTGCTCTACCCGCTGTTCCAGATGGTCGTCATGTCCTTCCAGAACGTGGGACTGCGGCAGATCCGGGGCGTACCGGCCGAGTCGGTCGGCCTGGAGAACTACCGGAAGCTGGTCGAGTCCGAGCTGTTCTGGACCTCGCTCCGCAACACGGTCGTCTTCGCCGTCGTCACCGTGGCGCTCACCCTGCTCCTCGGCACGCTGGTCGGCCTGCTCCTGCACAACCTCGGCAAGAAGATGTCGACCTTCCTGGTCGTCGGCATCATGGCCGCCTGGGCCACCCCGCAGATCGCCACCGCGATCATCTGGCGCTGGCTGTTCGACGCCGAGTCGGGCGTCATCAACTGGGCGCTCAACGCGCTGCCCGACTGGCTGTCCTCGCTGCTGTTCGGCCGCTCGGACTGGACCGGCGAGCCGTGGCTGAACGACGCGTTCACCATCTACATGGTGCTCATCATCGCGGTGGTCTGGGCGTCGTTCCCGTTCATCGCCGTCTCGGTGCTCGCCGGGCTCAAGAGCATCTCCCAGGAGCTGTACGAGGCGGCCAGGGTGGACGGCGCCCGCCCGTGGCGGATCTTCTGGAAGATCACCTTCCCGCTGCTCAAACCGGTCTTCGCGGTGCTGACGGTGCTCTCGGTGATCTGGGACTTCAAGGTCTTCACCCAGCTGTTCGTCCTGGCCGGGGGCACGTCCAACCGGGAGGCGTTCAACCTGTCGCTGTTCGCCTTCACCCAGGCCTTCAGCGCGCCGCCCAAGATGGGCATGGGCGCGGCCGTCGCGGTGGTGCTGACGCTGATCCTGCTCGTCATCACCTTCTTCTACGTCCGCCAGATCGTGAAGACGGAGGACGTCCGATGACCGCTGTCCACGAGGCCCCGCGCGCACGGCCCGCGACGACGAGGAAACCCCCCGCCACGCGCAGGCGGCGCGGGCGGTTCGCGCTCAACGCCGCGGCCGTCGCGGTGTTCATGTTCGCGGTGTTCCCCGTCTACTGGATGGTGTCCACGGCCTTCAAGAGCCGCGAGCAGATCTTCACGACGGACTTCATCCCGTTCCCCACCGACCCCACGCTGGAGCACGTGCAGCGGGTCTTCACCGAGGGCATCGCGGGCCACTCCATCTGGCGCTACCTGCTCAACAGCTCCATCGTGGCCGTCGGCACCGTGCTCGTCGGCGCGGTCTTCGCCCTGCTCGCGGCGACCGCGGTGGCCCGCTTCCGCTTCCGCGGGCGGACCTCGTTCCTGATCCTGCTGCTCATCGTGCAGATGGTCCCCGGCGAGGCGCTGCTCATCCCGCTGTTCCTGATGGTCCGGCGGGCCGGCCTGTACGACCAGCTCCTCGGCCTCGTCGTGGTGAACGTGGCGATGACGCTGCCGTTCGCCATCTGGATGCTGCGCACCTTCGTCGCCGCGGTGCCCAGGGAGCTGGAGGAGGCGGCCTGGATCGACGGCGCGAGCCGGTTCTCCACCTTCTGGCGGGTGCTGTTCCCGCTGGTGGCCCCCGGACTGGTGGCGACGAGCATCTTCTCGTTCATCACCGCGTGGAACGAGTTCGTGTTCGCGCTGACGCTGATCGGCGACCAGGGCAGCTACACCATGCCGGTGGCGCTGCGCTTCTTCGTCAGCCAGCGCTCTGTGGACTGGGGCGGCATCATGGCCGCCTCCACCCTGATGACCATCCCGGTCATCGTCTTCTTCCTCCTGGTGCAGCGGCGGATGGTCTCCGGCCTCGTCGCGGGCGCCGTCAAGGGCTGACCCCCCGGGCGCCGGCGCGGCCCGCACCCACGAGGAGCGGGCCGTGCCGTCCCCATCCCTGCCCCCGTCACCACGCACCGCCACGCACCGCCACGCACCGCCACGCACTGTCCGACATTCCTCCCCATCTCAGGTAAGGAACACCTACCGCATGTCTGAGCTCATCGCGGGCCGCGGAGACCGGGAGCTGCGCCGTCTGGCGGCCGGCACCCTGCTCGCCGCGTTCCAGGGCACCGAGGCACCCGAGTGGGTCCTGCGGGAGCTGGAGAACGGTCTCGGCGGCGTCACGCTCTTCGGCTTCAACGTCGCCGACGCCGCGCAGCTGTCCACCCTCACCGCCCGCCTGCGGGAGGCCGCCGATCCGGTCGTCTCGCTGGACGAGGAGGGCGGCGACGTCACCAGGCTCGCCTACCACGTGGGCAGCCCCTACCCGGGCAACGCCGCCCTCGGCGCGGTGGACGACGCCGAGCTCACCCGCCGCGTCTACCGGTCCATCGGCGACGACCTGGCGCGCTGCGGCGTCAACCTGGACATGGCCCCGTCCGCGGACGTCAACACCGCCGAGGACAACCCGGTGATCGGCACCCGCTCGTTCGGGGCCGACACCGCGCTGGTGGCCCGGCACACCGTGGCCGCGATCGAGGGCCTGCAGTCGGCCGGGGTGGCCGCCTGCGTCAAGCACTTCCCCGGCCACGGCGCGACCCGCCAGGACTCCCACCTGGAGGTGCCGCTCGTCGACGCCTCGGTGGAACTGCTGCGCGAACGCGAGCTCGTCCCCTTCCGCGCCGCGATCGGCGCCGGGACCAGGTCCGTGATGACCGCGCACGTCCGCGTCCCCGCCCTGACCGGCACCCTGCCCGCGACGCTCTCCCCCGCCGCGCTGACCGGCCTGCTCCGCGGCGAGCTGGCCTACGACGGCGTGATCGTCACCGACGCCCTGGACATGAGGGCCGTCACCGACACCTACGGCCTGGCCGGAGGCGCGGTGCTCTCGCTGGCCGCCGGGGCCGACCTGCTCTGCCTCGGCCCGATCCCCGACGAGAACGACGTCCGCCGGATCCTGGACGAGATCGTCGCCGCCGTCCTGGACGGCCGGCTGCCCGCGGCCCGGCTGGAGGCGGCGGCCGAACGGGTGGCCGCGCTGCGCGCCTGGTTCGGCACGCCGCGCACCGGCGAGGCCGAGCGGGACGTGATCGGCCTGACCGCCGCCCGCCGCGCGGTCAGCCTCACCGGCTCGGCGTCACCGCTGGTCGACCCGCTGGTGGTCGAGGTCGACACCCCACCGACCATCGCGGTCGGTGACGTGCCGTGGGGCTTCACCCCGCTGCTGCCGCAGGCGGAGGTGCTGCGCGTCAAGCCCGAGGCCGCCGACGTGCCGGCCATCCTGGAGCGCGCGTCGGGCCGCTCCCTGGTCGTCGTCGTCAAGGACGCCCACCGCTACGAGGCCAGCAAGTCGGTGGTCTCCGCGCTGCTGGCCGCCCGCCCCGACGCCACGGTGGTGGAGATGGGCCTGCCGATCTGGCGCCCGGAGGGTGTCACCTACCTGGCCACCTACGGCGCCGCCCGCGCCAACGCGCAGGCCGCCGCCGAACTCCTCGGCGTCTGACCCCGCCGTTCCCCGGCGGCCGTCCCGCTCCCGTTCTCGTCCACGACCCCGGGAGCCGGGACGAGCGCCTCGGTCGTACCGGGTCCCTCGGGCCGATCTCGCGTCACCCCGCTCAACCCGCTCAGGCCGGTCACCGGGAACGGTTCTGTCCCCTGCCGGGCCTGTCCCCCGGAACGCCTCGTCACCCCGCTCAGCGGCTTCGACCCGGAGCGGCTCACGTGACGGGAGCGGCCACCTCCGCGAGCTCCGCGATCCCGGCGTGAGGCGTCTCCGGGACGGCGCGCAGCAGCGCGCGCAGGTCGCCCGCGATCCGCGCGACGTCCGCCTGGTCGATCGCCGCCGGGTTGAAGCGCAGTCCCAGGGTGAGGCTGCGTCCTGCGTCCACCGCCTGGACGTGCAACGCGCCCCGGGCGGTCCCGTTGAAGACCGTCCACTCCACGCCGGCCGCCACCCCGGCGAACTCCGGGACCTCCGCCCGCCTGCGGTAGCTGAGCAGCACCGGCGCGCGGGACGGCTCGGGCGGCGCGTGCCGGAAGCGGTACATGGCCCGCAGTTCCGCCCGGACCGCGCGCACGTGCGCGGGGAACTCCTCGTCCGCCCCGGGATGCGGGACGAACGGCACCCGCGCCGTGAACGGCCCGACGCACCCGCGCGTCTCCCGCGTACGGGTGCCGAGGTCGAGGGCGAGCGGCGACCTCTCGGTGCCGTAGGCGCGCAGCAACACGCCCAGGATCGCCAGGAGCAGCTCGAACCTGGTCGCGCCGAGCGTCCCGGCGGCCTCGGTGAGCGCTCCCGACTCCGAGGCGCCGAGCACCATCTCCACGAGCTCACCGGGACCGGTGCCGCCGGGAACGGCCCGCAGACCGGGCAGGACGGGCTCGGCGGACCCGGCGGGCACACGGCCGCGTTCGGCCCAGAACGCCTCGGCCTCCGGTGACACGGCCGCGTCGGGTGGCACCGCGGCGGGGGGCCCGGCGGCCGGCCGGGGAACGACGGCCCGGGAGAAGTAGACGTCGGCCAGATCCCGGAGCAGGACGTCCTTGGAGCCGGCGTCGAAGACCCGCGGATGCGCCACGAAGAGCAGCCGGACGCGTCCGGGACCCGTCGTGACGAGGGTGAACCGGGCGAGCGGACCGCGGTCCAGGTCGAACGGCCGGGCGGCCTCGGCCTCGGCGAGCCCGCGATACCGCTCGGGGGCCGTCTCCGTGCGGGTGACCCTGACGCGGCCGAGCACCGGGTGCCGCCTGCCCACGACCGCGCACGCGTCCAGCAGCGCCGGGACGTCGACCCGGCCGTTCAGGTGGAGCGCCAGCGGGATCCCCCGCAGGTCGAAGGGCCCGTACGACATCCTGTCCGTCTCCCTCGCAGGCGGCTTCCCCGGGCAGGCACCGGGGCTCGCACCACCCCGGCAGAATTATTAGGAAACTTTCTTGTCTATTAGTGCATCTCGAATGCTACACACGCCGAACGCGCGAGACAAGCGCGACCAGGCCGAGGACGGGCGGACCGGGAGGACGGCCCTCAGGAGGCGAAGATCTCTTCCCTGGCCTGTTCCAGGGCCGCGATGACGGCACCGCGCAGCACCGGGTTCCCCGTGACCTCGCTGGAGACCACCTGCGGCCTGACCGGGCAGATCCGCGCCACCGCCTCCTCGATCCTGGAGGTGAGCGCGTCCCCGCCGGCCGTGCTGACCTCGCCGGCGAGCACCACGAGGCCGGGGTCGAGCACGACGCACACCGACGCCACCCCCAGGGCCAGCCGCCCGGCGATCTCGTTGATCAGGGATTCTCCCCGTTCCCCCGCCGCGACCGCCGCCGCCACGCACTCGGCGGCACCCTCCCCCTCGAACCCGTAGGTCCCGGCGAGTTCGGTCACGGCCTCGGCGCTGACCAGGGACTGCAGGCCCCCGGCGAGCGACGGCAGCCGGCCCGGAACGGCGCGCACGTCCTCGGCCAGCGGCACACCGGGCACCGGCAGGTAGCCGATCTCACCCGCGCTGCCGGACCGGCCGCGGTGCAGCCGTCCGCCGAGCACGACACCGAGGCCGATGCCCCGGCCCACCCACAGCAGGACGAAGTCGTCGGCCTCGCGGGCCGCGCCCAGGGTGCGCTCGGCGATGGCGACGAGGTTCACGTCGTTCTCTATCCTGATGTCGCGCCGCAGGTCGTGGGCGAGCGCCTCGTGGATCCCCTCGTGCCAGCCGGGCAGGTCGAAGGAGAACTGCACGTCACCGGTGCGGGGATCGACCACGCCGGGGGTGCCGATGACGACCGAGCGCAGCTTGGAGAGCGCCACCTTCGCCGACCGGCAGGCCTTGACCACCGAGTTGTGCACGAGGGCCACCGGGTCGTCGTGCCCGTCCGGCGCCACCCGGACCTCGGCCACGATCTCCCCGTGGATATCGGCGATGGCGGTCGTGACGAATTCCGGGCCGACGTCCAGACCAGCGACATAGGCGGAGGAGGAAATAATCCCATAAAGCGCCGCGTTCGGCCCGCGTCCGCCCGCCTGCTCCCCGGCCACCTCGACCAGGCCGCGCCCCTCCAGCCGGGCGAGCGTCTGCGACGCCGTCACCTTGGAAAGCCCGGTGAGCTCGCCGATCTGCCCCCGCGTCAGCGGCCCGGAGGCGAGCAGCAACTCCAGGGCGGCCCTGTCGTTGATCTCCCTCAGCAACCTGGGCACGCCAGGACGTCGCTCCATGTGCATGCTCTCTTGCTCGCCGTTTCCCCGTCGCGATTGCATTCAGCCGAGAATAACTGTTCTATTCATAAATAAGGCTTCCAGTAGTTTAGCCGCGCCGGGCCCGGCCGTGACCGCGCCACGCCTGCGCCCCCGCCACCCCGCGCTCCCCTCGCCTCACACGCCGCTCCCGATGCCTCGCGGGCCTGCTCCCCGCCCACCACTCCGGCCACCTCGCGGGCCTGCTCCCCGGCCCCCGCCCCCTCGCCCCCCTCGCCTCACACGCCGCTCCCGATGCCTCGCGGGCCTGCTCCCCGCCCACCGCTCCCGCCGGTCTCACAGGCCCGCTCCCCGACCCGCCGTTCCCGACGCTCCCCGCCACCTCGCGCCGTTTCCTCCCGCCGCGCCCACCGGCCGAAAGGTGCGCGGAGAGCCGGTGCCCCGGCCCGCGCCGGGAGCGGGAACCGGCCGGAGGCTGAGCGTTCCGGGATGCGAGACAGGGCTCTTCCGGCCTGCGGCCGACGCCGGAGAGCCGGTACGGCGGGCGCCACGACGTCTCATGTGGCCCCGCGCGCATAAGGAACCAATAGCAGGCGGGATAATCGGTTACATGCGTCTATCCGCTCGTGTCGACTATGCCCTCCGTGCCGCCGCCGAACTCGCCGCCGCGGGTGACGGCCCAACCACGGTGGGCGAGCTCGCCAAGGAGCAGGACATGCCCCCGAAGTATCTGGAGAACATCCTGCTCCAGATGCGCCGTGCCGGGCTGGTACGCGGTCAGCGCGGCCCCGAGGGGGGCTACGTGCTGGCCCGCCCGCCCGCCGAGATCAGCCTCGCCGACGTGATCCGGGCCGTCGACGGCCCGCTGGCCAACGTCCGCGGGGAGCGCCCCGAGCACGTCGGCTACCGGGGTCCCGCCGAATCGCTCCAGCAGGTCTGGATCGCGCTGCGCGCCAGCGAGCGGGCCATCCTGGAGGAGGTCACGCTCGAGAACGTCGCCACCGGAGCACTGCCCGAACGGGTCCGCAGCCTGACCGCCGACCCCGCGGCCTGGGGCTGAGCGTGCCCCGGCCGCCCGTCCGCCCCGCGGCCGACGGCGGGGCCCCCACCCGCCACCGCCCGCCCGGCACCGCGGACCGCTCCCGTCATCCCGAGACCGAGACCTCGACCGAGACCGAAGCCTGCACCGGGACCGGCGTCGCGGACCGTGCCCGTCGATTCCCCGCCGGTGGTGGCGATGCCCGAGGGTGACGTCGTCCATCGTGCCGCCGCGCGGCTCGGGCGGGCGCTCGACGGGCGCGTGCTGGTCCGCTCGGACTTCCGCGTGCCCCGGTACGCCACGACCGACCTGACCGGCCGTACCGTGCTGGAGACCGTCCCGCGCGGAAAGCACCTGCTCACCAGGGTCGAGGGGGAGGTGACCGTCCACACCCACCTGCGGATGGAGGGGAGCTGGCAGATCTCGCCCGCCGGGCGCGCCCTGCCGCGCGGCGACGTGGTCCGCCTGGTCCTGGCCAACGACACCTGGCAGGCGGCGGGGGTACGGCTGGGCATGGTGGACCTGGTCGCGACCGCGCAGGAGGAGCGGCTCGTCGGCCATCTGGGGCCGGACCTGCTCGGGGCGGACTGGGACGAGGCCGAGGCGTTGCGGCGGCTGGCACGGCGGCCGGAGACGAGCATCGGGGTCGCGCTGCTCGACCAGCGCAATCTCGCGGGGATGGGCACCATCTACCGCGCCGAGACGCTCTTCCTGGCCGGGGTGTCGCCCTGGCGGCCGGTGGGAGCGATCGGGGATCTGGGAGCGATCGTGTCGCTCGCACGGAGATTGATGGACGCCAACAGGGACCGCCCGGACAGGACGACCACCGGCGACGCCCGTCCGGGACGGGGCACCTGGGTCTACGGCAGGGCCGGACGGCCGTGCCTACGCTGCGGGCATCGGATCAGTCGTGGGGAGATGGGGGCGGAGCCGCAGGAGCGGCTGATCGTCTGGTGCCGTCACTGCCAGCCGGAGCGTCCGGCGGACTAGGCGGCGACCATGTCGTTGACCTCGGGGAAGACGGACTCGGGCACGGTCTCGGGGATCGGCAGACGCTCCCGCTCGGGAACATCGCCCGCCAGCACCGGGGCGTGCTGAAGCTCGGCCAATGCGAACTGGTCGGAAACCTCACGGAGAACCTGTGAAAGCGGCACGCCAAGGGCGCCGCAGATCGACGCGAGCAGCTCTGAGGAGGCCTCCTTCTGGCCACGTTCCACCTCGGACAGGTATCCGAGGGAAACACGGGCCAGTGTGGACACCTCACGCAGGGTGCGACTCTGCCGCACCCTCAGCCGCCGCAGCACGTCACCGAGCAGCTGACGCAGCAGGACCATCTGTCGCTCCCTCCCCGGCGCGGAGGTCTTCACGACGCTCCGCGCAATCGGTTCGTGCCGCCCGTTCTTCGAACGCGCCCCTTGGTACATACTCCTCGCCGTCATCATCGCTTGACCTTTACCTCACTCACGGTTCCACCGTACCTGTATCAACCGATGCCGCGGCAGACCAAGCGGAGCATGTTCGCTGGGGACGTAACGCGGTAATCACCCGGAATGTTCCCCCACGTTCGCCTCCAGCACACCTCTGAGAAGGTCCACTGCCTCATTGACCGTCGACTCCCGGATCTGCTCACGCGTCCCGGCCAGCCGTGGATCCCGGTGCCATACCCGTCCATCCGGCCCGCTAACGGCCAGGTGGACGGTACCGGGAGCTTTGCCGTCCTGCGGGTCGGGACCGGCCACGCCGGTGGCGGCCAGGCCGTACGTGGAGCCGGTCAGCAGCCGTACCCCCTCGGCCATGGCGGCGGCGACGTCCGGGTGCACGGCCCCCTCGCGCTCCAGGAGATCGGCGGGAACGCCCAGCAGGCGGTGCTTGAGCTCGGTGGCGTACGAGATCACCCCGCCCACGAAGGCCGCCGACGCCCCGGGAGGGGTGGTGAGGGCCGCGCCGATCAGGCCGGCGGTCAGCGACTCGGCCACCGCCACCGTCTCGCCCCCGCGGACCAGGAGGGAGACGACCTCGGCGGGCGCGGGCGGGCGCACGCTCATCCGGCCCTGGCCCGTTTCGCGACCTGGCGCAGCTTGATCGCCCGGATCACGTAGTCGACGCCGGTGACCACGGTGACCAGGGCCGCCGCGCCCATGACGACCCAGCGGACCGGACCGGGCACGCCGGGCCAGATGTAGGAGACGATCGCGCCGATCTGCAGGACGGTCTTGACCTTCCCGCCGTAGCTGGCCGGGATGACGCCGTGCCTGATGACGGCGAACCTCAGGGCGGTGACCCCCAGCTCCCTGCCCAGGATCACCACGGTGATCCACCAGGGCAGCTCCCCCAGCACCGACAGGCCGATCAGCGCGGCGCCGATGAGCGCCTTGTCGGCGATCGGGTCGGCGATCTTCCCGAAGTCGGTGACCAGGCCGTAGCGGCGGGCCAGCTCGCCGTCGAGCAGGTCGGTGAACGAGGCCACCACGAAGACCACGAGCGCGGCGGCCCGCCAGCCGGAGCCGGGCAGGAAGAGGCAGGCCACGAAGAACGGGACCAACGCCAGCCGTATCACCGTCACGACGTTGGCGATGTTCCACGCGCTCACCGGGGGGCGCGCGGAGGCCGCGGTCGAATCGGTGCCGGTCTCTGGCGTGTTGGTCATACGCCCTCCCGGCCCGGCGGCGCGTTCACGGGGCCGCCTTGATGCGGGCGATCAGGTCGACCCCCTCCGAGTCGACCACGACCGCCCGGACGATCTGCCCGGGCACCAGCCCGATGCCCTGGACGGTCACCGAGCCGTCCACCTCGGGCCCCTGGTGCGCCGCGCGGCCCTCGTAGCCGCCGTCGCCGAGGTCTTCTTCGATCAGGACGTCGACCTCGGTGCCGATCCGCTCCTCGGCCCGCTGGGCCATGAGCTCCTCGGCCAGCTCGGTGAGGGCGGCCAGGCGGGCGTCGACGACCTCCTGGTCGAGCTTGCCCGGGAGCGTGGCGGCCTCGGTGCCGTCCTCGTCGGAGTAGCCGAAGACGCCGATCACGTCGAGCCTGGCCTCCTGCAGGAAGCCGGTCAGCTCGGCGAACTCCTCCTCGGTCTCGCCGGGGAAGCCCACGATGAAGTTGGACCGCACGCCCGCCTCGGGGGCGTGGGCGCGGACCGACTCCAGCAGGTCCAGGAAGCGCGCGGGGTCGCCGAAGCGGCGCATCCGGCGCAGCACCGTGCCGGAGGCGTGCTGGAAGGACAGGTCGAAGTAGGGGGCGATGCCCTCGGTGGAGGAGATGATCTCCAGCAGTCCGGGGCGGAGCTCGGCGGGCTGCAGGTAGCTGACCCGAACCCGCTCGATCCCCTCGGTCGCGGCCAGGGCGGGCAGCAGCTTCTCCAGCGCCCGCAGGTCGCCCAGGTCCTTGCCGTAGGAGGTGGAGTTCTCGCTCACCAGGACCAGTTCCCTGACCCCCTCCCCGGCCAGCCAGGCGGCCTCGCCCAGCAGCTCCTCGGCGCCGCGCGAGACGTACGCGCCGCGGAAGGCCGGGATGGCGCAGAACGTGCAGCGCCGGTCGCAGCCGGAGGCCAGCTTCAGCGAGGCCACCGGCCCGTCGCCCAGGCGCTTGCGGAGCGGCCGGGGACCGCTGGCGGGGGCCAGACCCTCGGGCAGCTCGCCGTGGCCGGGAATGGCGGTCCTGGGGGCCGCGGCACGGTCCACGGGCGAGATGGGCAGCAGGGTCCTGCGGTCGCGCGGCGTGTGCGGGACGAGCGGCCTGCCCGCCAGCACGTCGTCGAGGCGCGCGCCGATGTCGGTGTAGTCGTCGAAGGAGACCACGGCCGAGGCCTCGGGCAGCGCGTCGGCGAGCTGTTCGCCGTAGCGTTCCGCCATGCAGCCCGCGGCGACCACCTTGGCGCCTGAGTCGGCCGCGGCGAGCAGCGTGTCGATGGAGTCCTTTTTCGCTGAGTCGATGAAGCCGCACGTGTTGACGACGACGACATCGGGATCGTCGTCGCCGAGCTGCCAACCGGCAGCCTCAAGACGAGCGGCGAGCTCCTCGGAGTCGACCTCGTTGCGTGCGCAGCCGAGTGTGATCAGCGATGCGGTTCGGCGGGATGACATGGTGGACACTACGGTATCGGGAGTTGGCCACCACCCGATGCACCTCCCCCCGTTCCGGCACCCCCGTCCAGGTCGTTCCGGCCGGTCCGCGCCACCGGCCCGGCCGTGAGAACCAGGCCGTCCCGGTCGCGAGAACCGGCCCGGCACCGCCGGTTCCACCGCGAGAACCGGCCGGGCAGCGCCGGCCCGGCCGTGAGAACCGGCCGGACGGACCCGCCCGGCACCACCCCGCCGCCGGGACCGCGACGCTAGCGCCCCTTGGTGGAGGGCGCGGCGAAGGACCGCTCGACGGTCTGCCCGCGCTTGCCCGGGGTGCCCACGTTCTTGCCGTTGACCTTCAGCGAGACGGCGCCGGCGTCGTCGAAGACGACGCTCAGCCTCTCCTTGGCCTTCCAGGTCGAGGTCTTGCCCGACTTGAGCGTCCCGGAGAAGACCTTCCGGCCCGTCGCGTCCTGCACCTCGAGCCAGGAGGTGCGCTTGGCCTTCACCTGCAGGACGACCGTGTCGGCGCGCTTCTCCTCCGACAGCGACGCCGCGCGCCGCGTCGAGCGGGGAGCGGCGCCGGGCGCCGGCGGGGCCGAGGCGGCGGGCACCGGGGCGGACCGGATGTCCGCGATCGGGGTGTCGCCCCCCTCCATGGTCCGCACCACGCCGAAGACCACCACGATGCCCAGGGCCAGCGCCATGGCCGTCGTCCAGTTGGGCGAGCGGCGCTCACGGATCTTCAACGGCATGTCGGCCTGGAAGACGGTGGCGGCCCGTACGGGCGGCGCCACGCCCCCGTGCTCCTCGTCGTAGCGGTGCACCACCGCCTCGGGATCGAGCCCGACGACCTTGGCGATGTTCCTGATGTGGCCCCGGGCGTAGAAGTCACCCCCGCATTGGGAGAAGTCGTTCCGCTCGATCGCCTGGATCAGCACCTCGCGGATCCGTGTCCGCGCGCTCAACTGCCCGACGGTCATCCCCATGGACCGCCGTGCATCCGCCAGATCGCTGCCAATGCCCATGGCGCACGCCCCCCGCCCCCCGACGCTGCGTAATGGACTCCATTCAACCAGTAACCGGGGAGGACGCCACAGGCAGGGGGGTCATTGTCCGCGCAGGTCGGCCAGGAGACCGGGAAGCTCGTCGGGCTTGACCATGACCTCCCGCGCCTTGGAGCCCTCGCTGGGGCCGACGACGTTCCTGCTCTCCAGCAGGTCCATCAGCCGGCCCGCCTTGGCGAAGCCCACCCGGAGCTTGCGCTGGAGCATCGAGGTCGAGCCGAACTGGGTGGTCACGATCAGCTCGGCCGCGGCGATCAGCAGGTCGAGGTCGTCGCCGATGTCCTCGTCGATCTCCTTCTTGGACGTCGCCACGGCGGCCACGTCATCGCGGTACTCGGCCGCCATCTGGGCCTTGCAGTGCCCGACGATCTCGCCGATCTCCTTCTCGGAGACGAAGGCGTTCTGCAACCGCATGGGCTTGCTGGCGCCCATCGGCAGGAAGAGCGAGTCACCCTGGCCGACGAGCTTCTCGGCGCCCGGCTGGTCCAGGATGACCCGGGAGTCGGCGAGCGAGGAGGTGGCGAAGGCGAGCCGGGAGGGCACGTTGGCCTTGATCAGGCCGGTCACGACGTCCACGCTGGGCCGCTGGGTGGCGATGACCAGGTGGATGCCGGCGGCGCGGGCGAGCTGGGTGATGCGGACGATGGAGTCCTCGACGTCGCGCGGGGCGACCATCATCAGGTCGGCGAGCTCGTCGACGATGACCAGCAGGTACGGGTAGGGCTGGTAGACGCGCTCGCTGCCCGGCGGCGGCACCAGCTTGCCGGTGCGCACCGCCTTGTTGAAGTCGTCGACGTGCCGGAAGCCGCTGGCCGCCAGGTCGTCGTAGCGGCGGTCCATCTCGCCGACGACCCACTCCAGGGCCTCGGCGGCCTTCTTGGGGTTGGTGATGATCGGCGTGATCAGGTGGGGGATGCCCTCGTACACGCTGAGCTCGACCCGTTTGGGGTCGACCAGGACCATGCGCACCTCGTCGGGCGTGGCGCGCATCAGGATCGAGGTGATCAGGCCGTTGACGCAGACCGACTTCCCGGCGCCGGTGGCGCCCGCGATGAGCAGGTGCGGCATCTTGGCGAGGTTGGCCACTATCGTGCGCCCCTCGACGTCCTTGCCGAGCCCGACGATCATCGGGTGGTGGTCGGCCTGGGCCACCGGGGAGCGCAGGATGTCGCCGAGCGAGACGAGGTCCTTGTCGGTGTTGGGGATCTCCACCCCGATCGCCGACTTGCCGGGGATCGGGGAGAGGATCCGCACGTCGGCCGACTTGACGGCGTAGGCGATGTTCTTGGTGAGCGCGGTGACCTTCTCGACTTTGACCGCCGGGCCGAGCTCGATCTCGTAGCGCGTCACCGTCGGCCCCCGGGTGAAGCCGATCACCTGGGCGTCGATCGCGAACTGCTCCATCACGCTGGTCAGCGCGTTGACCACGATGGTGTTGGCCTTGGTCTGCGGCTTGGGCGCGGTGCCGGGGCGCAGCAGCTGCGGCTCGGGCAGCGTGTAGGGGCCGGCCTGCGGGGAGAGCACGAGCTGCTCGACCTTGCGCGGCGCCGGGGTCGGCTCGGGCGGCTCGGCCCTGACCACGGGGGTCTCGTCCGCCGGGTCGGCGTCCTCGGCCAGGCCCGGCACGATCTCCGGGGAGTGGCCGGGCCTGCCCGGCGTCTCGGCGATCACGGGCGTGTCGTAGGGCTTGACGTGCTCCCCGGGATCCCCTGGGCCGCCGGGGCCCTGAGGGGCTCCCGCCGCGCCGCCCCGCCCGCGCGTGGCGGGCCGCTTCCTGACCACCCGGGGCGCCGCGGGCAGGTCCTGGTTGAAGAGCATGTGCCGGATCTCGCCCAGCCGCTCGGGGACCCGGTGCACCGGCGTGGCGGTGATCACCAGGATGCCGAAGCCGGAGAGGATCAGCAGCAGCGGGACCGTGACGAAGGCGGGCAGGATGCTCGCCGGGGGCGCCGCGACGATGAAGCCGACCATGCCCCCCGCCGCCGAGACCTTGTCCATGCCGTCCGAGCCGCCCCCCGAGGGGTACGGCGTGTCGTGGACGATGTGCACGATGCCGAGCACGCCGGCGGTGAGCGCGGACCAGCCGATGATCATCCGGCCGGTGTCGGCGTTCTTGTCGGGGTGGCGCAGCAGCCGCCAGGCGAGCAGCATCAGCATGATCGGGATCGACCAGGCGAGGGACCCGAAGACCCCGCGCATGACCCCGTCGACCACTCCGGAGACCGTGCCGGTGCTCAGGCGCCAGGTCATGGAGGCCAGCACGATCGCGCCCGAGAACACGGCCAGGCCGAGCCCGTCGCGGCGGTGCACGGGGTCGAGCTCGCGGGCGTTCTGCCCCAGGGCCCGGGCCGCGCTGCCGACGCCGCCCGCCAGCACCATCCAGATGCCCACGAACAGCTTGCCGATCAGGGTGAGGACCCAGCTGATCGGGTCGTGCTGGGGCGAGGGGCTGCGGGGCGGTGCCGCACTCCTCGGCCGGGCGGTGGCGACCCGGCGGGTGGAGGCCGTGCGGGGCGAGGAATGTCCGGACCGGCCCGAGGCCCTCTTGACGGGGGTCTTACCTGAGGAACCTTTGGGCGTACGGGTGGCCATGGTAGCGAGGCTAACGATCCGGGCGGCGGATCGTGCGAAGACTCGCCGTGATCGGACACGGACATACCCGGACGGGCGATGAAACGACCGATCTCCCATGACCTGTCGGGCTTTCCGCTTTTCCGCCGGGCCCTCCGCACCCGGGAGGCGACCCGGTCGCGCCGACCGTCGCGACCTCACAGAAAAGGCGATACCTCGTGAACAAGACAAACAGCCACACAGATCACATTCACCCCGCGGAAAGCGCCTTCCATTCTATGTATTGACATTACGTTTCATGTAGTAGAACCTCCTCACCAACAGGGCGTTGGGAGGAGACATATGTCCGCACTCGACTGGTCCGTTCTGGGCGCGTACTTCCTTGTCATGATCGCCATCGGCGTGTGGTCGAAGAAGCGCATCAAGAACGTGGTCGACTTCTTCACCGCCGGGGGACGCATCCCCTGGTGGCTGTCAGGCATCTCGCATCACATGTCGGGCTACAGCGCGATCATGTTCGTGGCGTTCGCGGCCGTGGCCTACAACTACGGGCTCGCCATGTACGTCTGGTGGGCGCTGACGATCGGCATCGGCGTCGGCATCGGCGCCTTCGTCTGGGCAGCCCGGTGGAACCGGCTCCGCTCCAAGCACGGCGTGGTCTCCCCCCTGGAGTACCTCGCCCGGCGCTACAACCTGCCCACCCAGCAGGTGCTGGCCTACAGCGGCGCGCTGCTGAAGGTGGTGGACATCGCGGCCAAGTGGGTGGCGATCGCCATCCTGCTCAAGGGGTTCGCGGGCATCCCGATCCAGTGGGGCATCCTGGTCACCGGGGCCGTCACGCTGGTCTACATCACCGCCGGTGGCCTGTGGGCGGACGTATTGACCGACTTCGGGCAGTTCATCATCCAGGGCGTGGCGGGCATCGCCATGTTCGTCGCGATCATGAGCCACCTGGACGGCGTCGCCACCCTGTGGACCATGTGGGACAAGCTGCCGCCGGGCCACGGCGACCCGTTCGCCGGGCCGTACACCACGACGTTCTTCCTCGCCCTGCTCTTCATCAAGACCTTCGAGTACAACGGCGGCATGTGGAACCTGGCCCAGCGCTACATGGCCTCCCCCTCGGGCTCGGCCGCCAAGCGCTCGGCCCTGCTGTCCAGCGCGCTGTGGCTCGTCTGGCCGCTGATCCTGTTCATCCCGATGTTCGCCGCCCCGCTCATCGTGCCGGGCCTGGCCAACGCCGAGGAGGCCTACGTACGGCTGGCGCAGACGCTGCTTCCGCAGGGCGTGATCGGCCTGGTGCTCGCCGGCTTCTTCTCGCACACCATGGCCATGGTGGCCTCCGACGCCAACGTGATCTCCTCGGTCATCACCAGGGACATCGCCCCGGTGCTGGTCCGCAGGGTGCGCGAGCTGTCGGCGCACGCCGAGCTGACCTTCGCCCGGGTGACCACGTTCGCCTTCGTGCTGATCAGCATGGCGATCGCGATCCTCACCGAGGGCCAGGGGGTGGTGCTGAAGATCGTCGTCGACCTGGTCGCGGCGACGATGGGACCGATCTCCATCCCGCTGATGCTGGGCATGCTGCCCTGGTTCCGCAGGAGCGGGCCGACCGCCGCCATCGTCTCCTGGGCCGCGGGCCTGAGCGTCTGGGCGTACGTCAAGTGGATCATCGAGTCCAAGGACACCGCGATGGTCGTGGGCGTGCCCCTGGTGACCTCGCTGGTGCTGTACGTGGCGATCGGGCTGCTCAAGCCGGAGAACCGCGAGGACCGCGACGCGCTCGTCGACTCCCTGTCCACCGACCCCGAGCCGGAGCAGGAGCGGGCCCGCGCGGCCGGCTGAGGCCGGCGGCTCCGGGGCCCTCCCCGGGCGTGGCGGACTCCGGGACCGCCCGCCCGGGGATCGGGCCGTCCGGCTACTTGTCGGACTCCAGGACGCCGGCGTTGGCCACGTCGGACTTCTCGATCTCGGTGAAGAGGATGCGGACCGACTCCCGCCGGGCCTTGAGGATGTCCACGGCCGCCTCGGTCAGCGCGGCCGCGAACTCGCGGCGCTGGTCGAGGGTCCGGCCGGACAGGAGTTCCACGCTGATGTTCGGCATGCCGACCTCCCACGGTCAATAGAATGTTGCATTACATGACACCACATTCCATTACATGAAACAAGCCGGGCGCATGTCGCGGCTTCCCCGTGGGCGAGGACGGAGACACGTGAGGGCCCTCGCGAAGCGGGGCCGGAGGCGTGGAAAGAGCCCTTCGCGAGCGGGACCCGGGACGCGGGAAGAGCCCCTCGCGAGCAGGGCCGGGCACGCGGGAAGAATCACCCCGGACGTGGGAAAAGCCCCTCGCGAGCGGGGCCGGGGACTCGGAAAGAGTCACCCCGGGCATGGGAAGGGCCCCTGGGCGCCGGGCGCCGAGGGGCCCGGGAACGGGCGGGGCGGGACGGTTCAGCCGTTGAAGGCCGGGGAGGCCGGTGAGGCCGGGGAGGCCGGTGAGGCCGGGGCGCCCAGGGCCGTGGAGACCTCGCGGGCGGCCGAGACGACCTCGGGCGCGAACCGCTCGACGTCGCCCATGCTCGCGTCCATCGCCAGGGCCGAGATGGAGATGCCTCCGAGCACCTGGCCGGTGTGGTCGAAGACCGGGGCACCCACACACAGGATGCCCGGCAGGTTCTCCTCGTCGTCGACGGAGTAGCCGCGGGAACGTACCAGCTCCAGGTCGGCCAGCAGGGCCTCCGGCGTCGCCAGCGTCTTGGCGGTCGCGGCCGGCATGCCCGTGCGGGCGCAGATCGCGCGGACCTCGTCGGCCCCGAGCTGTGCCAGCACCGCCTTGCCGATCGCGGTGCAGTGCAGGCGCAGGCTCATCCCGACGCGCGAGGGCATCTGGTACGGCCGCCGCCCCTCCAGCTTGTCGACGTACACCGCCTCGTCGCCGCTGCGGATCGCGAAGTGCGTGGTGTAGCCGATCCGCTCGTGCAGCGCGTTGAGCGCGCCGGAGGCCTGGCGGGCCGGGTCGAAGCGGTTCATGACCCGGCCGGCCAGGGTGAGGATGCGGGGACCCGGCTCGTACCCCCCGTGACCGTCCGGCCGCGCGAACCCCCACTCGACCAGCGACTGGAGGATGCGATGGACGGTCGACTTGGAGACTCCCGTCGCGGCGGCTATGTCGGTTACGCGATGGTGCTCGGCGATCGCCTCCAGCACCGCCAGCGCCTTGTCGATGGAACTGCCTTCCCTGACCACGATCGTGAGCCTACTGGTCAGCGCGCCAACCAGCCTCCGTCGACCGCCAGCAGGTGCCCGTTGACGTAGTCGGAGGCGGCGGAGGCCAGGAAGACGGCGGCGCCCACCAGGTCCTCGGGCCTGCCCCAGCGCCCGGCCGGGATGCGCGACCTGATCTCGGCCTCGCGCGCCGGGTCGTCCCAGAGCCGCTCGGTGTTGCCGGTCCTGATGTAGCCGGGGGCGATCGCGTTGACCTGCACCCCCGAGCCCGCCCACTCGCAGGCCAGTGCCTTGGTGAGCCCGGCGACGCCGTGCTTGGCGGAGGTGTAGCCGGCCACGTTGACGCCTCCCTGGTAGGAGAGCATGGAGGCGATCATGATGATCTTGCCGGAGCCCCGGGCGAGCATCCGCGCCCCCAGGGCCTGGCTGAGCAGGAAGACCGCGTCCAGGTTGACGTCCAGCACCTCCCGGAAGGAGGCGTAGGGATGCTCGGCGGCCGGGGCCCTGCGGATGATCCCGGCGTTGTTCACCAGCACGTCGATCGGGCCCAGCCGGGCGGCGGCCTCGGGGACGGCCGCGGGGTCCGACAGGTCGAGGACCCACCGGGAGACCCGCCTGCCGGTCCTGCGCACCTCGGACTCGACCTCGCCGAGGTCGTCGTCGCGGCCGTGCAGCACGAGGTCGGCCCCGGCCGCCGCCAGGCCCAGCGCGACGGCCCGCCCGATCCCGGTCCGCGCGCCGGTGACGAGCGCGGTCCTGCCCTCCAGTGAGAACATCAGCGCATCTCGCCGATCTCGACCTGCTCCATGTCCTCGAAGGCCTGGTTCTCCCCGCCCATGGCCCAGACGAACGAGTAGCTCTTCGTCCCGAAGCCGCAGTGGACCGACCAGGACGGCGAGACGACCGCCTGCCGGTCGGCGACCACCAGGTTGCGCGTCTCGTCGGGCCGTCCCATCAGGTGGATCACCCGCTCGCCCGGCGGCAGGTCGAAGTAGAGGTAGACCTCGGTCCTGCGCTCGTGGGTGTGGCAGGGCATGGTGTTCCACATGCTGCCGGGCTCCAGCACGGTCACGCCGAGCACGAGCTGGCAGCTCCGGATGCCCTTGGCGTGGACGTACTTGTAGATCGTGCGCTCGTTGGAGCCGTCCCGGCCGCCCAGGCGCACCGGCTCGGCGTCGTCCAGGGTCGCGGCCACGGTCGGGAACGTCGCGTGCGCGGGCGTGGAGACCAGGTAGAACGCGCCCCCCTCGAACTCCACCTCGCGGGCGCCCCGGCCGGCGTAGAGGCACTCCCTGGGGGCCAGCGGGTAGGCGGTGCCGTCCACGGTCACCGTGCCCGGCCCGCCCACGTTGACCACGCCGAGCTCGCGGCGCTCCAGGAAGTACTCCGACCGGAGCGGGTCGGGGGTGTGCAGTCTCAGCGGCCCGTCCTCCGGCCACGCGCCGCCGATCACCATGCGGTCCTCGTGGGAGTAGAGCAGGCGGACCTCGCCGGGCACGAAGAGCTGCTCCACCAGGAAACGGCGGCGTAGCCAGTCGGTGCTCGCCCCGGCGATCTGGTCGGGCGCCGTGGCGTGACGTACCTCCATCGACCCTCCATTGTTCTATTACATGAAATTAGAGGCTGCTACATAGAACACTGTGAGCATACAACGATGCCCTTCCCCGCGCATCGGTCGCCTCCCCTCGGGAAGGGCTCGTCGATCTTCACCCGCCGGGGACCGCCACGGCGGGAGGACACGGCTCCGGACTCACCCGCCGGTCGGGGTGGGTCACGGGAACGGCCGCCGGGCCCCTCTCACCGGACGGCACACGCGAAGGAGCCGGCCGCGTACCGCGACCGGCTCCTCATGTCCTCTCCGCGGGGCGACCGGACCGGCCGCCTACGCAGAGCGGGTCACACCTCGATGACGACCGGGATGATCATCGGGCGGCGGCGGTAGGTGTCGCTCACCCAGCGCCCCACGGTCCTGCGGACCACCCGGCGGACCTGCTGGATGTCCACGACCCCGTCGGCCGCGTTGTCCTGCAGGGCCTTCTCGACCTGCGGCAGGATGTCGTCGAACATGGCCGGGTCGATGCCCGACCCCCTGGCGTGGATCTCCGGCCCACCGGCGAGCTTGCCGGTGGCGGTGTCGACCACGATGACGACGGAGATGAAGCCCTCCTCGCCCAGGATGCGGCGGTCCTTCAGCGCGAAGTCGGTGACGTCGCCCACGGAGGTGCCGTCCACGTAGACGTAACCGGCCGGGACCGCGCCCACGATCTTGGCGCGGCCGTCGACCAGGTCCACCACGACGCCGTCCTCGGCGATCACGATGTGGTCGTCGGGCACCCCGGTCAGCGCGGCGAGCTTGGCGTGCGCCCGCAGGTGACGCCACTCGCCGTGCACCGGCATGAAGTTGGACGGCCGCGTCAGGTTGAGCACGTACAGCAGCTCGCCCGCGGCGGCGTGCCCGGAGACGTGCACCTTGGCGTTGCCCTTGTGCACCACCCTGGCGCCCCAGCGCGACAACCCGTTGATCACGTTGTTGACCGCGGTCTCGTTGCCCGGCACCAGCGAGGAGGCCAGCAGGACCGTGTCGCCCTCGGCGATCCGGATCGGGTGGTCGCGGTTGGCCATCCTCGACAGCGCCGCCATCGGCTCGCCCTGGGACCCGGTGCAGATCAGCACCACGTCCTCCGGCGGCCAGCCCTCGATCTCCTTGGCGTCGACGATCAGGCCCGGCGAGACCCTCAGGTAGCCCAGGTCACGGGCGACGCCCATGTTGCGCACCATCGAGCGTCCCACCAGCGCGACCTTGCGGCCGTGCTTCTCGGCGGCGTCGATGACCTGCTGGACGCGGTGGATGTGCGAGGCGAAGCTCGCCACGATCACCCGCTTGCCCGCGGTGCGGACGACCTCGTCGATGACCGGCGCGATCTCCCGCTCGCTGGTGACGAAGCCCGGCACCTCGGCGTTGGTCGAGTCCGACATCAGCAGGTCGACGCCCTCGGCGCCGAGCCTGGCGAACCCGCCCAGGTCGGTCAGGCGCCCGTCGCTGGGCAGCTGGTCCATCCGGAAGTCACCGGTGTGCAGGACGATGCCCGCGGGTGTCCTGATCGCGACGGCCAGCGCGTCCGGGATGGAGTGGTTGACGGCGAGGAACTCGCACTCGAACGGACCGAACCGGTGCCGCTCACCCTCCACCACCTCCCGCTTGGTCGGCTGGATCCGGTGCTCGGTGAGCTTGGCCTCGATCAGCGCCAGCGTCAGCCTGGAGCCCACGACGGGAATGTCGCGGCGCTCGCGCAGCAGGTACGGCACGGCACCGATGTGGTCCTCGTGCGCGTGGGTCAGGACCACGGCCTCGATGTCGTCCAGGCGGCCCCGGATGTAGTCGAAGTCGGGCAGGATCAGGTCGATGCCGGGCTGGTCGGGCTCGGGGAACAGCACCCCGCAGTCGACGATCAGCAACCGGCCCTCGTACTCGAACACGGCCATGTTGCGGCCGATCTCACCGAGACCGCCCAGCGCGACGATGCGCAGGGCGCCCTCGGGCAGCGCGGGCGGCGACCCGAGCTCGGGATGGGGGTGACTCATCGGGCCACACCTCTCTCAGACGTCTCACAGGTGGCGACGGTCCCCGCGGGCAGCAGGACTACTCCCTCGCCGAGCACCCCGTCCCCCAGCGGACCGACGTGTCTTCTCTCTCGCAAACTCTTGTTCCTCCCGGATGCGGCCGATGAAGGCCGCTCTGCTTCATTTCAGGTCACAACTTCGTCGGACGGCTTCACACCGCCCGCGATCAAGTCTTCGCGCAGCCTGGCCAGCTGCTCGCCGGTCGCCTCCACCAGGGGAAGCCTCACCGGCCCCGCGGGCCGTCCCACCGTCGTCAGCGCCGCCTTCGCCATGATCGCCCCACCGGCCTGCATCATGATCCCCGAGATCACCGGGAGCAGCCGCCGGTGGATGGCGAGCGCGCCCGCGACGTCCCCCGCGCGGTACGCCTCGATCATCGCGGCGATCTGCGCCCCCACGACGTGGCCGATCACGCTGACGCATCCCACGGCCCCCACCGACAGCCACGGCAGGTTGAACGCGTCGTCCCCGGAGTAGTAGGCCAGGCCCGTGGTGGCCATGACCCGCGATCCTTCGTACAGGTCGCCCTTGGCGTCCTTCACCGCGACGATCCGCTCGTGCCCGGCGAGCCGGGCGAGCGTCTCGCTCTGGATCGGCACGCCGCTTCGCCCGGGGATGTCGTACAGCATGGCGGGAAGGGATGTCGCGTCCGCCACGGTCACGAAGTGGCGGTAGATCCCTTCCTGGGTGGGCTTGCTGTAGTACGGCGTCACCAGCAGCAGGCCGTGGGCCCCGGCGCGCTCGGCGGCGCGGGCCAGCTCGACACTGTGCCGGGTGTCGTTGGTGCCGGCTCCGGCGACGACCGTGGCGCGGTCGCCGACCGCCTCGACGACGGCGCGCAGGAGGCGCTCCTTCTCGTCGTCTCCGGTCGTCGGGGACTCCCCCGTCGTACCGCTCACGACGATACCGTCGTTGCGCTGCTCGTCCACCAGGTAGGCGGCCAGCCGCCGTGCTGCGTCGTAGTCGACCGATCCGTCGGGGGTGAACGGCGTCACCATCGCGGTCAGCATGTGGCCGAAGGGGGCGTCGGAGGTTCCAGTTGGCGCTGCCATAGACCGAACGCTACCTGGATACGCTGAATCGGTGGACTCCGCCACCCCGCCTAGCCTCCGTCCACCGATGGGCACAAGAGCGAACATCTCACCCGTCGGTCCCCTGCATACGGTACACGCGGGCACACGGCGCCACGATGACCACCCCGCCCGTGTCCGTACGGACGTCCTCCGGGCGGACACGGACCGGCGGGGCGGACTCCCTCGCGGTCTTGTCCGCGGTCTTGTCCGGGGGCCGCGCCGGGGCCGGACACGAGAAGAGGCCGCCGATATGTGCTCGGGGGTACACACATCGACGACCTCTACCGTTGAATCGGTGCTCCTTACGCGGGTGTTACACGGTCTCTGAGATATTTTTTTGCACTTCTGGGGACCGGCCCTCAAAGTTGGAGTTCCAAATCGTTACCATTACCCTGCGTTGCTCCTTGAATACGACAGGATGGGACAACCCCAGAACCCAGGGATGGACACGTGGCAAGCTCCGATCCTGTCTACCTGCGCGTCGTCGCCGACATCCGGCGCCAGATCGTCGACGGCTCCCTCCCCCCGGGTGCCTCGATCCCCTCCCGTGCCCAGCTGACCAGGAAGTACGGCGTGGGAGAGACCGCCGCCCGGCACGCGCTGCGGGTGCTCGCCGCCGAGGGCCTGATCGTCGGCCGCGTCGGCTCGGGCCACTACGTACGGGAACGGCCGGTGCTGCTCCCGCTGCACCGCTGGCGTTTCCACGACCACCACACCCCCTTCGGCGCCGACATCCCCTCACCCGCCACCCGCACCACCTGGGACTGGCGGACCGAGCCGGCCGACGCCACCCCCGACATCGCGCACCGCCTGCGGCTGGACGAGTCCGCGCCGGTGACCCGGACCCGCTACGTCTTCCGGGGTGACGGCAGGCCGATCCAGCTCGCCACCTCCTACGAGCCCGCCGAGTTCGGCGAGCCCGCGGACGAGGTCCCGCGCGGCCTGATCGCCCGCCTGTCCGCCCTGGGCGTGAAGATCACCGACATCGTCGAGCAGGTCTACACCCGCGTCCCGCAGCCCGCCGAGAGCGACGCCCTCGCCCTGCCCGCTGGCGTCCACGTCCTGCATGTCGAACGCACCCACTGGGCCGGGGACCGGCCGGTGGAGACCAGCGACATCGTCATCCCGGGCGACCGCTTCCGCCTGGTCTACACCCACCCCCTGCACCCCTGACCCTCTTCGGAACCCCTCTCAGCTCCCGGAAGACCCGCTCCGCACCCCGCCGGAATGTCGGCGCCCCCTGGTAGAACCGACCTGGTTTCCCGAACCGGAGGTGCCGATGCGCGTCAAGGACATGCCCGCGGGCGACCAGCCCCGGGAGCGCCTCCTGGCCGGAGGGGCGACCGCCCTGGCCGATCGCGAGCTGCTCGCCCTGCTGATCGGCTCCGGCAGCCGGGGCACCAACGCCATGGAGCTGGCCTCCGACCTCATCGCCCACTGCGGCGACCTGCACGGCCTGGCCCGCTCCGACGCCCACCGGCTGATGAGGGTCCCGGGCATCGGCCCCGCGAAGGCCGCCCGGGTCATCGCCGCCTTCCACCTGGTGCGGCAGGCGCAGTCGGAGCCGGAACGCCGCCGCGTCACCTGCTCCGGAGACCTGGCCGCCGTGGCGGCCCCGCTCCTGCGCGGTCTCAGTCACGAGCGCGTGGTCGTCGTGGTCTGCGACCCGGGCGGCGCGGTGACCCGTACGGCGATCGTCAGCGAGGGCGGCAGCGACCACGCCCCCGCCCCGGTCCGCGAGATCATGAGTGTCGTCCTCACCTCGGGCGGCTCCTCCTTCGGGCTGGCCCACAACCACCCCAGCGGTTCCCTCGACCCCAGCTCCGCCGACCTGGCGGTCACCGCCCGCCTGCGCGACGCCGCCGAGACCGTGGGCCTGCGTTTCCTCGACCACCTCGTCGTCACCGACACCGCCTGGCGTCGCGTTCCCCCGTGACGGGGAGCCGGCGTTCCCCGTGAGAGGACTCGGCATTCCCCGTTAGGGGGCTCGGCATTCCCCGTGAGAGGACTCGGCATTCTTCGGTGAAGGAGCCCGGCAGGCGAGTGTGGGAAGGGCCTGCCTGCCGGGCCGTTGTCCGGCGGTCCCGCACCGGACCCTCCGACCGATGCGGGACCGCCGCCCGACCTCCCCGGACGGCATGGCCCCATCAGGGAGGTCGGGGGCTTTCGGGGGCGCCGGTCCGGAGTCGTCCTCCTTCCCGGCGCCCGATCGTCAGTGGGCGGCGCCCATCAGCAGCCGAAGCCACAGCTCCTGCGTCCGCCTGGCGACCACCCAGGGCGACTCGTGCACGAACACTCCCTTTCTCGCCCGTTCCGTTCGCCGTACGAACATCAGCCCGCCCGCCTGACAGAGCTCGTAGAAGGTGGGGAGGCAGTCGCAGGTGTGTTCCTTGATCCGCAACCGGTCGGCCCTCGGCCGCTCGGGCCTCCAGTCGATCGGCTCATGTCCCACCCGCAACGGCGCCACATGACACCCGTGACGCCGCCCACCCGGCACCCCGGCCACCCCGGGGGCTTCCACCCTCCACGTGTTCACCAGGCCATCATAGTCCATCCGATCCTTACTGGTGCACTACACCTATCCAATGGTTTTGCGAATGTCTAGTTTGCGGCTATACGTACCTTACGGTCTATGATGCGGACATGCTTGACCGTGAAGGGCCCGTCCCGGTCTACAAACAGGTCGCCGAAATGATCCGTGTGCGCATCGAAGCGGGCGATCTCGGCCTTGGCGAGGCCGTGCCCAGCGAGACGGAACTCGAAGTCGAATACGGCATCGCCAGGACGACGGCACGTCGAGTCGCGAGGGAACTGCGCGAGCAGGGTTTGGCGTACACGGTTCAGGGCGAGGGGACCTTCGTCGGGGAGCCCGGAACCCCACGGCCAGAGGACCAGATCCCCGTTTATCAGAAGATCGCAGCCGATATACAACGTCGGATTCAGGCAGGCGAACTACACCCGAACCGGCGGGTGCCCAGCGAGAAGGAACTCATGCAGAAGCACGGTGTCGCCAAGGCGACCGTGCGCCAGGCGATGGCTTTCCTCCGCGATCAGGGCTGGGTCTTCACCGTGTCGTATCGCGGCACATACGTGTCGCCCGCCGAAAACTGGCCCAAGACGACAAAGTAGCAGCTACGCGCACAAACTCATCTCTATAGGTCTAGCACTCATAGCGGCCGACATGGATCCACACCGTTCCCCAGCGCGGTACCTGTGTGTCACCGCCCGAGAAACGGCCCCGGAGGCAGGAGGAAGACGGCTCCTGACGTCAGGGACGAGGGCGGGAGCGGAGTGCTTCGAGGGCGCGGTCGGCGTGGGACTGCATGGAGGTCTCGCTGTGGATCACTTCCAGGAGACGGCGGTCCACGTCGATGACGAAGGTCATCCGGCGGGTGAGGAAGGGCCCAACGGCGATGGTGCGGCGGGCGCCGAGCTGCCGGGCGACGGTGCCGTCGGGGTCGGAGAACAGGGGAAAACCCAGCCCGTTGGTCCGGGCGAACCTCGCCTGGCGCTCGACCGTGTCGCGGCTGATACCGATCCTGGTGGCGCCCACCTCGGCGAAGTCGGCCGCCAGGTCACGGAAGTGGCAGCTCTCGGCCGTGCATCCGGACGTCATCGCCGCCGGATAGAAGAAGAGCACCACCGGGCCCTTGGCGAGGAACTCGCCGAGCCTCCTCGGGGTGCCCGTCTCGTCGAGGAGCTCGAAGTCCTCGACCATGTCTCCCACCGCGAGGCTCACGCCCACGACCTGTCTCCCTACGTCATCGGAGGGCTCCCGTCCCGCCGCCGAGTCCGTACCGGCAGGCGAGGACGGGAGTCAGTGTCCCGGTCCATTGTCCAGGGGCCGGCCATCGAGCAACAGGCCCCCCGGGACCACATCACCGGAAATATCCCTCCTTCGTACCGGGAAACCTGGCGATGTTCAAAAAACGGCAGGCAGTCCGGCCCGCGAGGCCGGTCCCGGCCATGCCGACGCGTCGGGCGGGGATCGCGTACGACGCGGTGAGGAAGACCGCGGGCGGCCAGGCGGGCGGCGAACGACCGGTGCTCCTCCCACCGCTCAGGGCGGGTGCGGACGGGACGGACCGGTGGTCCCCGGCGCTCGGGGCGGGTACGGACGATCGGTGGTCGACGGCGCTCAGACGGCGGTGCGGACGGTTCGGTGGGCGGCGAACGCCCGGCGGTCCCCCGACCAGGCCGCCCGGGGCACGGCCGCCTCCAGCCGGTCGAGGTCGGCGGGCGACAGCGCGATCCCGGCGCTCGCGGCGTTCTCGGCCAGACGCGCGGCGTGCCGGGTGCCGGGGATCGGGACGACGTCGTCGCCCTGCGCCAGCAGCCAGGCCAGGGCGAACTGGGCCGGGGTCATGTCGCGCTCGGCGGCCAGCCGGCGCACCTCCGCGGCGAGCTTCCCGTTGCGCTCCAGGTTCTCGCCCTGGAACCGCGGGTCACCGTACCGGTAGCCGTCGGCCCCGGAGGTCTCCGGGACGACGACGGGACCGGCCAGGAAGCCCCGGCCGAGCGGGCTGTAGGGGACCAGCCCGATGCCCAGCCGCCGGGCCGTGGGCAGCACGTCGTCCTCGATGTCGCGCCACCACAGCGACCACTCGTACTGCGCCGCGCTGATCGTGTGGGTCGCGGCCGCCCGTTCGAGGTCGCCGGGACTCGCCTCGGACAGCCCGAGGTGGCGGACCTTGCCCTCGGCGACCAGCTCGGCCATCGCGCCGACGGTCTCCTCGATCGGCACGCCGGGGTCGACGCGGTGCTGGTAGTACAGGTCGATGTGGTCGACGCCGAGGCGGGACAGGGACGCCTCGCAGTGGGCGCGGACGTTCTCGGGCCGGCCGTCGACCCGTGCGCCGTCGTCGTCGCGGACGATTCCGAACTTGGTGGCCACGATCACCGCGTCGCGGCGTCCGGCGAGCGCCCGTCCGAGCAGCCGCTCGTTGTGGCCGCGGCCGTAGCTCATGGCGGTGTCCCAGAAGGTGACGCCCAGGTCGAGGGCACGGTGCAGGGTGGCGATCGACTCGGTGTCGTCGGTCGCCCCGTACCCCTGGGACATGCCCATGCAGCCCAGGCCCACCGCCGGGACCGTGAGGCCGTCCCGTCCGAGGACGCGGGTGTTCAGGAGGTTCATGGCGCCACCGTAGCCACGGCCTAGAGTGGTATCCACAGCATGTTCTTCCTAGTAACGGATGTGCCAGGATGTCTCAGCCCGCGATCCGGGCACGAGAGCTGGGGGATCTGCTCCGGTCCCGCCGCGAGCGTCTTCAGCCCGCCGACGTCGGCCTGCCCGCCGGAGCCCGCCGCCGGACCCGCGGCCTGCGCCGGGAGGAGGTGGCCCAGCTCGCCGCCATCTCCCCGACGTACTACACCTATCTGGAGCAGGGACGGCAGGTACGCCCGTCGCGCCAGGTGCTCGACGCGCTCGCGTCGGCACTGCGCCTCGACGCCGCCGAGCGGAGCCACGTCCACGAGCTCGTTCACGGCGCCCCGCCCACCGGGACACCCGCCGTCGCCGAGTCGGCGTCACCGGCGCTCGTCTCGCTCGTCGACCGGCTCGAACCGGCCCCGGCCTACGTCACGGGCCGCCGCTGGGACGTGCTGGCCTCCAACCGTGCCGCCCGGTTGCTGTGGACCGACTGGCCGTCCCGCCCGCCGGAGGCCCGCAACATGCTCTGGTGGATGTTCACCGACCCCGCCGCCCGTGAGGTCATGGTCGACTGGGCGGACGAGGCGGCCGCGCTGCTCGGCCGGTTCCGTGCCGCCGTGGCACGGCACCCGGGCGACGCCGGCCTCGGCGAGCTGCTGGATCGCCTGCACGCGGCGAGCCCGGAGGTGAGGCGGTGGTGGCCGCGGCACAGGGTCGCGCCGCTGGGCTCCGGCACCAAGCGACTGCGTCATCCGGTTCTCGGGGAGGTCGAGCTGCACCACCTCGTGCTCCAGGTCGCCGACGAGCCCGACCACAAGCTCGTCACCTTCAGCGCCGGCGACCGGGACCAGGCCCGGATCGCCGGGTTGCTGTGACGGGGACGCGGGCCTCACCGGCCACCACGCCCAGGACTCCGGGAACGCGCCGGCCCCGGGGGACGCGGCGCCCGCCGCTCACGCGTCCAGAACAGCGGGGTGACGTTCCCCGGCTCCGGAGAGCCCACGTCCACGCCGTTTTCGTACGACCTCAGGTGCGGGTCCGCTGGGTCAGCGCGACGCACGCCAGCACGGCCAGTGCCGCCACCACCGTGGCGGGGCCGAAGCGCTCGTCGAGGAGCAGCCAGGCCCACACCAGGTTCAGCAGCGGCTGGGCGAGCTGGGTCTGCCCGGCGCGGGCGATCCCTCCCATGGCCAGTCCGGCGTACCAGGGGATGAAACCCAGGAACATCGAGACCAGGCCCACGTACGCCAGCCCGGCCAGCGAGGCGGCGCCGGGGCGCGTCTCGGTGGTCAGCGCCAGCACCACGGTGATCGGCACGGTCAGCGGGGCGGCGACGACGAGGGCCCGGGAGATCACCTGCGAGCCGGGGGTCTCCCGGGCCAGGCGCCCGCCCTCGGTGTAGCCGACGGCGGCCGAGAGCAGCGCGCCGACGAGCAGGATGTCGGCCCAGCTCACGTGCCCGCCGCCCATGCTGAGGGTGAAGACCGTGATCGCGGCGGCGCCCAGGCCGCAGGAGAGCCAGAACAGTGCCTTGGGCCGTTCCCCGGCGCGCAGCACGGCGCACGCGGCGGTGGCGGCGGGCAGCAGCCCGATCACCACGGCGGCGTGCGAGGTGGAGGCTCCGGCGTCGAGCGCCAGCCCGCTGAAGATCGGGAATCCGAACACCACGCCGCCCGCGATGACCGCGTAGGAGCGGAGCTGCGACCGGGGCGGCAGCAGCGGCACCCGGGCCACGAGCAGGAAGGCGACGGCCGCGACGAGGGCCATGACGGCCCGGCCGATCGCCACCAGGTAGGGGTCGAAGCCCTCCATCGCGAAGACCGTGGCCGGGAGCGACCCGGAGAACGCGAGGACCCCGAGGCCTGCCAGCACGGTCCCCCGCCGCGCCGTTCCCCGCCGCACCCCACCTCCTCCCACCTCACCGGACGGAGACGAGCCTGGCGAAGGCGGGTCGGGCAGAGGCGCACCGGGCAGAGGCGCACCGGAGGGGGACGCACCGGAAGGTGACGACGCGGCGGTGAGGTCGGGGTTTCCGCGAGCCGCTACTGGATCCGGGACGATAGCGCTACTCTCACTTCTCATGAACGACGATAGCAGTATCGTCCGGCTGGCCGCCGTGCTCCGTGAGGAGATCGGCCGGCGCCGCCCCGGCGACCGGCTGCCGTCGAGCCGTGAGCTCGTCCGGCTGCACGGCGTGAGCCCGGTGACCGTGTCGCGGGCGATCGGCAGGCTCGCCGCGGAGGGACGGGTGATCACCAGGCCCGGCAGCGGGGCCTACGTCGCGCCCGTCGTCGTACGCGGCGGCGACGGCGCCGACATGTCGTGGCAGACGGTGGCCCTGGGTGACCGGGTGGTGGACGACAGCGCGATCGCGTCCCTGCTCGCCTCCCCGCCCGAAGGGGTGATCCCGCTCACCGGCGGCTATCTCAACCCGGCCCTGCGCCCGTCCGCGGCCCTGTCTGCCGCCGCGTCCCGGGCGCTGCGCCGCCCCGACGCCTGGGCGATGCCCCCGCACGCCGGGCTGCCCGAGCTGCGCAGATGGTTCGCCCAGGAGCTGGGCGGCGACGTCACCCCTTCGGACGTCCTCGTCGTCGGCGGCGGGCAGGCGGCGCTCACCCACGCCTTCCGGGCCCTCGCCGCGCCGGGCACCCCGATCCTGGTGGAGACCCCGACCTACCCGGGGGCGCGGGCCGCGGCACTGGCCGCCGGGCTGCGCGCGACGGCGGTGCCCATGGACCGCGACGGGGTCCGGCCCGAGCTGCTCGCCGAGGCGTTCGCGGTGACCGGCGCGCGGGTCTTCTTCTGCCAGCCGACCCTGCACAACCCCACCGGCGCGACACTGACCCTGGAGCGGCGCGAGCAGGTCCTGGCGATCGCCCGCGCCGCGGGCGCGTTCGTCGTCGAGGACGACTACGCCCGCTACTTCGCCTCGCCGTCGCCGCCGGTGCCACCCCCGATGGTCACGCTGGACGCCCACGGCACGGTCGTGCACATCCTCTCCCTGACCAAGCCGCTCTCGCCCAGCATGCGGGTCGCCGGGATCGTGGCTCGCGGGCCGGTGGCCCGTCGGCTGAGGGCGAACCAGCTGGTGGAGTCGTTCTTCGTGGCCAGGCCCCTCCAGGAGACAGCCCTGGAGTTCGTCAGCTCCCCGGCCTGGCGGCGCCACCTGACCGCGCTGGGGACGGAGCTGGCCCTGCGCAGGGACACCGTCACGGCGGCCCTGGCCGCCCGGATGCCCGATGCCGAGATCCACCTGGTCCCCCGGGGCGGCCTGCACCTGTGGTTGCGCCTGCCCGCCGACCGGGACGAGGACGCGCTGGTGGAGACGGCCAGGAGGGCGGGCGTCCTGGTCAGCCCCGGACGCCTCTACTACCCGGCCGAACCCCCGGGGCCGCGCATCAGGATCACCCACTCCGCGCCGATCCACACGGCCGAGCTGGTCGAGGGCGTACGAAGGCTCGCGACGGCCCTGAACGGCGCGTAGCCGCCGTGAAGGGGCCGGGAAACGGAAGGCGTGAAACGGCCGGGGCTCCGGGTCGCCGCCCCCGCGGGCCCCGGACCCCCGGGGACCCGCCTCTCCGAGACGGCTCAGGTGGAGGCGAAGACCTGGTGGTGGGTGACGGTGAGCTCGCGCTCGACCAGGAAGCGGTCGTCCTCGTCGTAGAAGACGGCGCGTGACGGGTCCTGTCCGGCGAAGGCGTGGATCGCCTCCCAGGACTCCCAGAGCGAGGTCAGCAGGAACTCGCTCCTGTCTCCCACGTCGCGGCGGGTGAAGCAGACCCCGTGGTTGCCCGCGGTGGAGGTGTACCCGGCGTAGCCGGTGGCCAGCAGGTACTCCTCATAGGCGGCGGCGTCCTCGGCGCGCGTCCAGCCTCTCCACATCCTCATGATCATCCTTGCTCCTCCGGTACGACGCGCGCCTGCCGGTCTCCCTGAACGCGAGATAGGCCCAGTACCACATGACACCCCCCGTTGCTAACCAGCAATAAGGTTATGATGGTGTCGCCTCGAAGGCAACCCCCAAATGACGTACAGTGGTTGCGAAGAGGTGAGCGACGACATGGACAACCCCTCCGGCCTGGTGATCGACTTCGTGAACACCTACGACGTCGAGACCGACGTCGAGTCCATCCCCTCCGCCGCCGCCCTCACCGCCTGGCTCGGCCGGCACGGCCTGGTCGGGGACGGGGACGCGGCCGACGACAAGGACCTGGCACGGGCTCTCGACCTCCGCGAGATCCTGCGCGAGGCGCTCCGGCGCAACCACGACCGCCCGCCCGCACGGGACCGTCCCCTCGGCACCGACGCAGACACCGACGCAGACACCGACGGCGGCACCGGCGCAGGCACCGACACGCGCACGGACGCCGGCACGGGCGCCGGCACAGGCGCGGGCGCCGGCACAGGCGCGGGCGCCGGCACAGGCACCGGTATCGACGCGAGCACCGGCATCGAGAGCGCCGACGGCGACGCCGAAGGGCGCCACGCCGGGGACGGCCACCCGGCGCACCCCTCCCCGGCCTTCGCCGGCCTTCCGCTCCGGGTCGCGTTCGGCCCCGCGGGGCCGGTGCTCGAACCGGTCGCGACCGGCGTGCCCGGCGGGCTGGCCAGGATCGCCGCCGCCGTGATGGAGGCCCACTCCTCCGGCATGTGGCCGCGCCTGAAGGTCTGCACCGAGAGCACCTGCCAGTGGGCGTTCGTCGACTCCTCCAAGAACCGTTCCCGGTCCTGGTGTTCCATGAGGGTCTGCGGTAACCGTACGAAGACACGGGCATATCGGGCTCGTCGGCAGACGTAGCCGGGTTCACGTCATCTCTGAGTCCGATTCCCCGATACGGTGTAAGAGCCTGCCTCACGGATCCACCCGCCTGACGCCCGCTCGCGTGGCACGAGATCCCACGAGACAGCGCGTTCCGAGGCGACGGCAGACGGCAGATAAGGAGCGGGCCGAGATGGCAGACGTAGGCGTGCGGGCGGCTCGGCACGAGGATGTCGCCGCGGTGACGGGCACCCAGATCCGCGCGTGGAAGTACGGCTACCGGGAGTTCCTTCCCGAGGGACCGCTGGAGCAGATGACCGGCCCGGCGGCCGAGAACATGTGGCGGCAGCAGTGGGAGGACGCGATCACCTCCCCGCCCAGCCGGCGGCACCGCGTGCTGGTGGCCGTGGAGCAGGTCGTGCTGGACACCGACGCCTTTCCCGCCCTGGGCCCCGGCGGCATCGAGGCCATGGCGGCGATGCGCGGTGCCGAGAAGGTCGCGGGCCTGGCCTCGCACGCCCCCGCCGAGGACCCCGACCTCGACCCGACCACCGCCGGTGAGATGCTCACCTTCCTGATCGACCCCGACCACGTCCGGCGCGGTCACGGCAGCCGCCTGCTCAACGCCACGGTCGACTACCTGCGCGACGACGGCTACCACACCATCGTGACCTGGGTCTTCTCCGACAACCACGCGGTGCTCGGCTTCCTGGAGTCCGCGGGTTGGGGCGCCGACGGGGCCGAGCGGGTCATCGACATGGGCCGTACGGTGCGGATGGTCCGCCTGGCGACCGACATCAGCTAGATCCGCGTCAACCTGATCCGGAGAGGAACGCCGCACCCCCATGGCCACCCCGAGCCAGTGGATCGCCGGAGCACGTCCGCGCACCCTTCCCGCCGCCGTCGTCCCGGTCGCCGTCGGCACCGGGGTCGCGATCGGATACGACGGCGGGGTGTGGTGGCGGGCGCTGGTCGCCCTGTTCGTGGCGCTGGCCCTGCAGGTGGGCGTCAACTACGCCAACGACCACAGCGACGGGGTGCGCGGCACCGACGCCGAGCGGGTCGGCCCGATGCGGCTGGTCGGCTCGGGGGCGGCCTCGCCGCGGGAGGTCCTGGTCGCGGCCCTGGCCTGCTTCCTGGCCGCCGCGGTGGCGGGGCTGGTGCTGGTCGTGGTCACCGGCGCGTGGTGGCTGCTGCTGGTCGGCGCGGCCGCGATCGCCGCCGCCTGGTTCTACACCGGGGGCTCGCGCCCGTACGGGTACCGCGCGCTGGGTGAGATCTCGGTGTTCGTGTTCTTCGGCCTGGTGGCCGTGGCCGGCACCACCTACGTCCAGCTCGAACGCCTGCCCTGGCTCGCGGTGGCGGCGGCCGTCCCGGCGGGCCTGCTGGCCTGCGCGATGCTGGTGGTCAACAACCTGCGCGACATCACGACCGACGGCCCCGCGGGCAAGCGCACCATGGCCGTGGTCCTCGGCGACCGGCGCACCCGCGTCCTGTACACCCTCTGCCTGACGCTGCCCCTGCTGGTCGCGGCCGCCCTGGCGCCGTGGTGGCCGTTCACCGCGCTGGCCCTGCTCGCCGTCCCCCTCGTCGTCGCCCCGGTGCGGGCCGTCGCGGCGGGCGCGACCGGCCCGGCGCTCATCGCGACGCTCCAGCAGACGGGACGCTTCCAGCTCGTGTACGGCCTGCTGCTGACCGTCGGCCTGGCACTCTGACCTCTCGGCCTTCGAGCGCCGTCACGGAAGGCCGCACGTCACAGGAGACGGCACGTCACGGAAGGCGACGCATCACAGCAGGCGGCGCATCACCACGCGCGGGGCGACCTCGATGCCCAGCTCCCGCTCGTGGCGTACCAGCCCGGCCAGTTCCGGCCCCCACTGCCCGGCCTCCAGCACCGAGAAGCCGCGCCGGGCGTACCAGGGCGCGTTCCAGGACACGTCGCGGTAGGTCGTCAGCGTCACCGCGGCGTGGCCGGTCGCGACGGCGTGCGCGCAGAGGGCCTCCACCAGGTGCCCACCGGCGCCCCTGCGCCCGTGGTCGGGGTGGACGGCCAGCTGGTCCAGGTGGACCTGCCCGTCGACCGTCCCGAACAGGGCGAACCCGATCGGGGGCTCCCCCGCGACGAGCACCCGGGAGGGGTCGTCGACCTCCTCGATCATCGTCGTACCCGGCGGGAAGGTGATCCCGACCTGGGCGAAGAGGCCGTCGGCCGCGAGCTCCACCGCGACCAGCCCGGCCAGCTCCTCCCGCCGCGCCCAGCGCACCTCGGACGTCGAGAATCGGGTTCCTGTCATGGAATCGAAGGATAGCTCCGCGTCCCGCGCGGATCACAAGGGTTATTTCCCAGGTCACCGGCGCGCCACCGGACCGATTCCCGCGCGTCGCCGGTCGCGTGTTCGGCGGGGCCCTCGAACGCTCCCCTTGTGATCGTCTCCGGCGGCGTGGACGATGTCGAGGACGAGGGCGTGGGGACGCCGGGACACGGGAGCGACCGCGATGACGACGAGCGAGAACCGAACCTCACCCGCGCACCAGGACGCCTCCGCCGCGCGGACCCGGCGGTCCCTCGCCTCCGGGTTCGTCGCCCTGGGCGTGCTGCTGCTGATCGCCGTCGGGGCGGTCGTGGACGTCACCCCCTTCTCGGTGAGCCCGGCCGACGCCCCGGCGCGGGATTTCAGCGCCCGGCGGGCCTTCTCCCACATCGAGCGCTTCGCGACCGCGCCGCACCCGGCCGGCACGGCCGAGCACACCCGGGTACGCGAGTACCTCGTCGGCGAGCTACGGCGCATGGGTCTGCGCCCCGAGGTTCACGAGGCGACGGGCCTCGCACCGCAGTCCCTGGAGGCCTGGCCCGTCGTCGCGGGCCGTGTCCTCAACATCGTGGCGGTGATACCCGGCACCGCCCCCACCGGGCGGGTGTTCGTGACGGCGCACTACGACTCGGTCCCCGAGGGGCCGGGCGCCAACGACGACGGGGCCGGTACGGCGAGCGCGATCGAGACGGCGCGGGCGCTGCTCGCCGACGGGAGAAGGCCGCGCAACGACGTCGTGCTCCTCGTCACCGACGGCGAGGAGGTCGGGCTCCTGGGCGCGGAGGCGTTCGCCGCCGGGCACCCCCTCGCCGGGGGAAAAAGCGTGGTGCTCAACAACGAGGCGCGCGGGGCGAAGGGCCCGGTGCTGATGTTCCGGTCCACGAGGCCCAACGGCGGCCTGGTCTCGGTGTTCGGGTCGGCGGCCCCCCACCCGGTGGCCGACTCCGCCTTCGCCGACCTCCTGGAGCTCCTCCCCAACGACACCGACTTCACCGCCTTCGCCCCGGCCGGCATGTCGGTGCTGGACTCCGCCTTCGCCAATGCCGGCACCTACTACCACAGCGTCCTCGACGACCCCTCCCACGTCGACCTGCCGACGCTGCAGCAGATGGGGGACAACACGCTGGCGCTCGTACGGGCGTTCGGCGACGCCGACCTGGCGCGGACGGCGGGCGGGCAGGACCTGGTCTACTTCAACGTCCCTCCCGGCATCCTGGTGCGCTACCCGGCCTGGGCCGCGTCCGTTCCGGCGGGCCTGGCCTTCCTGGCGACGGTGGCGCTGGTCCTCCTGGCCCGCCGCCGGGGCGTGGTCACGCTGCGGCGGACCCTGCTGGCGGCCGTGTCGGCCCTGGTCCCGATCGGGCTCGCCGTCGGCGCGGGCATCGTGTTCTGGGACGCGCTCGTCGCGATCCGGCCCGAGCTCGGCGGGACCGCGACCACGACGCCGTACCGGCCCGAACCGTTCTGGCTCGCGCTGCTCGTGCTCGCGGCCGCGATCCCGCTGGCCTGGTACGCGCTGCTGCGCCGGCGGCTCGGCGCCCGCGCGCTCGCGCTGGGCATGCTGGCCTGGACGGCGTTCCTGGGGCTGGGGCTGGCCGTCGCCTCGCCAGGGTCCTCGCACTCCCTGGCCTGGCCCGCGCTGGGGGCCGCGCTGGGCGGGCTGGCGGCCCTGCACGTTCCCGCGCGGTGGCGCGTCCCGGCGCTGACCGCCGGTCTGGTGCCGGCCGCGCTGATGCTGGCGCCGGGCGCCTGGGTCGCCCTGCCGATGGGACTGGCCTACGCCGGGTACGCCGTCATGCCGCAGGCGGTCCTCGCCGCCGGGCTCGCCCTGCCGCTGGTCGAGGTCCTCTGGCCGCGCCGGCGTTCCCTCCTGGTCCCGTCGGCGGCGCTGGCCGTCGCGATCATCCTGGCGGGCGCCGGGCTGGGGCTCGAAAGGATCGACGCGGACCACCCCAGGAGGACGAGCCTGGGGTACGGGCTGGACGCCGACACCGGCCGGGCCTTCTGGGTCACCTCGACGTCGCCCGGCGCCTGGGCCCGCCGATACGGCGGTGTGGCCTCGGCCGCGCACCCGTTCCCCGAGGTGTGGACGGGTCCCGGCCGCGTCGGCCCGGCGAAGGCGGCCACGCTGGCGGCGCCCTCGCTGGAGGTGACCGGGGACACCGGGGACACCGGGGAGACCGGGGACACCGTCGCGCGGGGCGTACGGACCCTGCGTGTCCGGATCCGCTCCGAACGCGGCGCCACCCAGGTCGGGCTGCGCGTGGACGGGTCCGCCACGGCGGCGGTGCGCTCGCTGACCGTGGCGGGTCGTTCCGTGCCGAAGGATCCCGCGGGGGCGCCCGGGGAGCAACGCGGTGTGGCGTTCACGTTCCACGCTCCCGAGCCGGAGGGGGTGGAGGTCTCCCTGACCCTCGCTGCGCACGACGGGCCGCTCCGGCTCCGGGTCACGGACGTCAGCACGGCTCCGGGGGACATGTCCGCGCTCCCGGGCTACGTCCCGCCGCCGGAGTGGATGTTCCTCGCCGGTTCCCGGGTCGCCGTCGCCAAGACCTACACCGTCCCCGACGCGCCCTGAACGAACGGTCCCGCTACAGGTCGAGGAGGTTCTCCAGGCCGACGGTCAGGCCGGGCAGCTCGCGGACGCGGCGCACGCCCAGGAGCACGCCCGGGGTGAACGACGAGCGGTTCATGGTGTCGTGGCGGATGGTGAGGATCTCGCCGTCGCCGCCCAGGATCACCTCCTGGTGGGCGATGAGGCCGGCCAGCCGCACCGCGTGCACGCGGACCCCGTCGACGTCGGCGCCGCGGGCGCCGTCCAGCTCGGTGCTGGTCGCGTCGGGCATCGGCGCCGAGCTCGCCTCGCGCCGGGCCGCGGCGACCAGCTCGGCCGTACGGCGGGCGGTGCCGGAGGGCGCGTCGGCCTTGTTCGGGTGGTGCAGCTCGATGATCTCGGCGGACTCGAAGTAGCGGGCGGCCTGCTGGGCGAAGTGCATCATGAGCACGGCCGCGATGCCGAAGTTGGGGGCGATCAGCGCGTTGACCCCGGGGTTGGCCTCCAGCCAGCCCCGCACGGTCGCCAGCCGGCCGGCGTCGAAGCCGGTGGTGCCGACCACCGGGTGGACGCCGTGCGCGATGCACCATTCGAGGTTGTCCATGACGACGCCGGGGTGGGTGAAGTCGACCACCACCTCGGCGTTCTCCAGGCGCTCGATCGGGTCGTCCTGGTCGACGGCCGCGACCAGCTCCAGATCGTCCGCCGCCTCGACGGCCTTGCACACTTCGACACCGACACGCCCGCGGGCGCCGAGAACTCCGACCCTGATCACCGGGCCAATATACCCAAGGACGGCGGACGACCCCGGCGCGGGAACGCTCCCGGCAGGTCCGGCCGGTCCCGTCCGCCGGGAGGAGACCGGAATGCGCGAAGGTCCCCGAACGTCGCACGGCCTCGTGGGCGACGAAAAAAGGGGCCCCGGACACGAGACGGCCCCGGCGCGGGGAGCGCCGGGGCCGTCTCGCGGCAGGGACGTCGTCCGTCCCGAACGGCTCAGCCGTTCAGGACCGCGCCGAAGTCCTTGTCCTCGTCGTACGGGCCGATGACCGCGAGGGTCATCGGGCGGGTGAGCACGTCCCCGGCGACCTCGGCGATCTGCTCCGCGGTCACCGCGTCGATCCTGGCGAGCAGGTCGTCGACCGGCAGGAGCTCGTCGAAGACCAGCTCGCCCTTGCCGATCCTGGACATCCGGGAACCGGTGTCCTCCAGGCCGAGCACGAGGCCGCCGCGCATCTGGCCCTTGCCGCGGACGATCTCCTCCTCGGTGATGCCGTCGGCGAGCACCCGCTGCACCTCCTCGCGGCAGATCTTCAGCACATCGTCGATCTTGGACGGCAGGCAGCCGACGTAGATGCCGAACTGGCCGGTGTCGGCCAGGGCGGAGGTGTAGGAGTAGGCCGAGTAGGCCAGGCCCCTCTTCTCCCTGATCTCCTGGAACAGCCGCGAGGACATGCCGCCGCCCAGGGCCGCGTTGAACACGCCGAGCGCGAAACGGCGCTCGTCGGTGCGGTTCAGCGCGGTCGTGCCGAGGACCAGGTTGGCCTGCTCGGTCGGCCGGTGCACCACCCGCGTGCCCGAGCCGGTCTCGACGCCCGGCCCGCCCACCCGGGGCGGCACCGGCGAGGCGTCCCCGCCCAGTGCCCCGGCCCGCTCGTAGGCGGCCGCGACCAGGGCGACGACCTGTTCGTGGTCGACGTTCCCGGCCACCGACACCACGGTGTGCGTGGGCAGGTAGTAGCGCCGGTAGTACTCGGCGATCCGGTCCCGGGTCACCGCGGTGATCGACTCCACGGTGCCGAGGATGGGCCGCCCGACGGGCGTGTCGCCGTACAGCTCGGCGGAGAACTGCTCGTGCACCACGTCGGAGGGGTCGTCGTCGTGCATGGCGATCTCCTCCAGGATTACGCCACGCTCGGCCTCGACGTCCTCGGAGGTGATGATCGAGGAGGTCACCACGTCGGCGAGCACGTCGATCGCCACCCGCAGGTCCTCGTCGAGGACCCGCGCGTAGTAGCAGGTGTACTCCTTGGCGGTGAAGGCGTTGATCTCACCGCCGATGCCCTCGATGGCCGCCGAGATCTCCAGGGCGTCCCTGGTGGGGGTGCCCTTGAACAGCAGATGTTCGAGGAAGTGGGAGGACCCCATGTGCTGGGGGGACTCGTCTCTCGATCCGATGCCGACCCACATGCCGACCGCGACGGAACGCACGGTCGGCATGGACTCGGTCACCACCCGGAGCCCACCGGGGAGGACGGTGCGCTTCACGACCCCGGCGCCGTCCCTGCCGGGGTGCAGAGTGGTGGTGATCACGAGTTGCGGTCTTCCCCTCCGCCGCCACCGCCACGGTTGCCGCCGCCGCCACCGCTGTTGCTGCTGCGGGTACGGGTGCGGCGCGGGCGCTCCTCGCGGGCCGGGCGGTCCTCGCCGGACGCCTCGGCCGCGGGGGCCGCCACCGGGGCGTCGTCGTCACCGGAGTCGTCACCGGAGTCGTCGCCGGAGTCGGTCGGCGCCTCCTTCTCGATGACCTCGACGGGCACCAGGGAGAGCTTGCCGCGCGAGTCGATCTCGGCGATCTCCACCTGGACCTTCTCGCCGACGTTCATGACGTCCTCGACGTTCTCGATGCGCTTGCCGCCGTGCAGCTTGCGGATCTGGGAGACGTGCAGGAGGCCGTCCTTGCCCGGCATGAGGGAGATGAACGCGCCGAAGGCCGCGATCTTGACGACCGTGCCCAGGTAGCGCTCGCCGACCTCCGGCATGTGCGGGTTGGCGATGGCGTTGATCGCCGACCTGGCCGCCTCGGCGGACGGGCCGTCGGTGGCACCGATGTAGATGGTGCCGTCGTCCTCCAGGGTGATCTCGGCGCCGGTGTCGTCCTGGATCTGGTTGATCATCTTGCCCTTCGGGCCGATGACCTCTCCGATCTTGTCCACCGGGATCTTGATCGTGATGATGCGCGGGGCCGTCGCGTTCATCTCCGCCGGGGAGTCGATGGCCTCCTGCATCACGTCGATGATGGCCAGCCGGGCGCCCTTGGCCTGCTTCAGCGCGGCCGCGAGCACGGAGGCGGGGATGCCGTCCAGCTTGGTGTCGAGCTGGAGCGCGGTGATGACGTCCTTGGTGCCGGCGACCTTGAAGTCCATGTCGCCCATGGCGTCCTCGGCCCCGAGGATGTCGGTCAGCGTGACGTACTGGTCGCCCTCGTTGATCAGGCCCATCGCGATGCCCGCGACGATGCCCTTGAGCGGCACACCCGCGTCCAGCAGCGACATCGTCGAGGCGCAGACCGAGCCCATGGAGGTCGAGCCGTTGGAGCTCAGCGCCTCGGAGACCTGGCGGATCGCGTACGGGAACTCCTCGCGCAGCGGCAGCACCGGCAGCAGCGCCCGCTCGGCGAGCGCGCCGTGGCCGATCTCGCGGCGCTTGGGCGAGCCCACCCGGCCGGTCTCACCGGTGGAGTACGGCGGGAAGTTGTAGTTGTGCATGTAGCGCTTGGTGCGCTCGGGGTTGAGCGTGTCGATCATCTGCTCCATGCGGAGCATGTTCAGCGTGGTGATGCCCAGGATCTGGGTCTCGCCGCGCTCGAACAGGGCCGAGCCGTGCACCCGGGGAACGACGTGGACCTCGGCGCTGAGCTGCCGGATGTCCTTGACGCCACGGCCGTCGATGCGGACGCCCTCGGAGATGACGCGCTCGCGCATGAGCTTCTTGGTCAGCGACCGGAACGCCGCGGCGAGTTCCTTCTCGCGGCCCTCGAAGTCGGGGCCGGCCTTCTCCAGCACCAGCGCGCGGACGCGGTCGATCTCGGTCTCGCGCTCCTGCTTGCCGGCGATGGTCAGCGCGGCGGCGAGCTCGCTGCGCACCGCGCCGTTCACGGCCTCCAGGGCGTCGTCCTGGTAGTCGAGGAAGAGCGGGTACTCGGCGGTCTCCTTGGCGGCGACCTTGGCGATCTTGGCCTGCGCCTCGCAGAGCACCTTGATGAACGGCTTGGCGGCCTCGAGACCCTGGGCCACGGTCTCCTCGGTGGGAGCCACCGCGCCCTCGGCGACGAGCTTGAGCGTGTCGCGGGTGGACTCGGCCTCGACCATCATGATCGCGACGTCGCCGTCCTCGAGGGCGCGGCCCGCGACCACCATGTCGAAGGTGGCGCTCGCCAGCTCGGTGTTGGTCGGGAAGGCGACCCACTGGCCCTCGATCAGGGCGACGCGGACGCCGCCGATCGGGCCGGAGAACGGCAGCCCGGCGAGCTGGGTGGAGAGCGACGCGGCGTTGATCGCCACGACGTCGTACAGGTGCTCGGGGTGGAGCGCCATGACGGTGGCGACCACCTGGATCTCGTTGCGCAGACCCTTGACGAACGAGGGGCGCAGCGGCCGGTCGATCAGGCGGCAGGTCAGGACGGCGTCCTCGGAGGGACGGCCCTCACGCCGGAAGAACGAGCCGGGGATGCGGCCCGCGGCGTACATGCGCTCCTCGACGTCCACCGTGAGGGGGAAGAAGTCGAGGTTCTCGCGCGGGTTCTTGGACGCGCTGGTCGCGGACAGGACCATCGTGTCGTCGTCGAGATAGACGACGGCGGCACCGGCCGCCTGGCGCGCGAGCCGCCCGGTCTCGAACCGGATGGTACGCGTGCCGAATGAGCCGTTGTCGATGACGGCTTCGCTGCTGTGGACACCCTCCACGGGGGACCTCCTTGGGATCGGTCGCCCGCGTCCGGCCAGACGCACGTGTCGCGCCTGGTTCGTCGTGTTGCCGGCTCCCCGTAGGTGCAGCGCCGGTCTTCGATCGAAGCGCCCGGTTCCGTATGGCTTCGCGCCATGATGACCGGGGGCCACTACCGAGGACCGGCCCTCCGACGCCGTGGGGCGCGCTTGCTTGCGGACGCGGGGCACTTTCTCGGCTGTTCAGTTTGTGCTCACCGGGCCGGTGTCTTCCCTGCGCGACGCGCCGACGAACGGACCCGATGAGAGGGGGGAGCGGCGTGGACGCCGCTCCCCCGTCAGGCTATCGGCGCAGGCCGAGACGCTCGATGAGCGAACGGTAGCGCTGGATGTCCTTGCTCTGCAGGTACTTCAGCAGCCGGCGGCGGCGGCCGACGAGCAGCAGCAGGCCACGGCGGCTGTGGTGGTCGTGCTTGTGCACCTTCAGGTGCTCGGTGAGCTCGCTGATGCGCTTGCTCAGCAGAGCGATCTGCACCTCGGGGGAACCGGTGTCGGTCTCACCCTTGGCGTAGTCACCGATGATCTGCTTCTTTGCGGCGGTGTCGAGCGACACTTTTCTCCTTGAACCTTTGCGGGCACGCGCGATTTCCGGCTCCCCGAACGACCGTGCGTGCCTACAGTCGCCGTGGCGAGATCAGCGCCGGGGTGGCCGTACCACCGGTCACAGAGCTGACATGCCAGGTTACCACCGGTTCCCATGCCCTCGCACATCCCGCACGGGCTGTGGCGGGGGCGGCGAGAAGGGGGTCCGGACTGATCAGCCCGTCAGGCGCCGGACCCTGTCCACGTCGGCGTGGATCTGCTCGATGAGCGCGTCGATCGAGTCGAACCGGGTGTTGCCGCGCAGCCTGGGGCCGAAGTCCACGGCCACGTGCGCGCCGTAGAGATCCAGGTCGTCGCGGTCGAGCGCGTACGCCTCCACGGTCCGCGGCACCCCCTCGAAGGTCGGGTTGGTGCCCACCGAGATCGCCGCGGGCCAGCGCTCGCCGCCGTAGACGGCCGGCAGGTTGCCGGTCGGGACGCCCTGCAGCCAGCCCGCGTAGACGCCGTCGGCCGGGATCGCGGTGAACTCCGGCGACTCCAGGTTGGCCGTCGGGAAGCCCAGTTGCCGGCCGCGCTGGTAGCCGCGGACGACCACGCCCTCGACCCGGTGCGGCCTGCCGAGCGTCAGGGTGACCGCCTCCATGTCGCCGGAGGCGATCTGCTCGCGGATCAGCGTGGAGGAGATCGTCTCCCCGTCGCTGACCAGCGGGACCCCCTCGGCCACGAAGTCGTACTTCTCCCCCAGGGTGCGCAGCGTCTCGACGTCGCCGGAGGCGTTGTGGCCGAAGCGGAAGTTCTCCCCCACCACGACCCCGGCCGCGTGCAGCCGGTCCACCAGCACGGTCTGGACGAACTCGTCCGGGGTCATCTGGGAGAACTCCAGTGTGAACGGCAGGACGCAGACCGCGTCCACGCCCAGCGCGGAGAGCAGCTCGGTGCGGTGCCTGGCCGTGGTGAGCCTCGGGGGGTGCGTGCCCGGCCGCACGACCTCCTCGGGGTGCGGGTCGAAGGTCACCACCACCGAGGGGAGCCCGCGATCCGCGGCCATCGCGACGGCACGGGCGACCATCTGCTGGTGTCCTCGGTGTACGCCGTCGAAGACGCCGATCGTGATGACGGACCTGCCCCAGTCTTCGGGCACGTCGTCCAATCCGTGCCAGCCTCGCACCGCAGCCTCTTCCCCTTGTAGCGGATCGACCCCTAAAGCCTGCCATGCTCGGGGGCCTTCCCCCCAATCGGGGAGGACCTTGGCGCCCCGGGAGCCCACCGACCGTGCCCGCTCACACCACGACGCCGTTCACGGTACGGACCCGGTCACGGCACGAAGCCGGTCACGGCATGAACCCGTCACCACATGGACCCGTCACGACACGAGCCTCGGCCACGACATGGACCCGTCACGGCACGAGCCCGGTCAGGGCACGAAGACCGCCAGGGACCTGGAGACCCCGCCCCGTTCCTCCGCCAGCGCCACCAGCGTCCCGTCAGGGCCGAAGACCCCGATGGGCCCCTCCCCCAGGCCCAGTGCGGGCAGGCGTCCGCCGTGCGCGACCGAACCGGCCTCCTCGGCGGTCACGTCCCGGCGCGGGAACGCCACCGCGACCGCGTCGGCCATGGGCAGGATCACGCACTCGGCGGCCAGCCGCTCCAGGGTCAGCGCCTCCGGCAGCGCGTAGGGGCCCACCCGGGTGCGGCGCAACGCGGTCAGGTGACCGCCGACCCCCAGACCCGCCCCCAGGTCGCGGGCGAGCGCGCGGATGTAGGTGCCGCTGGAGCAGCTGACCGAGGCGTCGATGTCGACGAGATCCCCCTCGCGGCGGATCGCGGTGATCTCGAACTCCGAGACCGTCACCGGCCGGGCGACGAGGGCGACCTCCTCCCCGGCCCTGGCCCTCTTGTACGCCCGCTCGCCGTTCACCTTGATCGCGCTGACCTGCGGCGGGACCTGCATGATCGGGCCGGTCAGGGCGGCGACGCCCTCGCGGACACCGGCCTCGGTGACGTGGGCCGCCGAGGCCGTGGCGACGGTCTCGCCCTCGGCGTCGTCGGTGTTGGTGGACTCGCCCAGCCGGATCGTGGCGTCGTAGCCCTTCTCGGTCAGGGCGAGGTGGCCGAGCAGCCGGGTGGCCTTCTCCACGCCGATCACCAGCACCCCGGTGGCCATCGGGTCCAGGGTGCCGGCGTGGCCGACCTTGCGGGTGCCGGCGATGCCGCGGAGCTTGGCCACGACGTCGTGGGAGGTCCAGCCCGCGGGCTTGTCGACGATGATCAGACCGCTCGGCGGCGGGGTGCGCTTGACGCGAGCCGTGCTCATGGGAATGGAATCCTTACCAGGCGTGCCGGAAGACGTCTACAGCAGGGCCCGGAGACGCGCGATCGTCTCCTCGACGGGCCGGTGGGAGGTGAAACCCGCGGCCTTGGCGTGCCCGCCGCCGCCGAGCGCGGCACAGACGCGCGAGACGTCCACCCCGCCCTTGGAACGCATGGAGACCTGCCAGGCGCCGTCGTCGTCCTCCTTGAGGACCGCGGCGACGTCGGCGGCGTCGGTACGCCGGACCACGTCGATGATCCCCTCGAGTTCGTCGTACGACAGGTCGCGCTCCGCGCGGTCGGCCCGGGTGACGGACGTCCAGACCAGGCCGCCTCCCACCTCGGGTTCCAGGCGGGCCCGGCCCAGGGCCGCGCCGAGCACCCCGAGGTAGCCGAACGGGGAACGGTCCCACACCTCGCGGGCGATCCGTTCGGGGTCGACGCCGGTGGCCAGCAGCCGGGCGGCCATGGCGTGCGCCTCGGGGTTGGTGGAGGAGTGCTTGAACGAGCCGGTGTCGGTGACGAGCCCGACGTACAGGCAGGTCGCGATCTCCTGGCCGACCGGCAGCCCGAGCCGGTGGATCAGTTCCTCGGCGAGCACGGCGGTGGCCGCGGCGCCGGGGTCGACCAGGTTGAGCGTGCCGAACCCGGTGTTGGACGGGTGGTGGTCCAGCACGATCAGCTCGCGTGCCCCGGCCGTGACGGCGGCCAGCATGCCCAGGCGCCCCACGCTGGGGACGTCGAAGGTGATCATCACCTCGGGAGCCGCCGGGTAGCGGGCGGGGTCGACCAGCAGGTCCTGGCCGGGCAGGAAGCGCAGCAGCCGCGGCACGCCGAAGCGCCGGTCGCCGAAGGAGGCGACGACCCGCTTGCCGGCGGCGCGCAGCGCGAGCCCGACGGCCAGCGTGGAGCCGAGCGCGTCGCCGTCGGGCGAGATGTGGCAGGCCAGCGCGACCTCGTCGGCCGACGAGACGATCTCGACGGCCCGGTCCCAGTCGCGGCCGGACACCGGGCCGTCGTCACGCGGGTCGGACGTCACGTCGCGGAGCGTCCCGCGCGCTCGGAGGGTTCGCCGACGACGCTCTCCCCGCCGGAACCACCGGCACCGTCGGCACCCTCGATGCCGTCGGCATCGTCGGCGCCGTCGATGTCGTCGTCGTCGCCGTCCCTGTCCTCGGGCTTGCGGTAGGGGTCGGCGTCCCCGGCGTGCCGGGCGCCCTCGGCCCGCTTGGCGATCTCCACGTCCCTGGCCTTGGCCTCGGCGAGGAGATCCTCCAGGTGGCGGGCGTTGTCGGGGAGCGGGTCGTGGGTGAACGTCAGCGTCGGCGTGTGACGCAGCCCCGTCTGACGGCCCACCTCCGAGCGGATCAGCCCCTTGGCGCTCTCCAGCGCCACGGCGGAGTCCGCCCGCTCGGCCTCGGAGCCGAAGACGGTGTAGAACACCGTGGCGTCGCTCAGGTCGTTGGTGATCCGCGTGTCCGTCACGGTCACGAACCCCAGCCTGGGGTCCTTGATCCGCCGCTCCAGCATCTCCGCCACGACCTGCTGGATCCGGTCGGCGATCTTACGCGCGCGTGCGGCGTCCATAGCTCCCCCCTTCTCACGGGGAAGGCCGGGGCGAAAAAGGGGTCGCCCTCCTTCGGACCGGCCGTCCCCGTATCTAGTCCTCGTCCTCGTTGTAGAGCCGGTGCCTGGCCGACAGCAGCTCGATCTCCGGGTGGAAGGCGATCAGCCGCTCGCAGTCGTCCAGGACGGCACCGGCGTTGGCGGCGGTCGCCGAGACGACCGCGATCCCGATCTCGGTGCGGCGGTGCAGGTCGAGATGTCCGGTCTCGGCGACGGCCACACCCGGGAACCGCCGCTGCACCTCGGCGACGATGGGACGTACCACCGAGCGCTTCTGCTTCAGCGAGTGGACGTCGCCGAGCAGGATGTCCAATGTCAGGGCACCTACGTACATGGTTGTTCACCGCCACGATCACCGTCGTGCCGCCGGGGGCGGGGGCCGCCCGCCGGTCGCGCACCCGTCTCGGGTACGCGACCGGCCGGGCGGCTCCCCCGCCTGCCGATGGCATCAGGTGCGCGGCTTCTCCCGCATCTCGAAGGTCTCGATGACGTCATCGATCTTGATGTCGCTGTAGCCGACACCGATACCGCACTCGAACCCTTCGCGGACCTCGGTCGCGTCGTCCTTGAAACGGCGCAGCGAGGAGACGGTGAGGTTGTCGGAGATGACGACCCCGCCGCGGATGATCCGGGCCTTGCTGTTGCGGACGATCGTGCCCGAGCGGACCAGCGCACCGGCGATGTTGCCGATCTTCGGCACCTTGAAGACCTCGCGGACCTCGGCGGTGCCCATCTGGACCTCTTCGAACTCCGGCTTGAGCATGCCCTTCAGGGCCGCCTCGATCTCCTCGATCGCCTGGTAGATGACCGAGTAGTACCGGATGTCGACGCCCTCGCGCTCGGCCAGGTCGCGCGCCCTGACCTCGGGGCGCACGTTGAAGCCGATGATGACGGCGTTGTCGTCGGCGACCGCCAGGTTGACGTCGTACTCGGTGATCGCACCGACGGCGCGGTGGAGCACCCGCAGGCGCACCTCCTCGCCGACGTCGATCTTGAGCAGCGCGTCCTCCAGGGCCTCGACGGAACCGGAGACGTCACCCTTGATGATGAGCTTGAGCTCATCGATCTGGCCCTTCTCCATCTCGCTGAAGAGCTCTTCGAGGGTGCGGCGACGGCCGGACTTGGCCATGTCCGCGATGCGCTTGCGCGCGGCGCGCTGCTGGGCGATCTGGCGCGCCATGCGGTCGTCGGTGACGACGATGAAGTTGTCACCGGCTCCCGGCACCGCGGTCAGGCCCAGCACCATCACCGGACGGGACGGGTCGGCCTCCAGGATCGCCTCGCCCTTGTCGTCGAGCATCGCCCGGACGCGGCCGAAGGCCTCGCCACAGACGATCGAGTCGCCGACGCGGAGCGTGCCGCGCTGGACCAGGACGGTCGCGACCGGGCCGCGGCCCTTGTCCAGGTGCGCCTCGATGGCGACGCCCTGGGCGTCCATCGTGGCGTTGGCCCGCAGGTCGAGCTCGGCGTCCGCGGTGAGCAGGATGGCCTCGAGCAGGTTCTCGATGCCGGTCCCGTTCTTGGCGGAGATGTCGACGAACATCGTGGTGCCGCCGTACTCCTCGGCGACGAGGCCGTACTCGGTGAGCTGGGCGCGGACCTTGCCCGGGTCGGCGCCCTCCTTGTCCACCTTGTTGACCGCGACGACGATCGGCACGTCGGCCGCCTGGGCGTGGTTGAGCGCCTCGACGGTCTGCGGCTTCACGCCGTCGTCGGCCGCGACGACCAGGACGGCGATGTCGGTCACCTTGGCACCACGGGCACGCATGGCGGTGAACGCCTCGTGACCCGGGGTGTCGATGAAGGTGATCTTGCGGTCCTCACCCTCGTGCACGGTGCCGATCTGGTAGGCGCCGATGTGCTGGGTGATGCCTCCGGCCTCGCGCGCCACCTCGTTGGTGTTGCGGATGGCGTCGAGCAGCTTGGTCTTGCCGTGGTCGACGTGACCCATGACGGTGACCACCGGCGGGCGCGCGACCAGGTCGGACTCGTCGCCCTCGTCCTCGCCGAACTCGATGTCGAAGGTCTCCAGCAGCTCGCGGTCCTCCTCCTCGGGGCTGACCACGAGGAGGTTGTAGTCGAGCTCGGCGGCGAGGAGCTGAAGGGTCTCCTCGTTCACCGACTGGGTGGCGGTCACCATCTCGCCCAGGTGCAGCATGATCTGCACGAGGGAGGCCGGGATCGCGCCGATCTTGTCGGCGAAGTCCGACAGCGAGGCACCGCGCGACAGGCGGATCGTCTGCCCGTTGCCGCGAGGAGCCTGCACGCCGCCGATCGCCGGGGCCTGCATGTTGTCGAACTCCTGGCGCCTCTGACGCTTGGACTTGCGACCGCGGGTCGGACGTCCTCCCGGACGGCCGAACGCTCCCGCGGTGCCTCCACCGCGGCCACGGCCACCGCCACCGGGACGACCGGCGAAACCGCCGCCACCGCCACCGGGACCACCGGTTCCGGTGCCGGGACGGCCCGCGCCGCCACCGCCGCCCGGACGGCCGGCGAAACCGCCGCCACCGCCACCGGGACGACCGCCGCCGCCGCCGGGACGGCCCGCGCCGCCACCGGGACGGCCCGCGCCCGCACCGCCGCCGGGACGGCCCGCGCCGCCACCGCCGCCGGGACCGGCGGGCCGGCCCTGGGGCATCATCATCGGGCTGGGACGCGGCCCACCGGGACGCGGGCCACCGGGACCACCGGCGCCGCCACCCGGACGCGGGCCGCCGGCACCGGGACCCGGACGCGGGCCACCGGTTCCGGGCGGGCCGGAACGGGCGCCGGGCGGACGGGGACCGGCGTTGTCGCGGTCCTGACGGGGACCGCGGTCCTCGCGGGGACCGGGACGCGGACCCCTGTCGCCGGGGCCGCCCTCACGACCGGGACCGCCGGGGCCACCCGGGCCACCGGGGCCGCCCGGACGCGGCGGACGGGCCTGGCCCATGCCGCTGGCGTTGGACGAGAACGGGTTGTTGCCGGGACGCGGGCCACGCGGGCCCGGACGCGGACCCGGCTTGGGACCGGGACCCGCACCGGGTGCGCCGGCACCGGGCCTGGCACCGGAGGGTGCTCCCCCGGGACCACCCGCGGGACGGCCGCCCTCCGGGCGCGCGTCAGGACGCGCGGCCGGAGCCGGTCGCGGAGCGGGCCGCGGGCCCGGCTTGGGACCGGGGCCGGAGGCCGCCGGACGGCCGGGCTCGGCGCGGGGCGCCTCGAAACGAGGGGCCTGCACCTGGGGCGGCTGCTGGCGCGGCGGCGCGGGCGGGGCCGGAGGCTGCTGGGCCTCGGGAACCACCGGCGGGGCCTGCTGCGGCGCGGGCGCCGCGGGGCGGGCCGGTGCCGGACCAGGACGGGGACCGGGCCTGGGGGCCGGTCCCGGCTTGGGGGCGGATGTCGACGCCGCGGGGGCGCCGTTGGACTGGCCGTCACCCGGCCGAGGGGCGGCCGCCTGAGGCGGCCTGGGGCCTCTGCCCCTGTCGGACGATCCCTTGCTGGGACCGCCCAGAGCTTCCGTGAGCCTGCGGACCACCGGTGCTTCGATGGTCGAGGACGCCGAACGCACGAACTCGCCCATCTCCTGGAGCTTGGCCATGACGACCTTGCTCTCCACACCGAACTCCTTGGCGAGCTCGTATACCCGGACCTTCGCCACTGCACTCCCTTGTCTCGGCCCGGGAGGCGGTGCCGCCGGACCGTCGTTACGTTGACGTACTCATCGCCGCATGCTCATCAGGCGCTCATAGCTATCTGACCAGCCCATCAAATCGGCGTTCTACATGACAGTCGGTAACCATTTCACCCGATCCTTTCAGCCTGCTTGCCCTTCCAGGTGGCCGCGCAGCCGCGACAGGTCGAGCGGGACCGCGGCGCGAAACGCACGCGGAAACGCTCGGCGACGCTCTGCGAGTTCGAGACAGCTCAGGGTTGGATGCAGTGAAGCACCACGCCCCTGGAGCCGTCGTCGCAGGTCAGGGACGATAACGCCCTCGACCACCACCAGGCGGAGCAGCTCGGAGGAAACCGTGCGAACCCGGCACCCCACACACGTTCTCAGTGGGGCAGCCTGGCCACCATATTCCAGCTTACCGTGTGGACGCATCTGCGGAACCGGCCGCGTCCCCCGGCTGGGTGTCGGGACGGATGTCGATGCGCCAGCCGGTGAGGCGGGCGGCCAGCCGGGCGTTCTGCCCTTCCTTGCCGATGGCCAGGGAGAGCTGGTAGTCCGGCACGGTCACACGCGCGGCGCGACCGTCGAAGTCGATCACCTCTACATGGGAGACGCGCGCCGGAGAAAGCGCATTTCCTACGAATTCAGCAGGATCGTCCGACCAGTCGATGATGTCGATCTTCTCGCCGTGCAGTTCCGTCATCACGTTCCGCACGCGCGAGCCCATCGGGCCGATGCAGGCGCCCTTGGCGTTCACCCCGGGCCGGCGGGAGCGGACCGCGAGCTTGGTGCGGTGCCCCGCCTCGCGCGCCACGGCGGCGATCTCCACGGTGCCGTCGGCGATCTCGGGCACCTCCAGCGCGAAGAGTTTCTTCACCAGGCCGGGATGGGTGCGCGACAGGGTGACCGAGGGGCCCTTGTGGCCCTTCTTGACCTGCACCACGTAGCAGCGCAGCCGGTCGCCGTGCACGTACTCCTCGCCCGGGACCTGCTCGCTGTGCGGCAGCACGGCCTCGATCTTGCCCAGGTCGACCAGGACCACCCTGGGGTCCTTGCCCTGCTGGATGACTCCGGCCACCAGCTCGCCCTCGCGGCTGGCGAACTCACCGAAGTTGATCTCGTCCTCGGCGTCGCGCAGCTGCTGCAGGATGACCTGCTTGGCGGTGGTCGCGGCGATGCGGCTGAAGTTGCCCGGGGTGTCGTCGAACTCCCTGAGCACCTCCCCGCTCTCGTCGTCGAGCTCGGCGGCGAAGATGGTCACGTGCCCGGACTTGCGGTCGAGCTCGGCCCGCGCCTTGGCGGCCGCGCCCTCACTCCGGAAATATGCGATCAGCAGCGCGTCCTCGATCGCCTTGACGACCAGGTCGAAGGAGATGTCCTTCTCCCGCTCCAGGCTGCGCAGGACGCTCATGTCGATGTCCACGAGGCTCCCCCCTTAGCCTTCGTCGCCGTCTTCGCCGTCGTCTTCGGCGTCGTCGAGCCGGCGGAATTCCACCTGAACCCGTCCTCGGGTCAGGTCCTCATAGTCGATGCGGCGCGGCGCGCCGTCGACGTCCAGCTCCACGCCGGTCTCGTCGGTGGCGACGATCCGGCCCTCCACCACGGTGCCGTCCCGAAGGTCGGCCTTGACCAGCCGCTTCACCGCGCGGCGCCAGTGGCGCGGCTCGGTGAGCGGGCGGTCGACTCCCGGGGAGGAGACCTCCAGCACGTACGGGGTCGCCCCCATCGCGTCGTCGGCGTCCAGCGCCGCGGAGACGGCGAGGCTGACCTCCGCCACGTCGTCGAGGCTGACGCCTCCGTCACGGTCGACGACGACCCGCAGCAGCCGCCGCTTGCCCGCCGGGGTGACCGTGACGTCCTCCAGGTCGAGCCCCTCGGCCTCGGCCACGGGTTGCAGAAGCTTCATCAGGCGGTCGCGGGATGTGGCGTTGCCCATGCCGACCTCCCATTGTCACGATCTCAGCCGGGCGGACCTCGCCCATGCGATTAGCCAGCCTATCCACACCAGGCCGCAGAAACGGCGCCACTCGGTGTGGCGGAGCCGCCCGAGAAGCGAGGTGAGTGCCATTATTCCAATCTCTCGGCTGCCCGTACGATGCTAGATGCGTCAGCTGCCGACAGAGAACGGGAGGTCGTCCGTGCGTTCCGTCTCCCGGCGCGTCCTGCTGCGGGGCGGCGCCCTCGGGGCGGCCGTCGCGGTGACGGCGGGATGCGCGACCGGGCAGGCCGGGAGGGACGCGGGACCCGCGGCCGGGAAGCCGGTGCCGCCCGACCCCGAGACCGTGCTGCTGCGGGAGCTGATCGCGGGCAAGGAGCGGACCGTGGCGCTGTACGCCTCGGCGACCTCGGAGCGGCTGGCGCCCTTCAGGGAGCGGCACGAGGCCCACCTGGCCGAGCTCCGCCGCCGCCTGCCGCCCGCTTCCGCGATTCCCTCCCCCGGCCCCGGCTCGTCCTCCGGCGCACCGTCCCCCGCGTCCCCGTCCGGCACCCCCTCGCCCACCGGCGACGCCGCCCGGCCGCCCTCGCTGCGGTCCCTGCGCGACCTGGAACGCAGGGCAGCGGCCCTGCGCGTCCGCCAGGTCGAGGGGGCCTCGCCCCCGCTGGCGCAGCTCATCGCCTCCATCGGCGCCTGCGAGGCGGCGCACGCCCTGGCCCTGTCGAGATCCCTGTGAGGCACCGTTGAGGGCTGTGAGGGCTGTGAGGGCCGCCGAGGACGCCGAAGGCGCCGAAGGCACCGCGAGAACGGTGAGGGCACGCGGAGGCGCCGACGTACGACGGGCCGAGCGGGGGCTGGACGTCGCGCTGGCGGCCGAGCACGCCGCCGTGTACGCCTACGGGGTCATCGCGGCCAGGACCACGGGCGGCCTGCGCGCCACGACGACCGCGGCCTACAACGCCCACCGCGCCCGGCGGGACCGGCTCCGCGCCATGATCGTCGCCGCCGGGGGCAGGCCCGTCGAGCCGGAGGCGTCCTACCGGCTCCCGGTCACGCCCTCCACGGCGGCCCAGGCGGTGGAGCTGGCCGTACTGGTCGAGCGGGGGGTGACCGGCGCCTACCTGGAGCTGGCGGCCTCCTCCGACACCTCACTGCGCACCATGGCGGCACTGGCCATGCAGGAGTGCGTCACCCGCTCCTACGGCCTGCGCCCGGAGATCGAGGCGTTCCCCGGCATGCCGCACGGGCCGGGTCCCGCGTCCCCGGCGACGGGCGCCACGACCGGCACCCCGTCAGGCGTCCCCTCCGGTGCCTCACCCGGCGCCACGGGCGGTGCGCCCCCGGACGCCACGCCCTCCGCCGCACCGGCCACCTCCCCCTGATCAGCGATCTTTCCGGATGTCCTGGATATCCCATGAAAGAGAGAACGCGCTGGTCAGCGCGGAGATGAAGCGGCACCGGGCCGACGCGCGCGCGAAAAGCAGATCGAAATCGCCCCCGGCCACGTTTGGCCCGCGAATATCGGGTAGCTCAATTTACGCGAACACGCCAAGGAGGAAGCAATGGGCTGGGGATATCGTAAATCCATGAAGTTCGGTCCGTTCCGTCTCAACCTTTCGCGCAGTGGGGTGGGGCACAGCGTCGGAGGCCGTGGTTTCAGGGTCACCAAGACGGCCGACGGACGACGCACGCTGAGTGTCAACCTGCCCGGTGGCTTCCACTGGCGTAAGACGCTGAGCAGCAGCTCCAAGCGCTGATCCGCCCGCTCGGGAACCCGGGGGGAACGCCGGTCGTTCTCCTTACAGGTCACGAGATCGAGGGGGAACAATGGGCTGGGGATACAGGAAGTCGATCAAAGTCGGTCCCTTCCGGATCGACCTGTCCCCGCGAGGGGTGGGGCAGAGTTTCGGCAACCGGAGATTCCACGTCACGAGAACCCCCGACGGTCGTAAGTACGTGACCGTCAACCTGCCGGGCGGGTTCCACGTGGGTAAGGCGATAGGCCGCCGCTCGCGTTATCACCAGCATTACTGACGGGCCCGCGAGCACCACTCGCGGCCCGGTGCGCGAACACCGGGAGAGCGGCCCCCCGTGCGGCGGGGGGCCGCTCTCCCGTGTTCCGCGCCCTGCCGGCGGTCGTGTCGGGTGCCAGGCTCACCGCCGTGCCCGCTCCACCGGGGGCCTTGTCGGGCCCCCGGCAGGCGTGGACCGTGCCCGCCCCACCGGGGGCCGTACGAGGTGCCCGGCCCTGCGGTGGACGTCCCGCCGGGCCTATCGGCCGCAGGCCGCCAGTACGCGATCGACGGCCTCGTCGGCCGGGATCTCCTCCTTGGCGCCGGTGACCCGGTCGCGCAGCTCCAGCACCCCCTGGGACAGGCCGCGGCCGACGATCAGGATCGTCGGCATGCCCAGCAGCTCGGCGTCCTTGAACTTCACGCCCGGCGAGACCCCGGCCCGGTCGTCCACCAGGACGCGCAGGCCGCGGGCCTGGAGCTCCTCGGCGATCCGGACGGCCGCCTCGACCTGGCCGTCCTTGCCGGTGCCGACGATGTGGACGTCGGCGGGGGCGATCTCGCGGGGCCACAGCAGGCCGAGCTCGTCGTGGCGCTGCTCGACCAGCACCGCCACGGCCCGGGAGACGCCGATCCCGTAGGAGCCCATGGTGATGCGGATCGGCTTGCCGTCGGGGCCGAGGGCGTCGAGCCTGGCGGCGTCGGCGTACTTGCGGCCGAGCTGGAAGATGTGACCGATCTCGATGCCGCGGTCGATGGACAGGCCCGAGCCGCAGACCGGGCAGGCGTCGCCCTCGCGGACCTCGGCGGCCTCAATGGTGCCGTCGGCCGTGAAGTCACGGCCGGCGACGACGTCCGCGGCGTGCCTGCCGGGCTCGTTGGCGCCGGTGACCCAGGCGGTGCCGTCGACCACGCGGGGGTCGACGAGGTAGCGGATGCCGAGATCCTTCAGGACCTGCGGGCCGATGTAGCCGCGGACCAGGCCGGGGTGCCTGGCGAAGTCCTCGGCCTCGAAGATGGTGGGCTCGCCGGGGGCCAGGGAGGCCTCCAGCCGCTTGAAGTCGATCTCGCGGTCCCCGGGCACGCCGACGATCAGCGTCTCGGTCTTGCCGGAGCCGGGGACGGTCACCTTGACCACGATGTTCTTGAGCGTCTGCGCGGCGGTGATCCCCAGGCCGTGGTGGGTGTTGACGTACTCGACCAGCGACTCGATCGTCGGGGTGCCGGGGGTGTCGAGCACCCGCGCGGCGGGCCGCTCACCGGTGTCCCCGGCCGCCGGGGCGGGGGTGACGACGGCCTCGGCGTTGGCCGCGTACCCGCACGTGTGGCAGGCCACGAAGGTGTCCTCGCCGGTCTCGGCGGGGGCGAGGAACTCCTCGGAGGCCGATCCGCCCATCGCGCCGGAGGTGGCGAAGCAGATCTTGTACGTGATGCCGAGCCGGTCGAAGGTCGCGATGTAGGCCTCGCGGTGGCGCTCGTAGGAGCGCTTGAGCCCCTCGTCGTCGAGGTCGAAGGAGTAGGAGTCCTTCATGACGAACTCCCGGCCGCGCAGGATGCCGGCGCGGGGACGGGCCTCGTCGCGGTACTTCGTCTGGATCTGGTAGAGGGTCACCGGGTAGTCCTTGTAGGAGGAGTACTCCCCCTTGACCATGTCGGTGAACATCTCCTCGTGGGTGGGGCCGAGCAGGTAGTCGGCGCCCTTGCGGTCCTTGAGGCGGAAGAGCGTGTCACCGTACTCGGTCCAGCGGCCGGTGGCCTCGTAGTACTCACGGGGCAGCAGGGCGGGGAAGAGGACCTCCTGCCCGCCCATCCGGTTCATCTCCTCGCGCACGACGCGGCCGACGTTCTCCAGCACCGTCTTGCCGAGCGGCAGCCAGGAGTAGACGCCCGGCGCGACGCGGCGGACGTACCCGGCGCGGACGAGCAGCTTGTGGCTCGGGACTTCCGCGTCTGCCGGGTCGTCCCTCAGCGTCCGGAGAAACAGCGACGACATGCGCAGCAGCACGACTACTCCTAGTCAACGGGAATCGGTGTCCTCCAAGGCTATCGAGAACCGCAAGCCCATTGTCGGCCGTCGGCGGCTTCCGGGACCGTGCCCGGCCGCCGCGAGCCCGTCACGCCCGCGCCGCGTCCCCTCCGCGAGCCCGCCTCGGGCCCATCCCGGCCCCGTCGCGGGTCCGTCACCGGGCGCGGGAGGAAGGTCGCCTCAGAGCCCGGCGAGGAAGACGAAGTACGAGGCCCCGAGGGTCAGCGCGACCGCGGCGGAGCAGAGCCGGTCGCAGCCGCGGCCCAGGGAGACGATCATCCCCGCCGCCAGGAGCACCGCGACCAGGGCGCCCCACGGCCAGAAGCCCGGGACGTGCCCCGCCGAGGCGGGCAGTGCCCTGTCGATGCCGCCGAGCAGGGCCACCCCGGCCGCGCCGCCCGCCGACAGGTCCCCCCAGCGGTCGTGGCGCCCGGCGAGGTAGGACAGGACGCCGATCGCCACGAGTTTCACGATCGTGAAATTGATCGCGGCACCGCCGGAGCCGAGGCTCGTCGGCCAGTCCATCGACGTGAAGCTTCCGGCCACCAGCATCGACAGGACGGTCCCGAACGTGGCCAGCACGCTGCAGAGCACCGCCCACCCGAGACCGGCCGCGGTCCGCCCCAGGACGACGACGAGCAGGACGTAGGCGTGGGGCTCGTAGAGGACGGCCGCGAGCACGGACTCGGTGGCGAGCACCGCTCCGATGCCACCGAGCAGCATGCCCGCGAAGAGCGACAGCACGATGTGCCGCAGAATGGCGCGATCCCGGCGGTCCCCTGCGACGAAGTCAAGGGTGTAGTTATGTTCAACCAAAGCCGCTGATCCCCCGATCGCATGTGCTCGTGGCCATGGGAAGTATATCTGACCTGCGACAACACATAGGGCCGGGCAAGTTTCACAAAGCAAACGAGCGCTTGGTTATGCTGGTGTCGTGACCCTTCCCTCACACTCGTCGCTCTGCCTGTCCGCAGAGCAGTCAGAGCTTCGCGACACCGTCCGCGCCTTTCTCGCCCGGCTCCCCGACGCCCCCTGGAGCCGGTTCGCCGGCGAGCTGGGCGTGGCGGGCCTGGCCGTCCCCGAGGAGTACGGCGGGGCCGGGTGCGGCCCGGCGGAGACGGCCGTGGTGTGCGAGGAGCTGGGCCGCGCGCTGTCGGCCCACCCCTACCTGCAGACCGCCGTGCTGGCCGTGGAGGCGATCACGGCGACCGGCGACCCGGCGGTCATGGCCCGGCTGCTCCCGGACCTGGCCGGCGGCTCCCTCACCGCGACCGTGCTGCTCCCCGACGACGCCGGGCTGACCCTGGAGGGTGACCTGCTGACCGGGACCGCCCGGGCGGTCCTGCCGGGAGAGCTGGTGCTCGCCCTCGTCGGCGGCACGCTGGTCGAGGCCGTCCCCTCCTCGCGCGTCCCGCTGCCCACCCTGGACCAGACCCGGCCGCTCGTCGCCCTCGCCTTCGACGCCGTTCCCGTCGTACGGCTGGGGGGAGGCGCGCCCGAGCGGGTCCGCGACGCGGGGGTCGCCGCCCTGGCCGCCGAGCAGGTGGGCGGGGCCGCCGCCTGCCTGGAGGCGGCGGTCTCCCACGCCCGGCAGCGCCACCAGTTCGGCCGCGCGATCGGCTCCTTCCAGGCCGTCAAGCACAAGCTGGCCGACATGCTCCTGCTGGTCGAGTCGGCCCGCTCCGCCGCGCTGGCCGCCGCGCGGGCCCCGGCCCCGGAGCTGCCCGTCCTGGCCGCGGTGGCCGGTTCGTACTGCACCGAGGCCTACCTGGGTGCCGCGGCCGAGAACATCCAGCTCCACGGCGGCACCGGCATCACCTGGGAGCACCCGGCGCACCGCTACTTCAAGCGGGCCACCTGCGACGCCTGGCTCTTCGGCCCGCCCCAGGCGCACCGCGCCCGGCTGGCGAGCGCGGCGGGCCTGTGAATCCCGTCCCCGCCCGTCCCGCCCGGGGTCGTCTTGTTGCCGTCCTGCCATGCTGGTAATCTCGCCAAGCGAGCGCTTGGTTAAGTGAGAGGTCGCGGGCAGGGGTCGGATGGACACGACGGAGGCGCGGATGACGTCCCTACGGATCAGCCTGGGATACGAGCTGGAGGTCCGCGGGCGCTCCCGCGAGGTCGAACAGCGGGCGTTCCGGAACGTGATCGACCAGGTGGTCCTCGGCGACCGGCTGGGGTTCGACACCGCGTGGTTCGTCGAGCACCACTTCACCCGCGGCTTCTCCCACTCCTCCGCCCCCGACCTGGTGCTGGCCGCCGCCTCCCAGCGCACCGAGCGGATCCACCTCGGCCTGGGCGTGGTGCTGCTGCCCTTCCAGTCGCCCATCCGCACGGCCGAACGCGTCGCGACCCTGGACGTCATCTCCGGCGGCCGGGTGGAGTTCGGCACCGGCCGGGGCGCCTCCCCCCTGGAGTACCAGGCGTTCCGGAAGCCCTTCGAGCAGTCCCGGCGGATCTGGGAGGACTCGCTGGAGGCCACCCTGGCCATCTGGAACGCCGACGGCGAGCCGATCAGCCGGTCGAACGAGTTCTTCGAGATCCCCGGCGTCGCGGTCTACCCCCGCCCCGTCCAGGTCCCGCACCCGCCGGTCTGGGTGGCCTCCACCTCCCTGGAGGGGTACCTGGCCGCCGCCAGGCACGGCTACAACCTGCTGGGCATGACGATGCTCAAGGGCATCGACGACGTCGCCGAGGACATCGCGAGCTACCGGCGCTGCCTGGAGGAGAACGGCTTCGACCCGGCCACCCGCCGGGTCGCGCTGATGATCCCGTGGTTCGTCGCCGAGACCAGGCAGCGGGCCTTCGAGCTCGCCGCCGACCCGGTCCTGTGGTACATCCGGCGCCAGGTCAACCTGGTCACCCCGCCCGACTACTACGACGCCCGGCACGCCACCCACAAGGTCCTGGGGCAGCTCGCGGCCGGGATGCCCCCCGAGGAGGCGATGGCCACGCTCCGCGAGCACCACATGGTCGTGGTGGACGACGTGGAGGGCTCCCGCAAGGCGGCCGCGCGCGTCGCCGAGGCCGGGGCCACCGACCTGATCCTGCAGGCGCAGGTGGGCGGCCTGGCCCACGAGCACGTCTGCGCCTCGATGAACCTCTTCATGACCGAGGTGATCCGTTGACCGCCGTCCCGGCCGAGCCCGCCGCCTGGCGGACGAGGGACGACCTCGCCGCCGCCGGTCGTACCGCGACCGGGCTCCTGCTGGTCTCCGCCGACGCCGGCAGCGTGGTCCCCGCCGCCCCGGACGCCCTGACGGCGGCCTACGGCGCCGCACTGGAGGCGGCGGGCGTGGGCGGCCGGGACCGGGTCGTGGCGGCGCTGTCGGGCGACGGCGAGCTGGCCGGCGCGCAGTGGGCGCGCGCCGCCGCCGAGGTCGCCGCTGCGGGCGCCTCGGTGGGCCCGCGGGGCAGGCTCAGGCTGCACCACGCGCTGGAGTCGCTGGCCGCCACGACGCTGGTGATCACACCGACCGGTGCCATGGACCTGCTGGCCAGGCTGCACCTGGAGTTCCTGCTCGACCCGCTGGACCTGGGCCTGCGGCATGTCGTCCTGACCGGGGAGATCGCCTCACGCGGCACGATGGCCCACCTGGCGACGGAGTTCGGCGCGACGGTGACGGAGGTCCACTGCTCGCCGTTCACCGCGGCGCCGCTGGGCCTGCGCTCCTCGGAGGCGGAGCCGCTGACCCTGCTCGTGCCCGGCTCCGTGGCCCTGGCCCCGCTGGACAAGGACGAGATCGCCGCCCCGCCCTACGGCGAGGGGCCGGCCGAGCTGGTCGTCGCCGGCGTGCGGCCCGGGGAGGTGGTGCGCACCGGCCAGGTGGCCCGGACGACCGGCGGGGACGCGATCCCCGCCCCCGCGCACACCGTCGGCGACCACGTGCTGGTACGCGGCGTGTGGGTGTCGCTGAACCGGATCCAGCGGGCGCTCGGCAGGATCGACGGCGTCTCCGGCTGGGAGCTGGGCGTGTCACGGCAGGGCACGCTCGACGCCGCCGTCCTGACGGTGACGTTCGGCCGGGAGAGCCTGGTCGCCAACCCCATGTGGAAGGCCCGCGTCCAGCAGGCGCTCAAGGCGCTCACCCCGGTCACGATCGCCGTCGAGATCTCCGGCCACGTCTCGGAGGCGGTCACCCCCGGCGTCGTGAACGACACCCGGGGCCACCACCTGGGCAGGGACCGCACGTCGGTCCCGCGCTGAACCGCCGGCCCACCGACCACCGACCCGCTGACCCGCTGACCTCCGAAAGGCGCGATCGGCATGGAAGTACCCGACTGGCGGACGATCCCCCGTATGCTCCGCGACCTGTCCCGCGACCACCCCTCGGACGTCGTCGTGGCCGACGGCGAGGTCCGGCTGACCCTCGCCGAGCTGCGCGACCGGGCGGGCCGGGTCGCCCGGGGCCTGATCGCGCTGGGCGTGCTGCCCGGCGACCGCGTCGCCGTGTGGGGCCCGAACGACGCCTCCTGGGTCGTCGCCGCGTTCGGCGTCTGGGACGCCGGGGCCGTGCTGGTGCCGCTGTCGTCGCGCTCCAAGGGCATCGAGGCCGCCGGGACGCTCCGCTCCACCGGGACGAGCGTGCTGATCATCGGTCACGGCCACGAGGGCACGGTCCTCGCCGGCCTGCTGGCCGAGGCCGCCGGAGGGACGGCCGCCGGGCTGCCCTTCGCCGGCCTGCCGGACCTGCGGCACGCGATCGTGCCCGAGGACTCGGCCCGGCCCGGCGCGGCGCTGCCCTCCCAGGTGCTCGCGGCCGGCTCCCTGGTCACTCCCGCGGAGGCCGAGGAGCGCGCGCTGGCCGTGCGGCCGGACGACCTGTGCGAGATCATCTCGACCTCGGGCACCACCGGGACGCCCAAGGGCGTGATGCTCGAACACGGCCCGATGCTGCGCGGGTACTGGGACTGGGCGGAGATCGTCACACTCGGTCCCGGGGACCGCTATCCGGTGATCGCCCCGTTCGCGCACGGCTTCGGGCTCAACGCCGGGTTGCTGGCCTCGGTCATGCGCAGGGCCACGATGATGCCGATCAGGGCGTTCGGCCCCGAACTGCTGGAGGACCTGATCCGCGACGGCGGGATCACGATCCTGGCCGGGCCCCCGACACTGTTCCACCGGCTCCTCCAGGAGACCGGGATCGGCGGGCACTCGCTGCGGGTGGCCATCTGCGGGGCCGCCTCGGTCCCGCCCGAGCTGGTGCGCAGGCTGCTGGAACGGCTCGGCCTGGAACGCATGATCAACGCGTACGGGCTGATGGAGGGCACGGTCGTCTCCATGACCAGGGCGGAGGATCCGCCGGAGGTCGTCGCCTCCAGCACCGGCCGTCCCGTACCGGGCGTGGAGGTCGTGATCGTCGACGACGAGGGCCGGGCGGTGCCGTGCGGCGAGCGCGGGGAGGTGCTCGTCCGCGGGTACGGGGTGATGCGCGGCTACTGGGACGATCCCGGCAGGACGGCCGAGGTGGTCAGGGACGGATGGCTGCACACCGGCGACGTCGGCGTCCTCGACGCCCGCGGCGACCTCGCGATCGTGGACCGCAAGAAGGAGCTCTTCATCACCGGGGGCTTCAACGTCTCCCCCGCCGAGGTGGAGGGACTCCTGCTGCGGGAGGGCTCGCTGTCGCAGGCGGCGGTCGTCGGGGTGCCCGACGAGCGGATGGGCGAGGTCGGCTGCGCCTTCGTCGTGCCGAGGCAGGGGGCGGCGGTCGAACCGGAGAGGATCATCGCCTGGGCCAGGGACAACATGTCCGGCTACAAGGCGCCCAGGCGGGTGGTCGTGGTCGAGTCCCTGCCCGTCAACACCAACGGGAAGATCGACAAGCAGGTCCTGCGCGCCCGCGCCGGGACCCGCCCCCGCTGACACCGGCGCGGCACGCGGGCGGTGCGGACGCGCGCGGACGGTACATCGTGGTTCCGCTGGTGAGGGTCCCCGCCTCGGGGCGGTGCGAACGCGCGCGGACGGTACGGCATCCGTCGGTGTGACGGCGGCCGGTAACGACGGGTGGTGTCGCGTGCGAACGGATCGGGTCGGCGCGCGAGCCTGGCGGGTACCCCGCCCGCTGATACAGAATCGGACGGAGATCGTGTTCACGACGGCCGGGCCCTGGGAGACGACATGTCACTGCGAGTCGCGATTATCGGGTCGGGGCCCGCCGGGATCTACACGGCCGAGGCGCTGACGAAACAGGCGGTCGTGCCCCTCGAGGTGGACGTGCTGGAACGGCTGCCGACCCCGTACGGGCTGGTCCGGTACGGCGTCGCGCCCGACCACACCTCGATCAAGTCGATCGCCGGCTACCTGCGCGGCGTGCTGGAGTCGCCGCAGGTGCGCTTCCTGGGCGGTGTCGAGCTCGGCAAGGACGTCGACGTCGCCGACCTGCTCGACTGCTACGACGCGGTGGTCTACTGCACCGGCGCGATGCTGGACCGGCGGATGGACATCCCCGGCGAGGACCTGCCCGGCAGCGTGGCCGCCACCGACTTCGTCAACTGGTACTGCGGCCACCCCGACATGCCCGCCGACCGGTTCGTCCTGGACAGCCCCGAGGTCGCGGTGATCGGCGTGGGCAACGTGGCCGTCGACGTGGTGCGCATCCTGGCCAAGACCGCCGACGAGCTGCGTGCCACCGACGTCCCCGAGGACGTGCTGACCCGGCTGGCCGCCAGCGAGGTGAAGGTCGTCCACATGATCGGCCGTCGCGGCCCCGAGCACGCCAAGTTCACCCTGAAGGAGCTCAGGGAGCTGGGCGAGCTCGCCAACGCGGACGTGCGGGTGCGGCGCGAGGAGTCGGTCGCGGACGTCTCGGCCGCGTCCCGGCAGATCCGCGGGAACGTCGAGGTGCTGCAGAGCTGGGCGGCCCGCGGCCTGACGGGCCGCCCCCGGCGGCTGGAGGTGCGGTTCTGGATGCGCCCGGTGGAGATCCTCGGCGAGGAGCGGGTGGAGGCGCTCCGGCTGGAGCGGACCCGGCTGGTGGACGGCCGGGTGACCGGCACCGGTGAGTTCGAGACCCTCCCGGTGGGCATGGTGCTGCGCTCGGTCGGCTACCGGAGCGTCCCGCTGCCCGGCGTCCCCTTCTCCGAGACCACCATGACCGTGCCGAACGAGGCCGGCCGGGTCCGCGACCGCGAGTACGTGGCGGGCTGGCTCAAACGCGGCCCGACCGGGGTGATCGGCACCAACAAGTCCGACGCCGCCGAGACGGTCCGCACCCTGCTGTCCGACCTCTCCGACCGGTACGGCGGGTCCGACCCGTCCGCCCCCTCCGCCCCGGCCGGCCCCTCCGGCCGCGAACCGGCGCGCCGGGCGAAGCTGGACGACCTGCTGGCCGCCCGCGGGGTCACGCCGGTCACCTACGAGCACTGGCTCTCCATCGAGGCGGCCGAGGTGGCCCTGGCCCGGTCCCTCGACCGGGGCGAGCGGGTCAAGCTCCTCGGGCTCGCGGCCATGCGCACCGCCTACGACCACTGACGGGGCGGGCACCGCTCCGGCAGTCTCGCCCACCGCGGGACGGCGGCGATCCTCACCCGGAGAGCCCGTCGCGGGACGGCGGCGTCCCTCCCCCGGAGAGCCCGTCGCGGGACGGCGGCGATCCCCCTTCGGGAGAGCCCGCCGCGGGCCGCTAGGGTGCGTCCGGACCGGCGGGATCGACCTCGGCCGGTACGAACGGACCGGCCCCGGCCGGTACGAGCAGGAGGAGCACCAGCATGCGCGTCACGCTCGCCGACCCGTCCGCCCTGATCCCCGGCTTCGAGCGGACCCATCGCGAGCAGTCCGCGCTGTACCCGTACCGTCCGGCGGGCCGGCAGCCGGTGCACACCGTCTACGTCCCGGCGGACCGGTTCGACGCCGGGACGGTGCGCGCCTGGGGCGACGCCGCGCTGGAGCTGTTCGGACGGCACCTGCCGGAGGGCGAGCTGGCGGCGATCCTCGCCCCGGTCCTCGCCCCCGCCCCCGGCACGGGTCCCGGGACCGCCTTCGGGAGCGCCGCCGTCTCCGGCGCGGTTCCGGGTGCGGCCGCGGACCTCGCCGGGGCCGTGCACGCGCGGGTGGCCGCCAAGCTGGAGCGGGAGCCCGTCGAGGACCTGCGGATCGACTTCGAGGACGGCTACGGCGTGCGTCCCGGCGAGGAGGACGGCCATGCCTCGGCCGCCGCCGAGGCGGTCGCGGCCATGTACGCGGACGGGACGCTCCCCGGCCGCTGGGGGCTGCGGGTGAAGTCGTTCGCCGACGGTGACCCGCTCCGCGCCGTCAGGACGCTGGACGGCCTCCTCACCGGCGTCGTGGAGCGGGCCGGGTTCCTGCCCGAGGGGTTCGTCGTCACCTTCCCCAAGGTCCTGATGAGGGACTACCTGCACCAGTTCGCCGACTGCCTGGAGGCGCTGGAGGACGGGCTCGGCCTCGGGCGGGGAAGGTTGCGGTTCGAGATCCAGGTGGAGGCGCCGCAGACGGTACGGTTCCTCGACGCCGAACTCGTCACCTCCCTGGAGGGCAGGCTGTCCGCGGCGCACTTCGGCGTCTTCGACTACACCGCGAGCTGCGGCCTGCCCCCGCACGAGCAGCGGCTTGACCACCCGGCCTGCGACCACGCCCGCCACGTCATGCAGACCGTCTTCGCCGGGACCGGGGTGGAGCTCTCCGACGGCTCGCTGGCCGCCGCCCCCGCCTCGGACGACGGGCACGCGGTACGCGACCTGTGGCGGCGCCACGCGGCGCTGGTCGGGCACTCCCTGGCGCACGGTTTCTTCCAGGGGTGGGACATGCACCCCTCCCACCTGGTCAGCCGGTACGCCGCGGTCTACGCCTTCCACCTGTCCCGCTACGACGAGTACACCGGCCGGGTACGGGCCTGGGAGGAGCGGCGCGACGCCGGTGGAGGGGTGATGGACGAACCCGCCACGGTCAGGACGATGGCCGCCGCCCTCCGCCGCGCCGACCTGGCGCTGGGCGACACCCCGTCCCCGGGCCCTGCCTGACCGCCGAGGATCAGTCGATCATGGCGCGCCACTCGCGGACCCGGCGGACCTCGACCGGGTCCAGCCAGGAGGCCCGCACGGCGCTGCCGACATGGAAGGCGCGCACGCCGTACTCCAGCAGCGTCCTGACGTAGCGCGGGCGCAGCCCGCCGCCCGCGATGATCAGCGGGCCGTCACCGGCCTCGCACCGGGTCTTGATCGCCGAGAGCCCGTACCCGATGCCGCCGGGGGCGCCCGCGGTGAGGACGGTGGCGAGGTTGGGCAGCAGGCGGACGGCCCGCCAGCTCGCCTGGGTGTCGGCGGCGTGGTCCACCGCCCGGTGGAAGGTCCAGGGCAGCGGTGCCACCGCGTGGATGAGCGCCTCGGTGGCGGCCAGGTCGACCGCCCCCGCCTGGTCGAGGAAGCCGAACACGAACCCGGCCGCGCCCGCGTCGGCGAGGGCCCTGGCCTCACGGCTCAGGGCCTTCAGCGACTCGGGCGTGGCCAGGAACGAGGCCTCCCCGCGCAACATCACCATCTGCGGAAGCGCGGACTCCTTGGCGATCGCCGCGACCGTCTCCGCCGCCGGGGTGAGCCCGTCCGAGGCCATGTCCGCGACGACCTCCAGACGGTCGGCGCCGCCGGCTTCGGCCGCGACGGCGTCACGCACGTTGAGCGTGATCACCTCAAGCAAGGATCCGGTCATGAATGGAGGCTATCCGATGGTTTTGTCCTGGATCGCCCTGGTTCAGACGTGCTCGGGGGTGGACACCCCGCGACGGTCCGAGAAGGGCAGCCCGAGACCGGAAGCGTTGCCACGCAGACCCCCCAGCCGCTGGAACAGGGCGCCGGACGCGCGGTGCGGCAGGTCGACCGTGCGGAGGTGCGTGAAACGCTGCCCCCGATAGTAGTCCTGCAGCCCCGCGTTGTCCTTGGAGCAGTCAAGACGGAGCCATCTTTTTCCCATGGACAGGACCCGCAGACCCGCCCAGTCCAGGAGCGACTCCCCGAGTCCCCTGCCGGAGTGGCCGCGCGCCACCGCCAGCTTGTGGACGTAGAGCGCCGCCCCGGGGTCGTCGGCGGACGTCCAGAACTCCGGGTCGGCGTGACCGTCCAGCGCGAGGGTGGCGGCCGGTCCGTCCTGCCCCTCCAGCAGGTACAGGGTCCCCTCGTCGATCAGGGGGGTGATGCGCCCGGCGGGGAAGCCCCCCGCGGGCCACTGCCGCACGCCGCGGCGGTTCAGCCAGGCGGCGGTCTCGGCGAGGAGCGCGAGCACCCCGTCGAGGTCGCCGTCGGCGGCCCGGCGCAGCGTGAGCGGACGCGCGGTGATGAGACCGGCGGTGTTCGAGTGCATGATTCATCCCTTCGTTGCGATCGGTGCACGATTCGACACGGAGCGTGTCCGGATGACGGCGCACGGCATCCGTGCCGGTCCAGGCGAATGCCTAGAGGCTTGGGGTGAGCGGCGGGACCCCGTGGCGCGGCCGGGTCCCACGGTGCGACCGGGTCCCGTGACACGGTCCGGCCCCGTGACGCGACCGGGTCCCGGGAGGCGGGCAGGTCCCGGGAGGCGGGCAGGTCCCGGGAGGCGGGCAGGTCCCGGGAGGCGGGCAGGTCCCGGGAGGCGGGCATGCCTCGAAAAGCGGCCGGGTTCCGGGAAGCGGACAGGTCCCGGGAGGCGGGCAGGTCCCGGGAGGCCGGGACGTCGCCGGGAGAGGAAGGCCCGAGGAGCGCGGGGGGACCACGCGGAGCGTGCGAGACGCGCGGGGGGAGACGGTCGCGGGGAGGGGTGGGTGACCTCCCGCCGCCCGGCGGACACGCCCCGGTGGACGCCCACCTCGCGGGCGAGACCGGGGACGGCCCGTCAGGGCGGTCACGGAGACGTCAACGGCTTTCCAGCTCGTACCTGATCAGGTGCTTGTCCGCCGGCAGGACGGACACCGCCACCCGTACGGGGGTGTCCTCCTCGTCGTAGCCGACCCGGACGTAGACGACGACCGGCGTGCCGAGCTGGAGCTGCAGCCGTTCGGTCTCGGCGCTGTTGGGCATCCGCGCCCAGATGTCGTCCACCACCCGCACCTGCCGGTGGCCGAGCTCCTCGAGGACCTTGTTCGCCCCCCGCATGATGTCGCCGGGCCGGGCGATCTCCGAGTCCGCGACCAGCGTGAGCGGGAAGTAGGAGTCGTTGGTGTTGTACGGCTGGCCGTCCACGAAACGCAGCCGGCGGCGGACCACGGCGAGCTCCTCGTCGGCGAGCTCCAGCCTGCTGGCGACCTCCTCGACCGGCTCCACGATCGAGACCTCGATCTCCTGGCTCGGCAGACGCCCCTCCTGGGAGACCGCCCACGCGAAGGCCTCGCGGTACTCCCCTGGCGGCCGGGCCCGTTCGGGCCGGGGCTGGAGCTCGCGCTGAGGGTGCATGAGCAGCGGGCGGCGCTCCCGCACCACGGTGCCCCGGCGCGGGGTGCGGGTGACCAGGCCCTCGTTCACCAGCTCGCCGAGGGCCAGCCGTACGGTGTTGCGGCTCACCCGGTGGACGGTCATGAGTTCCGCCTCGGTCGGCAGCTGATCCCCTGGCCCGAGCGCACCGGAGTAGATGGTCCTCCGGAGGTCGGAGGCCACCAGTTGATACAGCGTTGACCGCGCCATTAAGTCCCCTTTGTGCCAACAAAACTAGACGATCTGGTTCTAGCGGGGAACAAGCCCCTTGACCCAACCTCCCATTACCCGCATCATCCAATCGTTGGTACAAATCCATCGAAAGGTCAGCGAGGGGGTGGAGGCCGGTGCTGTCGGTCCACACGGGTACACCGTTCCTGCCCTGGCGTGATCCCCGCGAGGCGACACGTCTCCTGCGTTACGCGTTGCACCGCCAGGGATTCACGCACACCTACCAGAGCAACGCCAACGGGATGTCCGTGCTCTCGGTGCTGACCGATCTGACCGTCTGGTGCAAGAACGGGATGTTCGTCTGGAACGAGGACGGCCACGAGTCGTCCCACCCGGCGGACGACCCGGTGGGTGCGGCCCGGCTCATCTCACGGCACTACCGGTCCCCCGCACCCGACGAGGACCACGCGGAGGAGGAGGCGGACCTCGCGGCCCGCGCCTTCACCGCCACAGACTCCGAGCGCGACTAGGAGCTGTTCGAGGTTCGGATCTACGTGAGGTCCGGTAGTGGGCTGGTCGTGGCTGGTAGAACTCGGACGTGGCGCGCTTTGATGTGACAGATGCCGAGTGGGCGTTGATCGAGCCGTATCTGCCGGTGGCGGCTACCGGGCCGCTTCCTCGGCGGGTGCGTGATCAGTTCAACGGGATCTTGTGGCGGTTTCGCACTGGATCCGGTTGGCGTGACGTGCCGGAACGCTATGGGCCGTGGTCCACGCTCTACTCCCGGTTCAACAGCTGGGCCAAGGCCGGGGTGTTTCAAGATCTGATGGACGAGCTGATTGCCGAGGCCGCCTTGCGCGGGCAGGTCGGGCTGGAGGTGGTCAGCGTCGACTCCACGATCGTGCGGGCGCATCAGGAGTCGGCCGGGCTGGCGGTGGCCGGGGAGACCTTGGATGCGCTGGAGCAGGCGTTGACCGAGGAAAAGGGGGCTCCGCTGGCGGAGCAGCCGCCGGTGTTGCGGGTGATGCGCCGCAGGTCACACCCGACGCGGCCAGCGCGGGCCACGCGGACGCGTCGT
>NZ_JBNCLF010000005.1:0-122548 GCF_049844535.1 Streptosporangium sp. DT93
GTGGGAGAGTAGGTCACCGCCGGACAATCTTTTCTTGAGGGCCCTCACCGTTGGTGGGGGCCCTCAAGCATTTCCGGGCTCCTGCATTTCTGGGCTTCTGTATTGTCCAGGGTTCATGCGTTTCCCGGGCTCATATGTCTGGGTGCACGTGTTTTGCGGGGCTCTCACTGCCGGTGAGGGTCCTTCCTGTCTTCCTGTTTCGTGCATTTTCTAAGGCCTTCACCGCATGGTGAGGGCCTTTCGTGCTTTCCCAGGCCTTTCTGCGTCCCGGTTCGCGAGCGTCAAGGATGATCGACAAGGACTGCGTCGAGCCCATCCTGGCCAACCCGTCCTTCGACCGGTATGCCGCCAAGAAAGCATTTCGAATTGTTCTATCCCTCATCATGATCGTCCTGTGGCTCGCCTGGGCACTGTTCACCGTTCTCCGGCAGGAGCGGTCACCGCCAGGGATGGCACGACAAGCCGGCAGTGACCTGGGTCGCGAGGCATGAGAAGCCTCACGGAACATGTCGGTGAGCGCCGGGACGGGTCGTGTGCGACGAGAAGCGCTGAGGAGGGGTGAGCGCTCGGCGTAGGCCGTGCGGACGGTGTTCCTACGCCCCGCGGGCCGGTCAGGGACGCGGGGGAAAGGTCAGTAGGCTGGAACCGTGGACTACCGAGCCGTTGAACAAGCGATCATGCAGCGTGGCGTCGAATGGAACTTCGAGCCCGGCCTCGACAGGATCGCCGCGCTCGTGGACCTGCTCGGCTCCCCGCAGCACTCCTACCCCGTGGTGCACGTGGCCGGCACGAACGGCAAGTCGACGACCACCCGCATGATCGAGGCGCTCCTGCGTGAGCGCAACCTGCGCGTCGGCCGTTTCACCAGCCCTCACCTGGTCTCCATGCGGGAGCGCATCAGTGTGGACGGCGTCCCGCTCAGCGAGGAGCGCTTCGTCGAGGTCTACGCGGACATCGTGCCCTACCTCGAGATGGTCGACGCCCGGGGCAGGCGGCTCTCCTTCTTCGAGACCCTCACCGCGATGGCGTTCGCCGCCTTCGCGGACGCCCCGGTGGACGTCGCGGTCATCGAGACCGGGATGGGCGGCATCACCGACGCCACCAACGTCGCCGACGGCGCCGTCGCGGTCATCACACCCATCTCCCTCGACCACGTCGAGCGCCTGGGACCCGATGTGGCGACGATCGCGGGGGAGAAGGCCGGCATCATCAAGCCGGGGTCGGTCGCCGTGCTCGCCCAGCAGCGGCTGCCCGCGGCCGAGGTGCTGATGCGGCAGGCGTCCGAGGTCGGAGCCACCGTGGCGCGCGAGGGCCTGGAGTTCGGGGTGCTGAGCCGGGAGCTCGCCATCGGCGGGCAGCTGCTCCGCCTCAAGGGTCTCAAAGGGACCTACGACGACGTTCTCCTCCCCCTGTACGGCGCCCACCAGGCGGGTAACGCCGCCTGCGCGCTGGCCGCGGCCGAGGCGCTGACCGGCGGTGACGATCCCCTCGACGCCGACCTGGTACGGCAGGCGTTCCTGGGCGTGCGTTCCCCGGGCAGGCTGGAGGTGGTGCGCAGGGGGCCCACCGTGATCGTCGACGCCGCGCACAATCCGGCGGGCATGCAGGCGTCGCTGGACGCGGTGCAGGAGGCGTTCGGCTTCGAGAAGCTCATCGGCGTGGTGGCGGTGTTCGAGGACAAGGACGTCCAGGGCATGCTGGAGCTGCTGGAGCCGATGATGGACGAGATCGTGGTGACGAGGAACTCCTCGCCCAGGTCCATGGACGTCGACGACCTCGCCGCACTGGCCGAGGAGATCTTCGGTCTCGACCGGGTCTACCAGGTCGAGCGGCTGGACAGCGCGATCGACCGGGCGATCGGCCTCGCCGACGCGCTGGGGGAGTTCAGCGGGGCCGGGGTGCTGATCACCGGGTCCGTGGTCACCGCCGGCGACGCCCGCCTCCTGCTCAAGGTGGAGGAGTCCGGTTGACATCCTCCCCTCCCTGAAGGGAGGGGATTCCCACGGTCGCCCGTGGGAGTTCCTGCTTCACCGCCGACCGCCCGCCCGAGAGGACTCTCGTTGAGGTCTTACATCAGCTCCACAGGCGTTTCACCTCTCCGCCGGCCCGGCGGCGAGGATGTTCTTCGCGGCGTTCACATCCCGGTCGTGGCAGGCGCCGCAGGCACACACCCACTCTCGAATCCCCAGGGGCATGGAGTGCTGGAGGGTGCCGCACGCCGAGCACAGCTTCGAGGAGGGAAACCAGCGGTCCACCACCAGCAGCTCGCGCCCGTACCACCGCGCCTTGTACTCCAGCATGCTGCGCATTCGACGCCACGAGGCATCAGAGACGGCACGCGCCAGGGTGTGGTTCCTGACCAGGTTGCGCACGGTGAGGTCCTCGATCACGACCGTTTGGTTCTCACGGACGAGACGCGTGGTGACCTTGTGCAGATGATCACGCCTGCGGTCGACGATGCGGGCATGCACCCGGGCGACCTTGAGTTTCGCCTTCTCCCGGTTGGCCGACCCCTTCTCCTTGCGGGCGAGGGTGCGCTGGGCCTTGGCGAGCTTGCGGCGATCAGCCCGCTCATGCCGAGGGTTGACGATCTTTTCTCCGGTGGAGAGCGTCGCCAGTGCCGTGATCCCCGCGTCCACGCCGACCGTGGCGGTCGTCGGGGCAAGCGCGGGGATGCGGTCCTCGCACAGGATGGACACGAACCACCGCCCGGCCGCGTCCTTCGAGACCGTCACCGTGGACGGGGCCGCCCCCTCGGGAAGGGGGCGCGACCACACCACGTTCAACGGCGTGTCCATCTTCGCGAGGGTGAGTTGACCGTCCTTCCATCGGAAGGCGCTACGGGTGTATTCGGCGCTCGCGCCGGACTTCTTCCTGGATTTGAACGTGGGGTACCTGGCCCGTTTGGCGAAGAAGTTCGCGAACGCCGCCTGCAGGTGGCGCAGCGCCTGCTGGAGCGGAACCGACGACACCTCGTTCAAGAACGCGAGGTCGCCGGTCTTCTTCCACTCGGTCAGCGTGGCCGACGATTCGACGTAGGAGACCTTGCGGCCTTCGATCGTGTAGGCGTGGCTGCGGTGTTCGAGGGCTTTGTTGTAGACCAGGCGGGCGCAGCCGAACGTCCGGGCAAGCTCGCGGGCCTGCTCGGGGGTCGGGTGGAAGCGGAATTTGAAGGCCCGCTTCACGATCTGCGCCACGCCTCACACGATATGGCAACGTCAGTCAGGTGCTGGATGGAACGGGTGAAGCGGGTCGTGCGGGTCCAGGCACGCTCAGGCGCCAGAGCGCCTTCCCGCTCCCGTTTCCTCCCCGGCCTGAAGGCCGGAGTATCCACGGGAGTTATTCAATGACCGAGGACGGGACGACCCCGGAACCGGCAGGCGTCCTGCCGCCGGTGCGACCAGGCGGGAGCGAGAAATGATCACGGTCACTCCGGGCATGCGGCGACTGTGCGCCAGCGTGCTCGGCATGGAGGCGATAGTCGTCGGTCTGTTCACGCCGGTGGCGATCAACGTCCAAGGGGTCGAACCGGCCGTCGCGGCGACCGTCGGCCTCGGTCTCGCGTTCCTGTGCGTGGTGGTCATCGGCCTGCTCAAGCGGCCTTTCGCGTACGTGGCGGGCAGCGTGATCCAGGTGCTCGCCATCGCCTCGGGACTGATGGTTCCGACCATGTTCTTCCTCGGAGTGATCTTCGCCGCACTGTGGATCACGGCGATATTCGTCGCTCGCCGTGTCGAGGGCGTGACTTCTCGCTAAAGTCGGCCAACATGGCCGTCCCTCCCATCCAGCCGACGCGGGCGGTGGCAGCCGGGCCCTCGGGCCTGGTGCGTGCGCTCCGCGTCTCCCCGATGCTCGACGTCGTGCTCGGGTTGCTCGTCGCGATGACCCTGCCGCTGGCGATCCTCGCCATTCCCAACACCATCTCGGTGGTCGCGGCCCTGCTGCCCCCGGACGTCTCGCAGATAGCGATGATCCGTGCGCATGGGCTGGCGTTGCCCGCCATGGTCCTGACCGTGCCGGTCGCCGCGGTCGTCCTCCGCCGGATGAGGGCGGCCCCGATGGTGGTGACGGGGCTGGCGCTGCTCGCCTTCGCCGACGCCGCCGGCGGGTACGCGGGCTCGACCGTGCCGGTGGGGGCCCTGCGGGTCCTGCACGGCATCGGGGCGGGACTGCTGGTGCCGGCCACGCTGATGGCCGTCTGGGGGCGCTCGCCGCTCCTGAGGGCCGTGTGGGGGGCCTCGCTGGCGGCGGGTCTGCTCGCCGCCCAGGCGCTCGCGCTGTGGCCCCTCGACCAGGTCGACTCCTGGCGTGTCACGCTCCAGCCGTACCCGATGCTCACCGGGATCGCGCTCGCGCTGGCCGCGCTCTACCTCGTCCTCTGGCTGAGGGAGGGCGAGGGCGCGACACCCGAGCCGGTCCTCGCCGGGAGCGGGCGGACGGCGTGGACGATGATGCCCGCCGTGGGCGTCGCGGCCCTGGCGCTGGGCAGCACGTTCGACTGGCCGGCCGGTCTGGTGGTCCTGGCGGCCCTGGGCTCGGTGCTGGTGCTGCTGGCGCTGGCCTCGTGGGGCGCGTCGAAGGGAGCGGTCCAGCGCGCGCCGGCGTACGCGATGATCGCGGTCGGTGTCGTGCTCCTGCCGACCGCGGCCCAGACCACCTACGTCGAGCTCGGGGGGCTGGGCGGCCCGGGGCTGTCCGGGCTCTGGCCCGCGTTCGCGATCGCGGCGGTGGCGGGTCTCGTCTGCGCCGCGCTGGTGAACCGGTCGGGCGGCTCGGCGATGCCCCTGCTCACCGCGGGCGGGCTGGGGGTGCTGGTGGCGGGCCTGTGCGCGGTGCGGCTCTTCCTCCCCGCCTCGGCCGGGCTCTCGCTGATCCTTCCCTTCGTGCTGCTCGCGGTCGGCGCCTCGGTGGCGCTCACCGCCGCGTTGCGCTGCTGCGACGAGGGGGCGGCGCTGCTGGCGCTCTCGCTGTTCTTCCCCGCGCTGCTCGCGGGGTTCCTGCTGGGCAGCGGTGTCCAGGTGACCCGTCTCGAAGCGGTCCTGAAGGGGACCGGCACCCCGCAGGCGCTGGTCGACGGGTTCGTGGACGCCCTGCACCTGTGGGCGCTGATCGGGGGCGGCCTGGTGCTCGCGGTGATCGTGCTCGGCGCGATCCTCGGCCGGTTGCGGCCGGGAGCCCCGGTGGATCCCGTGGAAAACGCCGTTTCGGGCCCGGCACGCCCGGCGGGGCGCGTGCCGGGTCTGGTGCCCTCTCCGGCAGGGGAGGCCGACCCGATGGGCGGCGAACGGCCGGGAGCCGTGACGTCCGGGCCGCCCTCGGGGCCGCTGGTCTCCGGGGCGATGTCCTCGGGTTCCATGTCCTCGGATTTCATGTCCTCGGGTTCCGTGTCCTCCGGGGCGATGTCCGCGGCCGGGGGCGGGGCGGGGGAGAGCGGCAGGACCAGGCCCCGGCACGAGCCGGACCGCGATCCCGCCCGTGACCCGGGTCGTGACCCCGCCCACGATCCCGGACGGGAGCCGGAAGGCGCCCCCGGGCGGGAACCCGATCCGGAGAAGGTCGCCACACCACCGGTCGTGGTCCCGCCGCCGGCCCCCTCACCGGAGGACGGCCCAGGGAACGGCCGGACCCTCAGGTAAGAGCGCCGGGAGCGGCCGGACCCTGAAGCGAGGACACCGGGGAGCGGCCGGACCGTGGGGCGATGGCACCGGGAACAACCGGCCCCTGGGGTGAGGGCGCCGGAAACGGCCGGACCGTGGGGTGAGGGCACCGGGAACAACCGGCCCCTGGGGTGAGGGCGCCGGGAGCGGCCGGACTTCGAGACAAGGACATCGGGAACGGCCGGACCCTGCGGTGAGGGCGCCGGCCGGCGAGAAGCCTGGCGCGAGGAAACGCGCGGGGGACGGTAAACTTCGCGCGTTCATCGCAGTCGGCGACCCACGCATGTTCAAAGGAGAACGTCAGTGTCCGAGCGCACCCTAGTCCTGATCAAGCCCGACGGTGTGGCGCGCGGCCTCATCGGCGACGTGATCGCCCGCGTCGAGCGCAAGGGCCTGAAGGTCGCCGCGCTGGAGCTGCGTACCCTGGATGTCGAGACCGCCAAGACGCACTACGCCGAGCACTCCGAGCGGCCGTTCTTCGGCGAGCTGGTGGAGTTCATCACCTCCGGCCCGCTGGTGGCGCTGGTGCTCGAGGGGCCGCGCGCCATCGAGGCGTTCCGTTCCCTGGCGGGGCTGACCGACCCGGTCAAGTCCGCCCCCGGCACGATCCGCGGCGACCACGCCCTGGAGATCGGCGAGAACGTCGTCCACGGTTCCGACTCCCCCGAGTCCGCCGCCAGGGAGATCAAGCTCTTCTTCCCGGACCGCTTCTGAGCGTCCGCCCCTGACGTGACCTCCGGGCCCCGCCGTCCTTCCGGACGGCGGGGCCCGTCGCGTTCCCGCGAGCTTAAGAATTTTGCCGGGCCAGGCCGGCTCATTGCGCTCACGGGTGGGTACATCACGTTACGATTCGAGTGCGTTCCGTAGTTTTTCGCCGACCACCTGACGGAAGGAGGCCAGCCTTCCTCATGGGCAGCAATCTTGCTTTCCTCGGCCGTGACATGGCGGTCGACCTCGGCACCGCGAACACCCTCGTGTACGTGAGAGGCCGCGGGATCGTGCTCAACGAGCCGTCGGTCGTGGCCATCAACACCACGACCGGGAAGATCGTGGCCGTCGGCATCGAGGCCAAGCGGATGATCGGCCGTACTCCCGGCAACATCGTCGCCATCCGGCCGCTCAAGGACGGCGTCATCGCCGACTTCGACGTCACCGAGCGGATGCTCCGCTACTTCATCCAGCGCGTGCACAAGCGCCGCCACTTCGCCAAGCCGCGCATCATCATCGCGGTGCCGAGCGGGATCACCGGGGTCGAGCAGCGGGCGGTCAAGGAGGCGGGCTACCAGGCGGGCGCGCGCCGGGTCTACATCGTCGAGGAGCCCATGGCCGCCGCGATCGGCGCGGGGCTGCCGGTGCACGAGCCCACCGGGAACATGGTGGTCGACATCGGCGGCGGCACCACCGAGGTGGCGATCATCTCGATGGGCGGCGTGGTGACCAGCCAGTCGATCAGGGTGGGCGGCGACGAGCTCGATCACGCGATCATCGCCTTCGCGAAGAAGGAACACTCGCTCATGCTGGGCGAGCGGACCGCCGAGGAGATCAAGATGGCCATCGGCTCCGCCTGCATGCTGCCCGAGGAGAGCCACGCCGAGATCCGGGGGCGCGACCTGGTCAGCGGCCTGCCGAAGACGATCGTGGTCTCGGCCGCGGAGATCCGCAAGGCCATCGAGGAGCCGCTGAACGCGATCGTCGACGCGGTCAAGACGACGCTCGACAAGTGCCCGCCGGAGCTTTCCGGCGATCTGATGGACCGCGGGATCGCCCTCACCGGGGGCGGGGCGCTGCTGAAGGGCATGGACGAGCGGCTGAAGGCCGAGACCGGCATGCCCATCCACCTCGTGGACAACGCCCTCGACTCCGTGGCGCTGGGGTCCGGCAAGTGTGTGGAGGACTTCGACGCCCTCCAGCAGGTCCTGGTCCCCGAGCCGCGGCACTGATGAAGGACACGCGCCGGGCCCGGATCAACCTGGGGCTGCTGCTGGCCGCCGCGCTCGTGTTCGTGACCGTCGACCACCGTTCGGGCGACCGGTCGCCGTTCGGGCCGTTCCGGGGGGTCGGCACGGCGGTGTTCGGCGTCATGGAGAGGGCCGGGGCGGGGGTCGTGGGGCCGGTCGGCGGTTTCTTCGAGACGATGACCGGGGCCTTCTCGGCGCGTGACCGGGTCGAGGAGCTGAAGGCGGAGAACCGGCGGCTCAAGCGTGACCTGATGGCGCAGAGCCTGGACCGGGGGCGTTCGGAGGAGCTGCGCAGGCTGCTCGGCGTCGCCGGGACCGGCGGCTACCGGGTCCTGACCGCCCAGGTGATCGCCCGGCGGGGGGCACCGGGTTTCGAGGAGGCGGTCGAGCTCGACGTGGGACGCGCCGACGGGGTCCGTACGGAGATGACCGTCCTGAACGCCGACGGCCTGGTCGGCAGGGTCGTCAGGACCGGATCGTCCACCTCCACCGTGGTCCTGCTGAGCGACGCCGCCTCGGCGGCGGGGGCCCGGCTGGAGGGCAGCAACGAGATCGGGGTGGTGCACGGTGTGGGGGAGAGCGGACGGCTGGTCCGGTTCCGGCTGCTGGACTCGACCGCGCCCATCACTCCCGGGCACCGGATCGTGAGCTTCGGCTCCCATCGGGGCGTGCCCTACGTGGCGGGGGTGCCGATCGGGGTGATCGAGCGGGTGGAGGCCACGCCGGGCGAGCTGACCCGCATCGCGTACGCGCGGCCGTACGCCGATCTCACCGCCCTCGACGTGGTCGGCGTGGTGGTGCGGGCGCCGGTGCGGGCACCGCGTGACGCGGTGGCCCCCACACCCCCGCCGTCGGAGCCGCGCACGGCCGACAACCGCCGCGTACGGCGAGAGAGGGTCTGAGGCGATGGGCCGCACGGTGGCGTACGCGGTGCTGGTGGTGGTGATCATGGTGCTCCAGGTGACCCTGGTCAACCGGCTTCCGCTGCCCGGGCAGGCCGCGCCGGATCTGGTGCTGCTCGCGGTGGTGGGGTACGCGCTGGCCCGCGGTGCCGTTCCGGGCGCCGCGGCGGGGTTCGCCACGGGCCTGCTGAGTGACGTCCTGCCGCCGGTCGCGCACCTGTTCGGGCACAACGCGCTGGTGTTCTGCGTGGTCGGCTTCGCGGCGGGGCGCGCGGCGCGGGGCCGACCGGGCGCCGAGCCGCTCGTGGCGCTGGCCTGCGCGGCGGCCGGGCCGGTGGTCGCCCTGGCGACGGGCGCCCTGGTGGGGGATCCCAGAAGTGATCTGTCCGTGCTGATGACGACGTTGCCTCCGGCGGTGGTCTACAACCTGTTCGCCGCCCCGCCCGTTGTGTGGGCGGTGCGCAGGCTGGTCCGCGGGCCGGAGCCGCAGCCGCTCCACCTGCGCGGGTCCATGCTGCGGAGCCGGGCATGAGCGTCGCCGGGCCGGGACGGAGCCGGGCGTGAGCATCGGCGGGCGGGGCCGGGCGGGGCCGGGCGGGAACGGGCGGGAACGGGCGGGAACGGGACGGGCGTGAGCGGCGCCGGACGGGAGCGGGGACAGGGCGTTCGGTGAGGTGGTCGGGAAGGGGCGGTCATGGGGCTGATGCGGGGACGGCTGGTCGTGGTGCAGGTGCTGGTGGCGTCGATGCTGGCGGTGCTCGCGGTGCGGCTGTGGCAGGTGCAGGTGGTGCGCGGGGCGCAGTACGTGGTGGCCGCGACCGAGACACGCACGCGTGACGTGATCGTCCCCGCGGTGCGGGGGCAGATCCTCGACGCGTCGGGCCGCCCGCTGGTGCGCAACCGGACCACGCTGGTGGTCTCGGTCGACAGGACGCGGCTGAACCGGATGGAGGGAGGCGGCCGGGAGGTGCTCCGCAGACTGGCCTCGGTGCTCGGCCGCCGCCCCGACGACCTGCGGGAGCGGATCAGGGCGTGCGGCCCCGGGGTGTCCCGGCCGTGCTGGCCCGGTTCCCCCTTCCAGCCGATCCCGATCGACGCCGACGTCACCACCCGCGAGGCCCTGCAGATCCTGGAGCGGCAGGAGATGTTCCCCGGGGTCACCGCAGAGGTGCAGGCCGTGCGGCAGTACCCGCGCAGGGGCGCGGGCGCGCAGGCGCTGGGCTACCTGCAGCCGATCACGCAGGAGGAGATGGACCGGCGGGGCGGGCGCAGGCCCGCGTTCTCCGGGGTGGACCTGGTGGGGCGGGACGGGCTGGAGTCGGTCTACGACGTGCCGCTGCGGGGGACGCCGGGGACGCGGCGGATGCAGGTCGACCGGCTCGGCAAGGTCATGGGCGTGGAGCGGAACGTGCCGCCGGTGCCGGGGGACACGCTGATCACCAGTATCGACGCCCGGGTGCAGGCGGTGACGGAGAAGGCGCTGGCCGAGGCGATGAAGGGGGCGCCCAGGGCCGACGGCGCGGCGGCGGTGGTCCTGGACGCCAGGACGAGCCGGGTGGTCGCGCTGGCGAGCGCGCCGACGTACGACCCGGCGGTCTGGACCGGGGGGATCTCCGAGGGGGAGTACCAGCGGCTGCTGTCGGGCAAGGCGGGCAAACCGCTGGTGTCGCGGGCCATCAAGGGCGAGTTCGCGCCCGGCTCGACGTTCAAGGTGTCGTCGGTGGCGGCGATGCTCAAGGACGGCTACCCGCTGCACGGCCGCTACGACTGCCCCGGCTCCTTCATGGTGGGCGACCGGCCGTTCAACAACTTCCGGGGGATCGCCCTGGGGTCGCTCACCCTGCACATGGCGCTGGTGAAGTCCTGCGACACGATCTTCTACCGGGCGGCCTACGAGCAGTGGCTGCGCGACGGCGGGCTCCACCCCAGGGGGAGGACCAAGGAGCCGATGGCCTCCATGGCCCGCGCCTACGGGTTCGGCCGCCCCACAGGCATCGACCTTCCGGGTGAGTCGCCGGGAAGGATCCCCGACCGGGCGTGGAAGAAGACGATGTGGGCGGCGACCAAGGAGACCAACTGCAAGCGGTCCAGGACCGGGTACCCGGAGGTGGCCAGGAAGAGCCCCAGCAGGGCGGCGTTCCTCAAGCGGCTGGCGTACGAGAACTGCCTGGAGGGGTTCCAGCTGCGGCCCGGGGACGCCGCGAACTTCTCCATCGGGCAGGGCGACGTGCTGGTGACGCCGTTGCAGCTGGCGGCGGCCTACGCGGCGCTGGTCGGCGACGGCAGACTGCGCAGCCCGCGGGTGGGCTGGGCGCTGGTGCGCCCCGACGGCACCAAGGTCAAGGAGATCGAGGTGCCGGTGACGGGCAGGCTGCCGCTCTCGCCCAGGGAGCGGGCCTACATCAAGGGAGCGCTGAGCCAGGTCGCCTCGGACGGCACCGCGGCCGGGGCCTTCTCCGGGTTTCCCATGGACAAGGTCAAGGTGGGCGGCAAGACCGGTACCGCCGAGGTCTACGGCAAGGCCGACACCTCGTGGTTCGCCTCGTTCGCCCCGGCGGACAGGCCCCGGTTCGTGATCGTCGCCATGGTGTCGCAGGGGGGCATGGGCGGCCAGACCGCGGCTCCGGCGGTGCGGAAGATCTACGAGGGCATCTACGGGTTCACGCCGGACGGCAAGCGGGCGGGGCCGCCGATCCTGGCGGGCGGGCGTCCGGCGAGCGCGCTTCCGGTGATCGCGCGGGACGGGACGGTGGCGCGGTGACGTCCGCCCGGATGCCGTCTTCCGCGGGAGCGCCCGCCGCGCCGGTGTCGTGCGAGGTGACGTCGTCGGGAGGGATGCCCGCCGCGCCGGTGCCTTTCGAGGTGGCGTTCTCCGGGGTGATCCCCTCCGGGGGGCCGTTCGCGGGAGGTGCGGGGTGAGCCGGGCCGGGGTGGCGCCCGCGGCGCGGGGGACACCGGCGAGGACGTCCCTGGCCGGGCGGACCGTGGCGGCGGCCTCGGCGCTGAGGCGGACGGACGGGCTGATGATCGTGGCCGTCGCCGCGCTGGCGGTGATCGGCACGATGCTGGTCTGGTCGTCGACCAGGACCTGGGCTGCCGGGTCCACCGGCCTGGTCAAGAAGCACGTCCTCAACCTCGTCATCGGGGCGGTGCTGGCCGCCGTGACCGCGATGGTGGACCACCGGGCGCTGCGGGCCTTCGCGCCGCTGGTGTACGGGGTGACGCTGATCGGGCTGTGCCTGGTGCTCACCCCGCTCGGCAGCACCGTGAACGGCGCCCACTCGTGGATCATGCTCGGCGGCGGGTTCGCGTTCCAGCCCTCGGAGTTCGCCAAGCTCGGCCTGGCGCTGATGCTGGCCATGCTGCTGACCCGGCGGGCCAAGGGCACCGAGCGGCCGCGCGGCCCGTACGTGGTGATCTCGCTGGTGGTGGCCGCCTCGACCATGGCCCTGGTGATGCTCCAGCCGGACCTGGGCACCACGATGGTCATCGGGGTGATCACGGCCGGGACGATCGTGGTGGCCGGGGTCCGCAAGCGCTGGATCGCCGGGCTCGGCCTGGCGGTGGCCGGGGCGGGGGTCGCGGCGTGGTTCCTCGACGTGCTGGAGCCCTACCAGATCGCCAGGTTCACCGCCTTCCTCAACCCGTCCGTGGACCCGCGCGGGGTCGGCTACAACAGCACCCAGTCGCTGCTGGCGATCGGGTCGGGGGAGGTGTTCGGCAAGGGATTGTTCGGGGGCGGCCAGACCACCGGCCGTTTCGTGCCCGAGCAGCACACCGACTTCGTCTTCACGGTGGCGGGGGAGGAGTTCGGCTTCCTCGGTTCGGTCACCGTGGTGGCGCTGCTGGGGGTGATCCTGCTGCGCGGGGCGCGGATCGCCCGCGAGTGCGACGACAGGTTCGGCATGCTGGTGGGCGGGGCGATCGTCTGCTGGCTGGCCTTCCAGACGTTCGTCAACATCGGGATGACGATCGGGATCATGCCGATCACCGGTCTGCCGCTGCCGTTCGTGTCCTACGGGGGCACCGCCACCTTCGCCAACATGATCGCCTTCGGGCTGCTCCAGGCGATCCACCGGCGCGGGCACGCGGCGTAGGGACCGGTACGGGCATCCGGCGTGAAGACCGGAGACGGGCGTCCGGCGGCGCGGGTGTTCGGCGGATCGGGCGTCCGATGGGGTGGGCGTCCGGGGGCCGGATCGGCCGCCTGGGCCGGTCCGATCGGCGCCCGGGCCGGTCGCGGAGGGGCCGGTGGAGGGGCCGGACGCCTGGTGCACCCCTCGGAGGCGGATATTCTTGACGGCATGCCTGTCGAGTCGCTGTTTCCCCGCCTGGAAGCGCTCCTGCCCAAGGTGCAGAAGCCGATCCAGTATGTCGGAGGTGAGCTCAACTCGACCGTCAAGGACTGGGACGAGACCACGGTCCGCTGGGCGCTGATGTATCCGGACGCCTACGAGGTCGGGCTGCCCAACCAGGGCGTCCAGATCCTCTACGAGATCCTCAACGAGCTGCCGGAGACGCTGGCCGAGCGGACCTACGCGGTCTGGCCCGACCTGGAGGCGCTCATGCGCTCCGAGGGCGTGCCCCAGTTCACGGTCGACGCGCACCGGCCGGTGCGGGCGTTCGACGTGCTCGGGCTCTCCTTCTCCACCGAGCTCGGCTACACCAACATGCTGACGGCGCTCGACCTGGCCGGCATCCCGCTGAGGGCGGCCGACCGGGGCGAGGACGACCCGATCGTGCTGGCCGGTGGCCACGCGGCGTTCAACCCCGAGCCGATCGCCGAGTTCCTCGACGCCGCCGTGCTGGGCGACGGGGAGCAGATCGCCATCGCGATCACCGAGGTCATCCGGGAGTGGAAGGCCGAGGGCTCGCCCGGCGGGCGCGACGGGCTGCTGATGCGGCTGGCCGAGTCCGGCGGGGTCTACGTGCCGAGGTTCTACGACGTCGACTACCACCCCGACGGCCGCATCCAGCGCGTGGCGCCCAACAGGCCCGGCGTGCCCTGGCGGATCCACAAGCACACCGTCATGGACCTGGACGAGTGGCCGTACCCGAAGAAGCCGCTGGTGCCGCTGGCCGAGACCGTGCACGAGCGGTTCAGCGTGGAGATCTTCCGCGGCTGCACCCGGGGCTGCCGGTTCTGCCAGGCCGGCATGATCACCCGCCCGGTGCGGGAGCGGTCGATCACCACGATCGGCGACATGGTCGAGGCGGGCGTGAAGGCGTCCGGGTTCAACGAGGTCGGCCTGCTGTCGCTGTCGTCGGCGGACCACTCCGAGATCGGCGCGGTGGCCAAGGGGCTGGCGGACCGCTACGAGGGCACCAACACCTCGCTCTCGCTGCCCTCCACCCGGGTCGACGCCTTCAACATCGACCTGGCGAACGAGTTCTCCCGCGGCGGACGCCGTTCCGGCCTGACGTTCGCCCCGGAGGGCGGCTCGGAGCGGATGCGCAAGGTGATCAACAAGATGGTCACCGAGGAGGATCTGATCCGGACCGTCACGACGGCCTACACCCAGGGCTGGCGGCAGGTGAAGCTGTACTTCATGTGCGGCCTGCCGACCGAGGAGGACGTCGACGTCCTGGGCATCGCCGACCTGGCCAGGAAGGTCATCAAGGCGGGCCGCGAGGCCACCGGGTCGCGCGACGTGCGCTGCACGGTCTCCATCGGCGGGTTCGTGCCCAAGCCGCACACGCCGTTCCAGTGGGCCGGCCAGGCCGACCACGAGACGGTCGACCGCAGGCTGCGGTCGCTGCGGGAGGCGCTGCGCGGTGACCGCGAGTTCGGCCGCGCCATCGGCATCCGCTACCACGACGGCAAGCCCTCGATCGTGGAGGGCCTGCTGTCGCGGGGGGACCGCCGGGTCGGCGACGTCATCCGCGCGGTGTGGGAGGACGGCGGGCGGTTCGACGGCTGGAGCGAGCACTTCTCCTACCAGCGCTGGATGGACGCCGCCGAGAGGGCCGGCGTCGACGTCGACTGGTACACCACGCGCGAGCGCGGAGAGAACGAGGTCCTGCCCTGGGACCACCTCGACGCCGGTCTCGACCGCGAATGGCTCTGGCAGGACTGGCAGGACGCGGTCAACGACGTCGAGGTCGAGGACTGCCGGTGGACGCCGTGCTACGACTGCGGCGTCTGCCCCACGATGGGCACCGAGATCCAGATCGGGCCCACCGGGAAGAAGCTGCTGCCACTGACGGTTGTCTGAGACGGGCGGTGCGTGAGCGCCGCCCCTTTCGAGAAGACGACCACGAACCGGGAAGGACGACACCGCCCTGAAACCAGCTCCCGACGGGCCGCCGCCCGCGCCCGTGGTGCAGCGCCTGCGTGTGCGCTACGCCAAGCGTGGCCGCCTTCGTTTCACCAGCCACCGCGACATCTCCCGGGCCCTCGAACGGGCGGTCCGGCGGGCCGACGTCCCGGTGGCGTTCAGCGCGGGCTTCTCACCCCATCCGAAGATCTCCTACGTGGGAGGGGCCGCTCCCACCGGTGTCGCCAGCGAGGCCGAGTACCTGGAGATCAGCGTCACGCGCGTGTGTGATCCCGAGCGGCTCAGGGTCGCCCTGGACACCTCGCTGCCCGACGGTCTCGACGTGCTCGACGTCGTCGAGGCGGGGAGCGCGAGCCTGGCCGACCGGATGGAGTGCTCGGCGTGGGAGTTGCGGCTGCCTGGAGCCGATCCCGCTCTGGCCGGGGCGGCGGTCGAGAAATTCGTCTCCGCCGGCCAGGTCGAGGTCGAACGCCTTACCAAGAAGGGGATGCGACGCTTCGACGCCCGCGAGGCCGTGCTGAGCCTTGCGGTATTTGAGGGAAATGAGACAACAGCAGGTCAGGCGTCCGGTCAGCCATGTGTCATACTTCGCATGGTTGTACGGCACGCAACTCCTGCCGTACGACCCGACGACGTTCTCACTGGACTGCGTCTTGTGGCTGACTTCGCGCCGCCGGTGCCCCCCGAGGTGACCAGGCTGGCGCAGGGCCCGCTCGACGTTCACACCGGTGAGCCCGCCGATCCGCTCGGCCTGGACCGCGACACCACGCGCGGCGGCGAAGCGGAACCGGTGGGCAGGCACGTCGACGGCGACACATAGGACTTGGCGCCGGGCCCCTGGCCTGGCGGACAGTGAGAGACGAGAGCTCCCGCGCGGCGCGGAGACGCGCCCGGGAGCTGAACGGGAGAGCGTCCGCATGCTCGAGAACGAGCCCGAGACCGGGGCCAGCGGCCCCGGCGGGAACAGCACGACAGATCAGCCGCGACCGGTCCGCCGCAGGGCCGCGAGCCGGCCCGCGGGGCCTCCGCCGGAGGAGCCGGAGCAGGCCCCCGTAGCGCAGGCCTCCGGGCCAGGGGCGGACAAGGCCACGGCACCCGCCACGGCGCCCGCCACAGCGCCCGCCACAGCGCCCGCCACAGCGCCCGCCACCGAGGCGCCGCGGACCCGGTCCTCCCGGCGAGCCAGGGGATCCGGGACGACGGCCGAGCCCGTCGTCGCCCCCGTGACCCCGGAGCCGGTGACCGCTTCCGAGACCGCTTCCGAGACGGTGGCCGAAACGGCGCCCGAGACGGTGGAGGCCCCCAAGCGCGCCACCAGGCGCAAGGCCGCCGCGACCGCCGACGGCACGACCACCACCACGCGCCGTAGCCGCGCGAAGAAGACGGCCGAACCGGTCGCCGAGCCCGCCGGGGCGGAGCCCGCGGGGGTCGCCGACCCCGTGACGGCCGGGCCCGCGGCATCCCCGGTCGCGGCCGACCCCTTCGTGGCCGCCGACCCCTTCGCCGTTCCCGACCCCTTCGCAATGCCCGGATCGCCGGACGCCGGACAGCAGCCCGTCGAGCAGCCCGCCGCCCCGGCCCGGCGCACCCGCGCGCGCAAGAAGGCCGCCGCGCAGGAGGCCCCGGCCGAGCCCGCCGTCACCGAGCCGGCCGCCCCGGAGCTCGCCGCCTCCGGCTCCACCGCCTCCGGGACGGCCGTTCCCGCGCCCGCGGCCCCGGCCGACGAGCCGGTCACGGCGCGGGCGGGCGGGGACCTGACCGCCGCCGAGGCCGAGGAGGCCGCCGCCGCGCTGCTGCTGGAGATGCCCGCCGACGAGCCGCTCGACGACGAGCCCGCCGGTGAGGACGTCATCGAGGAGCCCAGGCCCGGCCTGTTCGCCAACCCGTTCGGGCTGACGTCCCAGAAGCGCGCCGAGGTGCCCTCGGTGACCTTCCAGGCGCCCGCCACGGTGTTCCAGCCGCTGTTCCAGGCCCCCGACCCGCAGCTGGCCGCACAGGCCCCCGCGCGGCCCGCGCCGGTCCAGCCGCCCGCCCCTCCGGTCGAGGCCGAGCCGGTCGAGGCCGAGGCCGCCGAGGAGCCCGAGGACGACGACCTGGACGAGGGCGACGACGCCAGCGGCCGCAGGCGCCGGCGCCGCAGGGGCGGCCGGGGCCGCGGCAAGGCCCGCGACCTCGACGACGGCGAGGAGACCGAGGCCGAGCAGTCCGACGAGGAGCGCCCCGAGGCCGACTCCGACTCCGACGACGACTCCGAGGGCGGCAGCTCGCGCCGTCGCCGGCGCAGGCGCCGCAGGGGCACCGACGAGGTCGCCGACGTGCCGGACGACCCGCCCAACACGGTGGTGCGCATCCGCGCGCCCCGCGCCGGTCGCAGCACCTCGGTGGACGAGGTGCAGAGCGTGCGCGGCTCCACCCGCCTGGAGGCCAAGAAGCAGCGCCGCCGCGAGGGGCGCGAGCTCGGCCGCAGGCGCCCGCCGATCATCACCGAGTCGGAGTTCCTGGCCCGCCGGGAGTCCGTCGAGCGCATGATGGTGGTCCGCCGCACCGGAGGGCGCACCCAGATCGCGGTGCTGGAGGACAACGTCCTCGTCGAGCACTACGTCAACCGCGAGGCAAGCCAGTCGTACGTGGGCAACGTCTACCTCGGCAAGGTGCAGAACGTGCTGCCGAGCATGGAGGCGGCGTTCGTCGACATCGGCAAGGGCCGCAACGCCGTCCTGTACGCCGGTGAGGTGAACTTCGACACCGCCGGGCTGGAGGGTCAGCCCAAGCGGATCGAGGTGGCGCTGAAGTCGGGCCAGTCGGTGCTGGTGCAGGTCACCAAGGACCCCATGGGTCACAAGGGCGCCCGGCTGACCAGCCAGATCAGCCTGCCGGGACGCTACCTGGTCTACGTGCCCGACGGCTCGATGACCGGGATCAGCCGCAAGCTCCCCGACAAGGAGCGCACCCGCCTCAAGAGCATCCTGAAGAAGGTCATGCCGGAGAACGCGGGCGTCATCGTCCGCACGGCCGCCGAGGGCGCCTCCGAGGAGGAGCTCGCCCGCGACGTGGCCAGGCTCTCGGCGCAGTGGGAGAACATCCAGCGCAAGGCCAAGCCGGCCAGCGCGCCGGAGCTGCTCTCCTCCGAGCCGGACCTGACCGTCCGCGTGGTCCGCGACGTCTTCAACGAGGACTTCGCCTCGCTGGTCGTGGCCGGCGAGGACGTCTGGGAGACCGTCGACGAGTACGTCCGCTACGTCGCCCCGCACCTGGCCGACCGGCTCAGCAGGTGGGAGGAGGGCGGCGACGTCTTCGCGGCCTACCGGATCGACGAGCAGATCGCCAAGGCCATGGAGCGCAAGGTCTGGCTGCCCAGCGGCGGTTCGCTGGTGATCGACCGGACCGAGGCCATGACCGTGGTCGACGTCAACACCGGCAAGTTCACCGGCCAGGGCGGCAACCTGGAGGAGACGGTCACCCGCAACAACCTGGAGGCGGCCGAGGAGATCGTCCGCCAGCTCAGGCTCCGCGACATCGGCGGCATCATCGTGATCGACTTCATCGACATGGTGCTGGAGAACAACCGGGACCTGGTGCTGCGGCGGCTGCTGGAGTGCCTGGCGCGCGACCGTACCAAGCACCAGGTCGCCGAGGTCACCTCGCTGGGCCTGGTGCAGATGACGCGCAAGCGGGTCGGCCAGGGGCTGCTGGAGGCGTTCTCCACCGTCTGTGAGTGCTGCAACGGCCGCGGGCTGCACGTCTCGACCGAGCCGGTCGAGGCCAAGCCCGAGCCGCGTGGCACCCAGGGCAAGATGGCGGTCGAGAAGGCCGTGTCCGAGAAGCTCGGCAAGGACGGTAACCACGCGGTGGCGGCCGGTGACCAGTCGGGCCGTGATACGGTGACCGATGCGCTTGACGGAGTCCAGAACGAGGACGGTCAGGCAGCACAGGCTTCTGGCCGGGGGCGGCGACGCTCCCGCAAGGCCAGGCCGGCCGAGTAGGTCCCGTCCCGGAGATCTCGCCGCGACGAGTTCCGGCCAGGTGGTTCCCGCGAGGCGGTGCGGAACCCGTGACATGTCACGGGCCCCGCGCCACCCCGCGGGCGTCGTCCGGCCGGTCGCCGCGGGCAGGGATCCCGCGGGACGGGGCTCGGAGCCGGCACCCCCGACGTCCCGCCCGGTTCGACCAGGACACCGTCAATCCGGTACTCTGGTGAACCGGTGCGCTCATGGCGCGCCCTGTTCGCGCGCCTACCCGGTACGTCATCAACGACCACAGCCGGATGCGGGGCGCAGCATCCAGCGAGCAAGCAGTCAAAGAAGGGTTCCGCGGTGTACGCGATCGTTCGTTGCGGCGGCAGGCAGCAGAAGGTCTCCGTCGGTGACGTCCTTGAGGTGGACAAGGTCGCCGGCGAGGTCGGTTCCACGGTTTCGCTGCCGACGGTCCTCGTCGTCAACGACGGCGACGTGACCACCGAGGCGGGCAAGTTCACGGTCGCCGCCGAGATTCTCGGCGAGACCAAGGGTCCGAAGATCCGGATCCTGAAGTACAAGAACAAGTCGGGGTACAAGAAGCGCCAGGGTCACCGTCAGCGGTACACCCAGGTGAAGATCACCGGCATCGACCAGACCTGAGTTTCGGGAGTTTTGCGAGATGGCACACAAGAAGGGCGCGTCGTCCACTCGGAACGGCCGTGACTCCAACGCCCAGCGACTCGGTGTGAAGCGCTTCGGTGGTCAGCTGGTCAACGCCGGCGAGATCATCGTCCGTCAGCGCGGCACCCACTTCCACCCCGGCGACAACGTCGGCCGTGGCAGTGACGACACGCTGTTCGCACTGGCCGCGGGCCACGTGCTGTTCGGTGTCAAGCGCGGACGCCGCGCGGTGAGCATCGTTCCGGTCACCGTTCCGGCCGCGGAGTAGATTCGCGCCGAAAGACGTTCACGGCAGGGGTGGATCGCATTCAGCGGTCCACCCCTGTTCGCGTTGTAAGCAGGAATTGCCGTAGATAGGGGTAAAAACCAGCATGCCGGACTTTGTGGACCAGGTGGTCCTGCACATCAAGGCCGGTGACGGGGGGAACGGCTGTGCCTCTGTCCATCGGGAGAAGTTCAAGCCGCTGGGGGGGCCCGACGGGGGCAACGGAGGCCGGGGCGGCAACGTGATCCTGGAGGTCGCCGCCAACACCGCGACGCTCCTGGAGTACCACCACCGCCCGCACCGCAAGGCCGAGAACGGCAAGCAGGGGGGCGGCTCCAACCGCGACGGCGCGAACGGCGGCGACATCGTCATCCCGGTGCCGGACGGCACCGTGGTGAAGAACTCCGACACCGGTGAGGTCCTGATCGACCTCATCGGGGTGGGCACCCGCTACGTGATCGCCGAGGGCGGCCACGGCGGGCTCGGCAACGCCGCGCTGGCCTCGGCCAAGCGCAAGGCCCCCGGGTTCGCGCTGCTGGGCGAGCCCGGCGACGAGCTCGACGTGATGCTGGAGATGAAGAGCGTCGCCGACGTGGCGCTGGTCGGCTTCCCCAGCGCGGGCAAGTCCTCCCTGATCGCCGCGCTCTCCGCGGCCCGCCCCAAGATCGCCGACTACCCGTTCACCACGCTGGTGCCCAACCTCGGGGTGGTCACCGCGGGCGACACGATCTTCACCGTCGCCGACGTGCCCGGCCTGATCCCCGGCGCCTCGCAGGGCAAGGGGCTGGGGCACGAGTTCCTGCGCCACGTCGAGCGGTGCAACACGCTGGTCCACGTGATCGACTGCGCCACCATGGAGCCGGGGCGCGACCCGATCAGCGACTACGAGGTCATCGAGGCCGAGCTCGCCGCGTACGGGAAGCTGGAGGACCGGCCGCGGCTGGCGGTGCTCAACAAGTCCGACGTGCCCGACGCCCGGGAGCTGGCCGAGATCGTCACGCCGATGCTCGCCGAGCGCGGCCTGCGGGTCTTCTCGATCTCCGCGGCCACCCACGAGGGCCTCAAGGAGCTGACCTACGCCATGGGCGAGATGGTCGCCGCGGCCAGGGCCGCCGCCCCCGTGCCCGAGCCGACCCGCCTGGTGATCAGGCCCAAGCAGCACGGCGACACCGGCTTCTCCGTCCGCCGGGTCGACGACGACACCTTCCAGGTCACCGGGGTCAAGCCGGAGCGGTGGATCCGCCAGACCGACTTCACCAACGACGAGGCCGTGGGCTACCTGGCCGACCGGCTGGAGCGGCTCGGCGTGGAGGAGGAGCTCACCAAGGCGGGCGCCAGGGCCGGGGCCGAGGTGATCATCGGTTCCATGGAGAACGGGTACATCTTCGACTGGCAGCCGACGCTCAACGCCGAGGCCGTGCGCCAGGGGCCGCGCGGGTCGGACAACCGGCTCGGCGGGCAGTGACCGTTCCTCCCGGTGCCCGCTCCCCCCGATGATCGTTGTGAACAGTGACCGTCTTCGAAAGGTGCCCGTCGTGGACGCTGCGCGCGAACGGATCCGTACGGCCGCACGCCTGGTCGTGAAGGTGGGTTCGTCCTCGCTCACCACCCCGCAGGGAACGATCGACGTCGACCGGGTGGACGCCCTGGTCGACGTGCTGGCCGCGCGGCGGGGGGCGGGGACCCAGATCGTGCTGGTCTCCTCGGGGGCGATCGCGGCCGGCCTCGGCCCGCTGGGGCTGCCGGCCAGGCCGCGTGACCTGGCGACCCAGCAGGCCGCCGCCTCGGTCGGCCAGGGCGTGCTGGTGGCCCGCTACACCTCCTCCTTCGCCCGGTACGGCCTGCGCGTCGGCCAGGTGCTGCTGACGGCCGACGACATGATGCGCCGCTCGCACCACGTCAACGCCGAGCGCACGCTGGCCCGACTGCTGGAGCTGGGCATCGTGCCGGTGGTCAACGAGAACGACACCGTGGCCACCGACGAGATCCGCTTCGGCGACAACGACCGGCTCGCCGCGCTGGTGGCCCACCTGACCCGGGCCGACGCGCTGGTGCTGCTGTCGGACGTGGACGCCCTCTACGACGGCGATCCCCGCCGCCCGGGCGCCCGCAGGCTCACCGACGTGCGCGGGCCCGCCGACCTGGTCGGCGTCGAGCTGGGCAAGGGCGGCACGGTCGGCACCGGCGGCATGGTCACCAAGGTGCAGGCCGCCACGATCGCCACCGGCGCGGGCGTGCCGGTGGTGCTGACCGCCGCCGCGCACGCGGCCCAGGCCCTCGCCGGGGCCGACGTCGGCACCTACTTCCACCCGGGCGGGCGCCACCCGGGCACCCGCCTGCTGTGGCTGGCCCACGCCACCACCGGACGGGGGCGGCTGCACCTGGACTCCGGCGCGGTCGAGGCCGTGGTGGGCCGGCGCATGTCGCTGCTGCCCGCCGGGGTCACCGGCGTGGAGGGCGAGTTCGCGGCCGGCGACCCGGTGGACCTGTGCGGGCCGCGCGGCCGGGTGGTCGCGCGCGGCCTGGTGAACTTCGACGCGGCCGAGATCCCCGGGCTGCTCGGCCGCTCCACGCGGGAGCTGGCGGCCAGCATGGGCCGGGAGTACGAGCGGGAGCTCATCCACCGCGACGACATCGTCATACTGGAAACCCACAACTAGTTCTTTTGGAGCGCGAGATGTCCGAGGACTTCCTGAAGGTGGCCCTGGCGGCCAAAGAGGCCGCCGCCGAGCTGGCCCCGCTGCCGAGGGCGCCGAAGGACGCCGCGCTCCGGGTGATGGCCGACGCGCTGGTGGCCGCGACCGAGGAGATCGTCGCGGCCAACGCGCTCGACGTGCGCAGGGCCGGTGAGAGCGGCATCTCCGCGTACATGATCGACCGGCTCCGTCTCGACGAGGCGAGGATCGCCTCGATCGCCGAGGCGGTCCGCCAGGTCGCCGACCTGCCCGACCCGGTGGGCGAGGTGATCCGGGGCAGCGTCCTGCCCAACGGGCTGGAGCTGCGCCAGGTGCGGGTCCCGCTGGGAGTGATCGGCATCATCTACGAGGGCCGCCCCAACGTGACCGTCGACGCGGCGGCGCTCTGCCTGAAGAGCGGCAACGCGACCCTGCTGCGCGGCTCGTCCAGCGCCTACGAGTCGAACACGGTGCTGGTGAGGGTCATGCAGGAGGCGCTGGAGGGCACCGAGGTGCCGGCCGGGGCGGTCCAGCTCGTGCCGGGCACGTCCCGTGACTCGGTCAAGGAGCTCATGCGGGCGCGGGGCCTGGTGGACGTGCTGATCCCGCGCGGCGGCGCGTCGCTGATCAACTCGGTGGTGGAGGAGTCCACGGTCCCGGTGATCGAGACCGGCGTGGGCAACTGCCACGTCTACGTCGACGCGGACGCCGACGTCGAGCTCGCCGTACGGATCCTGCTCAACTCCAAGGTCCAGCGGCCCTCGGTGTGCAACGCCGCCGAGACGGTGCTGGTGCACGCGGCCGTCGCCGACGCCTTCGTGCCGCGCGCGCTGGCCGCGCTGGCCGCGGAGGGCGTGACGGTGCACGGCGACGCCAGGATCGCCGCCCACGGAGACGTGGTGCCGGCCACCGAGGAGGACTTCCGCACCGAGTACCTCTCGCTGGACATCGCCGCGGCCGTGGTCGACTCCCTGGAGGAGGCGGTCACGCACATCAGGACGTACGGCTCGGCGCACACCGAGGCGATCGTGACCCGCTCGGTCGTCGCGGCGCGCAGGTTCGTCTCCCTGGTCGACTCCGCGGCGGTGGCGGTCAACGCCTCCACCCGGTTCACCGACGGCGGGGAGTTCGGGTTCGGCGCGGAGATCGGCATCTCCACCCAGAAGCTGCACGCGCGCGGTCCCATGGGGCTGCCGGAGCTGACCTCGACCAAGTGGGTCTACACCGGCGAGGGGCACCTGCGCACCGCCGAGGGCACGGTCCTGGCCTCGGCCGGCGGCTGTTCCTGACAGGGGACGGACCCTGGACGGCCTTCCTCGACGGGAAGGCCGTTCCGGAGTTCGCCTGGATCGTCCGGGGCCGCCGCCGATTACCATGGGTCATGGCGTGTCGCTCAGTGTGATCGAGACGGCTTGTGGTTTGACTGGACGCCATGGACATCGCAGTGGCACTCCTGTTTATCGCTCTTGTCCTTTTCGCCGCTGATCGGCTGTTGCTGCTGCTGGAGAGCCGGGGGCATGTCACCTGGCGCCGCAGCAGGAGGCGCGACCTGTCGGCCGAACCCACGGCCGAGCTCGACAGCCTGCTGGAGGACCCGGCCCACCGGCCGCCCGGCCAGCCCTGAGGCGTCCCGCGCGATCCGTTTTCCGGAACTCCGGCGTGCCGCCGGGAAAACGTCACTCTGGCCCGCTATGGTGTGGTCTCCTATGGCTGGAGAGCAGGGAAGCGAGCGGGAGCGAGCGACCCGATAGGCACAGCGGTCCCTGACCCATGTGGCCGACGCAGGAGGTCACGTGGGTCGTCTCGGGCGGGTCGGTCCTTACACGTTGCTGGAGCGTCTCGGCCGGGGAGGCATGGGCGAGGTCTACCTCGCCTCCGGGCGCCGGGGCGACAGGGTCGCGCTCAAGGTCCTCCACGACATGGTCGACGCCGACTTCGAGGCCCGGGTACGGCTGGAGCGGGAGGTCCGCGCGCTGCGCAGGGTCGAGAGCCCCTATGTCGCCCGTGTCGCGGACGCCGACCTGGAGGGGGAGCGCCCCTACCTGGTCATGGAGTACATCGAGGGGGAGACCCTCCTGGAGCGGGTGCGCCGCGCCGGCCCCCTGGAGGGCGGCGGGCTGCTCACGCTCGCGCACGGCCTGGCCACCGCCCTGTCGATCATCCACGCGGCGGGGGTGGTCCACCGTGACCTGAAGCCCGCCAACGTGCTGGTCGGCGAGGACGACGAGCCGGTGCTCATCGACTTCGGCATCGCCCACGTGCTGGACGCCACCCGGCTCACGCTGACCGGCACCTTCCTCGGCACCCCCGGCTACGCCGCCCCCGAGCTGTTCGCCGACGAACCGGTCGGCGAGCCCGCCGACGTGCACGCCTGGGCGGCCACGGTGGCCTTCGCCGCGACCGGGCGCCCCACCTTCGGCCGGGGCACGGTCGAGGCGCAGATGTACGCGATCCTCAACGGCCAGGCCGACCTGGAGGGCGTCCCGGCCGCGCTGCTGCCCCTGATCCGCGCGGCCCTGCATCGCGAGCCCGCCAAGCGCCCCACGGCGGCCCTGCTGTGCGGCCGTCTCGGCCGGCTCGTCCGGACGGCTCCGCCGCGGACGCCCCAGGCGACCGGACCGGCGGCCAGGGGGCAGGGGGGACGCTCCGGGACCAAGGGCGGCGCCGACACCGGGAACGACCGGCCGCCCAGGGCGGGCAAGGGCAGGGGAAGACCGTCCCCTCCGGGGGACGGGCCGTCCGGCCCCGTACGGCCCGCGCGTCCGGCCACCGGTTCCGACGGGGCCCGTGGCGGCCGGCCGGGGGCGGCGTCCGCCACCGACGAGGCGCCCCGGGCGGCGAAAGGGTCGCCTGTCACCGGGGAGACGCCCGGCGGTGGACGTCCCGCCTCGCCCGCGACCGGCGAGACCTCCCGGGGCGGCCGTGCCCCGGGAACCGGTGAGGTCCCGCGTCCGGGCCGGGGGGCTGCGCCGGAGACCTCCCGCACGGGCCGTGGTCCGGTGCCGGAGACGCCGCGTCCGGGGCGGAGCGTGACGCCGGAGACCTCACGTTCCGGCCGTGCCCCGGGAACCGGTGAGACGCCGCGTCCGGGGCGGAGTCCGGTGTCGGAGACCCCCCGTTCGGGCCGGGGGCAGGTGGCGGAGACCTCGCGTCCCGGCCGGACCGCGACGGCCGAAGGGGCGCGTCCCGGGCGCCGGACCTCCGCGGGCACCGGGACCGTCCGGCGCGGGCCGGTGAGAGGCCGCCCGGAGAGCGCGGCCGGGGAGGCGGGAGAGCGCGGCGGGGCGGGACCGCTGCCCACCGGGAGCGGGGCGCTGCTCCTGCTGGCGGTGCTGGCGGTGCCGTGCGTCGTGGCCACGGTCATCTGGCCGGCGGCCACCTTCGCCGTGACCGGTCTGTTCACCACGCTGGCCCGCGCGCTCTGGGCCGGGCACCGGCTGGTCAGGAAGCGCCGGTCGGCCCGGACCCGGGCCGCGCTACGGGTGGCGAGCTTCCCGTTCGTCCTCGCGGGATCGCTGCTGACCGTGCTGGTGTGGCCGGGACTGCCGGCGGCCGCCCTCGCCGGGTCGGTCCTCTGGCTGGCCTCCGGCGGCTCGCTGCCGCCGCAGTGGTGGGAGATCCCCGCGCCGGTGGCGTTCTCCGGGGTGGTGTTCGGCGTCGTCTGCGGCGGAGTGCTCGGCCGGGAGATCGAACGGATCGGCGCCGAACTGGTCGAGCTCCGCAAGGAGGGGCTGCGCGCGCTGGCGGTGCTGGGCGGGTTCGTCGCCCTGTGCTCCGCGGCCGTACAGGCGATCGCCCTGCTGGTGTAGAGGTCCTGGGCCGGGGGCCGCGCCCGGGTGTGAGCGCGGCCCCCGGCAGGGTTCCCGGACGCGTCCGGACGGCCCGGGGCCGGGGGTGCGTTCAGGCGACCTTGGAGGAGGGGGCGATCCAGGTGTTGCAGGCGGCCAGGTCGCTCTCGGCATAGCCGCGAGCCACCCAGGCGGCCCGGCTGGAGCCCTTGCCGTACGTCCGGGCCTCACCCTTGAGGTCGCCGTTCTCCTTCAGACCGCTCAGCAGCCTCTTCCAGTCCCCGCTGCCACGGCCGAGAGAATCCTGGACACTGTGGAGGAACACGCCACCCAGGCAGTCGGCGTACAGGTTGAAACGCCGGATCTGCTCGTTCATCTCGCTCTTGTTCGCGTACGGTGTCTTGTCGAACGCCGCGTAGATGCCGGACAGGGACGCCAGGTGGTACCCGTACAGCGCGGCCGTGTGGTGGAGCAGCCAGAGATCGTCGGTGTCCCGAAGCCAGTCCTTGCCGATCCGCATCATGATCGTTCGCGACTGGTTGCAGTAGAGGGAGTACGATCCCGGGTCCTTCTCGAAGGTGAAGCCGCAGTACTTCTTGGGCAGCTTGTCGAGGAACTCGATCTTCGGCGCGCTGAACGACATCCCCGCCGTGGTGAGGTGCCCTTCCCACGAGGTGTTCAGGCAGCCGAGGATCGCCTGTATGTACCGCTTGGCCTGCGCGCGTGAACCGTCCTTGATCGGAGGCTCGGCGCAGGTGGAGGCCGCGAGCACGCCCGACTCGTACAGGGCGTTCCTCTTCAGGGCCGGGTTCTTGATCGGGTAGGCGTGTGCCGTGCCGGTGAGGAGCATCACGGCCACCCCGGCCATGGCGAAGATCGTGCGGATTCTCATGGTCAACGATGGTAGAGGTAATTTCTTCGCATCGAGGACGTAAAAAACGAAGGGCCCGGGTGTGCGATGCCCGGACCCTTTTGGTGGCGCTCTCCGTCAATTTCCATCGCGGCGGGAGAAGCGGTTGAAGATGCGCTCCCCGGCGTTGACGGCGCCCTCGGCCACATCGCGCAGCACGCCGATGAACGGGTCCTGCGACTGCGACCAGGATTCCCGGTAGGAACGGGCGGCGGCCTTGATCTCCTCGGAGATCTTCGCGTTGGAGTCGTCGGCGCGGCGGGGATACTCGCCGGCGACGATCCTGGCGTACTCGCCGCCACGGCTCCACCTGTCGAGTTCGGCCACCCGGGAGACGGCGAACGGGTGGGTGGTGCCCAGCAGGTTGAGGACCTTGAGCAGGCCGTCGCGGACGTCGCCGGCGGTGTCGTACTCGCGGGCCTGGTCGAGGAACGCCTCGACGTTCATCTCGTGCAGGCGCGAGCCCCCGGCGAGCTTCATCAGGGCGCGCATCGCCGCGTCCGGGTCCTGGCCGCAGAGCAGGCCGCCACGGTCGGCGGAGAGCTCGGACTTGCGGTGCCACTCCTCCAGGCCGGCCACGATCGCGCGCAGGCCGATGTAGCCGAGCGGGATCCAGGCCACCCGGCTGGCGAGACGGGTGAGGATGTCGAGCATGGTGCGGTACACCGCGTGGCCCGACAGGATGTGGGCGGTCTCGTGGCCGATCGCGAAGCGCTGCTCCTCGGAGTCCATCAGGTCGAGAAGACCGGTGGTGACGACGATGAACGGGTCGTCGAAGCCGATCGCCTTCGCCTGCACCAGCGGGCTCTGCTGGACGTAGACCTCGGGAATGCGGTGCAGGTCGAGCGTGTAGGCCGCGTCGCGGCCCATGTCGTGCAGGGCTCGGAACTGCGTGTCGCTGGTCCGTACGGCCGAGGCGAGGTAGATCAGGCGCAGCCGGCGCTCGCTGACCAGGCCGGACATCTGCTTGAGCACCGTGTCGAATCCGCTGAGCGATCGCAGGGCGACCAGCGCGGACCTGTCGGCGGGATGTTCGTAGGCGCGTGAACTGATGCCGGGAAGCTGCACGCGGTTGCGATCCGGGGTGGTGGTCATGTCCGGCATGCTACGTCGGCCTCGCCTGCCCCGCGCGGGGGGTGATTAAAAGCCGGGTGCGGCTTGAGCGTAAGGTCCGTTTCATGATGAACGCGGCCACCGGAGGGGCCAGGCGGCGCCTGGGCGTCATGGGCGGCACCTTCGACCCCATCCATCACGGTCACCTGGTCGCGGCCAGCGAGGTGGCCCACCACTTCGATCTCGACGAAGTGGTCTTCGTGCCGACCGGGCAGCCGTGGCAGAAGGCCGACAAGACCGTCTCGGCCGCCGAGGACCGCTATCTGATGACGGTCATCGCCACCGCCTCCAACCCGCGTTTCTCGGTGAGCCGCGTCGACATCGACCGGCCCGGCCCGACCTTCACCATCGACACGCTCCGGGAGATCTCCGCCGCCCGGGGGCCCGACGTGGATCTCTACTTCATCACCGGCGCCGACGCGCTCGCCCAGATCCTGAGCTGGCACAACGTCGACGAGCTGTTCACCATCGCCCACTTCGTGGGGGCCACCAGGCCCGGCCACGTGCTGCGGGATCCGGGCCTGCCCCGGGGCAAGGTCAGCCTGGTGGAGATCCCCGCGCTGTCGATCTCCTCGTCCGAGTGCCGCGACCGGGTGGGCTCGGGGGAGCCGATCTGGTACCTCGTCCCCGACGGCATCGTCCAGTACATCAACAAGCGCGGCCTCTACAGCGACAAACCACTCTGAGAAGTTCGAACGCAACAGGTCACGCGGCCACTTCGGAGCGGCGCCGCCGAACCGCACGAAGCCCTGTCCCCACGAGGGCGAGGTTCGGTGGCGTGGCCACGGCCGCGGACGATCGACCAGGCGCCGTCGGCCTTGACGGTGAACGCGGTGGTCCTGTCGAACGGGGCGGTCCCCTTGGGGCGCCGATCTCGTCGGCAGGAGGATTGTCCTCGCGGCCCGACGGGGTGAGGGTCCGTGATGCGCGGCACGCGTGTCGCGGCGGACGACCTTTTCGTCGCACGGGTGACGGCCTGAGACGCCGCGTTTCGCGATCTGTGGCCCGTCCTGTCCGGGAAACGCCGACGCTCGCGTGATGCCGCGAACACGACGGAGGGGCGGCACTCTGCTCTCAGGGACACCAGGAGCTCCAACAGAACCCCGCTCACCGGCCAACCCGTGGCCCTCCTCGGCCGTCCACACCTACCCATCCGTCCCAGCACGGGAGCGCCCGAATGAGATTCACCGACTCGATCGTCGTCGCCGCGGTCGTCGCCGCTCTCGCCGGATGCGGTGCGAGTGCCGCGGCGCCCGCCGTGACCGTCACCGCGCCGGCACCCGTGAGGACGAGCACCGAGCCGGACGACACGGAACCCGCCCCCGCCGGGAAGCAGGAGGAGCCGGCGGTGAGGAAGGTGCTGCCGGACGTCGTCGGGATGAACCTGCAGAAAGGGCAGGACGCGATGCAGGCGGCCGGGTTCCATGTCCTGAACGACAAGGACGCCACCGGGCAGAACAGGTTTCAGGTGTACGACCGCAACTGGGTAGTGACCAGGCAGTCGCCCGCCGCCGGACGGAAGGTGCCGGTCGACACGCTGATCACCCTGTACGCGAAGAAGATCGGCGAGTAGGCGAAGGCGCCGCCGGGCGCTCCACAGGTTCTCGAAGGTAGGCAGCAGACGGTCGTACATCACGCTGCCGTTCCCGAATACGAAACAGGGTGAGTTGCGTCCGTGCGCGCTCGATGAATATGGAGTGAAATAGGCGAAATGGTCGGTGATAATTGCCCGGCAGGTGTGGGGAGCATCGAAAAGGCGCATCTCCACCTCCGGATTGGCGGCGACCACCGCCGAGAGGTAGGCGATGTTGGCCGACACCTGCTTGGCCGGCAGGCCGGACTCGAAGCCCGGGTCGACGCGCCGCATCTCCTCCTCCCGGCTCTCGAGCCAGCGTCCCGGATCGGCCGGGTCGGGCAGCAGGATCTGCACCGACCGCAGCCGTGTGTGCCGCTGCCGCCACACCTCCTGGAAGCTGTCACGGGTCAGTTCGTCGCCCCGTCCGGCCAGCACCTTGATCCAGCGGGCCGCGCGCAGATCGGCCGCGAGAGCGGTACTGGCCGCCGACCGTTTCTTGTAGGCGCGCACGACCCCCAGCCCCGACACGCGGGACAACAGCCGCAGCGGCAACGTGGAGCATGTGCCGGGCGCTCGCGCCGACCCGGCATCAGCCGGGTCCGGCCTGCGGCTCCGCCTGCCATCGCGGCCTGATCTCGGCCACCGACCCTGCCGACCCATCTACCGGCAACCCGGCGGCACGCCTGTTGTTCACCATGATCGAACGTCTGGCGATCCTCGCCACACGTAGATCGACGATCACACACATCACCGGCCACGGCCAACCATGCACGAGGTCGTAAGTCACAGCGCACTTCACGGGGATTCGCTATGATTCGAGAAGTTTGCCTGATACGGGTATCCGCAGTTCATCCGGTATGAGGGTCGAACTTCCCGGATCACCCCCGGCAGGTACGGCCGTCTCGGCCGCCAAGCGTGGCCCCGGCCGTGAAGGACGAACCCGATCAAGCCGCCGATCCGCCCGCGGCGTGGAATCGGGCGGCATACGACAGGCGTTGTTCGAACTGTGGCTCTTCAATGAGCGCCCGATCGGGCACCCTGATAGGTGACAGCGCCGACTAGCAGGAGGACTGACCCACACCGTGACAGCAACCGACAGATCCGTCCAGCTCGTCAGGCTCGCCGCCGAGGCGGCCGCGGACAAACTGGCCGATGACATCCTGGCCTACGACGTGAGCGACCAGCTCGTCATCACCGACGCGTTCGTGCTCTGCTCCGCCACCAACGACCGCCAGGTCCGCGCCATCGTCGACGAGATCGAGGACCGGCTGCGGATCGAGGCCGACGTCAAGCCCGTCCGCCGCGAGGGCGAGCGCGAGGGCCGCTGGGTCCTGCTGGACTACATCGACATCGTCGTGCACGTCCAGCACGAGGAGGACCGCACCTTCTACGCGCTGGAGCGCCTGTGGAAGGACTGCCCCTCCATCTCGCTGCCGGACAGCGTCACCCAGGTCGCCGCCCAGCGCGCTCGCGGGACGGTAGCTGAGTGAGCCCCCGTGTCGTCTGCCTCAGGCACGGCCAGACGCTGTGGAACGTCGAGCACCGGTTCCAGGGGCACAGCGACATCCCGCTCGACGAGACCGGGGTCGCGCAGGCCGCCCGCGCGGCCTCGCTGCTCGCCGCGCTCCGCCCCAGCATGATCGTCTCCTCCGATCTCCAGCGGGCCTTCGACACCGCCTCGGCGCTGGCGCGGGTCACCGGGCTGGAGGTCAAGGTCGACAAGGAGCTGCGCGAGCGGGGAGGCGGCGAGTGGGAGGGGCTCGTCCGCGAGGAGATCGCCGAGAAGTGGCCCCGGGAGTTCGTCAACTGGGAGGCGCCGGGCGGTGAGCTGGTCGCCGACGTCGCGGTGCGGGTGTCGTCGTCCATCCGCCGCTGGGCGGCCGAACTCGACTCCGACGGTCTGCTCGTGGTCGTCTCCCACGGGGCGGCGATCCGGCTCGGCATCGCCATGCTGATGAACCTGCCCGAGGAGCTCTGGCCCGCCCTGGGCGGCCTGGGGAACTGCTCGTGGTCGGTGCTGGAGCAGTCCCGCAAGGGCTGGCGCCTGATGGAGCACAACGCCGGCACCCTTCCGGAGCCGGTCAGGAGCGACGACAGCCCCGAGGCCACCGAGGACGAGCCCGGGATCGTCCGGGGGTAGCCCGGCCGCGACCCCGGCCCGGTCCTGCCTGGCCCGGTCCTGCCCGATCCCGCTCGGCCCGGTCTTCCTGGTCCGATGCTGTCAGGCCCGGTTCTGCCCGGTCTGGGGCTTGGTCCGGTCCGTGTCCGCCGGGCTCGCCGGGTCCGCCGTGGCGGGCGGACCGGCCCGTCCCGGCGTACGCCCGGAGACCGTCGCGGGACGCCCGGCCGTCGATTAGGCGAACACGCCGGTGTCCTTATATGCTTCCCGAGCGCCGCGACGAGAGCACTCGCAGCGGTGGCCAAGGGGCTATGGCGCAGCTGGTAGCGCGCCTCCATGGCATGGAGGAGGTCTGGGGTTCGAATCCCCATAGCTCCACCCCCGGCCGTTCTCGGAACGGCATGAAAGCGGTTCACGAGATCCCGCCCGGTCGAGCCGACCGGGCGGGATCTCGCTTTTCCCTGCCGTCCTCCGGGGCGCCGTCAGCAGCCGAGGGTGGCGGTCGTCCGGGGCCTGCCCGAGGCGGGATCCAAGGTCACGGGGAAGATCCGCCCGTCGACCACCCGGATCTCGAACGAACCCGGTCCGGTCCACGTGACCGCGTCGAAGGCGTCGTCGGGTACGTCGTCGTTGAAGCAGCCGACATCCCACTCCCTGCTGAGCGGCCCGCCGTCCCTGCGGAGGCTGAGCCGCATCACCGCGTCCGGCCCGAGGCCCGCCAGCGACCGCTGGAGCCGGATCCTGTACGGGTCCGGCCCGTCGACGAAGCCCACCTCCTTGGTGGTGGCGAACGTCAGGGCGAGTGATCCCGCGAGCAGCGCGACACCCGCGCCCAGCCCGGCGAGAAGGAAGATCACAACGCGTAGCCACATCCACCTCAGTCCGGCGGCGGCCAGTGCCGCCAGGAGGCAGGCCAGTGTGCCGAGCGCGAACGGACGGTTCAGATGTTCCCTCAGGAGCACCAGGTCGGAGTCATGGAAGTACACCAGTGTCGCGAGGCCGCCCGCGCAGAGCGAGGCGGCCGACAGCGCGAGTGAGCGAGGAGGCATCGCGGGTCCCGTCGGTGAGGCGCAACCGCGATCATGACAGCACCGCGGTGCCGTGGCCGCGGAGTGCACGGAATCTCGACGAAACCCTCGCAACCCCGCGATCTTCACGATCCTCGCGACTCCCACCACCCTCCGGGAGCTTCGGAGAACCTCGCGAGGCACGGCCGGTGGAGTCCCCGGCTCGCCGCCTCGAACCGGCCACGTGTCCTCCGTCTGAACGCGTGGCCGGCACGACGCGGCGAGCCGGAAACCGCGGACGCGGGTGAGGCGCGCGGTCTCCCCACGATCGCGCATCCGTGGTGCGGAGAAAGCCCTTTTCAGCCGCCCTTAAGGCGGGCTTATCCACGATCTAATCCGTGCCCGGCCACTTCCCGGGATCATCGGCCGCTTCCCGGGGTCACGGGCCGCTTCCCGGGGATCAGCCGCGCCCGCGGCGTGCCCGCATCCGCCCGTAGCGGCGGTCGTGCCGGTCGGTACGGAACCAGAGCTGGATCCCGGCGCCGCCCAGGGAGGAGACGTCGATGCGCAGTGTGCCGCCCGTGGACTCGGCGAGCCGGCGGGCGATGTCCAGGCCGAGCCCGGTGGACCCCGCGCCGCTGGTCCCGCGCCGCAGGGCGGCCTCGGGGTCGGCGATCCCGGGTCCCGCGTCGGCGATCAGCACCCCGACGGTTCCTGTGCCCTGGTGCAGGGTCACCGTGAACCCGGCGCCCTCGGGGGTGTGCCGGAAGACGTTGCCGAGCAGGGCGTCCACCACGGCGCCGAGCTCGGTGGCCGCGACCGGGACCCGGGCGGGCGAGGCGGCGCCGATCAGTTCCCAGGGGCGCCGCTGGTCCTCGGCGAGCGCCGACCAGAAGGTCAGCCGCTCGCGGAGCACCTCGGCGGCGTCGCAGTGGACGAGTTCCGGCGCACGGGAGGGCTGCCTGGCGGTGGCGATGATCTGGTCCACCTCGGCCTCCAGCCGGCCGAGTGCGTTCCTGCTCTGCTCGGCCTCGGGCCCCAGGTGTTCCAGGCTGAGCCGCAGGGCGGCCAGAGGGGTACGCAGCCGGTGTGACAGGTCGGCGGCCATCTCCCGTTCGGCGGCCAGCAACTGGACCACCCGGTCGGCCATGCTGTTGAAGGCCTCGCCCGCGGCGACCAGCTCCGGAGGCCCCTCAGGGTCGATGCGGACGCTGAGGTCCCCGGCGCCCAGCGCCCCGGCGGCCCGGCCCAGCCGTCGGGCCGAGCGCACCACGCGCACGCCCAGGCGGTCGCCGACCAGCAGGGATCCGGCCACCAGGGCCGCCGCCACCCCGCTCAGCACCGCCCACGAGGCGGTGACCCCCCGGGTCAGGTCTCCGGACGGGACGAAGACCTCGACGACCACGGTCCGGCCGCCGTCCAGGGCGACGGGACGGAGCAGCAGGCGGCCCGAGCCCAGTTCCGCGGTGACGGCCCGGGTCAGCCGGGAGGCCCCGGCCACCGTGGCGGCGGGGGCCCTGACGGTGCCCGCCGAGCCGCCGCCCGGCAGGTGGACACCGATCCGGTCCCGCGCGCCGGTGCTGAGCAGCGCGTGGGTCAGCCGGGCCGGATCGACGGTGATGGCCAGTACGGGCACCAGGGCGGACGCCTGCCGTTCCGCCTGGGCCATGGCCCGGTCGTGGGCGATCTCCCTGACGACCAGCCCGAGGGGGATGAGGAAGGCGAGGGCGACCATCGAGGTGCCCGCGACGGTGAGCAGCGCCAGGGTCCGCCTCACGACGGTGTGATCAGCATGACCCCCACGCCGCGTACGGTGTGCAGGTAGCGGGGGGAGGAGGCGCTCTCGCCGAGCTTGCGGCGCAGCCAGGACAGGTGGACGTCGATCGTCTGGTCGTCCCCGTAGGACTGCTGCCAGACCTCGGTGAGCAGTTCCTTGCGCGAGACCACCCGGTCGGCCCGGGCGGCCAGGTAGGCCAGCAGGTCGAACTCGCGCCTGGTCAGGGTGAGCGCCTGGTCGTCGAGGGCGGCCTCGCGCCGGTTCAGGTCCACGGTGAGCGCGCCGACGCGCAGCATCGCGGACGGTGTGGCGCTGCGCGCCCGGCGCAGCACGGCGTCCAGCCGGGCGTTCAGGTGGTCGCCGGAGAAGGGCTTGACGAGGTAGTCGTCGGCGCCGGCCTGGAGGAGGCGGACGATCTCCGCCTCGTCGTCCCTGGCCGTGGCCACGATCACCGGGACGCTGGAGATGCTGCGGACCATCTTGAGCGCCTCGGCCCCGTCGAGGTCGGGCAGGCCGAGGTCGAGGATCACCGCGTCCGGCGGGTTCTGGGAGATCTCCCGCAGGGCGTCCAGGGCGCGTCCCGCGCTGCGCACCGCGTGCCGGCGTCTGCCGAGTTCCTGAATGATCGCGGATCGCACGTACTCGTCATCTTCGACCACCAGAACCGTCGCCATGCCGTGTAACGGTAGTGAACAATGAGACAAATGACGTAATAATTCACGATATGCGGCAGACGCTGGGGTTCATCGCGGTGTGGTGCTGCGCCACGGTGCTGGCGGTCTCGGTCGCCTGGTTCGGCGTGCGCGACGTGCTGCGCAGCGAGGTCTCCGAGGACGCGGGCGTCGGGTCGCTCAACGCCGCCATCGGCCGTACCGGCCAGGGAGAGCCCCCGCCGGGGATGCCGACCGGGCCGCCCGGCGTGACCGCACCCTCCGGCTCCTCCGGCCGGACCCCGGCACCGGGTCCCGCTCCCTCCGGCTCCCGGAGCGCCGGGCCGCGCACGGCCCGCTCCCCGTCGGGGAGCGTCGCGTCGCCGGAGCGGACGCGGCGGGCCGGGGCCCGTCCCGGGACATCAACGGCACCGACGGCACCGACGGCACCGACGGCATCGGCCGCGTCGGCGAGGACGAGGGCGCCGGCGGCGTCGCCGTCCCGCTCCGGCCGGGCCGCCGGGGCGTCGGCCACCCCCGCACCGGCCGCCACCAGGACCAGATCGGTCTCGACCGAGAACCTGCGCGTGATGAACGTCAAGGGCGGTTCGGTCTCGTTCGCCATCGAGGACGGTGTCTGCCGTCTCATCACCGCCGCCCCCCGGGTGGGTTACGAGGCCAAGGTTGCCTCGGCCACCGGGTGGACCCGGGTCGACCTGGTCCGGGGGGCGCACGGCTCGGCGGTCTTCTGCATCGGCGCGGAGGGGCGTACCGACCTGTGGGAGTACTGAGGCGTGCCCGATGAACGACCTCGGTGGTGCCGGTGCGGCCGGGCTAGTGCTCCCAGGTGATCCTGGGTGCCTCGTCGCCGGTCGCCTTGGCGACGAGGCGGGCGCTCCTCTCGGCCTCCGCGCGCCGGGCGGGTGCCAGGGCGCCGAAGAGGGTGATCGTCACCTCGCGGTCCTGGCGGCGGTGGCGCCAGGTGCCGGCCACCTCGCCGTCCACCAGCAGCGCCCCCGGCCCGGAGAGGGCCTTCCAGACCCGCCGGCGCAGGTCGCCGTCGGGCACGAGCAGGGTCCGGTCGGCCTGGCGCAGGTACGGGTCGTGCGGGGGGACGAGGACCACCCCCTCGGCGTCGGGTGCCCGCCTCACCTCCTCCAGCAGCGCCTCGGGCAGGTCGTGGCGGCGGCCGTCGACCCGTACCCGGACCAGGTCGTCGCCCAGGTCCCTCCACAGGCCGGCGACGGTGGCGGTGTCGCTTCCCATCCAGTCGCGGAACAGGGTCCTGCCGGTCGGGCCGTTCACCCGGAAGTAGGCCCTCAGCAACGTCAGCCGCGGATCGTCGTCCTCCCCCCGGCCGTCGGGTTCCCCTCGCGCGGAGCCAGGAGCGGGGGCCGGGTGGAGCATGGTCACGCGTCCGTCCCCGGGGCCGACGACGATCCGCGCCCGGCACCCGGCCGCGCGGAACAGCGCGTCGGGGACGTGGTCGGCGTCGCAGCGCTCGCACCGGTTCACCAGCGAGGCCGGGACGCGGCCGTTCACCTCTCGGCTCGCCTCCGGCTTCGGGGTCGGGCCGGTCACCACGGCGCGCAGGGCGGCGGCCACCTCCTCGACCGCGCCGGCCCAGGCGGCTCCGCCCTCGTCCGACTCCCGGGGCGCGAGGGCCTCGCGGACGAGGTCCACCTCGTCCAGGCGGTGCACGTGCGGTGCTCCGCGCATCGTCCACATGCTCACCAGCGGCCCGCCGGGGGAGACGGCCTCGCTGACGCTCAGCGATCCGACACCGTCCGTGCGCTGGATCAGCGATCGCCCGGCGTCGGCCTGCCGGCCGTCCTGGAACCCCAGTAACAGCAGGTCGTCGAGCGTCTCCTCGGGGGACCGGCGGGCCAGGCCGTGCCGGTGCCACCTGAAGCCCAGCCATCGGGCCCTGTCCAGCGTGATCATGCCGCCCATCGGATCACTGTAGTACGGGGACGCGAGGGAGGGCCGAGAGCCGGAAGGACTGGGACATCGATGAAAGATTCACATTTTTTCCTGACAAATCAAGTCAAATCTTGACGATCAATACGGTCAGGGCGAAACTGGGCGGCAACCCGGGTGATCCGCGAACCCGTCGCACGCGAGCCGTGGACGACCCGCGGCGTGCGGGACCCGTCGCCCGGCGGCGGGCTCAGGCGGCGGGCGGGCCCGAAGGACGGGCGAGCGTACGGCGGCGTCGTCAACGCTGACAAACCCGGGCGTCACCGGCCGGGCACGGCCGTGAAGCGCAGGCCGCCGCGAAGAACCTCACCTCAAGGAGACTCATGAGATCAGAGGGACCCAGGACACGAAAGGCGCTCGGCGGCCTCGCCGCGACGGCCCTGGCACTGATGACGGCCGTCGCGACGGTGAGCCCGGCGGACGCGGCGACCCGCTACGAGGCCGAGAGCGCCCGCGTCTCCCAGGGCGTGGTCGAGTCCAACCACGCCGGTTACTCCGGCACGGGCTTCGTCAACGGCGACAACGTCGCGGGCTCCTACGTGGAGTGGACGGTCCAGGCGGCGAGCGCGGGCACCGTGACCGTGGCGCTGCGCTACGCCAACGGCTCGACGGGCGACCGGCCCGGCGACGTCGCGGTCAACGGCACGGTGGTCTCCGCGGCCCGCGCGTTCGGCCCGACCGGGGCCTGGAGCACCTGGTCGACCGCCACGCTCACGGTCGCGCTGCGGGCCGGCGCCAACACGATCCGGGTGACCTCGGCCGCCGCCGCCGGCCTCCCCAACCTCGACCACCTCGACCTGGAGACCGCCTCGGCGGACACCCGGCCCCCGACCACGCCGTCGGGCCTGACCCGGTCCACCGTCACCGCCACCACGGCGGCCCTGAGCTGGACCGCCTCCTCCGACGACACCGGCGTCACCTCCTACGAGGTGCGCAGCGGGAGCACCGTCTACGCCACCGTCACCGGCTCACCACCGGTCACCTCCGTCACGGTCACCGGCCTGGCGTGCGCCAGCCCGTACGCGCTGCACGTGGTGGCCAGGGACGCCGCGGGCAACGTCTCCGCCCAGAGCGGGACCGTCACCTTCACCACGGCGGCGTGCGGCGGCGGGGTGCCGTCGGGCATCACCCCGATCTCCACCGGCTGGACGGTCCCGTGGGGCGTGTCCTGGCTGCCGGACGGGCAGAGCGCGCTGGTCACCGAGCGCGACAGCTTCCGGGTGTACCGCACCTCCCTCTCGGGCACCAGGACACAGGTCGGCACCGTGCCCGACGCGGTCGGCACCGGCGGCGAGGGCGGCCTGCTGGGAGTCGCGGTGGACCCGAACTGGACGGCCAACCGCTACGTCTACCTCTTCCACACCGCCGCGGAGGGCAACCGGATCGTCCGGATGACCTATGACGGCACCTCGCTCGGCGGCTACACGGTCCTGGTGCAGGGCATCCCCAAGAACCGCTACCACAACGGCGGCCGGCTGGCCTTCGGCCCGGACGGGTACCTCTACGCCACCACCGGTGACGCGCAGGTCACCGCCAACGCGCAGAACCGCGCCTCGCTCGCCGGCAAGATCCTGCGGATGACCACCGCGGGGCAGCCCGCCCCGGGCAACCCGTTCGGCACGCTCGTCTACAGCTACGGCCACCGCAACCCGCAGGGCATCGCCTGGGACTCCCGGGGACGGCTGTGGCAGGCGGAGTTCGGCAACAACCAGTTCGACGAGCTCAACCTGATCAAGCCGGGCCTCAACTACGGCTGGCCCACCTGCGAGGGGACCTGCTCCGTGGCCGGCATGGAGAACCCCAAGCGCCAGTGGACGGTGAGCACCGCCTCGCCCAGCGCCGTCGCGGTCGTCGGCGACGCGGTCTACATGGCGGCGCAGCGCGGTGAGCGGCTCTGGCGGATCCCGCTGGGAACCGGTGAGACCACCGGCACGCCGGTCGCCTACTACGTGGGCTCCTACGGCCGGCTGCGCACCGTGGTCGCGGTGCCCGGGGCCGACCGGCTCTGGCTGACCACGACCAACGCCGACGCCAACGGGGGAGAGCCCGCCGGTTCCGACCGCATCTTCAGGGTCGACATCTCCTGACATCGGCCTCTCCGTGACACCGGCGCCGTCGAAGGGGCCGGTGTCACCGGGGGCGCCCGGTCACGGCGTCGGCGTCACGGCGCCGGCGTCACCGGAAACGCCTGATCGCCGTCGCCGTCGCCGTCGATGACGTCAGCGGCAGCGGTGCCGGCAGCGCCGGCGTCATCCGCCTCGGCGAGGGCGCACAGGCGCGCGGCGGCCTCGGCGATGCGCTCCTCGCCGAAGACCGCGATCCCCTCGCGCTCCAGCAGGGCGGTGGTGACGCCGCTGCCCGGCACCCGCCCGCCGCCGAAGGTGCCGTCGTGGACGGTCAGGCTGCCGCAGGAGGGGCTGCCCTCCTTGAGGATCGCCACCCGCGCGCCACAGGAGCGGGCGGCCTCCAGCGCGGCCCGCGCGCCGGCCACGAAGGACGCGGTGACGTCGGTGCCGTCGGCGGTCAGCACCCGGGCCGTCCCGGCGAGCACCGCCTCGCCCCCGGCGCCGCCCTCGATCTCCGCGGTCGGGCGCGGGACGGGCAGCCCGCCCTCCACCTCCGGGCAGAACGGGACGAGCCGCCCCTGCCGCCGCCAGTCGGCCAGCAGCGCGTCCTCGCTGGTCCTCGCCGCCCCGTCGTACCGAACCTTGCGCCCCATCAGGCAGGCGCTGACCAGGATCCTGTCCACCGGCCCACCGTAGTGGCGCGCGGGGAGCGGGGGCGCGGGGGCGGGGCAGTACCCTGCTGCTCATGTTCTCCGACTCCCCGGGCTCCGTGACCTCCGCGAGGCCTCGATGATCGGGCCGCTCGCGACGGGCCTGATCGTGCTGTCACTGGTGATCGGGCTGTGGGCCCTGCTGAACACCGCGCGCGACAGGGCGATGGGAAGGGTGCTGCCGGTCGCGCTCGCCGTGCTGGAGCTCGGCCTTCTCGTCCAGGCCGGCGTCGTCGTCGCCGCGCTGACACGGGGCGAGGGCCCGTCGGGGACGGCCACCCTCATCGGCTACCTCGCGGGCACCGTGCTGATCCCGCCGGTGGCCCTGTTCCTGGGGTACGCGGAGCGCTCGCGCTGGGGCTCCGCCGTGATCGCGGTCGCCGGTTGCGCGGTCGCCGGCATGGTGGGCCGGCTGCTCCAGGTCTGGCAGGGAACGGCGTGAGCGAGCCGGCGATCGGCACCGGTCCCGGGCGCGTGCTGGTGGCGGTCTACGGGGTGTTCGCCCTGGCGGCCGGGGCCCGCGCCGCCGTGCAGATCGCGACGCGGTTCGACGAGGCGCCGCTGGCCTACGCGCTGTCGGCGTTCGCCGCGGCCGTCTACGTGGTGCTCACCGTGGCCCTGGCCAGGGGGAACAGGACGCTCGCGCTGGTCGCCTGCGGGATCGAGCTGGCCGGGGTGCTCGTCGTCGGCACGCTCGGGCTGATCGACCCCGAGGCGTTCCCGCGGGCCACGGTCTGGTCGGGCTACGGGAGCGGGTACCTCTTCATCCCGCTCGTGCTGCCTTTGCTAGGACTTTACTGGCTTTTGCGACGCCGCTAGTTAGGGGTGTCCCTTCACGGGCAGCTCTGCTCTTCGAACCGACCAAACCACAAGGGAGGCACGGTCATGAGCACGATTGAACAGTCCGTTGACGTCAACGTCCCCATCCGGACCGCGTACAACCAGTGGACCCAGTTCGAGAGCTTTCCCGAATTCATGGAAGGCGTCGAGTCGATCAAGCAGCTGAGCGACACGCGCACCGCGTGGGTCGTGGAGATCGCCGGGGTTCACCGGGAGTTCGAGGCGGAGATAACCGAGCAGCACCCCGACGAGCGGGTGGCCTGGAAGTCCATCGAGCGGCCGCACCAGGCCGGCGTGGTGACCTTCCACCACCTCGGCCCGGACACCACCCGGGTCACGCTGCAGCTCGACTACGACCCCGAGGGGTTCGTCGAGACCGTGGGTGACTGGCTGCAGATCGTCCGGCTGCGCATCCGTGGCGACATGGAGCGTTTCAAGACCTTCATCGAGTCGCGCGGCAACGAGACCGGTGCCTGGCGCGGCGAGGTGCCCGGACCGCACGAGCGCGGCGCCGAGGGCGGCCCGACGGACGGCCCCGGTGTCGGCGGCGTCGGTGGTACCGGCGGTGTCGGCACCACGGGCGGTGTCGCGGGCTTCGACGAGCCCGCCCCGCCGCGTACGGTGGGCGACACCTTCCCGCCGGACTCCGCGCTTCCCCCTCCCGGCAGCACGCCGCTGCCGGGTGCCGGTCGTGGTCTCGGCGAGGAGCCGCCGCCCACCCCCGGGCCGCGTATCTGACACCCGCCCCGACCGCCCGGCGCCGGTGCGTGAGCATCCGGCGCCCGGGCCGGCCGGGTCGTCGGTGTCGTCCGTGTCGTCCGTGGCGCGGACCTCGGAGCCGGGGTCCGCGCCGCGTGTGAGAGAGCCGGGTCACGCCCTGTAAAGAGGGGCGGGGCCCGGCTTTCACGTTGTCAGCAATGTGCCGCAGAACCCGCCGGTCAGGAACAAACCAAGGTTTCAGTCCTGTTACAGTCGTGGTCAGCCAATCATCCTACGATTGGATGAAACGACCAAGGAGGACAGGAACCCGCATGAGCGTGCTCACCCATCAGACCAGGGGCCGTACCACCGGCGCGAACGGCTCCCTCGCCTGGCTGCTCGTGCTGGGGATCATCCTCGCGGCGCTCAACCTGCGCACCGCCGTCACGAGCGTCGGGCCGGTTCTCGACCAGATCACCTCCGCCCTCGGCATGTCCGCCGCCGGGGTCGGCCTGCTCACCACCCTGCCCGTGCTCATCTTCGCCTCGGTCGGTGCGGTGACTCCCGCCCTGGCCAGGAGGATCGGCGAGCACCGCCTGCTGCTGCTGTCCCTCATCGTGCTCGGTTCCGGCCTGCTGATCCGTTCGATGGTCGGCTCGGCCGAGGTGTTCCTCTACAGCAGCGCGCTGGCGCTGTCGGGCGGCGCGGTGGGCAACGTGCTGATCCCCAGCCTCATCAAGCGCCACTTCCCCGGCAGGGCCGGGACCATGACCACCGTCTACACCACCGCCCTCGCGGTGGGCACCATGCTCGCGGCCGCCGCGACCGTGCCCATCGAGCGGGCCGCCGACGGCAACTGGCACGTCGCGCTGGGGGTGTGGGGGGCGCTCGCCGCCGTCGCCGCCGTCCCGTGGTTCGTGCTCTCGCGCAGGGAGCCGTCGGGGCACGGCGCGGACGGCGGCGCGGGCGCCCGTGCCCTGCTCCGCAGCAGGCTGGCCTGGGCGGTCGCCGCCTACTTCGGCACGCAGAGCATGGTCGCCTACATCATGTTCGGCTTCCTGCCGAAGATCCTCGTCGACGGCGGCTACACCACCGCGCAGGCGGGCCTGGTGCTGGGCGTCTTCACCGCGATCGGCATCCCGGTCTCGCTCCTCGTGCCCGCGATCGCCTCCCGGTTCGCCGACCAGCGGCCCGTCGTGGTCGCCTTCGTGCTCTTCTACACGGCGGGCTTCCTGGGACTCTGGCTCGCGCCGTCGTCCCTGGCCTGGGTCTTCGCGAGCCTGGTCGGCATCGGCATGGGGTCGTTCCCGCTGGCCCTGACCATGCTCGCCATGCGGACCCGCACCCCCGAGGCGACGGCCGCGCTCTCGGCCTTCGGGCAGAGCGCCGGCTACCTCATCGCGGGCGCGGGGCCCCTGGTCGTCGGCATCCTGCACGAGTCGAGCGGCGGCTGGACGATGCCGTTCCTGCTGCTGTTCGCGGTGGTGGCCGCGCAGCTCGTGGCGGGCTGGTACGCCGGCCGGCCGGGTCACCTGGAGGACGAGGGAACCCTCGCCCGCTCAGTTCAGCCGTAGCCGGTCGGCCAGGCCCGCGGCGTCGAAGGCGTCCACCAGGGCGTCGCGGCCCTCGGTGAAGTGGGACCAGCTGTCGAAGTGGACGGGCACCACCCTGCGCGCGCCGAGGATCGCCGCCGCCTCGGCGGCCTGGGCGCTGTCCAGGACGAGCAGCGCGCCGTCGAAGACGACGGGAATGCGGGGGGCCCCGGCGAACAGGACGGCCGTGTCCACCGGGCCGAACCGCCCGGCGATCTCCTTGACCAGGCCCAGCGAGGCGTTGTCGCCGCTGACGTAGACCGTGGGCAGGTCGGCCGAGGTCAGGACGAAGCCGACCACCTCGCCGGTGACCGCCTCCGCCCCCTCGGGGCCGTGCAGGGCGGGCGCGCCCGTCACGGTCACGGTGCCGCCGCCGGGACGGTCCAGCTCGACGGACGCCCACGGTGCCAGGCCCCGGGCGTTGCCGCCCAGGCGGACGGCGCCTCCGGAGGTGGTGAGGGTGAGCGGGACGCCGGCCAGCAGGGCCCGCCCGGAGTCGTCGAGGTTGTCGGGGTGCTCGTCGTGGGAGAGCAGGACCACGTCGACGGGGCCGAGGTCCGCCGGGGTGATCGCGGAGGGTGCGGTCTTGGTCAGGAGCGGGCTGCCGGGCCTGGGGTAGTCGCCGGGGGAGTCGAAGGTCGGATCGGTGAGGAACCTCAGGCCTCCGTACTCGATGAGGGCGGTCGGGCCGCCGAAGACGCGGACGGGAATCTGCTGGTCGAGCGTGCCGGTACCGGCCATGACGAGACACCTCACGGATGAGAAGGGGTTTATCCGTGAGGAACGGTACTTGCTTCTCACGGATCAATGCAATCCGTACCATGAGAACCATGAAGGAGACCGTGACCGCCACGCCCGTACCGCCTCCCGCGCCGGGTGCGGAGCGGCACCTCGCCCTCGACCTGGCCAACACCGCCCTCTCCCTGCCCGGCGGGCGGTCCACCGACCTCCTCGCCACCCCCGCCGCCGTCGGCCACTGGCTCGCCGAACGCGAGCTCGCCCCGGCCGAGGCCGGGCTGGGGGAGACCTGCGCGGCGCAGGTACGGTCGCTGCGCGAGCAGGTCAGGGCACTGCTCGCCGCCGTCACCGGGGGACTGCCCGCCCCCGCCGGGGCGCTCGACGCCGTCAACGACGCGCTCACCCGCGCCCCGGCCGCCTCCCTGCTGCGCTGGGACCCCGCCCGCGGCCTGTACCGCGCCGCCGCCCACCCGCTCACCCAGATCGCCGAGCACGCCCTCGCGGTCCTCGCCGCCGACGCCGCCGACCTGCTCACCGGTCCCGACGCCGCGCGCCTCACCGCCTGCGGCTCCACCCCCTGCACCCGCTACCTGCTGCGGTACGGCCGCCGCCACTGGTGCTCGACCCGTTGCGGCGACCGTGCCCGCGCGGCCCGCGCCTACGCGCGCCGCCCCCGGCCGGAGGCGGACTGAGGCAGGTCCCGGCCCGGTTCCCGGCCCACCGCCCGCAGCGCCGAGGCCGCGGCGGCCAGCGCGCTGTGCGAGGAGACCTCGCTGAGCAGACCCGGGGCCGCCACGGAGTCGCCCGCCAGCCAGACGCCGTTCCCCCGCTCGATGGCCGGCCGGTCCCGCCAGGTGGTCCCGGGCAGGTCCAGGGCGCCGGTGCGGCCGTTGCACGTGGCCTCCCGCCGCCAGGTCGTCCGCTCCCGCCAGCCGGGCAGCCCGAGGTCGGCCACCCGCTCCGCCCGCGCGATCGCCCCCTCCTTGGTCTCGTCCGCCCGCATGGGCATCTGGAGCTGGACGAGGGAGTGGCCGGCGGGGGCGAGCGAGGGGTCGGGCAGGGTGTAGCGCTCCAGGAAACCGCCCTCGTCCAGGTCGGAGACGAGGAAGAGGTCACCCCGGCTCTCGCGCAGGCCGAGGTCGAGCAGGACGGCCCTGCCGCTCTCCCAGCGCAGCGACCCGTCCCCGAGCAGGGTCCTGGCCGCGTCCAGGGAGGTCGCCACGATCACCGGGGTGTCCTCGGGCAGCGCGTCCACCCGCGAGCCGGTCTCGATCCGCACGCCGAGGCCGCGCGCGTGGATCGCCATCCGGTCGATCACCCGCCCCCAGCCGCCGACGACGTAGCGCGGCGCCGGGGGCCTCGGTGCGGCGACCCGCAGCACCCGCTCCCAGACGAACGCCGCGGACAGCCGCCCCGGGTCCCCGTCGTAGGTGACCACGCCGACCAGCCCGCAGGCGGCGCGCATCCCCTCCTGCCCGAGGTGCCGGCCGCCCCAGGTGGCGAAGTCCTCGTCGGCCGGGGCCCGCAGGCGCCGCCTGCCCAGGGCCCTCACCAGGGACAGCGGCGGCCCGCCGAGCCGGCCGCCGTGCCGGAACCTGGACCTGGCCAGCGCGCCGAGGGTGAGCCTGGCGTAGGGCTGGACCAGGCCCCTGGCCGCCAGCCAGCGCCACGGCGTGCCGTCGGAGTAGAAGACGTGGGTGCCGTCGTTGGCGACGTAGGGGCCGCCGGTGCTGCGGGCCCGGCCGCCCGGTTCCCGGTGGGCCTCGTGAAGGGTGACCCGCGCGCCGCCCTCGGCGCACGCGATGGCCGCGGTGAGCCCGGCCAGGCCCCCGCCCACGATGCTGATGTCTCGCGTCTGTCGTGTCATGCCCACCTGACGCACCGGAGGTGGAGGTTCGTGACATCGCCCCGGCGGGCGGGCCTCACAGGTGAACGAGCTTGTCCGGGTTCGCCACGATGAAGACGGTACTGATCAGGCCGTCCGTCATCTCCAGGGAGAACACCGTGACAGGGCGCCCGCCCACCCGTACCAGCAGGGCGGGCGCGTCGTTCACGTCCGCGATCTCCATGTCCAGGCCGTCGCCGGGATCGGCGCCCACGCTCTCCATGAACTTCCGCGACCCCTCGGGGGTGGCGATCGCGGCCAGGAAGCGCACCACCCTGCCCGCGCCCCTGATGACGCGGTGCGGAGCCCTGGCCTTGCCGCCGCCGTCGCTGATCAGCGACGCGTTCTCGGCGAACATCGTGGCCAGCGCCCCCAGGTCACCGCCCATGGCCGCACGGGCGAACCGCTCGGTGAGCTCGCGCCGCAGCCGGAGGTCCACCTCGAACCTGGGCCGGCCCTCGCGCACGTGCTCCCTGCCGCGCCGGGCGAGCTGCCGGGTCGCGGCCTCGCTGCGGCCGATCACCTCGCCGATCTCCGTGTACGGCAGGCCGAACGCCTCGCGCAGCACGAACACCGCCCGCTCCAGCGGCGAGAGCGTCTCCAGGACCACGAGCAGCGCCAGCTCCACCGAGCCCGCCAGCTCCACGTGCTCGGCCACGTCCGGGGTCACCACCAGCTCCGGCAGCCACGACCCCACGTACGACTCCCGCCTGGCCTTGAGCCGGCGCAGCCGGTCGATCGAGAGCCGCGTCACCACCCTGACGAGGTAGGCCCGGTCGTTCTCCACCAGGGAGGCGTCCACCTCCGACCAGCGCAGCCATGCCTCCTGGACGACGTCCTCGGCGTCGGTCAGGCTGCCCAGGATCCGGTAGGAGACCCCGGTCAGCAGGTCTCGGTACTCCTCGAAGCGCTCAACGGTCATGAGGACATAGACGTATCACGCCGCCGCGGTGTGACATGACCCGGTAAACAACCGTTTACCGGGACGCTCTACCATTTCAGGGGCGAACATTCGGCAGCGAGGGAGCAGGCAGTGACCGGAACGATCCTGGCCGAACCGGCTACGGCGCGGCAGGGGAGGCATCTGTGGCTGACCCTGGTGGCGCTCTCGGCGGCCGGGATGGTCGTCTCGGTCCAGCAGACCGTGGTCATCCCCCTGCTGCCCCGGCTGATGGTCACCTTCGGCGCCTCGGTCGCCGAGGTGACCTGGGTCTTCACCGCCTCGCTGCTGGCCGCGGCGGTGGCCACGCCCCTGCTCTCGCGCCTGGGCGACATGTACGGCAAGAAGCGGATGATCCTGTTCACCGTCGGCCTGCTCGTCGTGGGGTCGGTGGTCTGCGCGCTCTCGGCCTCCCTGCCCGTGCTGATCGCCGGACGGGCCCTGCAGGGCGCGTCCGCGGCGCTCATCCCGCTGGCCATCGGCATGATCAAGGACAGCTTCCCGGCCGACAGGGTCATGACGGCCATCGGGGTGGTCAGCGCCACCATGGGCGTCGGCGGCAGCCTCGGCATGATCGTCACGGGCCTGATCGCCGACCGTACCCCCAGCCACCACCCGGTGTTCTGGATCACCGCCGGGCTCGCCGCCGCGGCGATCGTCCTCATCACGCTGAGCGCCCGCGACACCGGCGGCGGCACCGGGGGCCGCCCCGACCTCGTCGGCGCGGCGCTGCTCTCGGTCTGGCTGGTCTGCCTGCTGCTGGCGATCTCCAAGGGCAACGACTGGGGCTGGGACTCCGGGATCGTCCTCGGGCTGTTCGCCGGCGCGGTCGCCTTCTGCGCCGCGTGGGTCTACAGCCAGCTGCGGCTCCGCGCCCCGATGGTCCGCCTCCACCTGCTCGTGGGCCCGCGTTCCCTGCCCGCCAACCTGGCCTCGCTGCTCCTGGGCTTCGCCATGTTCGGCTCCTTCACGTTGATCTCCAGCTTCGTCCAGACGCCCCCGTCCGCCGGGTACGGCTTCGGCGGCTCCGTCCTCGACGTCGGCCTCTACGCGCTGCCCAGCACCGTGACCATGCTGCTGTCCTCCTTCATGGCCGGCCGGCTGTCGGCCCGGCTCGGCCCGGCCTACTCGCTGGCCCTCGGCGCGGGCCTGTGCGCCACCGGATTCGGCTGGTTCACCTTCTTCAACGACTCGGTGCCCCACCTGATCGGCTCCAACGCGGTGCAGGGGCTCGGCTTCGGCATCGCCTACGCCGCGCTGGGCGCGCTCGCCGTCCAGCACGTGCCGATGAACGAGAGCGGCATCGCCAGCGGGATCAACTCCCTGGTCCGCTCCATCGGCGGCAGCGTCTCGGGCGCCGCGACCTCCGCGCTGCTGACCTCGATCACCATCGCCGGCACCTCCGTCCCGGCCCGGAGCGCGTACGTGATCTCCTTCGGCATCATCACCGTCAGCGCCCTCGGGTCCGCCGCCGTCGCCCTGGTCTCCGGAATGCTGGCGCGAGGGGTGCCGAGAATCGGTTAGGATTTCATCTGCGTCGCAAGGGGCTATGGCGCAGCTGGTAGCGCGCCTCCATGGCATGGAGGAGGTCTGGGGTTCGAATCCCCATAGCTCCACCCGGGCCGTCCGCGAGACGGTTCGAAAGCTGTTCACGAGATCCCGTCCGATCACCTCGATCGGGCGGGATCTCGTCGTTTCCCGGCCGCCGAGACCGCCGAGACCGCCGAGACCGCCGAGACCGCCGAGACCGCCGAGACCGCCGAGACCGCCGAGACCGCTGGACCCGCCTGGACCGCCGTGGTCGCGACGTCAGCGCGCCCGCTCGACCCGGCCCTCGCGCCAGACCGGCTCGTCGCTCTCGTAGACCGTCCCGTCGGCGCCGAAGATCAGGAAACGGTCGAGGTCGTCGGCGAACCAGCGGTCGTGGGTGACGGCCAGCACCGTGCCGGAGAAGGAGGCCAGGCCCTGCTGCAGGGCCTCGGCGCCGGCCAGGTCCAGGTTGTCGGTGGGCTCGTCGAGCAGCAGCAGGGTGGCGCCGGACAGCTCCAGCAGCAGGATCTGCAGGCGGGCCTGCTGACCGCCCGACAACGTCTCGAACCGCTGGCCCCCGGCGGGGGCGAGCTCGTAGCGGGCCAGGGCGGCCATCGCCTCGTTCAGGGTGAGCGCGTGCCCGCCCATGACCAGCTCGGCCGGGGTGCGGCCGTGCAGCTCAGGCCGGGTGTGGGTCTGCACGAACAGGCCGGGGGTCACCCGCGTTCCCAGCCGGACCGAACCGCCGTGCGGCAGCGCGGGCACCGCGCCGTCGGCGGCCTGCTCCAGCAGCCGCAGGAAGGTGGACTTGCCCGAGCCGTTGGAGCCGAGCACCCCGACGCGCTCGCCGTACCAGATCTCGGTGCCGAACGGACGCATCAGGCCGGTGAGCTCCAGGTCCTCGCAGACGACGGCGCGCTTGCCGGTACGACCGCCGCGCAGCCGGATCCGCACGTTCTGCGGCCTGGGCGGGCGCTGAGGCGGGCCGGCCTCCTCGAAGCGGCCGAGCCGGGTGCGCGCGGCCCGGTAGGCCGAGGCCAGCGCGTCGTTGCCGGTCGCACCCTGGCGCAGGGTGCGCACCAGGTTCCTGAGCCGGGCGTGTTCCTCCTCCCACCGGCGCAGCCGCTCCTCCAGCCGGTCGACGCGCTCCTCGCGCGCCTTGGCGTAGCCGGCGAAGCCCCCGCCGTGGATCCAGACGCCGCGGTCCTCCACGGTCACGATCCGGTCGGCCGCCTCGGCCAGGAGACGGCGGTCGTGGGAGACCAGCAGCACGGTCTTGCCCGTGGCCCGCAGCCGCCCCTCCAGCCACTGCTTGCCGGGCACGTCCAGGTAGTTGTCCGGCTCGTCCAGCAGCAGCACCTCGTCCGGGCCGCGCAGCAGCGCCTCCAGGACGAGGCGTTTCTGCTCGCCCCCCGACAGGGAGGTCACCGGGCGGTCGCGGATCGCGTCGTAGGAGACGCCCATGGACGCGGTGGCGCAGACGTCCCAGACGACCTCCATGTCGTAGCCGCCGGCGTCGGCGTGGTCGGCGACGGCCTGGGCGTAGGCCAGTTGCGCGGGTTCGTCGTCGACGGCGGCCAGCGCCGCCTCCGCCCGCGCCAGGACCCCGGCGGCGGCCCGGACCCGCTCCGGCGCCACCGACAGCAGCAGGTCGTGCACGCTGCGGCCGTCGCGGACGCCGCCGATGAACTGCCGCATCACCCCCAGGCCTCCGGAGGAGACGACGCGGCCGTCGTCCGGCCGCAGATCCCCGGCGATCAGCCGCAGCAGCGTGGTCTTGCCCGCGCCGTTGGGTCCCACCAGGGCGGCCTTGGCCCCTTCCCCGACGCGGAACGACACCTCGTGCAGGAGCAGCCGCCCGTCCGGCAGCACATGGGTCAGCCGGTCCACCTCGACGTGTCCCGCCACGGCTCCTCCTTCGTGTGAACGTCCGGCCCCGCACGGTCACCGGATCGGTGTTTCAGTACCCGGATCAACGATCCGGTGCTCGATCGTCATACTAGACTCGCTCCCGTGGACACGAGCAAGGCGGAACCGGGAACACACCGATCGGGAGCGGCGGGGGAGGTGTGGCTGCGGCCACCCGCGCGCAGGGGGCGCGACTCCCCGCCGCTCAGCCGGGACCGGATCGTCGAGGAGGCCGTGGCCCTGCTGGACGCCGAGGGCGCCGACCGGCTGACCATGCGGCGCCTGGCCGAACGGCTCGGCACCGGCTCCACCACGCTGTACTGGCACGTCAAGACCAAGGACGACGTCCTCGACCTCGCCCTGGACGCGATCTTCGCCGAGGTCGGGATCCCGTCCGGGGACGGCCGGGGGTGGCGGGCCGGCGTCACCGCGCTGATCGGCGGATGGCGCGCGGTCCTGCTGAGGCACCCCTGGTCGGCGGCGCTGCTGAGCCGCCCCATGCTGGGCCCCAACGTGCTGGCCCGCAGCGAGTTCCTGTACGCGACGCTCCTGGAGGCCGGGGTCGTCGAACCCCGTCTCACCGCCGCGGCGTACGGGCTGTCCAACTACGTCATCGGCTCCGGGCTGATGCAGGCCACCTGGCCGGCCGGTGGGCAGGAGGACGTGCGCGCCGCCGCCCGGGAACACCTGCGCGCCAACCGGGAGCGCTACCCGGCCCTCGCCTCGCACGGTCCTCTCGTCGTGGAGGGCGACTGGGACGCGGCCTTCGCCCTCGGCCTGTCCTGGCTTCTCGACGGCATCCAGGCCGGTGTCACCGGCGGCGACGGGGCGGGGTGAGGCGGATGCGTGCCGGAGAGCGGCCGTGCCGGCGGTAGGAACTTAAGGATGTCAACAATCAATGTGGTGAAGGGGAAGGTATGATCGGCCGGTGAGCGCCGAAGCCGATCCCCTCGTGACCGAGCTGACGCAGCTGGTCTCCCGGGTCGCCGGGCGGCTGCGCGCGCAGTTCAACGCGACGGCGGCGGAGCTGGACCTGCCCCCGGCCCAGGCGCAGGCGCTGGCCAACCTGCGCGGCCCCGTCCCGATGCGCGAGCTGGCCGACGAGCTCTCCTGCGAGGCGTCGAACGTGACCGGCATCGTCGACGGCCTGGAACGCCGCGGCCTGGTCGTGCGCCGGCCCGACCCCTCCGACCGGCGGGTCAAGCGCCTGGTGCTCACCGAGGAGGGCGCGCGGCGGCGGGATCTGCTGTGCTCCCGGGGCCATGCGCAGGCGACGTCCCTGTTCGCCCTCTCCGGTGACGACCGCCTGCTCCTGAGGGACGTGCTGAGACGCCTCCTGGCCGACCCGGGCCCCGACACCGGAACCGGCACCGGCACCTGATCCGACAGACGGGAGCCGGGGACGTCTCCCCGGACGCCGGTCCCGGCCTGGGCGGGGCCGCGGACGCGTGATGTTTGCCGCCCGGGGGTGGGGGCAGCCGAGGACGTATCCGACGTGGTGCTACAGGAGGTCAGATGGTCCCCCGGAAGCAGAAGGTCGGCACGGTCGCGGTGGTCGCCCATCAGCGCAAGACGTTCGGCGGAGGGCTGGACGAGTTGCGCAGGCTGCTCGCCGACGAGGGTGTCGGCAAGCTGCTCTGGTACGAGGTGCCCAAGAGCAAGAAGGCCCCCAAGAAGGCGCGCAAGGCCCTCAAGGAGGGCGCCGACCTGGTCCTGGTGTGGGGCGGCGACGGCATGGTCCAGCGCTGCGTGGACGCGCTCGCCGGTTCGGGCGTGACGGTCGGCATCCTGCCCGCAGGCACGGCGAACCTCTTCGCGCAGAACCTCGGCATCCCCGAGGACCTGCCCAAGGCCGTGCACATCGCCTTCCACGGCGACAGCAGGAAGCTGGACCTGGGAAGCGTCAACGGCGAGCACTTCGCCGTCATGGCCGGGGTCGGGTTCGACGCCGCCATGATCAAGGACGCGGACCGGGGGCTGAAGGACCGCCTGGGGCGCGCCGCCTACGTCCTGACGGGCCTGCGCCACATCCGCGGCGAGCTCGTGCCGATGGAGGTCAAGATCGACGGGGTGCCCTGGTTCGAGGGTGAGGCGAGCTGCCTGCTGCTGGGCAACGTCGGCACCATCACCGGCGGGATCGAGGCGTTCGACGACGCGCGTCCCGACGACGGCTGGCTGGAGGTCGGCGTGACCACGGCCAAGGGGCCGATCCAGTGGGCGCGGGTGCTCGGCCGGATGACCGCCGGCAGGTCCGACGAGTCGCCGTTCGTCCGGATGACCCGGGCGCGCAAGATCACCGCCAAGCTCGGTGCTCCCATGACCTACGAGCTGGACGGCGGCGCCAAGGGGACCGTCACCGAGCTCAAGGCCAAGGTCGTGCCGGGCGGCATCACGATCCGCGTCCCCGCGTCCACGGACACCCCGGAGGGTACGGACACCTCGGAGGGCAGGGACACCCCGGAGGGTGCCGGCGTCACGCGCGGCGCCGGAGAGCCGGCCGTGACCGCGTGATCGTGCGTTCCCCGTCTCCGGCCGTGCCGTGACGGGGATTCACCGTCGGCCCTCCGGTGACCGCCGGCCCCTGTGATCGGGGGCCGGGGTGACCGGAGGGCCGCGGTGATCGGGAGGTCGTGGCCGTCGCGTGGCGGCGCTCGGCCCGTTGTCCGAGGGGCCCGGCCTCCGGCACCGTCGGCGAGGTACGGCCGAATGATTACAGCTTTTCATTAACATTCGTAACAAATGCGTATTCGGTATAGTTTGTCGATATTTTCGCTTGATGGAAGCGGGCGGATCGATGACCGGTAACCGTTGGACCGAGGCAGACGTCCCCGACCAGGCAGGACGCGTCGCCCTGGTGACCGGCGCCAACACCGGTATCGGCCTGGAGACCGCCCGGGTGCTCGCCGGGCGCGGGGCCACGGTGGTGATCGCCTGCCGTGACACCGCCAAGGCGGCCGCCGCGGTGGAGCGGATCGGCGCCGGAGCGATGTCCGGGGTCCGGGTCGAGGTGCTCCGGCTCGACCTCGCGTCGCTGGAGTCGGTACGCCGGGCCGCAGGGGAGTTCCTCGACCGCCACGAGCGCCTGGACCTCCTGGTGAACAACGCCGGGGTGATGATCCCGCCGCTGAGCCGTACCGAGGAGGGGTTCGAGCTGCAGTTCGGCGTGAACCACCTGGGACACTTCGCCCTGACCGGCCTGCTTCTCGGCGGCCTCCTGAAGACCTCCGGCTCCCGCGTGGTCACCGTCAGCAGCATCGCCCACCAGCAGGGCCGGATGGACCTCGGCGACCTGCGCGCCGAGCGCTCCTACAACGCCTACACCGCCTACGGCCGCTCCAAGCTGGCGAACCTGATGTTCACGTACGAGCTGCAGCGGAGGCTCGCCGCGGCGGGGGCGGGGACGATCGCGCTGGCCGCGCATCCGGGGGTGTCCAGGACCGAGCTCAGCCGGAACATGTCGCCGGTGCTGCGGACCCTCAACGACGTCGTGGGCGGCCTCGTCCTGCAGAACGCGCGGATGGGCGCCCTGCCCAGTCTCCGCGCGGCCACCGATCCCGCCGCGCGGGGCGGCGACTACTACGGTCCGGCCGGGGCGGGCGGGTTCCGCGGCCACCCCCGGCGGGTCCGCCCCGCCGCCCGCGCGCACGACGAAGCCCTCCAGGGGCGGCTCTGGACGGAGTCCGAGCGGCTGTCCGGGGTCGTGTACGAGCTGTGATCGAACTGAGGGTGTCGATCGACATAGAGCGCCCCGCCGCCGAGATGTGGCGGATCGTCGCCGACTTCGGCCAGGACCCCCGCTGGCGCGCGGGCGTGATCACCATGGCGCCGGACCCCCCGGGGCCGGTCGTCCCCGGCACCACCACCGACGAGTCGATCAGCTTCCGCGGCCGTTCCTACCACACCGGCAGCCAGGTGACCGGGGTGATGCCGGGCAGGGAGTTCTCCTGGCGGATGACGTCGGGGATCGACGCCGAGGGCGGCAGGTCGGTCGTGCCGCTGGGCGAGGACCGGTGCCGGGTGACCGTACGGCTGAGGTTCAGGCCTCCGGGCCTGCACCGCCTGCGCGGTCCCCTGCTGCGCCGCGCGCTCAGGCGCAAGTACCAGCAGGACCTCCGCCGCCTCAGCGACCTGGTGACCACGCGCGCCTGATCCTCGTCCCGACGCCGGGGACGGGGCGGTTCCCTTCGGGCGGGTTCACGGTTCCCTTGGCGCGAGGGCCCGGCCGTCCGGGTGCGGGTTCCCGGTTCGCTCCGTGCGAGGGTCCGGCCGTCTCGGTGCGGGTTCCCGGCGCCTTCCGTGTGAGGCCCGGTCGTCCTGGCGGGGGTTCCCGGTTCTGTCCGTGCGGGTTCCGGGTCCTCTCCGGCCAGGTCCTCGCGGGGCACGCGGTCGTTGACGGCTACCGGCGGGTAGGAATAGGTTCCCAGATACCGGCCGGTCGGTTAACGGGAGCGTGCCCGCGGACACGGAACGGGGTCGCCGGCCTCGTCCGGTGCCGGTCGGGCCGCCCCGGCCTCCAACCGGCCGCGACGACCCGTTTCGTTGACCGTTCGGAGGCATGAGATGACCGACGTCCAGCTCGCCCGTCAGTCCTGGCGGCGCCTGGAGCCGCTGCACGGGATGATCTACTTCGTTCCCGAGGCCACCGAGCGCTACGCCGCGCTCGGAGTGGACGGGCGCGCCGGTTACTTCGCCTCCCGCGCGGCCGCCTTCGGCGCCGCCTCCGCCGAGCTGGTCATCGCGACCTTCTACAACTTCCATCCCGCGCTCGTCCGCGGCCACCTCCCGGCCGTCTGGCGGGTGACGACCCCGGAGAAGATGCTCGACGCCCGTCTTGAGGCCGCCGACGCGGCCCTGCGCCGGGCCGGGATCCACGAGATCGACACCCTGGACGACACCGCCGAGCTGGCCGCCCGCGCCGCGCGGGAGGCGTGCGAGCACCCCCAGGGCCGCCCGCTGTTCGCCGCGCACGCGGCGCTGCCCTGGCCGTCCGAGCCGCTGCCGAAGCTCTGGCACGCCCAGACGCTGCTGCGCGAGTTCCGCGGCGACGCGCACGTGGCGACCCTCCTGGCCGAGGGGGTCGGCCCGCTGGACGCGCTGGTCCTGCACGCCGCGACGGGCCAGGTCCCCACGGTCTTCCTCAAGTTCAGCCGGGAATGGCCCGAGGAGGAGTGGGCCGCCGCCACCGAGAGGCTGCGCGAGCGCGGCCTGGTGCGGGGGGAGGAGCTCACCGACGAGGGCAGGACGCTCAGGCAGCGGATCGAGGACCGTACCGACGAGCTGGCACTGCCCGCGTACGCGGCGCTCTCCGACGAGGAGCTGGCCCGCCTGGCCGAGCAGGCCCGCGTCTTCGGGCGGACCGTGGTGGACGCGGGCCTGCTGACCTTCTCCGGCTGAGCAGGGAAAGACCCGGTCTCACCCCCGTGAGGCCGGGTCTCCCACCTGGCCGACGAAGAGCGGGGTCAGCGTCGGCCGGTGCACGATCGCGAACGCGAACGGGCGGTCGGCGCGGACCCGCACCTCGGGCGGAGCCATGGCCATCACCGGGAAGGCGAGACCGGTGACGGCCGCGGCCTCGGTCCCCCACTCGTCCACGGTGACGGTGGCGCGGTGGACCGCCTGGCCGAGCGAGGCGCCGTCGATGACACCGGAGTAGTCGGAGCCGCGCAGCCCCAGCGTCCCGAGCGGTTCCGTCAGGTCCAGGGCGGTGGAGAAGTCCCAGCGGGGCAGGTCCAGCCGTACCGGCCGCGCGCGCAGGCCGGAGGACACCTCGGCGAGCACCGCGGGGGAGAGCAGGTCGGCCGGGGAGGCGCCGGTCCGCGGCACCAGGACCCACATGGCCAGCTCGTCACCGGTGTAGCGCAGCTCCACGGCCTGCCAGGCGGGCCCCTCCACGTACGGGACATCGCCGTCGCGGCGCATCAGGGTGGTGCGCACGGTCGTCCCGTCCGCACGGGTGAAGACGGCGTTCTCCTCGGGAGGGTCGGTGAACGGCGTCGCCCACTCGGCCTTGAGGTAGAGGGCGTCCGCGACGACCAGCATGGTCTTCGGGTCCAGCCGGTCGAACACCCTGGTGATCCGCCCGGCCGTCCGTTCCTCGGCCCAGGCGTCGATGACCTCCGTGGCGTCCCCGGTGAAGTCCACCTGGTGCGCGCCCGTGCCGTACTGCTCGGCGAGCGTGCGCAGGAAGTCCGGCTTGACGCTCAGCCCCTCCTGGACGAACAGCCCGTCCGCGATGCCCACGACCGGGGGCCGGGGCGGGCCGCCGTCCTGCGCGTCCCTTCGCTCGTCGGGGTCGGGCGGGGGCGGCGGGTCGTCGGTCGTGACGATCCGCCGGGTCAGCGCGTTGAGCGGGACGTGCGGCCCGCCGGAGGGGAAACCGAAGACCCTGTCGAGCTCGGCGGCGGTGTCTCCGGTGGCTCCGGCCCTCGCCATCCCGAACGCGTGGGTGATGCTCAGCGGTGACAGGACGACGTTGGCGCGGGCGGGCGCGGCGATCGCGAACAGCGAGTGACCGAAGGCCGTCAGACCGCGTACGGTCTCCGCGACCGGAGGGTTCTGCGGGTCCTGCCGCTTCACCCCCTTCGCGGAGATCAGGTTGGGTTTGGACATGGCGCAGGCCGAGAGGGCGGCGACGGCCAGCAGTGCGGGGAACAGTCGGCGCATGCCTGTGGAACGTACGGGGGCGCCGGGTGGTTCACGCGTCCGGCCGGAGATCGTGCCGCCGGGTCCCGTCGCTGTCCGGCCCTGGTGCTGTCCGGCCCGTCCCCGTCCGGCCCGTCCCTGCTCGGTTTCGTCACGTCAGGGCGGCGAAGACGCCCGCGCCGATGAGGGCGACGGCCCAGGCGAGGTCGAGGTTGAACCACGCCCTGCGCAGTACCGAAACCCCCAGCCGCTCGTAGACGAGCAGGGCCAGGACGGTCGTCACGACCAGCATGGCCACCGTGTGGACCCCCGTCGCGAGCAGGCTCTGCGAGGCCAGCGCGACGGCCCCCTGATCGCCGTGCGCGAGATGACCCGCGTGCCCGCCCTGCTGACCGTGCCCCGCGTGGCCCGCGTGCGCCTCGTGCCCGCCCCCCGCGCCGAGGGTGACCGGGAGCACCATGAGACCCGCGCCGTGGGCGGTGGCCATCAGGAACGACCAGCCGGTGAGCTGCCACCCGTTCACCTTCATCCCCACCCGGCGGGGATGGTGGCGTCTCAGCAGCCGCCATACCCCGAACCCGCACACCAGGGCCGCCACACCGTACGAGACCGCCTTGGGCGGGGCGGCGAGACGGGCGGCCGACACCAGTCCCAGCGTGGCCAGCACCGAGGCGGCGTGACCGAGCACGATCGGCGGGAGCGCGCGGAGCACGCCGGCGCGCGAGCGCTCCTGCAGGCCGAGCGCGACCGCGAAGAGCCAGCCCATGGCCGGGTTCAGGCCGTGGAAGGCGCCGAGCCCGGCCACGATGAGCAGGGGGGTCAGATCCATCGGTTGCGCCTCACAGGGACGGTGGGACGGCCGGGACCGGTGACGGGCTCGGAGGCGGCCGGAAGCGGACGGGGGTCGGGGTTCGGGGAGTGGGGCCGGGTTGCGCCGGGTGGAGGGACAGGAAGTGAGGGGGAAGGGCTCCGGAGGGCGCGGACCCTGGAGTCCGGGGACGACCGGGGAGGCGGGATCAGGGGAAGCAGTAGGAGTCGGAGGAGGAGTCGCCTCCCTGAAGGCGGATCTGGTGCGCGCGGCGGCCGTCGGCCGCGAAGTCGGTGAAGAAGCCCGCGTCGAGGGCGAGGGAACCGTCCTCGGCGACGTCCACCTTCGCCATCCAGCCGGAGACGCCGTCGGGGTAGAAGACGTCGTCCCAGGAGCGGTAGAGCGAGTTGGTGAAGTAGACCCGCCGCCCGTCCCTGCTGGCCTCGACCATCTGCGGGCCGCCGTTGAGCGGCCGGCCGGGGGCGGCCGGGTGGGCGTCACGGCGGACGATCCCGCCGATCCGCACCGAACCGGTCTCCCGGGGAGCGAACGGGTCGGAGACGTCGTACGCCTTGAGCTCCCCGGTGCCCCAGGCCGAGACGAGCAGGATGCGGTCGTCGAGGGTCAGCGAGATGTCGCTGACCAGGGGCGGTACCGCGCCGAACTGCTTGAGCGGCTCCGGCAGCAGGTCGGGGTCGGCCGGTTCGGCCGGGATCGTGATCGTCTTGCGGGCCTTCCAGACACCGTCCTCCAGGTACCAGGTGAAGATGTTGGACGACAGGTCCTCGACGTCGATCACCGTGTTGACGAAGCCGTAGGTCCTGGTGGGATCGTGGGCGGGCCGCAACTCCAGCGCCATCTGGTGCCGGTCGCCCAGGTCGATCTCCTGGAGGTGGGTGCGCCTGGTCAGGTCCCAGACGTGCAGCCGATGACCGTAACCGCGGCCGGCCAGCAGCTCCAAGGACGGCCCCGGCTCGATCTGGTTGGGTGTGCCCCACTCACTGGTGATCATCGTGTCGTGTCCCAGGTGCCACCAGAAGTCGTAGTGCAGCCGTTGCGGTCCGCGGTCGGCCTCCCAGCGGCCCTTGGGCTCGAAGGTGTCGTGGTCGAGCGTGAAGACCCCGCCGGGCGCGTCGCCGTCCACGTTTCCCAGCGCACTGACGTAGATGGCGTCGGTGCCGCAGTGAACGGTGTGCGGACGGCTGTAGCCGGTCCTCTCGAAGACCGTCTCGGGTTCGATCGTCTTGACGAGCTTGGGACGGCGGGGATCGTCCTTGACGTCGAAGATGTAGATCCTGCTCGACCGCAGGCCGGGGAGGACCAGGTAGCGCCGCTCCACGTGCGGGTGCGGGGCGTACGGGCACAGGGCCGCGCTGCACACGTTCCAGCCGAAATGGTGGAGCTCGTCGCCGGGAACGGACATGTCGTGCACATCGGCGATCGATCCGTCGGACAGGTCGATCGTGGCGAGCCCGTCGGGCCGTCCGTCGCCGGACGCGTCCAGCAGGGCGACGTAGGCGAGCTCCTCCCGGGGCGCCAGCATGGCCTCGCGCGCGGAGGGATAGAAGGTGGGGTCGGGCTGCATGAGCGGCACGGTGAACTCCTGACTCGTGGCCGGAACCGATACCCAACCAATGTTGTAGGAAAGAGAGTCGCTGTCCAGGGGACATATCGGTACGACTGCCACGGGATTACCGGGAAAGGCGTGTGGGGGTCCGCTCCGCCGGTTCGTCGAGGTGGCGGATCTCGCAGGGGAGGTGGGCGGGGTGGGCCGGTCGGTGAAGGGGCCGGCGGGATTCTCGGGTGGGCGGGCGGGGTCTTCGCCCGGTGGCCGTGAACGACGAGCCCGAAACAGAATGAATGCGGGGGATCTTCGTAACGTGGCGGGAGGGGCGCGGCTCTCCGGACGAAGGAAAGGGACGCGGCTCTCCGGGGGAAGGAAGAGGACGAGGCTCTCCGGACGAAGGAAGAGGTGCGGGGCGACGATGCCCCGCACCTCTTCGCTTTCAACCGACGTTCACATGTCCTGTGCGATCGTTCCGGTGTTCTTCTCGTGCTACCGGAGAACTCCGGAGTGCCCCTTCAAGACGTGACGCGCCGATCGGCCTGCTTCCATGAAACCCGGCGAATATCTCAGCAGATCTTCACGGGGGTGCAGATCCCCATGGAGCTACCGATTCCGATGGAGTCGCCGATCCCGATGGGGGCTCCCATCACCGGGATGCCGATGACCGAGGGGCCGTACACCGGAGTCGCGACGACCCGGATGGGAGTGACGTGGACGGTGTGGAGCGGCCTGCTGGTAGGTCCGGCCCCGGTTCCGGCCGGTCCCTCCGGTCCAGCGGGTCCTTCGGGTCCTGCGGGTCCCTCCGGGCCTGCGGGTCCTTCGGGTCCTGCCGGTCCCGCTAGACCGTCCGCGCCTGCGGGTCCCTCCGGCCCTGCGGGTCCCTCCGGTCCTGCCGATCCGGGGAAGCCGTCGGCTCCTGCGGGTCCGGGAGGTCCTGCGGGTCCCTCGGGTCCGGGGAAGCCGTCGGCTCCCGCCGGTCCGGGAGGTCCTGCCGGTCCCTCAGGTCCGGGGAAGCCGTCGGCTCCCGCCGGTCCGGGAGGTCCTGCCGGTCCCTCAGGTCCGGGAAGGCCGTCTGCGCCTGCCGGTCCGGGAGGTCCTGCGGGTCCCTCGGGTCCGGGAAGGCCGTCAGCCCCTGCGGGTCCTGCCGGGCCTGGGAGGCCGTCTGCTCCCGCCGATCCGGGAAGGCCGTCTGCGCCTGCCGGGCCTGGGAGTCCGTCTGCTCCGGGAGGTCCTGCGGGTCCGGGGAAGCCGTCTGCACCTGCGGGTCCGGGAGGCCCAGCGGGTCCCTCGGGTCCGGGAAGGCCGTCAGCCCCTGCGGGTCCGGGTAGGCCGTCGGCTCCGGGAGGTCCTGCGGGTCCCTCGGGTCCGGGGAAGCCGTCGGCTCCTGCGGGTCCTGCCGGTCCGGGTGGGCCGTCTGCGCCTGCCGGTCCGGGGAGTCCGTCGGCTCCGGGAGGTCCTGCCGGTCCCTCGGGCCCGGGGAAACCTGCGGGTCCCGCCGGTCCGGGAAGGCCGTCTGCGCCTGCGGGTCCGGGAAGACCGTCTGCTCCCGCCGGTCCTGCCGGGCCGGGAAGACCATCTGCTCCGGGAGGTCCTGCGGGTCCCTCGGGTCCGGGAAGGCCGTCAAGTCCCGCCGGACCTGCCGGTCCGGGCAGGCCATCGGCTCCCGCGGGTCCGGGAAGGCCGTCAGCCCCTGCCGGTCCTGCGGGCCCGGGGAGACCGTCTGCGCCTGCGGGTCCGGGTAGGCCGTCAGCTCCGGGAGGCCCTGCGGGTCCCTCGGGTCCGGGCAGGCCATCGGCTCCCGCCGGTCCGGGTAGGCCGTCAGCCCCTGCCGGTCCTGCGGGTCCGGGGAGACCGTCTGCGCCTGCGGGTCCGGGTAGGCCGTCAGCCCCTGCCGGTCCTGCGGGTCCGGGTAGGCCGTCGGCTCCGGGAGGTCCTGCGGGTCCCTCGGGTCCGGGAAGGCCGTCAAGTCCCGCCGGACCTGCCGGTCCGGGAAGACCATCTGCTCCGGGAGGTCCTGCGGGTCCCTCGGGCCCGGGAAGGCCATCGGCTCCCGCCGGCCCGGGTAGGCCGTCAGCCCCCGCCGGTCCTGGGAGACCGTCGGCTCCGGGAGGCCCTTCCGGTCCCTCGGGTCCGGGTAGGCCGTCAGCCCCCGCCGGTCCTGCCGGGCCGGGCAGGCCGTCAGCCCCCGCCGGTCCTGCCGGGCCGGGCAGGCCGTCGGCTCCCGCGGGTCCTGCCGGTCCGGCGGGGCCCCTGGGGCCGGCAGGCCCGCGCAGCCCGTCGGGAAGCTTGCACAGGAAACTCGGCAGGCCGAGCCACCTGCACAGCAGGATGTAATTGCCGTCGGTCGCGGTCGGTCGCACCGCCTTGTTGATGATTGCTCCGGTGGCCACAATGTCGCTGACGCGAATTGTCGGAGACATGCGGATCACCGGGGACACGCGGACTACCGGAGACACCGGGACAAGGCCTGTGCAAACGGTGGTGAACTGCAGGAGACACGGGTCTGCCTGAGTGCCGTTGAGAGAGCTGATTCCGCCGTGGCGGGCCTGGGCCGTGGCGGGGAGTCGCGAATCGGCCGAAACGGGAACAGGGGAGTTCAGAAGAAGGACGGCCCCGGCGAGCGCGCCGCCCGCAAGGCTCCGTTGCATGAAAGTAGACACGTGCCTTCTCTCTCCCGTTGTATTCACAGAAAACGTCTCGTGGTAATTCTTGAGAAATTCCGTGGATGCGATGAGAGAAACTTCTCCAATCCGGTGACGACACGTGATGAAGAGTGCGACTTTCTTTACCCTCCAAAAATGTAAATCGCCCCATGAATGTTAATATCCTGATTGTCGCATTCAATCCGTCAAGTACTCGATCGCCGTAAAGCGAAAATTCTTCTGTTTGTATGGTTAGTAGGAGGTTGTGGAACTTCGCGGCTTTATGTGACAGGTGCGCCCGAGGTGTGGAACGCCCTCCGGTAGGCCGAGGGGGAGGTACGCATCGCCCGGGTGAAGTGGTGACGAAAGGTCGCCGGGCTGTCGAAGCCCACGGCCGAGGCGATCTCCTCCACGGGTGCGGAGGTGGACTCCAGCATCGCCAGGCTGGCGGCGACCCGCTGAGAGATCACCCAGCGCAGCGGGCTCGTCCCCGTCTGCCGGTTGAAATGCCTGATGAACGTACGTTGCGACATGTGGGCGACCTCCGCCAGAGCAGCGATCGTGATCGGTTCGGCGAGGTGGTCGAGCGCCCAGGCCATCGCGGACGTCACGGCGGCGCCCTCGCGCACGGGTGTGACGGCCGCCTGGATGAACTGGGCCTGCCCGCCCTCCCGGTGGGGAGGGATCACGAGCCTCCGGGCGACCTCGTTGGCCACCCCCGGGCCGTGGTCCTTGCGGACCAGGTGGATCAGCAGGTCCAGCCCGGCCGCGCTGCCCGCGCTGGTGAGCACGTCCCCATCGTCGACGTAGAGCACGTCCGGGTCCACCTTCACTTCGGGGAACCTCCGCTGGAGCAGCCCGGCGTACCTCCAGTGGGTCGTCGCCTCCCTGCCGTCCAGCAGCCCGGCGGCGGCCAGGGCGAACGCTCCCGAGCAGATCGACACGATCCGCGCGCCTCGCCCGTGGGCCCGGCGCAGGGCCGCGACCACCCCGGCGGGCACCTCGTCCCGGACGTCCGCCACCCCGGGGACGATCACGGTCCCGGCCGCGGCCAGCACGTCGAGACCGTGTTCGGCGCGCATCGTGAAGCCGCCCACGACCCGCAGGTCGGTGGGGCTCTCGGCGCAGACCGACAGGTCGTACCAGGGCACGCGCAGTTCGGGGCGGGGGATGCCGAACACCTCGACCACGCAGCCCAGCTCGAACGGGCTCATGCCGTCGAAGGCGAGGACGGAGACGCCGTGGCCCGTGCGGTGTGGTGCCCGGAGGGGGAGCAGCATGGCGAGATGTTAGCGACAAGCGGCATTCATGCCACTGGTCGGGTGGGTGCCGCGCACGACACCATTGCCTCATCCGGCAGGCGACACCCCAGGCCGGAACCCCGGAACCCCGGAACCCCGGAACCCCGGAACCCCCGGGTCTCCTGGATCTACTGGAACCCGCAGGGGCCCGCAGGGATCCGCCGGGACCTCGGGCCGGTGCCCGCGTCGGTACGTCGCTGAGCCGCCATGCCGAAACCCCCGGAAACGCCCGCCGGACGTGCCTCTCACAGGCATCCCCGACGCGTCGAACGCATAGGAAAGGCCCTGCATGTCCACCACTTCTCCCCCGTCCGCCCCCGTCGCGCCCCTGCCCTCCGTGGTCGTACCGTCCATCGCGGTGCCCTCCCCGGCCGCCGCCTCCGCCCCCTCGGCGGCCGTCACCACGGTGCCGGCCGCCGGTAACGCCGCCGCGCTGGCGCACTTCGCGGCGCGGCTGACGTTCGAGACCGACGCGGCCGACGTGGCCGAGGACCTGGCCGCGGGTGCCCCCGGCCTGGTCGTGGTCGACTCGCGCAGCCCGGAGAGCTGGGAGCAGGGACACATCCCCGGCGCCGTCCACCTGCCCACCGCGCTGATCGCCGCGCACGGCGACTCCGTGGTCCCGGCGGGTGCGACCGTGGTGACCTACTGCTGGGGACCCGGCTGCAACGGTGCCACCCGGGCCGCGCTGGAGTTCGCCAGGCTGGGTCACCCGGTCAAGGAGATGCTGGGCGGCTTCGAGTACTGGGCACGGGAGGGATATCCGGTCGAGACGGCGCGGGGAGTGTCCCGCCGCCCGGTCGACGAGCTCACCGCACCGGTCTCCGGCGTCTCCTGCGCCTGCTGAGGGGCCCGTGCGCCTGCTGGGCGTCCGATGACCGCGGTGCCCAGGACGGCGCCGAACGACACGGTGACGCACGGCCGGGACCCGGTCAGGGTCACCGGCCGGGAGTACGCGGTGGACGACGGGACCGGCGAGGTCCGGCGGCGTTCGTCGCGCGGACGGCGCCGCGGGGACGCCCCCGGGAGGTCTTCGGCGAGGAGGTGCCCGTACCGGCGGACGCCTCGCCGTTCGGGCGGCGCCGGGGCTCGGCGGGCGCGACCCCGCCTGGAAATCCTGATCACGCGCCGAACACGGTTTGCGCTCGCTTGGGTCAAGCGACCGGCCGATCCCGGCGGGATGTCGTCGTAGGGGATGACACGCATCCCTAGGAGGCGACATGACGTCCCGCCCGCTCGCCACAGCCCTCGCCGTCCTCGCCCTGTTGGCGGCCGCCGCCTGTGGCGGATCCGAGACCAACGCGCCATCCGAAGCCCTGCCGATGCCCGAGTCGGGCAGGGCGATGCCGTCGGGGGCCGCGCCGCCGCCCGCCCGGGAGGAGTCCGCGGCGGCCGGGGACCGGGCCACGACCCGGGCCGAGGCCGAGGAGCCCGGGGCCACCCGGAGCCAGGACACGGCCGCCGAGCAGATCTCCACCTTCTCCCTGGACGTGGACACCGCCTCCTACGGCTACAGCAGGCGGCTCCTCGACGAGGGCAGGCTGCCGGAACCCGGCCGGGTCCGGCCGGAGGAGTTCGTCAACTCCTTCGCGCAGGACTACGCCGAGCCCGAGGACGACGGCTTCACCGTGCACATGGACGGCGCGCGCACCCCGGGCAACGGCACCGCGCTGCTCCGCGTCGGCCTGCAGACCCGCAGGGTCGCCGCGGAGTCCCGCCGGCCCGCGAACCTGACCTTCGTGGTCGACGTGTCGGGCTCCATGGGCGAACCCGGCAGGCTCGACCTGGTCAGGGAGGCGCTGCACCGGCTCGTCGACCAGCTCGGACCCGGCGACCGGGTCTCGGTCGTCGCCTTCAGCGGACAGGCGGAGGTCGTGCTGGCGATGACCCCGGCGACCGAGCGGGAACGGCTGCACGCCGCCGTCGACCGCCTGGCCGTGCAGCAGTCGACCAACCTGGAGGCGGGGCTGATCCAGGGGTACGCGGTGGCCGCGGAGAGCTTCCTGCCCTCTGCCGCCAACCGGGTCATCCTGCTCTCCGACGGCCTGGCCAACACCGGCGACACGACCTGGCAGGGCATCCTCGACCGGGTCGCCGAGGCCGCGGGCAAGAAGATCACCCTGCTCTGCGTCGGTGTCGGCCGCGAGTACGGCGACGAGCTGATGGAGCAGCTCGCCGACAACGGCGACGGTGCCGCGGTCTACGTCGGCTCCGCCGACGACGCGCGCAAGGTCTTCGTCGAGCAGCTCGCCACCACCGTCGACCTGCGGGCCCGCGACGCCAAGGCGCAGGTCGTGTTCAACCCCTCGGCCGTGGAGTCGTACCGCCTGATCGGTTACGAGAACCGGCGGATCGCGGCCGAGGACTTCCGCGACGACGCCAGGGACGGCGGCGAGGTCGGCCCCGGCCACTCGGTGACCGCCCTGTACGAGGTTCGGCTGCGCGGCGGGGCGTCGGGCCAGCTGGCCACCGCCACCGTGCGCTGGCAGGACCCCGACAGCCGTGCCCCCGCCGAGGCCGCCCGTTCCCTCGCCGCGGGCGAGCTGGCGGAGTCGCTGTGGAAGGGGGCCTCGCCGAGGTTCCAGGTCGACGTGGTGGCCGCGGGCTTCGCCGAGTACCTCCGCACCCGCGAGGGGTTCGCCGGGGTGACGTCCGACGAGCTGGCCACCCACGCCACCCGCCTGGCCGGCTCGACCGAGGACCCCGCGGTGAGCGAGCTCGCCCGGCTGATCGCACGGGCCACCTCGCTCACCTGACGCCATGCCTGACGTCTCGTGCCCGGGTGCCCGGGTGCCCGGGTGCCTGGGGGTTCGGGGGTTCGGTGTCCCGTGCCCGGCGGCCGCGCCCGGGTGGCCGTGCCCCGGTGACGGCCATCCGGGCGCGGCCGTCACCGCCTCCCGCGAGCCGCCGCACGGCCGCGGTTACAGGGTGCGCGGCGGTTTCCTATACACTGGCGTCGTCGCCGGGCCTCGCCCGGAGGCACCCGGAAGGACGACGTCCCAGGGGCTATGGCGCAGCTGGTAGCGCGCCTCCATGGCATGGAGGAGGTCTGGGGTTCGAATCCCCATAGCTCCACATCGGGTCGTTCGCGAGACGACCCGGAGCACGTTCACGAGATCCCGCCCGATCACCTCGATCGCGGCGGGATCTCGTCGTTCCGCGGGTGGGTCCTTCTCAGCCGAGTTCGTAGTCCAGGTGGAAGGAGTGGGCGCCGTCGTCGTTGACGATCTGGCCGCCGCCCCGGATGCCGGTCAGCTCGCCGGTGCCGGAGTCGGGCAGGATCGTCCAGCTCAGCCCCGTGCCGTCGCCGTCCGCGGTGGTCGTGTGGTGCAGCACGAAGGTGCCCTTGCGCCCGTGCGCGGTGCCGGTGAAGCGCTCGAAGCCCACGTAGGCCGCGGACGTCTCGACCCGCGGGATCGCGGTGATGATGTCGGCCGTGCTGGTGCCGACCAGGTCGCCGTCGAAGGTCTTGGTGATGTGGACGCGGGTGAGCGTGGCCCCCTCGGCCTCGTCGTAGGGTTCCGGCTCCCAGCCGTCGATGCTGAAGGTTCCGGCGGCGCGTGGCATATGGGACTCCCTGCTGGATGTGCTGTCGTCGGGACCAGCATGGTGTGCGTACCTGTCAGCTCATGTCAGGTACGCCACCGCAGGCCGGGAGAATTCACCCGGTGGGCGACGCGACGTCTCCGCAGAGGTGGTCCCGCCCGGCACCGGGCCGTGGCCGATGAGCGGGATGTTTCGTCCGGTGCCGGGCCGAAGCCGCCGGAAGGGGTGACGTATCCGGTGTCAGGCCGGAACCGCGGGACGGAACGGGCCGGACGTCAGGACAGGCTCCACCGGTCCATGTTCCAGGTGATGGTCGACTGCGCGGGGTTGGGGACGACGTTCCTGAGTGTCTCGCCCCAGGCGCTGAGCCCCGGGTGCTGGAAGAGCGGGATGGTGGCCAGGTCCCTCCAGAGCCGCTTCTCGATCTCACCGATGATCGGGTTCTGGGCGGCCAGGTCCACCGTGGAGTTCAGCCTCGCGATGAGGCGGTCGACCCGCGCGCTGGAGTAGCAGCCGTTGTTGTTGCCCTTGCTGCGGGCGTCGCACTTCTCCGGCGAGGTGAAGTTGGAGGCCCAGCCGCTGACCAGCGAGGAGCCCGACCAGGCGAACAGTGCCACGTCGTAGCCGTTGGCCGGCATGACCGTGCCGAGGAAGTCGTCGGATCCCTTGTCGACGACCCTGAACCCCGCCTTGTTGCAGGAGTCGATGATGAGCTGCACCGCCGCGGTGCGGCGCGGGTTCGGGGTCTGGTAGCCGATGCTCACCTCCAGCCCCGTCCTGCCCGCCCGCCGCAGCAGCTCCCTGGCGCCCGCGACGTCCTGCCGCGTGTACGCGCCGGCGCTGCCGCTGGCCGCGACGACCTCGGCGCTGTTGGCCTGGAAGGGGGCGACGGTGCGGACCTGGAGCGGCCCCGCGGCGGGCGCGACCGGCTTGATCAGCCGGTCGACGATGAGCTGCCGGGGTACGCACCGGGCGAACGCCTCGCGCAACCTGGGGTCCCTGAACGGGCTGGAGTCGAAGTTGAAGTCCAGGTGCTCGTAGGTGTACCGGTCGAAGACGCCGACCCGCACGCCGTCCAGCGACTGCAACTGCTTGAGCACGTCCGGTCCCGGCTGCGGCTCGACGATCTGGACCTCGCGGTTCTGCAGTGCCTGGGCCTGCTCGTCGAGGGTGATGAAGCGTTCGACGATCGTCGGGGTGGCGGCGGGCGTGCCCCACCACCGGTCGTTGGCGACCAGGGTCAGCCGCTGCCCCGCGTCCAGCTTCGAGAGCTTGTACGGACCGGAGGAGGGGATCAGCTCGGCGTCGGGCAGCCTGCCGTCGGCGACCCAGCCGTCGTTGAAGAACCGGATGCCCTTCTCGAGCCTGCGGGCGTCGGCGTTCCTGACGGCCGCGATGAACTCCTCCTCCGACAGGCCGTCCCGGGCGGCGACCACGTGGGCCGGCAACAGTTCGGTCGCGCCCGGACCACCGGCCACCCAGTCGGCGAACGGCTTGTCGTAGACCAGCTCGAACGTCCTGCCGCCGGCGCGGCAGCCGGGGACGCGGGTGTCCTGGACGCCGTTGGTGTCGGCGGAGGCGAAACCCCTGACCTTGCCGGACCGGAAGGCCCACCACAGCATGACGTCGTCGCAGTCGATCGGGGTGCCGTCCGACCAGACGGCCCGGTCGCTGATGGTGTACTCGACCGTGAGCGGGTCGTCGGAGGTCTTCCGGTAGGTCCCGAAGTCCCGGTCGGGAGTGATCGTGCCCTTGTCGCCGTAGAACCAGAAGCCGGTCAGCACCCGCTGCAGGGGGGCGAAGTTGCGGGTGGCGTTCTCCGCGGTCGTGTTGTTGTTGTACGAGTGGAACTCCTGCTCGTACGCGTAGGTGATGGTCCTGGTCGACGGGGCCGTCGCCGAGCCGGAGGGATCCTTCACCGGGTCGGGGCCGGCGCAGGCGCCCAGCAGGAGCGCGCCGCCCGCCAGCAGCGCCGGCAACCTCCCGGACCTTCGCGCGTGGAACACGGCACCACCCCTTCGATCTGCGGATCCCCGTCCGGCCCCCGTGCCGGTCGGGCGGCACCGGGTCCGCCCGCCCCGTGGCAGGGGCGCCGTCCCGGAGCCGGGGCCGCGCCTGTCGGTGCCTGTCGCTGCCTGTCGCTGCCTGTCGGCTGCCTGTCGGCTGCCTGTCGGCTGCCTGTCGGTGTCCTTCGGGTCTGTCAGTGTCTGTCAATGCCCGTTCGTGCCGACTCGTGCCCGTTCATGACCCCGCCTGGTGCGATCCCCTCCGAGCGAGAATAGAAAAAACATGACCTTTGAGCGAATTGCGCCACTATGCGAGATGACCGGAGTCGTGTCCCTCCCATTCTCGGGGGCGCGCGCGGCCGATGGCGGCGGACGGCGACTCTGGCCCGATCCTTGCGGATATTGGCACCCGGGCCACTCGTGACAGGACGCCGGCTCCGCCGATGATGAGGCCCATGACAACGACTCTTCAGCCGGGTCGCGGACTTCACCGCGCCTGGATCGTGGCGGCGGTCGCCTTCGTCGCCATTCTGGGCGCGGCGGGGTTCCGCGCCACACCCGGCGTGCTGATCACGCCGTTGCAGGAGGAGTTCGGCTGGTCACGGGGCACGATCTCGCTCGCCGTCTCGGTCAACCTCATGCTCTACGGGCTGACCGCGCCCTTCGCCGCGGCGCTGATGGACCGTTTCGGCATGCGCCGGGTGGTGACGTACGCCCTGCTGCTCGTCGCCGCGGGCAGCGGGTTCACCATCTGGATGAACGCTCCCTGGCAGCTCCTGCTCTGCTGGGGCGTCATGGTCGGCCTGGGGACGGGCTCCATGGCGCTGGTCTTCGCCGCGACCCTCACCGAGCGCTGGTTCGTCCGTCACCGCGGCCTGGTCACCGGCGTGCTCACCGCAGGCGGGGCCACCGGCCAGCTCGTGTTCCTGCCGGTCCTCGCCCACCTCGCGGCCGGTCAGGGGTGGCGGACGGCCGCGCTCACGGTCGCCCTCGCCGCCCTGGTCGTGGTCCCGCTGGTCTGGTTCCTGCTGCGGGACCGGCCTGAGGACGTGGGCACCACCGCCCTGGGCGCCGTCCCGGCGCCACCCACCACCCTGCCCGCGACCGTCGCCGGGCCCGTGTCCGACATCGGGTCCGCGCCTGCCGCCGGGTCCGCGTCCGCGTCCGCGGGACGGTCCGCGACCGGCACCCGGCCGGGCAACGCCGCCTCGCGTGCCCTCGGCGTGCTCCGGAGCGCCGCGAGGACACGCCCCTTCTGGCTGCTCGCGGGCGGGTTCGCGATCTGCGGGATGAGCACCAACGGGCTGGTGGGCACCCATTTCATCCCCGCCGCCCACGACCACGGCATGGCCGAGCCGATCGCCGCCGGGCTGCTCGCGCTGGTCGGGATCTTCGACGTGGTCGGCACCGTCGCCTCCGGCTGGCTGAGCGACAGGGTCGACTCGCGCCTGCTGCTCGGTGCCTACTACGGGCTGCGCGGCCTGTCGCTGCTCGCCCTGCCGAGCCTGTTCGGGGCGAGCGCCGAGCCCAGCATGCTCGTCTTCATCGTCTTCTACGGCCTCGACTGGGTGGCCACGGTCCCGCCGACCGTGGCGCTCTGCCGCCAGATCTACGGTCCCGACGGGGCCGTGGTGTTCGGCTGGGTCTTCGCCTCCCACCAGATCGGCGCGGCGATCGCCGCGACCGCGGCCGGGATCACCCGCGACCACTTCGGCGCCTACGACCTCGCCTGGTACGCCGCGGGCGCGCTCTGCCTGGCCGCCGCGGTCATGTCGATCGCCATCACCCGAGGGCGGTCCGGCGACCGCCCGGACGCCCCGGTCCGTACGGTCAGCGGGGCAGCCTGACGACGTCGGCGAGAACGCCGCCCTGCGGGGTGAGCCGCGCCTGCGACGGGCTGTCGTAGACCACCAGGAGGCGGTCGCCGTCGAGCACGGCGATCCCCTCGGGGTGGTCGTCCCCGTCGCCGTAGGGCAGGTCGCCGACGACCTCGGGCTCGTGCACGACGGAGGGCTCGTCCGGCGGTTCCCAGCGCATCAGGCGCACCGGGCCGTCCAGGCTCATGGTCGGCCCGGCCAGGATCAGCAGCCCGCCCCGGTGGGGGCACATGTCGCGGACGCCGAGCCCGCCGAGGTTCAGGAAGTGCGTCCGGTACGGCTCGCCGTCGATGTCGGCGAGCCGCAGCGAGCCGGGCCGCCGCGGATCGCTCTCCGGACGCATCTCCAGGACGGCGGCCCAGCCGCGCAGCACCGGGCCGCGCAGCCCGGCGAACAGCCGCCCGCCGAGCACGGCGACGCCCTCGACGTCCAGGCCGTTGTCCTTGCTGGGGATCGGCACGAACGGGCCCAGGTGCGGGTCGGCGGCCAGCAGGTCGGCCAGGTTCCTGCCGGGACCGGCCAGGATCTCCGCCCGGCGGCTGCCGTCCTCGCGAACCGGGGTGGCGCCGACGAGCGGCAGCCGTACCAGGATGAAGCGGTTCTCCTCGCGCACCACCGAGGCGAGGCGGCGGCGCGCCTTGTGCGGCGGCTGTCCCTTCTTGACCCGCCTGCGCTTGAGGCTGTGCGACCCGATCGCCCAGAGCCAGCCGTCCGCCCGGCCCAGCCCCTCGATGTCGGCCTCCTCCTCGCGCCCGGCGGGCAGGTCCACGAAGTCGGCGAGGAAGAAGGTGCGCTGGTCGTCGTAGCGCCCGCCGCGGAACGCCAGATGCTCGACGGTGGCGGTCTCGTCGCCGGCCAGCCAGAGTCCCAGGGCGTCGGTGCGTACGGCGGACAGGTTGGTGTGCGTCCTCGCCTCGCGTGAGGAGGCGTCGAACCTGAGCTCCACCTGGCGTTCCACGAACATCCCGGCATCATCGCAGGGTGCCGGGGGCGCCGGGGAGGGAGGTCTCGTTCCCGAAGTGTGATGGGGATCCCACGCGAGAAAACCGGATTTGTCGTACGCTCCCGTTCGTGCTCGATGGGTTGGGTGGGACTCAGGGGACCCGGGAGACGGGTTCCACGCCGACGGACGCGACCGCCGACGCGGAGACCTCGGAGCGGCCGGAGGCCACGGCGCAGAGCCCTCGCAGGGCACCGGCCCCCCAGGTCCCGGCCATCAAGCGGTCCCGCATCGGTGACCTGCAGATGCGCGTGATCTACCGCGCCCTGGCCGTGGGAGCCGCGGTGCTCCTCGTCGCGGTCGTGGCCGTGGTCGGCCTCGTCACCTCGGGCACCCCAGATCAACCGGGCGAGGAGCGAGCGGGGCAGATCGCCGCGCCATCTGCCGCGCCGCCCTCGCCCGGTCCGGCCTCCACCGGGCCCGCCTCCCCGGAGCCGTCGGCGCCGGCCTCGGCCTCCGCCTCGGAAAGCCCGTCGGCGTCCGGATCGGCGTCCCCGTCCGGATCGGTGTCCCCGTCGGCGTCCCCGTCGGCCTCGGGGAGCCCGTCGGCGTCGTCGTCGGCGTCGTCCGGCTCCACCCCGGCACCCGACCGCAGCGCCGTCGTCGCGGCCCTGGCCGACCCCCGGGTGCCCGAGCCGCCGGGCGACAGGCGGCTCGGCAGGCTCACCGGCAAGGCGGACAAGAGCAAGCGCCGCCTCACCGACCGCCGCTCCGGCGTGTCGCTGGTCCGCCTGGGCAAGCCCTGGAAGGTCTTCGGCGCCTCGCCGTTCTCCACCCGGCAGGTGCTGCCCAAGGTGAAGGGGGCGGCCCACCGGGCGATGCTGGTGAGCTGCCCGGTGCCCATCCTGGTGCAGCGGGAGGCCAAGGACACCGCGCTGCTGGCCGCCCGGTGGACGCTCAACCACCACCCCAAGGGCGGCACGATCTCCTGGACGGCCTCACAGCCGATCAAGGACGGCTGGCTGCTCGCCTACCGGGTGAAGTACGAGAGCAAGGGCAAGGCGCGCTCCTCCATGGCCGCCGTCGCGGTGACCGAGCGCTCCGGTGAGAAGCCGGCGATGCTCTTCGTGACGATCCCCGACGTCCAGAAGAAGCACTGGCGCGACATCAACACCGCGGTCTCCTCCCTCAGATTGAAGTGAGCCCGGCCGGGGGAGGATTCGCCTTGCCCGCGTGACCAGGTGAGATTCGGGGGGATTTCACGATCGGTCGCCTCGCCGTCGCACGCGTGACGGCCCCTGCCCGCCCACCGGAGCCCGCTCGCCGGTCGCGCGCCGGGTGCCCGGGCAGGTCCCCCCGTCCTTCGAGGGGGAAGTCCGTGAACCGACCGGCGTCTCAGCAGCCGTCCCGGCAGCGCAAGGGGCCGGGACGGTGGCCGTCCGGCGAGGGGGGCCGCCAGGGCGGCGACGGGGACGGCGAGGGCGGCGGCTCCAAGCCCTGGAGGTCCGAGGGCCTGCCCGACCGCTCGTCAGCCCCGCAGCGCCCGCGGATCAGCTGGCCGCGCTTCCTGCTGACGCTGGCCGTGGTCTACGCGGGGTTCTTCGTGGTCTCCTCGTTCTTCGGCGACGTCACCGAGCCGATCTCCTACACGCAGTTCACCGCGCAGGTGCGGGCGGCCAACGTCAAGGACGTCTACGCCACGGGCGCGTCGATCCAGGGCACCCTCAGGAAACCCGCCCGCGATCCCGACAGCGACAACGTCGAGTACGACCGCTTCTCCACCGAGCTGCCGATCTTCGCCGACGAGGACGAGCTCTACCGCAGGCTCACCGCGACGGGGGTGAACATCAAGGCCGAGCCCGTCGGGGGCGACCGGGGTTTCCTGGCGAACCTGCTGCTGTCGCTGTTCCCGGTGCTGCTGCTGGCCGGGCTGTGGATCTGGTTCATGCGGCGTGCGGCGGCCGGGGCGATGGGCGGCGGGGCGGGGGGCGGTCTCGGCGGCCTCGGAGGTCTCGGCAGGTCGAAGTCCGCCAAACCGGTGGAACCGGACAGGGTCCGGGTCGACTTCGACGACGTGGCCGGCATCGACGAGGTCGAGAACGAGGTCGCCGAGGTGGTCGACTACCTCAAGGACCCCGACAAGTACCGCAGGCTCGGGGCGAAGCTGCCCAAGGGCGTGCTGCTCGCCGGCCCGCCCGGCACCGGCAAGACCCTCCTCGCCCGCGCGGTGGCGGGCGAGGCGGACGTGCCGTTCTTCTCCGCGAGTGCCTCGGAGTTCATCGAGATGATCGTGGGGGTGGGCGCCTCGCGGGTGCGGGAGCTGTTCGAGGAGGCCCGCAAGGTCGCGCCGTCGATCATCTTCATCGACGAGATCGACGCGATCGGCCGGGTGCGGGGCGGCAGCACCATCGGGGGCCACGACGAGCGCGAGCAGACGCTCAACCAGATCCTCACCGAGATGGACGGCTTCACCGGCTCCGAGGGCGTCATCGTGATCGGTGCCTCCAACCGGGCCGAGGTCCTCGATCCGGCGCTGCTGCGGCCCGGCCGGTTCGACCGTACCGTCGTGGTCTCCGCGCCGGACGTCGACGGGCGGCTGGCGATCCTGCGGGTGCACAGCAGGGGCGTGCCGCTCGCCGGTGACGTCCACCTGGAGCGGCTCGCCAGGACCACCCCGGGCATGACCGGCGCGGACCTGGCCAACCTGGTCAACGAGGCCGCGCTGCTCGCCGCCAAGCGGGGCAACGAGAAGGTGCACTCCGCCGACTTCGCCGACGCGCTGGAGAAGATCCTGCTCGGCGCGGCCCGCGCCGTCGTGATCCCGCAGGACGAGCGCAGGCGCACCGCCTACCACGAGGCGGGCCACGCGCTGCTCGGCATGCTCCAGCCGGGCGCGGACCCGGTCAGGAAGGTCTCGATCATCCCACGCGGCCGGGCGCTCGGCGTCACCCTCTCCACACCCGACACCGACCGCTACGCCTACGACGAGAGGCACCTGCGCGACCGGATCGTCGGGGCCCTCGGCGGCATGGCGGCCGAGCAGATCGTCTACGGCGTGGTCACCACCGGCTCGGAGAGCGACCTGGAGCAGGTCACCGTGATCGCGCGCGGCATGGTCGGCCGCTGGGGCATGTCCGCCAGGATCGGCCCGCTCAGCGTGCTGTCCGACTCCGGGGACGGCCGCCCCGCCGCGGCCCCGGACACCCTCGCCACCGTGGACCAGGAGGTCCGGCGCATCGTGGACGAGTGCTACGAGGTCGCGCTGACCGTCCTGAAGGAGAACCGCGGCCGCCTGGACGGCATCGCCGCCGCCCTGCTGGAGAACGAGACCCTGGGCGAGGCCGAGGCCTACGACGCCGCCGGTCTCCCGCGCCGCCCGGCCCCGGAGACCGTGACCCCGCCTCGGCGGCTCCCGGCCCCGCCGGACGACCCCGCCGCGCCGCACAGGTGAGGCCGTGGCCCGCCCGTGGCGGGAAGAGCGACGGGACCGCGCTAGGCTCGACCGGCGTGACCCAGATCGTCCTCGCCTCCGCCTCGCCCGCCCGTCTCGCCCTGCTGCGCAGCGCCGGACTGGATCCCGAAGTGATCGTCAGCGGGGTGGACGAGGCCGCCGTCACCGCCGGCAGCCCGGCCGAGCTCTGTCTCACGCTGGCGCGCGCCAAGGCCGCCGCGGTGGCCGGGAACCTGTCCGGCGGCCTGGTCGTCGGCTGTGACTCCGTGCTCGAACTCGACGGCCGGGCCTACGGCAAGCCGTCCTCCCCCGAGGAGGCCGTCGCGCGCTGGCGCGGCATGCGCGGACGCGAGGGCCGTCTGCTCACCGGCCACTGCGTGATCGACGTCGGGAACGGGCGCGAGGCCGCGGAGGTGGGCGCGACGACCGTACGCTTCGGCACCCCCGGCGACGACGAGATCGCCGCCTACGTCGCCACCGGGGAGCCCCTTCACGTGGCCGGCGCCTTCACCCTGGACGGGCGGGGCGGATGGTTCGTCGAGGGCATCGACGGCGACCACGGCAATGTCCTGGGTCTCTCCCTGCCGCTGCTCCGCCGTCTCCTCGCCACCCTGGGGGTCCCCGTTCCCACCCTGTGGCGGTGAACCGGGCCCGCGCCGGTCTTTCCCCGGACGGGGCCTCGCCGGGTCTCCACGCCCGATCCGCGTGACCCTCCTGAGCCCACGAGCCCGGGTGGCGGCGTCCTTGGCTTCCGTCGCGCGGTGAACGGGACGAAAGGGCGGGGCGGCGCGCCGTCACCCGGGACGTCCGATCCCGCTAATCTTCCGCCATGGGTCATTTCCGCTCCTTTCTGGACGGCATCGGGTTCTTCTTCCAGGGAGTTCGCTGGGTGGCGCGCTACCCGCGCTGGTGGCTGTTCGGGCTGATCCCGGCCCTGATCGCCTTCGCCCTCTACGCGGCCGCCCTCTACTTCCTCGGCACGAACGCGCTGGAGATCGCCGCGTGGGGGACGCCGTTCGCCGACGGGTGGAGCGAGTCGGCCCGGACCGCGTTGCGCGCGGTGGTCGGGCTGGCGCTCTTCGGGGCGGGACTGGTCCTGTCCGTGGTGACCTTCACCGCGGTCACCCTCATCGTGGGCGACCCGTTCTACGAGAGGCTCTCGGAGAAGGTGGAGGGGACCTACGGGGAGGTACCGACCGGCTACGAGCTGCCGCTGTGGAAGTCCATCCCCAGGTCCGTCAGGGACAGCCTGATCACCCTCGGGTGGCTGCTGCTCTTCACCGTCCCGCTGTTCTTCCTCGGGTTCGTACCGGTGATCGGGCAGACGGTGGTGCCGGTCCTGGGCGCCCTGGTCTCCGGTTTCTTCCTCTCGATCGAGCTGACCACGCTGGGCCTGGAGCGCAGGGGAGTGACACGCAAGCGCCGGTTCGGACTGCTCAGGGGGAACAAGGCTCCCGTCCTGGGCTTCGGGGTGCTGCTCTTCCTGCTCTTCCTCATCCCGTTCGTCGCGGTCATCGCGATGCCCGCGGCCGTGGCCGGCGCGGCCGTCATGGTCCGCACCCGCCTGGCGCCGTCAGCGCCGCCGGCCGGGGGAGAGGCGGGAGACCGGAGTGTCGGCCCGCGCACGGACCCGCGGATGGACCCGCGCACGGACCCGCGTGTGGGCCCGGGGGCGGATCCTCGCACGGACCGGCGCGTGAACCCGGGTGCGGACCTTCACCCGGGCCCGCGTACGAACCCGTCCGCGCACCCGGGTACGGACCCGCGTACCGGCGGGCGCACGGACAGGAGTCTCTGAGGGTTCTCCGCCGGCGGCTGTGGAAAACCGGCGCTATCCACAGAACGCAGTTCGGCTCAAACGGGGAGGTGCGGGTCCGGAAGGCTTGCGGCCATGACAACGGACAGCACGTCACCGGCCTCGCCCGAGCCTCCACGCTCCGCGCCTTCCGCGCCATCCGCGCCTTTTTCGCATTCCCTGCCTTCCAGTGCGTTCCCGGCGTCGCCGTCCCCGCCACGGCTCCTGCTCGGTTCCACCGAGGACGTTCTGGGAGCCGTCCCCTACCTGCTGGGGTTCCACCCCGACGAGAGCCTCGTCGTCATCGGTCTCACCGGCGGTCCGGCGACGAGCAGGCTGCATCTCACCGTCCGATGGGACCTGCCGCTCGCGGCCGACGGTCTCGGCCGGATCCTCCCGCTCTTCGAGAAAGAAGGGGTCACCGAGGTCGTCGTGGTCGGCTACGGCCCCGGTCCGCTGGTCACCCCGGCCGTCGACGCGGCGGTGGCGCACGTACGCGGGGGCGGTCTGACCGTCGTCGACGCGCTCCGGGTGGAGCAGGGCCGCTACTGGTCGTACGCCTGCTCGCGGAGCGACTGCTGCCCGGCCGACGGCACGCCCTACGAGCGGCAGGCCGGCGCGGTCGCCGCCGAGGCGACCCTGCAGGGGTTGGTCGCCCTGCCGGATCGGCAGACCCTGGAGCGCTCGCTCGACCCGGTGACCGGTCCCGGCCGGGCGGCCATGCGCGAGGCGACCGTTCGCGTCACCCGCGAGACGCGCGACAGGCTCACCGGATGCCGCGACGCCGACGGATTCGCGGCGGAGTTCGTCGCGGACGGCATGGCCAGGGTCCGCGAGGCGATCGCCGTCTACGCCTCGGGGGGCAGGCTCGGCGACGACCAGGCGGCCAGGCTGGGGCTGGACCTGGCGGTGATCAGGATCAGGGACGAGGCGTGGGCGCTGATCACCGACGACGACCACGACACCCACCTCAGGCTGTGGCACGATCTCACCCGGCGGCTGGAGCCGAGGTTCGTGCCGCCGGTGGCCTCATTGCTCGGCCTGGTCGCCTGGCGCGGGGGTGACTCCGCGCTCGCCGGCGTCGCCCTCGGCCGGGCGTACGAGGCCGATCCCGGCTACTCCATGGCGAATCTGCTCCTGCACGCCATCCGCAGCCTGGTCCCGCCCCACGCCCTCAACGACAGGATGCCCAGCCCCGAGGATCTCGACCAGGAGATGGGCAGCCCGAGAACGGCCTGGCTGCTTCCGATGGTGGTGCTGCTCGACGAGACCGGCGGCCCGGACCTGCGGGCCGTGACCGCCGGTGTGCCGGCTCAGCCCTCCGCGCGCCGCTGACGTTCGTTGTAGGCCCTCATCCGAGCCGGATAGCCGGTCAACTGCACGTCGTAGACGGGCAGGGACAGGCCGCGGGCCACCTTGCCGATCACCGCGGGGGAGCCGACCCGCCGCCGGGTCCACTCACCGTCGTCGGCGACGGCCACCGCCGTGGTGTCCGTCGCGAACGTCTCGGGTTCGACGTAGAACTCCACGCCCCGGCGTGACTTCGCGAAGGCGATGAGCGCCTCGATGTCGGCGTCGGTCGCCTCACGATCGAACTTGGCGATCTTCGGCCCGCGCAGGCGCCTTAACCCATAGCGATCTCGCCATCTCATGTTTTCCTGTATACCTCTCCCGCTTGTTCCCCGGCACGGATGCCAGGGGCGCGTCTCAGGGGTCTATGAGGGTTCATCCTGATGTGTCGCCCCGACAATCCGAGCCAGTATGGAAAGCGAAGAGGCGACGAAAGGGTATCGGTCTCATGGCAGGCACAGTGACACCAGCGGGCCCGGGGCACGGGAGAGTGCCGGTGGCGGGTCTGCGGCCCGACCACCCGACTCTTCGGGTGGGCCACCAGGATCGCGAGCAGGTGGTCGAGCACGTCAAGGCCGCCTACGCGGAGGGAAGGCTCGACGAGATCGAATTCGAGGACCGGCTGGAACGGGCCATGACGGCCCGCGTGCACGGTGACCTGATCCCGATCATGAACGAACTGTACGGCGGGCACCTGGCGCGACCGGTCTCCTACCCGCCCGTCGGCGACGGGTCACCGTTCGCGCGTCAGGGAAAGCCCGGCGGGCGAGGGGAGACGGGCGGGGAACGTCTGGGGGCGGCCGCGGCGCATCTGCTCCCGCTGGCGGGCCTGCCCGTCCTGGGGCCGCTGGTCATGATGCTCACCGCGGGAAGGACCTCGTCCTACGTTCGCGCCCACGCGGTGGAGGCTCTCAACTTCCAGCTGACGCTGCTCGCGGCGACCGTTCTGCTGGCCATCACGATCGTGGGAGCGGTGCTGACCCCCCTGCTCTGGATCGGCGGCGTGGTCCTGTCCGTGGTCGGCGGGGTCGCGGGAGCGAACGACGGCGACTTCCGCTATCCCTTCACCGTGCGCCTGGTGAAGTGACCCCGGCGCCGGGGGCGAGGTCTCGGAGTGCCGTCCTCAGAGCATGAGGGAGCGGACCATGTCCACGGTGTCGGCCTGATCCGCTGTCTTGTCGGGGCGATAGCGGATCACCCTGGCGAAGCGCAGTGCCATCCCGCCGGGGTAGCGGCTGGACTGCTGCACGCCGTCGAAGGCGATCTCGACGACGAGCTCCGGGCGGACGGTGACCGCCCACCCGTCCGTGGGACCGTCCGCGATGGCGAGGAGGTGCTCGGTCTGCCAGGCGAGCAGCTCGTCGGTCAGTCCCTTGAAGGTCTTGCCGAGCATGACGAACCCGCCGCTCTCCGGGTCGCGGGCGCCCAGGTGCAGGTTCGACAGAAGGCCCTCACGGCGGCCGCTTCCCCACTCCACGGCCAGGACGACCAGGTCGAGCGTGTGCCGGGGTTTCACCTTGATCCAGCCGGCTCCGCGCCGTCCGGCGGCGTAGGGCGTCAGCAACGACTTGACCACCACGCCCTCGTGCCCGCTCCTGACCGCGTCCTTGAAGAACGCCTCACCGTCGGCGATGTCGGCGGTGACCAGACGAGGGGTCAGCAGCTCGGCCGGCACGGCCTCGGTCAGGGCGGTGTGGCGCGCCTCGCCCGGCAGGTCGAGCAGGTCGGCGCCGTCGACCCGTAGCGCGTCGAAGAAGAAGACGTTCAGAGGGGTCTTCGCGCGGGCGCGCGGCACGTCGGTGCGGCTGGACACCCGGCCGGAGGTGACCTGGAAGGGCTCGGGGCGGCCGTCGGGGCGTATGGCGAGGACCTCACCGTCCAGCACCAGATCGGACGAGGGCAGTGCGCCGACCGCCTCGACGAGCTCGGGCACCTGCGCGGTGATGTCGTCCAGCGTCCGGGTGAAGACCGAGACCCGATCGCCCGAGCGGTGGGCCTGGATCCTGATGCCGTCGAGTTTCCACTCGACCGCGACGGGCCCGCCGAGCTTGCCGAACGCGGCCTCGATGGAGACGGCGCTCTGGGCGAGCATCGGGGACACCGGCCGGCCGACCTCCAGGTGGAAGGCGCGTAGCGCCTCGACCCCGCCGCCCAGCGCGGCGGCGCCGACGGCCGGCAGCCAGCCGCGGAGCATCAGCGCCCGCCTGACCTCGGCCGCGGGAACCCCGGCCGCCTTCGCGACGGCCTCGATCATCACGCCCTCCAGCGCGCCCTGGCGGAGCTCCCCCCGGAGCAGCCGTGTCAGGAAGAGCTGTTCCTGGCGGGTCAGGGAGGCGAACAGGTCGGTCAGCAGCGCCTTGCGCGTGGTCTGGGAGCCGGGTCCGGCCAGTGCCTTGACGCGGTCGAGCAGGTCGTGCACCTCGCGCAGCGTGGCGGTGGCCGCCAGCCGCGGCTCGGGCAGGTCCTGCAGGCTCTTCCAGCCGACGCCGACGTTGCGCTGCGGCAGCTCACCGGAGAGGTAGGCGATGGCGATCTCCGCCTCGTCCGGAGTGACCCGGCCGAGCAGCTCCGCGAGGTGGGCGATCTTCGCCAGCCGGGCGGAACCCGCGGTCACGGCCGCCGAGGTACGTGCGAGATCGATCAACAACACATGGGTCAGCCTAAGAGCTGCGAGCGACATTTCGGTGAGGTGGGCGCCTGCTTTTTCCGAGCCGCGCCACCGACCCGTTCCACCGACCCGTTCCACCGACCCGTTCCACCGACCCGTTCCACCGAGCCGCCCCGCCGAGTCGTTCTACCGCACCACCGAGCCGTCCCGCGCGTGTCTTCGGTCGAGTCGCCCCGTCGAGCTCGTCTCGGCGAGCCGCCCCCTTCCCCTCGCCGAGGCGCGCAGGGACGCGCCGGGCCGCCCCCCGTCGAGGGGAGCGGCCCGGTGCGTACCGTTTGTGAACCTGGGGCGTCAGCTCACGCCGAGCAGGTCCACGACGAAGATGAGCGTCTCGCCCGGCTTGATGCGGCTGCCCGCACCGGCGTTGCCGTAGCCCAGGTGCGGGGGGATGGTGAGGCGGCGGCGGCCGCCGACCTTCATGCCCTCGACACCCTGGTCCCAGCCCGCGATGACCCGGCCCCCGCCCAGCGGGAACTGGAAGGTGTCACCCCGGTTCCACGACGCGTCGAACTCCTCGCCCGTCGAGAAGGCGACGCCGACGTAGTGCACGGTGACCTGGTGCCCCGACGTGGCCTCCGGGCCGTCCCCTACGACGATGTCGACGATCTCCAGCTCCGACGGCGGGGTGCCTTCCGGAAAGTCGATCTCCGGCTTCTCCAGTGCCACGTGTCTCTCCTCGGTTGGATGCACGCCGGTCGATTGCCGGCCGCCGGACGACTCTACGGGGTCCGGGACCGTCGAGGAGGACACCGGGGCGGAGTGATCGCCGCGTCGCGCCCGCCGGCTCGCACCGGGGACCGGGGCGGACGACGGGCGTACGGGCGCGGAGAGACGGTGGAGCGACAGCTCGGCCGGGCGCCGCGAGGGCACGACGGGCGTACTGGCGTTGAGAGACGTCAGGGAGCGCTCTCTGATGAGAGGGTGACGCTGTCATCGGTCACTGTCAAGGCCCGTCTCACCGTCGTGGAACACCCGGGAAACGCGACCTTAATGTGACCTGGCTCCGGCGGGCTGCCTCGCCGCCCCTGCAGGGGGATCCATCTGTACCGCTTGACCTGCGGAAATGTCAGGTCGACCCGGAGAGCGCTCTCCGTCCGGTGGAGATCATGTTCCCGTGTCAGTGCGCGGAGACCGTTGACAGGTGCGGCACTTGGTATCAATCTGCTCAGGGAGCGCTCTCTCCATGATCACTTATGAGAACCCTGGGAGGGTTCCATGCGCAACTCACGCCACCGGTTCCTCACCTCGATGGCCGCCGTCTCCGCCCTGGCCCTCGGCCTGACCGCCTGCGGCGGTGGCGGCGGTGGCGGCGCCCAAGGCGCCGGGACGGCCTCCCAGCCGGCCGAGAAGATCAAGCTGACCGTCGGGCTGTTCAGCGACTTCCACTTCGCGCCGCTGTACGAGGAGTTCAAGAAGACCCACCCCAACGTGGAGATCGTGGAACGCCGCGCGCAGTTCAACGACCACCACACCAACCTCATCACCCAGCTGACCACCGGCGCGGGCGCCGCCGACGTGGTCGCGGTGGAGGGCGGCTACATCGGCGCCTTCACGCCCGTTCCCGCCAAGTTCCACAATCTCAAGGACTACGGCCTGGACAAGCGCCAGAGCGAGTACCTGGACTGGAAGTGGAAGCTGGGCGTATCCCACGACGGCTCCTCGCTGATGGGGCTGGGCACCGACGTCGGAGGCCTGGCCATGTGCTACCGCCCCGACCTGTTCAAGAAGGCCGGCCTTCCCAGCGAGCGCGACGAGGTGTCGGCGCTCTGGCCCACCTGGGACGCCTACGTCGAGACCGGCAAGAAGTTCGTCGACGCCAAGGTCGAGGGCGCCAAGTTCACCGACGCCCCCGGCGAGCACTTCCGCGCCATGGTCGAGCAGGCCCCCGTCGGGTTCTACGACGCCCAGTACACCATCGTCGCCGCCACCAACCCCGAGGTGCGCAAGGCGTACGACATGTCCGTGAAGATCATCGACAGCGGCCTGTCGGCCAAACTGGCCGCGTTCACGCCGCCGTGGAACACCGGCATCGCCAAGGGCACCTTCGCCACCATGGTCTGCCCCGCCTGGAAGACCGGCACGATCAAGGACCAGAAGCCCGGTGAGGGCACCTGGGACATCGCCGCGGTCCCCGGCGGCGGCGGCAACCAGGGCGGCACCCACCTGATGCTGCCCAAGCAGGGCAAGCACCCCAAGGAGGCCGCGGAGCTGATCGACCTGCTGACCAGCAAGGAGAGCCAGATCAAGCTCTTCAAGGAGGCCAGCGCGCTGCCCTCGCTGCCCGCGCTGTACGACGACCCGGCCGTGAAGGACTACGTCAACCCGTACTTCGGCAACGCGCCGATCGGCAAGATCTTCACCGACGCGGCCAAGGCGCTCAAGCCGCAGCCCGCCGGCCCCAAGGCCGGTGACGTCCTGCTGGCGTTCGGCAACGGTCTCCAGCGCATCGAGCAGGGCAAGCAGAACGCCGAGGAGGCCTGGGCCCAGGCCCTCAAGGACGTGAGCCGGATCAAGTAGCCGCGTCCGGCCGGCCGGGGACGCACCGGCCGGCCCGTGTCCCGCCGACGGCCCTCCCCCACCGCGGCGGGCGGCCCGTTCCCCGTTCCCCGTTCCCCGCTCCCGCTCCCCGCCTCAGACGACTCGCCGAAAGGAGCCGCCGTGGCCACCCGCGCTCCGGACCGCCTGGCGGCGGTCCCACCGAACAGACCGGTACGACCTCGCCTCCGCCGCCACCTGGTCCACCAGCTCGACGTCAAGGGCTCCCCGTACGCGTACGTGGCCCCGTTCTTCCTGCTGTTCTCCGCCTTCGGGTTGTTCCCGCTGGCCTACACCGCCTGGGTGAGCCTGCACGAGTGGACGCTGCTGTCGGAGGAGCAGACCTTCGTCGGCCTGGACAACTTCCGCACGCTGCTGGCCGACGACTACTTCTGGAACGCCACCTTCAACACCCTGTCCATCGGGGTGCTCTCGACCGTGCCGCAGCTGCTGCTGGCCATCTGGCTGGCCCACCTGCTCAACCGGCCGCTGCGGGCGCAGACCTTCTTCCGCATCACGCTGCTGCTGCCCAACGTGACCAGCGTGGTCGCCGTGGTGGTCATCTTCAGCCAGCTCTTCGGCCGCGACTTCGGGATGATCAACTGGATGCTCTCGCTCTTCGGGGTCGAGGGCGTCGCCTGGAACGAGGGGGTGCTGACCTCGCACTCCGCCATCTCTATCATGATCATGTGGCGGTGGACGGGGTACAACGCCCTGATCTTCCTGGCGGCCATGCAGGCCGTGCCGCGCGAGCTGTACGAGGCGGCCACCATCGACGGGGCGAGCGGGCTGACCCAGCTGCGCAGGATCACCGTCCCGATGATCAGGCCCACGATCGTCTTCGTCGTCATCACCTCGACGATCGGCGCCATGCAGATCCTCGCCGAGCCGCTGCTGTTCGGCTCGTACAGCATCTCCGGCGGGGCGGACCGGCAGTACCAGACGCTCGCGCTGCTCATCTACGAGAACTTCACCAAGCTCGACCTCGGCTACGCCTCGGCCATCTCCTGGATGATGTTCGTCCTCATCGTCGTGATCGCCGGGATCAACTACCTGCTCACCCGCCGCGCGAAGGGAGGGCTGACGTGAGCGCGCCCGCCCCGGGTCCCGTCTCCGCCCCCGCTCCCGTCTCCGCCCCGGAGACCGTCCCCGCCCGCGGGCGGCGCGGCCCCGGCCCCGTCTCAGGGGCCGTCAGAGGGGCCCGGCGCTCCGAAGCCGCCCGCAGGCTCACCTACCTCACCCTGACGGCCGTGGCGTTCTTCTCCCTGCTGCCGCTCTACTACAGCGTCGTGGTGGCCTCCCGCGACAACGCCGCCCTGGCCGAGGTCCCGCCGCCGCTGGTGCCCGGCGGCAACTTCTTCGCCAACGTCGCCCGCGTCTTCGACACGGTGCCCTTCGCGCTGGCGATGCTCAACTCCGTGCTGGTGGCGGGCTCGGTCGCGATCGCGGTGATGTTCTTCTCCACGCTGGCCGGGTTCGCCTTCGCCAAGCTGCGCTTCCGCGGGCGCAACGCGCTGCTCCTGCTCACCGTGGCGACCATGATGGTGCCCACCCAGCTCGGCATCATCCCGCTGTATATGCTGATGGTGAAGCTGGAGTGGACGGGCACCATGTACGCGCTGATCGTGCCCGCGCTCGTCAACGCGTTCGGCGTGTTCTTCATGACCCAGTACCTCTCGCGGGCGCTGCCGACCGAGCTGCTGGAGGCGGGCCGGGTCGACGGCTGCACCACCCGGGGCCTGTTCTGGCACGTGGTGCTCCCGGCCGCGCGCCCGGCCGCGGCGGTGCTCGGCATGCTCACCTTCATGTCGGTCTGGAACGACTACTTCTGGCCGCTGGTCGTGCTGACCCCGGAGGACCCGACGGTCCAGGTCGCCCTGTCCACGCTGGCCAGCGGATACGTCAACGACTACGTACTCGGCCTGGCGGGCACCACCCTCGGCACGCTGCCGCTGGTGCTGGTGTTCGCCCTGCTCGGCAAACAGATCATCGGAGGAATCATGCAGGGAGCGGTGAAGGGATGACCGTCGTCGGCACTCGGGGGGCCACTCTCACACAGGGTCGCGCCGACTTCCCCACCGGTTTCGTCTGGGGCGCGGCCACCGCGTCCTACCAGATCGAGGGGGCCGTCCACGAGGACGGCCGCGGGCCCTCGATCTGGGACACCTTCTCGCACACCCCGGGCAGGGTCGCCGGCGGCGACACCGGAGACGTGGCGTGCGACCACTACGCCCGCCACGCCGACGACATCGCCCTGATGGGCGAGCTGGGCCTGGCCGCCTACCGCTTCTCGGTGGCCTGGCCCCGGGTGCGGCCGGCGGGCGGCGGCCCGGTCAACGCCCGCGGCCTCGACTTCTACGACCGGCTCGTGGACAAGCTGCTCAAGGCGGGCATCACGCCGTACGCCACCCTCTACCACTGGGACCTGCCGCAGCCGCTGGAGGACGCGGGAGGCTGGCCCGAGCGCGACACCGCCTACCGCTTCGCCGAGTACGCGGCGGCCGTGCACGAGCGGCTGGGCGACCGGGTCGGGCACTGGACGACCCTCAACGAGCCGTGGGTGGCGGCCTTCCTCGGCTACGGCAACGGGGTGCACGCCCCGGGCAGGACCGACGCCGCGGCGGCCCTGCGGGCGGCCCACCACCTCATGCTCGGGCACGGGCTGGCCGCGCGGGCCCTGCGCGAGGCGGGCGCGCGGGAGATCTCGCTGGTGCTGAACCTCTCGCCGGTGATCACCCCAGCCCAGGTGTCCGACCCGGGCGCCGGGGTCTCCGGGGCGGACGCCGAGGCGATCGGCCGGATCGACGCCCTGCTGGTCCGGCAGTTCACCGAGCCCGCGCTGCGCGGGCGGTACCCGGACGGGTTCCTGGAGATCGTCGACCGCAACGGCGGCCTCGGCCACATCCGGGACGGCGACCTGGAGATCGTCCACCAGCCGATCGACGTGCTGGGTGTCAACTACTACAACCCGTGCGTGGTCGAGGCCGGTCCGGGCCTGGCGGCGGACGCGGCCTGGCCGGGCAGCGAGGACGTCCGGTTCTGCCCGGCCGACGGCGTGCCGGCCACCGCCATGGGCTGGCCGATCGTGCCCACCGGCCTGTCCCGGCTGCTGGTGCGCCTGTCCGACGACTACCCCGAGGTCGGACTGATGATCACCGAGAACGGCGCGGCCTTCGACGACGTGGTCGAGGACGGCCGCGTCCACGACGCGCTCAGGACCGGCTACCTGGACGGCCACCTGCGCGCCGTGCACGCCGCGATCGCCGACGGGGCCGACGTGCGGGGTTATCTGGTGTGGTCCCTGCTGGATAATTTCGAGTGGGCCGAGGGATACCGGCGCAGGTTCGGCGTCGTGCACGTCGACTTCGCCACCCAGCGCCGCATCCTCAAGGACAGCGCGCTGTGGTATCGCGAGACCATCGCGCGGAACGGGCTGTAGGGGAACACGAGGACCGTAGGGAGCACGATGAGACGACCCACCCTGGAGGCGGTCGCCGCCCGAGCCGGGGTCTCCCGGTCGACCGTCTCCCGGGTGGTGAACGGCCAGACCACGGTCACGGCCGACATCCGGGACCTGGTCATGCGCGCGGTGAACGAGCTGGGCTACGTGCCCAACGGGGCGGCCAGGAACCTGGTCACCCAGCGGACCAACTCGGTCGCGCTGGTGGTCTCGGAGTCGCCCAACCGGGTGTTCTCCGACGACCCGATGTTCTCCACCGTCATCCGCTCGGCCAGCCTGGAGCTGGAGGCCGCGGGCAAGCAGGTGGTGCTGCTGCTGGCCGGGTCCCCCGAGAGCCACGCCCGGGTGGAGAACTACGTCGCCGGCGGCCACGTGGACGGCGTCATGCTCGTCTCCAGCCACGGCGCCGACCCGCTGCCGGTCGCGCTCACCCGGCTGCGCGTCCCGGTCGTCTCCTACGGGCGCCCGGCCGTGCCGGTCGCGATGCCCTACGTCGACAGCGACAACACCGCCGGTGCCGCCACGGCCGTACGGCACCTGCTGGAGCGCGGCAGGCGGCGGATCGCCACGATCGCCGGGCCGCTGGACATGATCGGCGGGCAGGACCGGCTGGCCGGCTACCGCGAGGTGCTGCGCGACTCCGACCGCCGCTCGATCATCGCGGTGGGCGACTTCACCCGCGAGTCCGGCGCGGTCGCGATGCGCCAGCTCCTGGCCGACGACCCCGACATCGACGCGGTCTTCGCCGCCAACGACCTGATGGCGATCGGCGCCGTGCACGCGCTGCGCCAGGCCGGGCGCCGGGTGCCCGGCGACGTCGCGCTGGTCGGCTTCGACGACATCGAGGCCGCCCGCTACACCGACCCGCCGCTCACCACCGTCCGCAACCCGCACGCCAAGCAGGCCGCGGCCATGGTCCGGCTGCTGCTCGGCCTGCTGGACGGCGGGAGCGCCGAACCGGTGATCCTGCCCACGGAACTGGTGGTCAGGGCGTCCTCGTAGCCCCTCGGTCAAGACCCGCGGGCCCGCGGGCGACCGGCCCGGTGGTCAGGGTGGTGGACCCGCGGTTCGGTCCGGTGGTCAGGGCGGTTGGACCCGCGACCGGCCCGGTGGTCAGGGTGTCGTCGTGGACCCTCGGACGACCAGCTCCGTGGGCAGCACCACCTGGCTCTTCTCCTCCAGGTCGAGCACCATGCGGGCCAGGCGGCGCCCCATCTCCTCCGTCGGCTGCCTGACCGTGGTCAGCGAGGGCTCGGCGTAGGCCGCGGCGGGGATGTCGTCGAAGCCGACCAGCGCGACGTCGCCGGGCACCTGGCGCCCGGCCTGGCGCAGCGCGAGCATGGCGCCCAGCGCCATCAGGTCGTTGGCCACGAAGACCGCGTCGATGTCGGGATCGTCGGCCAGCAGCTGGCGCATGGCCGCGGTACCCGACTCGCGGGTGAAGTCGCCCACCGCGATGATCGAGCGGCGGTCGGAGTCGCGCAGCACGGAGCGGTAGCCGGCCAGCCGGTCGATCCCGGCGATCATGTCCTGCGGTCCCGCGATGGCCGCGATCCGGCGGCGTCCCCCCTCGACCAGGTGCCGCACCGCCCGCTCGGCGCCGCCGACGTTGTCCATGTCCACGTACGGCAGGCTGCTGGGCACGCTGGGGCGGCCGCTGCAGACCACCGGCACGCCGCGCCTGGCCAGGACGCCGGGCAGCGGGTCGGTGCCGTGCATGGACGCGATGATCACCCCGTCCACGTGGCCGTTGGTGGCGTAGCGCTCGACCCGCTGGTAGCCGCCGGACAGGCCGGTGAGCATCAGCACGAGCTGCTTGTCGGCCTCCTCGATCTCCATGCTGACCCCGCGGATGATCCCGGAGAAGGTCGGGTCCTCGGAGAAGACGCGGGTGGCGGGCTCGGGGAAGACCAGGGCGACCGAGTCGGCCCGCTGGGTCACCAGGCTCCGCGCCGCCTGGTTGGGCACATATCCCAGCTCCTCGACGGCACGGGTGACCGCCTCGCGGATCTGCGGAGCGACACGTGTGGAGCCGTTGACCACGCGCGAGGCGGTCGCCCGGGACACCCCGGCCCGGGCGGCCACCTTCTCCAGTGTCGGACGAGCTCTCACAGCCCGTTCCGGCGGACGACCTCGCCGTACCAGCGCGCGCTGTCCTTGGGGATGCGGCGCTGGGTGTCGTAGTCGACGTGGACCACGCCGAAGCGCTTGTTGTAGCCCTCGGCCCACTCGAAGTTGTCCAGCAGCGACCAGACCAGGTATCCGCGCAGGTCCGCGCCGGCCTCGATGGCCGCGTGCGCGGCGCGCAGGTGCCCGTCGAGGTAGGACATCCGGTCGGTGTCGCGCACCCGCCCGTCCTCGACGACGTCGTCGAAGGCCGCCCCGTTCTCGGTGATCATCAGCGGGGTGCCCGGGTAGTCGCGGGAGAGCCGCACCAGCAGGTCGGTCAGGCCGGACGGCTGGATCGCCCAGCCCATCGCGGTCCTGGGCGCGTCGGCCCCGCCGAAGGCGATGCCCTCGCTGCCGGGGAAGACCGGGTTGGCGGCCTCCCCGGGGGCGGCGGCCACGGTCTGCGGGGTGTAGTAGTTCACGCCCAGCAGGTCGATCGGGGCGCCGATGATCTCCAGGTCGCCGTCCTGGACGAAGGACCAGTCGGTGAAGCGCCGGGCCCGCTCGACGACGTCGGCGGGGTACTCGCCGTGCAGCAGCGGGTCCAGGAAGATCCGGTTCTGCAGGCCGTCGACGATCTCGGCGGCGGCCCGGTCGGCCGGCGCGTCGCCGCTGATCACCGGGGCGAGGTTGAGCGTGACGCCGACCTTCTCCGCGCCCGAGGCGCGCAGCGCCGCCGTGGCGAGGCCGTGGCCGAGCAGCAGGTGGTGGGCGGCGGTGAAGCCCAGCGCGGGCTCGTCGCGGCCGGGGGCGTGGATGCCCGAGGCGTACCCCAGGAAGGCCGAGCACCAGGGCTCGTTCAGGGTGGTCCAGGTCTCGACCCGGTCGCCCAGCCTGGCGTGCGCGATCGCGGCGTAGTCGGCGAAGTGCCGGGCCGTGTCCCGGTTCGTCCAGCCGCCGCGGTCCTCGAGGGTCTGCGGCAGGTCCCAGTGGTAGAGCGTCACGACGGGGGTGATCCCGGCGCCGAGGAGCTCGTCGACGAGACGGTCGTAGAAGTCCAGGCCGCGCGGGTTGACCGGGCCCGAGCCGTCGGGCTGCAGGCGCGGCCAGGAGACGGAGAAGCGGTAGGCCCGCAGGCCGAGGTCGCGCATGATCGCGACGTCCTCGGGATAGCGGTGGTAGTGGTCGCACGCGACGTCGCCGGTGTGGCCCGCATGGACCTTGCCGGGGGTCCGTGAGAAGGTGTCCCAGATGGATGGACCCCTGCCGTCGTCCCGGGCGGCACCCTCGATCTGGTAGGCCGCGGTGGCGGCACCCCAGACGAAGCCCTCGGGGAACGTCAGCACGCCGGAGTCCCGAAGCTCGAAGGACTTTTCGGCGGACATGGTCAATGTCCTCACCGCCCCATTCTGTTAGGCCGTCGTGTGAGAGCGCTCTCTGGAGCATCACCGTACAGCAAACATCATGTCAATAAAAACACGATTGTAACCGTAATATCACGGTTGTTGACATCGCGATGTGTGCCGACAATTCTTCCAGAGAGCGCTCTCAGGCTCCCCGGCAAGTACATATGGAGGAAGGTCCATGTCGCTCCTCTCTCGGCCCAATCGTGCAGCCCTGGTGGCCGGAAGCATCGGGCTGGCGCTGGTCGCCACCGCGTGCGGCTCCAGCGAGACCAAGCCCTCGGCGGACGGCGGCGGCAGCGCGGCCGCGGCCCCCGAATGCGCCGAATTCACCAAGTACGGCAAGCACGAGGGCAAGAAGGTCAGCATCTACGCGCCGATCCGCGACGTGGAGGCCGACCGCTTCGAGCAGGCGTGGAAGCCGTTCGCCGACTGCGTCGGCATGAAGATCGTCTACGAGGGCACCGGCGAGTTCGAGGCCCAGATCCAGGTCCGCGCGGACGGCGGCAACCCGCCCGACATCGCCTTCATGCCCCAGCCCGGCCTCGTGGAGCGCTTCGCCAAGGCGGGCAAGCTCAAGCCGGCCCCCGACGAGGTCAAGAAGCTCGCCGCCGAGGGCTGGTCGGCCGACTGGGCCAAGTACTCCACCGTCGACGGCGTCTTCTACGGGCCCCCGCTGGGCGCCAGCGTGAAGTCCCTCGTCTGGTACTCGCCGAAGATGTTCAGCGAGAAGGGCTGGGCCATCCCCAAGACGTGGGACGAGCTCATGACGCTCACCAACACGATCGCCGGCACCGGCGTCAAGCCGTGGTGCGCGGGCATCGAGTCCGGTGAGGCGACCGGCTGGCCGGCCACCGACTGGATCGAGGACATCCTGCTGCGTGAGATCGGCCCCGAGGGCTACGACGACTGGGTGACCCACAAGCTCGCGTTCAACGACCCCAAGGTCAGCGCGGCGGTGGACAAGGTCGGCGCGATCCTCAAGAACGAGAAGTTCGTCAACGGCGGCTACGGCCCGGTCAAGTCGATCGCCAGCACCGCCTTCCAGGAGGGCGGCGTCCCGATCACCGAGGGCAAGTGCGGCCTGCACCGCCAGGGGTCCTTCTACGCCAACTTCTGGCCCGAGGGCACCGAGGTCGCCGAGGACGGCGACGTTTTCGCCTTCTACCTGCCCGGCAACGACCCGGCCAACAAGCCGGTGCTGGGCGCGGGTGAGTTCGTGGTGGCCTTCGCCGACCGTCCCGAGGTCCAGGCGGTCCGGGCCTACCTCGCCTCCGCCGAGTTCCCGGTGGCCCGCATGAAGCAGGGCACCTACGTCACCGCCCGCAAGGGCGTGGACCCGGCCAACGCGCGCAACCCGATCGACAAGCTCTCCATGGAGATGCTCCAGGACCCGAACGCGGTCTTCCGCTTCGACGGCTCCGACCAGATGCCCGCCGCGGTCGGCGCCGGCACCTTCTGGAAGGGCATGACCGACTGGATCAACGGCAAGGACACCAAGACGGTCCTCGACTACATCGAGGCCTCCTGGCCGAAGTCCTGACCCACCGACGACTCCGGCCCCGCCCCGCGCGGGGCCGGACCGTCACCCGTCCGGTCCGATCCTTCCGAAAGATCCTTCGATGGACTTCGACTTCGCCGCCGAACTTCCCAAGATCGTCCAGCTCCTGATCGGCGTCGCCGCCTTCCTGGTGGTGGTCGCGGTGGTCCTGATCCTGGTCGACCGCGTCCCGATGCGCCGCCGTGCCTGGATGCACGCGGCGATCCTGCTGTCGCCCGCCGTGCTGCTGCTCACCATCGGCCTGGTCATCCCGGCCATCCGGACCTCCATGCTGTCGTTCATGAGCGGCGACGGCCAGAGCTGGGTCGGCGCCGACAACTACGGCTGGATGTTCACCCAGACCGAGGCGCTCACCGTGCTGCGCAACACCCTCGTCTGGGTACTGCTCGTCCCGATCCTGGTGACCACGGTCGGACTGCTCTACGCCGTCCTGGTGGACCGCACCCGGTTCGAGTCGCTTGCCAAGTCGCTGGTCTTCCTGCCCATGGCGATCTCCTTCGTCGGCGCGGGCATCATCTGGCGCTTCGTCTACGCCTACCGCTCCGAGGAGCAGGAGCAGATCGGCCTGCTCAACCAGCTCGTCGTCGCCTTCGGCGGCGAGCCGCAGCAGTGGCTCCAGGAGCCGCCGCTCAACACGCTCTTCCTGATCGTGGTCATGGTCTGGATCCAGGCCGGGTTCGCCACCGTGGTGCTGTCGGCGGCCATCAAGGGCATCCCCGCCGAGATCGTCGAGGCCGCCAAGCTGGACGGGACCACCCCGGCGCAGATGTTCTTCCAGGTGACGCTGCCGTCCATCCGCTCGGCCGTCATCGTGGTGATGGTCACCCAGTCGATCGCCACCCTCAAGCTGTTCGACATCGTCCGCACCATGACCGGCGGCCAGTTCGACACCAGCGTCATCGCCAACGAGATGTACAACCAGGCGTTCCGGTACGGCGAGACGGGCAGGGGCGCGGCCCTGGCGGTCTTCCTGTTCGTACTGGTGCTGCCGATCGTGATCTACCAGATCCGCCAGCGCAGGGAGGCCCTCCGATGACCGGACGAGCACGCCGTCAGGGCGCCGCCCGGACGCGGCGGACGAAGGAGAACCCGTGGCCACGTTGACCCGGAGCGCGGCGCGCCCCGAGGCGAGAACCGCGCCGCAGCGCGTACGGCGGCGGCTGAGCGGGCGGGTCGCCAGCGCCGCCGCGATCGTCATCGCGGTGCTCTGGACCACCCCGACCTTCGGGCTGCTGCTGTCCTCGCTGCGCCCGGAGGACCAGATCAAGTCCACCGGCTGGTGGACGTTCTTCGCCGACCCGCAGATTACCCTGGAGAACTACCAGGAGGTCCTGTTCGGCACCTCCTCGTCGTCGGGCCAGATGATGAGCTTCCTGATCAACTCGATCGTCATCACGATCCCGTCGGTGCTCTTCCCGCTGGCCCTGGCCACCTTCGCCGCCTACGCGCTGGCCTGGCTGCCGTTCCGCGGCCGGGAGTGGGTCTACATCGGCATCTTCGCGCTGCAGATCGTGCCGCTGCAGATGTCGCTGGTGCCGCTGCTGTCGTTCTTCTCCGAGGGCGTGTCGGTCTTCGGCGTCCAGCTCATGCCCGCCTGGGAGCTGGAGGGCCCGGCCCGTTTCGTCCAGGTCTGGTTCGCCCACACCTGCTTCGCGCTGCCGCTGGGCATCTTCCTGCTGCACAACTTCATGTCCGAGCTGCCCGGCGAGCTGATGGAGGCGGCCAGGGTGGACGGGGCCAGCCACGGCAAGGTCCTGCGCACCGTCGTCCTCCCGCTGGTCGGGCCCGCGCTGGCCACCTTCGCCATCTTCCAGTTCCTGTGGGTCTGGAACGACCTGCTGGTGGCGCTCATCTTCGCCGGCGGCACCCCGGAGAGCGGCCCCATGACGGTGCGGCTGGCACAGATGGCCGGGACCAAGGGCAACGAGTGGCAACGCCTCACCTCGGGCGCGTTCGTCTCGCTGGTCATCCCGCTGATCGTCTTCCTGTCGATGCAGCGCTACTTCGTCCGCGGCCTGCTTGCGGGCGGCGTGAAGGGCTGACCGGTCTCTCTTCCGCGCCCCGGTGGACGCCCCTGACCGGGGCGCCCACCGGGGCGCGATGCGTTCTCGGGAGCCGCGTTCTCAGGAGGTCGGCCGCTCCGGGTGGGCCGAGGTGGTGGCGGGGCGGTCGGGGGAGGTTCCCTGGGCGGGGACCCGGGGGTCGGAGGTCTCCGGGCCCGCCGGGGCGGGGTGGTTCACGGCGGCCTGCGGGGCCGGAGTCTGGTGCTCACCGGTGACGGGGACGGCCGGGGCGGCGGACTCGGCGGGAAGGTCCGTGCCGGTCCGCGGCGCCGGAGAGGCGGTGACGTCGGGGGCGGACAGGTCGGGGGTGGGGGAGGAGGGGACGGTCGGCCGGGTGGAGACGTCCGTGAGCGACGGCTGCGGGGGCGCGTCGGAGCGGGCGGGAGAGGCGACCGACGCGGCGGCGGAGTCCGAGGCGGTCGGCTGCGGCGGGACGGAGCCGGCGGGGGAGGTGGCCCGCGCGGCGGCCGGGTCGTACAGGCCGGCGGACGGCGGGACCTCGACCACGACGGTGTCGGACGGGCCGGGGGTCGAGTCCAGGACGGCGCGGGCGTGGTCCAGGTGCGAGGCCGCGACCAGGACGTCGTAGCGGCCGGCGACGATCGCGCTGCGCGAGGCGAAGTCGCGCTTGCCGCCGGTGAACACGTGGTTGATGAACCCGAACGCGGCGCCCATCACGGCCCCCCACAGGGCCGCCCAGAGCACGAGCACGACGAACGACATCGTGGTCGAGGTGAACAGGCCGAGGAACATGCCGACCACGGCGCCGAAGAGCACGCCGCTGCCCGCTCCGGTGAGGGCGGCCCGGCCGTTGGTCATCCGGCCGGTGACGGTCTCCTCCAGTGTGAGGTCGCTGCCGACGATCGCCACGTTCTCGACGGGGAATCCCGCGTCGGACAGGCCGTCCACGGTCCGCTGCGCCGCGAGGTAGTTGTCGTACCCCGCCAGGACCCTGCGGTCCACGACGACCTGACCGTCCGGGCCGGTGGGCGTCTTCTCCATGTCGCTCGCCTTTCGCATGGGGGATGGCGTCACCGGCCGACTACCCCTCCTCCGCCCGAGGATGCGCGCCTTTGGCCCCGCTCTCCCCCGCGACGGCGCGCCGCGGGGGAGAAGCGCGGATCCCGCCGCCGGTCCCGCCTAAGGCAGGATTTCCGCCGCCGGTCCCGTCGCGGCTACGCGTCCTGTCGTCGGTACGGGTCGGGGTGGCGCCCGCGGGCGAGGGTCACCAGCTCTGGTGCAGCGGCTTGCCCTCGCTGTAGCCGGACGAGCTCTGCACGCCGACCACCGCGCGCTCGTGGAACTCCTCCAGGGTGGAGGCGCCCGCGTACGTGCACGAGGAGCGCAGGCCCGCCACGATGGCGTCGATCTGGTCCTCCACGCTGGGCATGGCCGGGTCGAGGTACATCCTGGAGGTGGAGATGCCCTCCTCGAACAACGCCTTGCGCGCCCGCTCGAAGGGGGAGTCCTCGGCCGTGCGCAGCCGCACCGCGCGGGCCGAGGCCATGCCGAAGTTCTCCTTGTACCTGCGCCCGTCCGCGGCGGTACGGGTGTCGCCCGGCGACTCGTAGGTGCCGGCGAACCACGAGCCGATCATCACGTTGGCCGCGCCGGCGGCCAGGGCCAGCGCCACGTCGCGCGGGTGGCGGACGCCGCCGTCGGCCCAGACGTGGCGGCCCAGCCTGCGGGCCTCGGTGGAGCACTCCAGCACGGCGGAGAACTGCGGGCGGCCCACCCCGGTCATCATCCGGGTGGTGCACATCGCGCCCGGCCCGACGCCCACCTTCACGATGTCGGCCCCGGCCTCGACCAGGTCGCGGACGCCCGCGGCGGTGACGACGTTGCCCGCCGCGACCGGCACGCCCGGGTCCAGCGCGCGGACCGCCCGCAGAGCGGCGATCATCTTCTCCTGGTGGCCGTGCGCGGTGTCCACCACCAGGCAGTCCACCCCGGCCTGGAGGATCTCCTTGGCCTTGGCGGCCACGTCCCCGTTGACGCCCACGGCCGCGGCGACGCGGAGCCGGCCCGAGGCGTCGACCGCGGGCCGGTACAGGGTGGCGCGCAGCGCGCCGGTCCTGGTCAGGATGCCGACCAGGCGCCCGTCGCCGTCCACCACCGGGGCCAGCCGGTGGCGGCCCTCGTGCAGGCGGTCGAAGGCCTGGCGCGGGTCGAGCCCGGCGGGCAACGTCAGCAGGTGGTCGGACATCACCTGGGAGAGCTGCGTGTACATGTCCACGCCCGTGCAGTCGCTCTCGGTGACCACGCCGGCCGGGCGGTTGTCCCAGTCCACGATGATGATCGCGCCGTGGGCCCGCTTGGGCAGCAGGTTGAGGGCCTCGCCGACCGTGTCGTGCGGGGTGAGCGTGAGGGGCGTGTCGTGCACCAGATCGCGCCGCTTGACCCAGTCGACGACGTCGGCGACCACCTCGATCGGGATGTCCTGCGGGATCACCGTGATCCCGCCTCGCCGGGCCACCGTCTCGGCCATCCGCCGCCCCGCCACCGCCGTCATGTTGGCGACCACGACGGGAATGGTGGTGCCCGTGCCGTCCCGGCCGGAGAGGTCGACGGCGAGCCGTGAGCCGACGGAGGAGAGCGACGGCACCATGAACACGTCGCTGTAGGTCAGGTCGTAGGCCGGTGTCATCCCATTGAGAAATCTCACGCTCATCCACCTTATTCCGTGAATTATCCGGAGAGGAGTGTTCCCCGTTCCCGCCCTTCCAAGAGGGCCGTACCGTCGGACCGGGAGGCTAAGATCCCGTTTGCGTGATTGGTGAATGGCCAGGAGGAGGCGCTGTGATCGTCGTTGATCGGCCCGAGATGCTCGTCGTAGGCCATGCCGTAAGGACGTCGAACGCCGACGAGATGGAGCCGGGCAGGGGCAGGCTCGGCGCGCTCTGGCGGCGGGCGGGGGCGCCGGGGGCGTTCGCGCACGTGCCGGGACGGATCGACGAGAACATCTACGCGGTGCTCACCGACTACGAGAGCGACCACCACGGCGCCTACACCCAGGTCGTGGGGGTCGCGGTGCGCAGCGCGGCGGCACTGCCCGAGGGCATGGTGGCCGTCCGGGTGCCCGGTGTGCCGTCGCTGAGGCTGGAGGCCCGCGGGCCGATGCCGGCCGCGCTGCTGGAGTGCTGGCAGCGGTTGTGGAAGCACACCGAGTCGGCCGGCACCCCGCCCCGGGCGTTCACCACCGACGTGGAGATCCACCACCCCGGAGGGGCCGACGTCTACGCGGCGGTGCTGTCCCCGATGCGCTGAGCCCCCGGCGTGGTCCTCGACCCTCTCAGGCGTCGTCGTCGGGCGGCGGGTCGGGCAGCCGCCAGCCGGAGACGATCAGCGGCATCACGAAGTGGGTCATGAAGAGCGCGATCGTCAGCAGGACCAGCGCCCCGCCCGGCACCGAGAAGTCGCGTCCCCGGGGGATGCCCGTCGTGAGGACCACGACCAGGAGGGCGATCATGACGCCCGTCATGATCCGGTGGGCCAGGGCGACGGCCCGCAGGCGCTCGCCGACCTGGCGTTCGTCCAGGTCGCGTTCGGACAGCTCCACGACGCCGCGGGTGGCGACGTTGAGCAGGCTGACGGCCGGCAGGTAGACGATCAGCGAGATCGTCAGCAGCGCGAAGTTGACCAGGACGGGGCCGTCGCCGGGACCGCTGATCCAGGCCACGGCCGCGTCCACCCAGAACAGCGAGACGCCGAAGGCCGCGGCGGCGGCGAGCAGCCGCCTGCGGCGCCGGGTGGCGTACCAGCCGGGCAGGTAGTCGCGCTGCAGGGCCTCGACACGGGTCCGGTGCCAGTTCTCTTTCCAACCGTTCACGATCTCATCTGCCTAACCACTGCCCAGCCGCGGGAACGGCCTGAGGGAGAACACGACTTCCAGGGGGACTTCGAAATGTTCGGCGATGCGGAGGGCCAGGAACAGGCTGGGGCTGTACTCGCCGCGCTCGAGGTAGCCGATCGTCTGGTAGTGGACCCCCAGCGCGGCGGCCAGTTCCTTGCGTGAGATGCCACGCTCGGCCCGCAGCACCGAGATCCGGTTGTACACGTCTTCGGCGGACATCCCAGCAGTCTCCCAGCACTCAGGAGGCCTGCGCGGCGAGCCTGCGCCCGGCGAGGCGCGAGCCGGACTCGCGCCGGGTGACCCGGCGGATCAGCAGCGGCGCCAGCAGCGTCCCGGCCACCGCCCAGATCGCCAGCACCGAGGCCACCATGGGCAGGCGCCAGCTCCCGCCGATCTCGGCGGCGAGCACGGTGTCGGGCAGGAAGGCGGCCCGCAGGCCGAGCCCCTGCCAGTACAGCGGGAAGACCTGGGAGACCCACTGCGCCGCCTCGGGCAGGAAGTTCATCGGGAGCATCACCCCGGAGGTGACCATCAGCACCATCACCGGCAGCGCCAGGACCCCCGCGGCGGTCTTGGGGCCGGGCAGCATGCAGCCGATGGCCGCGCCCAGCGGCACCACGGCGGCCGTGCCCAGCAGCATCACCCAGGCCAGGGTCGCCCAGTCACGGGGCTGCGAGACCCCGCCCAGGGCCACGCCGACGGCCAGGATCAGCGCGCTCTGCACGACGATCTGGCCCATGACGGTCACGGTCCGTCCCACGACGTAGGCGCCGACGCCGCCGGGGACGGTCCGCAGCCGCAGCAGCGTGCCCTCCTCCCGGTCGGCCGAGATGGCCATCGGCAGCGACATCACGCCGTTGGAGAAGACGGTGAAGGCCAGGAAGCCCACCGTCATGAACGTCCTCATGGAGACGCCGGTCCCCTTGACCTCGTTGTCGCCGATCCACACGAGCAGACCGGCGAAGACGACGACCGTGCCGAGCATGGTGTTCAGCAGTTCCCTGCGGTCGCCGAGCAGGTGCGTGTGCTCGCTCCAGCCGCGCCGCAGCCCGATGCGCAGTGCCCTGACGTTCATGCCGCCCTCCCGATCAGTTCCAGGTAGCTCTCCTCCAGCGACGGGCGCCGGATCTCCAGGCCCGGCACCGGTCCCTCGAATCTCCGGTGCAGCTCCCAGGCCTCCCGCGAGGGGTCCTCGGTGCGCAGGACCCGCTCCCGGCCGTCCTCGACCCACCGGATGTGCGAGCCGCCCCGCACCTGCCTGGCCAGCTCGGACGGGGTGCCGCAGACGGCGATCTCACCGCCCACCAGGATCGCGGTGCGGTGTGCCAGCTTCTCGGCCTCGGCCAGGTCGTGGGTGGTCAGCAGCACCGTGATGCCGTCGTCGGCGGCGAGCCGCTCGATCAGCAGGTGGAACTCGCGCCGGGCCTCGGGGTCGAACCCGGTCGTCGGCTCGTCCAGGAAGAGCAGCTCGGGGCGGCCGACGATGCCCAGGGCCACGTCCAGCCGGCGGCGCTGCCCGCCGGACAGGCGGCTGACCCGCTGCCCGGCCTGGGCGGTGAGACCGAGGTCGGCCAGCAGCCGGTCCGGGTCGTGCGGGTCGTCGTAGAAGGAGCCGATGTGGCCGAGGAGCTCGCGGACGCCCCACCGGCCGTGGTCGCGCCAGCTCTGCAGGACGATGCCCAGCTTCGCCCGCCACGCCTCGCCGGCCTGCTCCGGGTCGGCCCCGAGCACGCTCACCTCGCCGGCCGAGCGGTTCCTGAAGCCTTCCAGGATCTCGATGGTGGTCGTCTTCCCGGCGCCGTTGGGGCCGAGCAGGGTGAAGATCTCGCCGCGTCGGATCTGCAGGTCGATGCCTCGCAGCACCTCGGCGGAACCATAGGTCATCCGCAGCTCGCGGACGCTTACCGCAGTACTCATGTTCATGAATGTAGTACATCTACTACATATGTGCCAACACCTGTGACGGTCGGCGGCACACCTGCGTTCAGATGTACCGCCGGTACGACAGGTGGGTGCGGAAACACCGGAGACCACGAGAGGCGGGCGGCGCGGGCCGCCCGGTCATCGCCGTCGCAGCGTCACCGGGGACGCAGGATCACCGGGAACGAGGACACGCCCCGGACGAAGGCGTTGGGAACGATGCGCGGCCCCACCTCGTCGGCCCGCTCGGCCGAGCCCACCCGGCGGACGAACTCCTCGAAGAAGATCCGCAGCTCCAGCCGGGCCAGCGCCGCCCCCAGGCAGAAGTGGGTGCCGAGGCCGAAGGCGATGTGGCCGCCCGGGGGACGGGTCACGTCGAAGACGCCGGGATCGGTGAAGACCGCGGGATCGCGGTTGGCGGAGCCGTACATCAGCAGGACCTGGGCGCCGGCCGGGACGTTCCGGCCGGCCAGCACGGTGTCGCGGGTGGCGGTCCTGCACATGTTGAGGATCGGGGTCGTCCAGCGGATGAACTCCTCGACCGCGTTCCCGATCAGCGACGGGTCCTCGCGCAGCAGCCGCCACTGCTCCGGATGGCCGATCAGCGCGTCGACGGCGGTGGCGATCACGGTCCTGGTGGTCTCGGCGCCGCCGTCCAGCAGCAGCAACGCCTCGTTGGCCAGCCGCTCGTCGTCGTAGCGGGCCTCCCGGCTCCAGACGGACGTCAGGTCGTCGCGCGGGCAGCCGCGCCGCTCGGCGGCCAGTTCCAGCACGGCCGTGGCGAACTCCCCGGCCGCCACCGCGGCCTCGTGGGTGACGTAGCGCAGGCCGCCTCCGGCCACGACCGTCGTCTCCGACCAGTGGACCAGCTCCCGCCAGCGCTCGTCGGGGAAGCCCAGCAGCCAGCCGATCATCCTGCCGGGCAGGGGTGCGGCCAGTGCGGGCACCGCGTCCACCTCGCCCCGTTCGAGCGCGTCGTCGAGCAGTTCGGTGACCACCGAGCGCACCCGCCCGGCGTACCGCTCCTCCACGTGGCGCGGGGTGAAGCGCCGGTAGACCAGGCGGCGGCGCTCGGCGTGCTCGGGATCGTCCACCCCGATCATGGAGGGGTCGCTGGGAAGCTGCGGCCGGTAGCCGATCGCGCTGGACCAGAGCCTCGCGTCGCGCTCCACCGCGCAGATGTCGGCGTGCCGGGAGACGCCCCACAGGTCGTTGCCGGCGTCGAGGTAGACCGGGGCGTGCTCGCGCAGCCAGGCGTACACCGGCCAGGGGTCGCCCGCGTACAGGTCGCCGTCGAGAAGGTCGATCCCGGCGGCCGGGAGGGATCCGCCGGGCCCGGGCGCCGCCGCCGCGCGGCGCCCGACCTCCCGGTCCATCTCGGAGAACGGGGCGTCCGTCGGACGTTGGACGTGATCATGCATGGTCAGCTCCGGAACATCGGGGTGATCGCACCGAGCCGCCCGACCGGTCGCGCCGACGCGTCCGGGCGAGAGTCGTTCTGCCGTCTCTCGTCGCCGTGCTCTCGTCGTCCCTGTCGCGTCCTCCCGTCGCCGTTCTCCCGTCACCGCGCGGGGCCCGCGCGGGGCCGCAGGACGTGCGGCCCCGCGGCGCCGGCTCAGCCCTCCGGCCTCCACAGCGGTTCGGGGACCTCGAAGCCCACGTCCTGGCCCCATTGGTTGCGGTAGCTCACCTCGTGCGCGGGACGGCGGGGCGCGACGCCCCAGCGTCCGGTCGGGTAGCCGAAGGTGACCGCGCAGGCCATCGTCCAGCCCTTGTCCTCGGGAACGCCGAGCACCCGCAGGGTCTCCTCGGCGTGGAAGATGCCGAGCACGCTGGTCAGCGCGCTGCCCACGCCGTGGGCGCGCGCGGCCAGCTGCGCGCTCCACACCGAGGGGAAGATGGAGCCGCCGGACGGGTCGTTGCGGACGAACGCGAACAGCAGCAGCGGGTAGTTCTCGAAGTGGTCGGCCAGGTGCTTGGCCGAGTTCAGCACGCTGAGCGTGCGGGTGTCGCCCTCGGCCTCGGCCTTCTCGCGCATCGGCCGGTAGTGGCCCTCGAAGAGCTTGCCGAGCGCGTCGCGGTAGAGCGGGCCGAGCCGCTCCTTCACGCCGGGGTCGTCGACGAGCAGGAAGCGCCAGCTCTGCACGTTGCCGCCGCTGGGCGCGCGGACCGCGGCGTCCAGGATGCTGCGCTGGACCTCCTCGGGGATCGGGTCCGGCTTGACCCTGCGCATCGCCCTGGTCGTGTAGAGGGCCTCGAAGACGTCCATCCCCGCCGCTCCCGTCGCCGCGCCGTTCGTCACACCCGCCATTCCCGCCGCTCCCGTCGTGTTCGTCGCGCCCGCCGTGCCTTCCATGCGTTCCGTGCCCTCCGTGTCCCTTGTGCGTTCAGCACCCTGACCGCCCTGACCGCCCTGACCGCCCTGACCGCCCTGACCGCCCTGACCGCCCTGTGTGTCCTCCGTGCTCCGAGGGCCGTCCGGGTCGTGCGCGCCCGTCACGCCAGCACCCCCGCCTCGCGCAGCCGCGCCGCGGTCTCCTCCGGCAGACCCCAGGAGGTCAGGTCCGCCAGCCGGGTCGCGGGGGAGAGGTCCTGCTCGTCCACGCCCAGCAGGCGCGGCGCGGGAGCGGGCTGCCGTACCCCGCCGACCTCGACGAACGCGCCCCTGGCCTTGTTGTGCGGGTGGTCGGCGGCCTCGCCCATCTCCAGCACCGGGGAGACGCACGCGTCCGAGCCGTCGAACACCGCCTCCCACTCGGCGCGGGTCCTGGACCTGAACTCCTCGGCCAGCCGCTCGCGCAGCTCCGGCCACCGCGACCGGTCCTCGCGGTCGGGCAGCTCGGCGGCGGACAGTCCCATCCGCGCGAGCATCTCCGCCCAGAACTGCGGCTCCAGCGAGCCGACGGCCAGGTACCCGCCGTCCGCGGTCTCGTAGGTGTCGTACATCGGCGCGCCCGTGTCGAGCAGGTTGGTGCCGCGGGGGCCCCAGAAGCCGCTCTGCACGCCGTGGTAGAACATCGCGAACAGCGTCGCCGCGCCGTCCACCATCGCCGCGTCGATCACCCGGCCCTCGCCGGTCCGCTCCCGCTCGATCAGCGCGAGCAGCACGCCGTAGGCGAGCATGAGGCCGCCCCCGGCGAAGTCGCCGAGGATGTTGATCGGCGGCGTGGGCCGCTCACCCGCGCGGCCCAGCATCGACAGCACGCCGGAGACGGCGATGTAGTCGATGTCGTGCCCGGCGGTCGCCGCGAGCGGGCCGTCCTGGCCCCAGCCGGTCATCCGCCCGTAGATCAGGCGCGGATTGACCGCGTGCAGGTCGGCCGGGCCGATGCCGAGGCGCTCGGCGACCCCGGGGCGGAACACCTCGACGACCACGTCGGCGTGCCGGGCCAGCTCCTTGAAGGCGGCCACGCCCTCGGGGGACTTCAGGTCCACGCCGACGGTCCGCTTGCCGCGGTCCATCACGTCGGCGCGCGGACGGTCCCCGGCCTTGGCGACCGTGCTCGCCCGCTCGACGCGCAGCACCTCGGCGCCGTGGTCGGCCAGCATCATCCCGGCGAACGGGCCGGGGGCCAGTCCCGCCAGTTCGAGCACGCGGACTCCGGCCAGCGGGCCCTTTCTGGTCACGCGCTCCATCGACATTCTCCTCGGCTGCGACATCGACTCTAGTCCGGCACGGCTCACACAAGCAAACGCTTGGTAAAGAACTTGGCGACCCGTCCCGCCCAAGTAGAACAACATTCGGCTTTCCGTGGCAAGACACATCGCCAGGAGCCGCGTGGCGCCCGCGCGCGTATGGGAAACTTGCGCCCTCTCCGAACGGGACCTAGGGGTTTTGCGATGACGTATCCGCACAGTGAACGGGTGGTCGCTGGGCGCTATCGACTGCTGCGAGAGCTCGGCCGGGGCGGGATGGGGGTCGTGTGGGAAGGCTACGACACCCTCCTCAACCGCGCGGTGGCCGTCAAGGAGGTCCTGCTGCCACCTCACCTCTCACCGGCCGAGCACAGCGTCCAGCTCGCCCGCACCTCCCGCGAGGCCAGGACGGCGGCCCGGCTCAACCACCGCGGCATCGTGGCGATCTACGACGTGGCCGAGCAGGACGGCCGTCCCTGGATCATCATGGAGCTGGTCAGGGCCCGCGGGCTGGACGAGGTCGGGCGGCTGCCGGTGCACCTGGTCGCCGACATCGGCCGCCAGGTGCTCTCGGCCCTGCGCGCCGCCCACGAGGCCGGCATCCTGCACCGCGACGTCAAGCCCAGCAACATCCTGCTGGAGCCCGACGGCCGCGCCGTCCTGTCCGACTTCGGCATCGCCACCATCGAGGGCGACACCTCGCTGACCCAGACCGGCATGGTGACGGGCTCGCCGAGCTTCCTGCCGCCCGAACGCGCCACCGGCGCCGACGCGGGCCCCTGGTCGGACCTGTGGGCGCTCGGCGCCACCCTGTACGCGGCCCTGGTCGGCCAGGCCCCCTTCGAGCGCCGCGACGCCATCGCCACGCTCGGCGCGCTCATCAGCGAGGAGCCCGACCTCACCAGGGTCCCGCCGGAGATGCGCGCGGTGCTCACCGGCATGCTCCAGCGCGAGCCCGCCCACCGGCTGAGCGCGCAGCAGGCCGACGCGCTGCTGGCGGAGGTCCTCAGCGACCCGTCGGCCGCGATCCGCCGCACCGGCGAGAACGCGATTCGCCAGGACCGGCAGACCGCCTCACGCCGTACCGGGGAGAGCGCGGCCCACCGCACCACGGGGACGTCGCGCCGGGCGGTCGCGCGGGACGGAGGCGAGGGCGGGGACCTCGCGGTGGCCGGCCGGCGCCGGCGGCGGCGCGGCGGGCGGGTCCCGCTGATCGTGGCGTCGGTGCTGGTGCTGGCGGCCGGCGGCGCCGTGGCCGCCGTCGCGATGTCCCAGCCCGACCAGCGGAACGTGGCGCGCTCCGGGCCCGCCGCCTCGACGGCGGAACCCGAGCCGGCCAGGAGCACCGCCTCACCCACCCCGACCCCCACCCCCACGCCGACCCCCACACCGACCCCCACTCCGACGGCGGCGCCTGCCCAGGAGCTGCGCACCTGGCGTGCCCGGCCCCCGGAGAACTGGTCCATCACCTACCCCGCCGGCTGGAGGGGCGAGCTGACCAACGAGACGGGCTACACCCAGTGGCTGCGCCGCGACGGGCGCGCCCACCTGGCGGTGGAGCCGATGGAGCAGTCCTTCGACGGCCTGGACGCGCTCCAGCGGACCGTCAGGGAGAGCGCCGCCCTGCAGAGCGAGTTCCACTCCGAGGACCTGCGCAGGGTCCCCTCGTCCTACGGCGCCGCGCTGGAGTGGGAGTTCACCTGGACCGCGAAGGAGAACGGCGGGATCCCCTGGGCCGCGCCCGGCGTGACCTACCACGAGCTGCGGCGGTTCATCGAGGTCGGCGACACGGTCATGGTGCTGGCCTGGACCGTCCACGACGGGGAGTGGGATGCTCAGCGTCCCCTGATGAACCGGGTGTTCTCCGGTTTCCACCCCCGCGGAGGCGAGTGACATGACCTGGAAGGTGCTCGCGCTGCCGCCCCTCCCCGAGGCGGCGGTGCGCAACCTGCTCGGATCCCTGGGCGACCGGGTCGAGGTATCGGTCCCGGCCGCCCGCGACCGCCGGTCGCTGCTGGCGGCCCTCGGCCCGGCCGAGATCGTGGTCGGCGACTGGAGCGGCGGCCTCACCCTGGACGCCGAGGCCGTCCGGGCCGCGCCCGACCTGGCGTTCGTGCAGCAGCCCTCCGTCGGCGTGGACGGCCACGACCTCGCCGCGCTCGCCGCGGCCGGCGTGCCGCTGGCCAACACCGCAGGGGTGAGCGCGATCGGCGTGGCCGAATGGTGCCTCGCGGCCGCCCTCGCGCTGTCGCGGCGGCTGCCGGAGGCCGACGCCGCGGTCCGCGCCGGCCACTGGCCGCAGCTGGACCTCGGGCCCGCCGAGCTGTACGGCTCGGCCGTCGGCGTCGTCGGGTTCGGCCCGATCGGCGAGGCGGCCGCGCGGATGTTCGCCGCCCACGGGTGCGAGGTCTCCTACTGGACCCGCACGCCGCGCGAGGTGCCCTACACCTACCGGGAGATCGGCGAGCTGGTGGCCGGCTCCCGGGTGCTCGTCGTGGTCGTCCCGCTCACCGAGGAGACCCGGGGGATGATCGACCCCTCGGCGATGCCCGCCGGCTCCCTGCTGGTCAACGCGGCGCGCGGGCAGGTGGTGGACTCCGCGGCCCTCGTGGCGGCCCTGGAGTCCGGGCACCTGGGCGGCGCCGCGCTCGACGTGTTCGACACCGAGCCGCTGCCGCCCGGCGACCCGCTGCGCAGCAGCCCCCGGGTGCTGCTCTCCCCGCACGTGGCCGGGGTCACCCCGCAGTCCACCGGACGCCTGATCCGGTGCGTGCTGGACAACCTGGAGGCGGCGCTCGACGGCCGCCCGGTGGTCAACGTGGTGAACGGGGCCGATCCGGTGGTCGGCCGCAGGTCCCGTTCGGCGCTCTCGTAGAGTTTTCCCGCGTTTAACGCGCCCCGCCTGGCTCCGGAGAGATCCGAGATATAACGTGCCTAGGGGCGATCTTTCCAACGACGGTCAGTGGGGGTGATCACCGTGCGACGGATGACGGCGATGTCGGCGCACCGGCAAGCGGTGGAGCAGATCAGGGAGTCCTACGCCGCCATCCCTGACGGCGCGGTGCCGCGGCTCTCCAAGGCCACCACGAACCTGTTCCGCTTCAGGGACGGCGCCCGGGCGGCGAAGCTCTCGGCGCTCTCGGCCAGGGATCTGGACCAGGTCATCGAGGTCGATCCCGAGACGATGACCGCCGAGGTCCAGGGGATGACGACCTACGAGCACCTGGTGGACGCGACGCTCGCCCACGGGCTCATGCCGTACGTGGTGCCGCAGCTGAAGACCATCACGCTGGGCGGGGCGGTGACCGGGCTCGGCATCGAGTCCACCAGCTTCAGGGACGGGCTGCCGCACGAGTCCGTGGAGGAGCTGGAGATCCTCACCGGCGACGGACGGATCGTGGTGGCCCGTGACGACAACGAGCACCGCGACCTGTTCCGGGCCTTCCCCAACTCCTACGGCACGCTCGGCTACGCGCTCCGCATCCGGATCAGGCTCAAGCCCGTCGACCCCTACGTCAGGCTGACCCACATCCCGTTCGGCGACGCCGACAAGTGCATGCTCGCGATGCGCGACATCTGCGAGAGCGGCGAGTACGAGGGCGAGCGCGTCGACTTCGTGGACGGCACGTTCTTCGGCCCCGGCGAGCTGTACGTGACCGTGGGGCGCTTCGCCGAGCGCGCGCCGTACCTGTCGGACTACACCGGGATGCGCATCTACTACCGGTCGATCCAGACCAGGACCCGCGACTGGCTGACCGTCCGCGACTACCTGTGGCGCTGGGACACCGACTGGTTCTGGTGCTCGCGCGCCTTCGGCGTGCAGAGCGCGCTGGTGCGCTCCCTGATGCCGCGCACGTGGATGCGCTCGGACGTCTACCGCAGGCTCGTCGGCCTCGACCGCAGGTACGGCGTGATCGCCCGGGTGGACCGCTGGCGCGGCCTGCCGGTGCAGGAGTCGGTCATCCAGGACATCGAGGTGCCCGTCGAGCGCGGCGCCGAGTTCCTGGAGTTCTTCCACGACAAGGTCGGCATGACGCCGGTGTGGATGTGCCCGCTGCGCTCCACCGGCGAGTGGCCGCTCTACCCGCTCCAGGAGGGGCGGCTGTACGTCAACTTCGGCTTCTGGGGAACGGTCCCGCTGCCCCGGGGGCGGTTCGACGGCTACCACAACCGTCTCATCGAGAACCGGGTCCACGAGCTGGAGGGGCATAAATCGCTGTACTCAACCTCTTACTATCCGGAGGATGAGTTCTGGCGGTTCTACAACGGAACCGCCTACTGGCCGATCAAGCGGGCATACGACGGGGGTGGCCGGTTGCTCGATCTCTACGACAAGTGTGTTCGGGGGCGTTAGGAGAGGTTGATTCTGTGTTGCTCGCAGAGATCTTCGAAAAGGTCATGGGCCCGGAGGCGGACGTACGCTTCATCGCCTACGACGGAAGCAAGGCCGGTCCGGACGGGGCCGACGTCACCGTCGAGGTGAAGACCCCGGCGGCCGTCGCCTACCTGGCGCAGGCGCCGGGAGAGCTGGGCCTGGCCAGGGCCTACGTCTCCGGGCACCTCGACGTCCACGGCGACATGTACACGCTGCTGTCGCGGATGTGGGCGCTCACCGTCAACGACATCCCGGCCAAGGAGAAACTCGCCGCCATCCGGGCACTGGGCATGCGCCCGCTGCTCACGCGGATGCCGCCTCCCCCGCAGGAGGTGCGCAGCAGCGTGCTGGCCCGGATGGGCAGCAGGCACGCCAAGCGCCGCGACGCCGAGGCGATCCACCACCACTACGACGTCTCCAACAGGTTCTACTCGTGGGTGCTGGGCCCCTCCATGGCCTACACCTGCGCGGTCTTCGCCGAGCAGGAGACCACGCTGGAGGAGGCGCAGTTCGCCAAGTTCGACCTCGTCGCCCGCAAGCTCGGCCTCAGGCCCGGGATGAGGCTGCTGGACGTGGGCTGCGGCTGGGGCGGCATGGTGATCCACGCCGCCCGCGAGTACGGCGTGAAGGCGCTGGGCGTCACGCTCTCGCGCCAGCAGGCCGAGTGGGCGCAGAAGGCCATCGCCGAGGCCGGGCTCGGCGAGCTCGCCGAGGTCCGTCACATGGACTACCGCGACGTGCCGGAGACGGGCTTCGACGCGGTCAGCTCGATCGGCCTGACCGAGCACATCGGCAAGGACCAGCTCCCCTTCTACGTCCGCTTCCTGTACGGCAAGCTCGTCCCGGGCGGGCGGCTGCTCAACCACTGCATCACCCGTCCGACGGGCACGGAGCCGACCATCAACGCCGGCGGCTTCATCAACCGCTACGTCTTCCCCGACGGGGAGCTGGAGTCGGTCGGCTACCTGGCCCGCCAGATCGAGGACACCGGTTTCGAGATCCGCCACGAGGAGAACCTCCGCGAGCACTACGCGCAGACCCTCCGCTACTGGTGCGCCAACCTCGACGACCACTGGGACGAGGCGGTCCGTGAGGTCGGGGAGGGGACGGCGCGGGTCTGGCGCCTCTACATGGCGGCCTGCGTGGTCGGCTTCGAACGCAACAAGATCCAGCTCCACCAGATCCTCGGGGTGAGGCTCAACGCCGACGGCACGGCCGGCATGCCGCTCCGCCCCTCCCGCGACTGGCCCTAGCCCTGGCCGGGCCCCGGCCCTTTCGTGCCTGAGCTCGTTCGGTCCTGAGCCCGGTTGTTCACGAGCCGGGCTCAGGACCGGGACCCGGCCGGTCCGGGACCGGCCGGTTCCTCGGGACCCGGCCGGGCGGCGGGATCGCCGTCAGCGCAGCTCGCGCTTGAGGATCTTGCCGGTCGCGGTCATCGGCAGGGCGTCCCTGAACTCGACGATCCGCGGATACTTGTACGCCGCCATGTTCTCCCTGGCCCAGGCGATCAGCTCCTCCTCGGTGACCGTCGCGCCGGGGGTGCGGATGACGTACGCCTTGACCTCCTCGCCGTGCGAGTCGTGGGTGACGCCGACCACCGCCGCGAGCGAGACCTCCGGGTGGGTGATCAGCACCTCCTCGAGCTCGCGCGGGTAGACGTTGAAGCCACCCCGGATGATCATGTCCTTGGCGCGGTCGATGATGGAGTAGTAGCCGTCGGCGTCGCGGGTGGCGATGTCACCGGTGCGGAACCAGCCGTCCCGCATGACCTCGGCGGTCGCCTCGGGCCGGTTGTGGTAGCCCTTCATCACGTTGTGGCCGCGGATCGCGATCTCCCCGGGGCCCTCGCCCTCGACCGTCTTCCAGTCGCCGTCGATCAGGCGCATCTCCACGCCCCAGATCGGCGTGCCGACCGTACCGGGCTTGCTGGTCCTGCCCACCTGGTTGAAGCTGGCCACCGGGGAGGTCTCCGACAGGCCGTACCCCTCGTAGATGCCGACCCCGAAGGTCTTCTCGAAGTCCCGCAGCACCTCGACCGGGGAGGAGGCGCCGCCGGCCACCGCGATCCTCAGCGTGGTCGGCACCGCGTCCCCGTCCGCGTGGATCTTCGTCAGCATCGCCCAGTACATGGTCGGCACGCCCGCGAACAGCGTGACGTTCTCGGCGCGCATGAGCTCCAGCGCCGGGCCCGGCTCGAAGCGCGGCATCAGCACGATGGTCGCCCGCCGCCGGAACCCGGCGTTCATGACGACGGTCTGCCCGAAGGAGTGGAAGAGCGGCAGCACCGCGAGGTAGGCGTCGCCGCCCTCGGTGCGGGGGAACATCTCGTCCGAGACCATGGCGTTGAGCAGCATGTTCTGGTGGCTCAGCTCGGCGCCCTTGGGCTGGCCCGTGGTGCCGCTGGTGTAGAGGATCACCGCGGTGTCCTCGGGCGCGGTCTGCACGGTCTCGAACGTGCCCGGCACGCCGTCCAGCGCCGCCCAGATCGTCTCCCCGTGCTCGGACTCGGTGGCGAGGGCGGCGGCGGGCAGCACGAAGAAGTGCTCGGCGGAGGAGGCCTCGAAGCCCGCCCTGCCCCGCTCGCCCAGCGGCAGCTCGGGGGTGCCCTCGAAGCAGAACAGCGCCTTGGCCTGGGAGTCCTCCAGGTGGTAGGCGATCTCCCTGGTCTGCAGCAGCACGTTGAGCGGCACGACCGTGGCGCCGGCCTTGAGGATCCCGTAGTAGACGAACGGGAAGTAGGGCAGGTTGGGGCAGGCCAGCGCGACCTTGTCGCCGCGGCCGATGCCCCGGGAGACCAGCAGGTTGGCGACCTGGTTCGCGATCGTGTCGACAAAGGAGTACGGCAGCCTCAGGTCGCCGAAGACCAGCGCGGTGCGGTCCGGGGTCTCCCTGGCGCTGTCCTCCAGCACGATCGACAGGTTGAGCATGGTGCGTTCCTCCTCCGAGCAGCTCCGACCCGCTCATCCTCGCAGCCGGAGATACCGGCCGGTAGGTAATGGCGGTCACAAATTGACGGGCAAACCGGGAGAGAGTATGCAGATGAGAGCCCGCTTACGGGGAGGCGAGCTGACCGTCTGGGCGAGGAGGGGTCAGTGAGCGTGGAGTACGACTACGTCATCGTGGGCGCGGGATCGGCGGGGTGCGTGCTGGCCGCGCGCCTGTCCGAGGACCCCGGCACGACGGTCGCCCTGATCGAGGCGGGCGGGTCCGACCGGATGCTCGCGGTGCGGATGCCGGCCGGGTTCGCCAGGCTGTTCAAGACCGAGCACGACTGGAACTTCACCACCGCCCCGCAGGCCGGCCTGTCGGGCCGGGAGCTCTACTGGCCGCGCGGCCGGATGCTCGGCGGCTCCTCCTCGATGAACGCGCAGATGTGGGTGCGCGGGCACCGCGCCGACTACGACGGCTGGGGCGTGCCCGGCTGGTCCTACGAGGAGGTCCTGCCGTACTTCCGCAGGGCCGAGCGGCGCTCGGGATCCAACCGCGGTGACGTGTACGGCACGGACGGCCCGGTCCACGTCTCGGAGCTGCGTTCCCCGAACCCGGCCACCGCGCTCTTCCTGCGCGCCTGCGAGGAGGTGGGCATCGGCCGGCTGGACGAGCTCAACGGGCCCTCCAACGAGGGGTGCTCGCCGACGCCGGTCACCCAGCACCGGGGCCGCCGGTGCAGCTCGGCCGACGCCTACCTCGCGCCCGCGGCCGGACGGCCCAACCTCACCGTGCTGACCTCCTCGCACGTGCGCCGGGTGCTCGTCGAGGACGGCCGCGCCGTCGGCGTGGAGTACGCCGGCGGCCGGGACGAGGGCCGCCGCGGACGCCGGGGTGCCCGCGCAGGGGGCGGGGGCGGGGACGCCGGTGCCGTCACGGTGGTGCGGGCACGGCGGGAGGTGCTGCTCTCGGCCGGCGCGATCGGCTCCCCGCACCTGCTCATGCTCTCCGGTGTCGGCCCCGCCGACGAGCTGCTGGCCGCGGGCGTCGAGCCGGTCCACGAGCTGCCGGAGGTCGGCTCCGGCCTCCAGGACCACCTCGCCTCGGGCGTCTTCCTGCACTGCCCCGAGCCGATCACGCTCGCCGGCGCCGAGACGACCGGCAACCTGATCCGCTTCCTGGTCGGCCGCCGGGGCATGCTCACCTCCAACGTCGGCGAGGCCGTGGCGTTCGTCCGCACCTCACCGGCCGAGCCCGCCCCCGACATCGAGCTGATCTTCGCCCCCGGCCCCTTCATCGACCACGGCCTCACCCCGCCCGCCGGTCACGGCCTGACCATCGCCTCGATCCTGCTCCGGCCCGAGAGCCGGGGCCGGGTCTCGCTGGACGGCCGCGACGTCGTGATCGACCCCCGCTACCTCACGGCCGAGGCGGACCTGCGGCGGCAGGTGGCCGGGCTGCGCAGGGCCGGGGAGCTGTTCGCCACCGAGGCGCTCCGCCCGCTCGCCGGGCCGCCGATGGCCCCCTACTGGGGTGCGAGGACCGAGGAGGAGCTGGCCCGCTGGATCCGCGAGCGGAGCGAGACCCTGTACCACCCGGTCGGCACCTGCCGGATGGGGGAGGACCCCGGCTCGGTGGTGGACCCCTGCCTGCGGGTCCGGGGGATCGCCGGCCTGCGGGTGGTGGACGCGTCGGTGATGCCGTTCATCAACCGGGGGCACACCCACGCGCCCACCGTCATGATCGCCGAGAGGGCGGCCGACCTCATCGCGGCGCGCACCGGCCCGGCCTGACCGGCGGGGTCCGTCGCCGCTCCCGGACCGCGGCCGTCACCCTCCGCCGGGGTCCTCTCCGTCAGGCGACCCGGAGGGCTCCCGCCGGCCGTCACCCTCGCCGCCGGGGCCCCCGGCGAGACGCCGAAGGGATGCCCGCATCCCTTGACGTAAGTGGTCACTTGCACGAATCTGAGGCCATGACCGTGGACGCGACGGACATCGACCTGTCGGAGATCTCGTTCTGGGCGCGGCCCCAGCGGGAGCGCGTGGAGACCTTCCGGCGGCTCCGCGCCCTCGACCGCCCGGTGTTCACCCGGGAGAACAGGATCCCCTTCGTCGGGCACGGGCCCGGCTACTACGCGCTGGTGCGGCACGCCGACGTCTCGGAGGCGAGCAGGAACGCCGGCCTGTTCAGCAGCGAGCCGACCGCCAACAGCATCGTCGACATGCCCCGCTGGCTCGCCGTGTACTTCGGCTCGATGATCAACATGGACGATCCCCGGCACGCCAGGCTCCGGCGCATCGTCTCCCGGGCGTTCACGCCCAGGGTGCTGGCGAAGATGGAGGAGGACCTCCAGCGGGCGGCCACCCGCATCGTGGACGAGGCGATCGCCGAGGGACCGGGCGACTTCGTCACCCAGATCGCCGCCCGGCTGCCGGTCCAGGTCATCTGCGACATGATGGGCGTCCCGCCGGAGCTCCACCCCCGGGTGCTGCGCGCCACCAACGTCATCCTGGGCAACGCCGACGCCGAGTACACCGGGATCGAGCCCACCCTGAACCGCTGGAACGTGGCCCGCGGCCTGGTCGCGCTGCTGGCCGCCGGGCGCGAGCTGAGCCGGCTGGCGATCCGGCTCGGCCGCGAGCGCCGGGGCGCCTCCAACGGCGACCTGGTCGGCACGCTGGTGAACGGCGACGAGCACCTCACCCCGCAGGAGCTCGGCTCGTTCTTCATCCTGCTCGTGGTCGCCGGGAGCGAGACGACCCGCAACGCCATCGCGCACGGGCTCACCCTGCTCACCGGCAACCCCGGACAGCGCGAGCTGCTCACCGGTGACTTCGAGAGGTACATCCCCGGCGCGGTCGAGGAGATCGTCCGCCACTCCACCCCGGTCATCCAGTTCCGCCGTACGCTCACCCGCGACCACGAGATGGGCGGGCAGCACTACCGCGAGGGCGACAAGGTCCTGCTCTTCTACAACTCCGCCAACCGTGACGAGGCCGTCTTCACCGATCCCGACGTCTTCGACATCACCCGCCACCCCAACCCGCACGTGGGGTTCGGCGGCCCGGGGCCCCACTACTGCCTGGGCGCGCACCTGGCCCGGCGGGAGATCACCGTGATGTTCCGCGAGCTGTTCACCCGCATGCCCCGGATCCGCTCGACGGGCGAGCCCGACCCCCTGCTGTCCAACTTCATCAACGGCGTCAAGCATCTGCCGTACGGCGCCTGACCTCGCGCGGGGGCCGGGCGCCGCTTACCAAGCGGGTGTTAGGTTTTCTCCCATGGACACCAGCACCGTCACCGCCAACGGCGTCGAGTTCACCTACCTGGCGCAGGGCGAGGGGCCGCTCGCGCTGTGCCTGCACGGGTTCCCCGACACCGCCCACACCTGGCGGCACCTGCTGCCCGAGCTCGCCGGACGCGGATACCGGGCCGTCGCGCCGTTCATGCGCGGCTACGCGCCCACCGCGATCCCCGCCGACGGCGCCTACGAGGGCGGCGCGCTGATCGCCGACGCCTGCGCGCTGCACGAGGCGCTCGGCGGCGACGGCGACGCCGTGCTCATCGGCCACGACTGGGGCGCCTTCCCCGTCTACGGCGCCACCGCCTTCGCCCCCGAACGCTGGCGCAGGGCGGTCGCCATGGCGGTGCCGCCCACGGCGGCGATGTCGGACGTCTTCCTCGACTACGACCAGCTCAAGCGGTCCTTCTACATCTTCCTCTTCCAGACCTGGGCGGCCGAGGCCGCCGCGTCGCGGGACGGGTTCATCGAGGGGCTGTGGCGCGACTGGGCGCCCGGGTACGACGCGACCGAGGACGTCGCCCTGGTACGGCGCAGCCTGGGCGACCCGGCCAACCTCGCCGCCGCGATCGGCTACTACCGCGCGATGCTCGGCTCCGTACCCCCCACCGGCCGTTACGCCGCCGAGCAGGCCGCGACCGGGGGACAGGTGCCGATCCTCTACCTGCACGGGACGCGCGACGGCGCCCTGGGAATCGGCCTGACCGAGAGGGCCGCGGCCTTCCTCCCGCCGGGCTCCAGGGTGGAGCACGTCGCCGAGGCCGGGCACTTCCCCCACCTGGAGCGGCCCCGGGAGGTGAACGACCTCGTCCTGGACTGGCTGAGCTGAGGATACTGTGGCAGGATCCATTGAACAGAATGTGGTTCTAGTGGAGGCTGGCGTGACGGTTGCACTCGCGGACATCGACCTGTCGGACATCGCCTTCTGGGAGCGTCCGATGGCCGATCGGGAGGCCGCCTTCGCGGTGCTCCGCGCCCAGCCCGGTCCGATCCTGTTCGCCGAGCCCGAGATCCCCTTCGCCCCGCGAGGCCCGGGCTACTACGCCCTGGTGCGGCACGCCGACATCGTCGAGGCCAGCCGCCATCCCGACATCTTCTCCTCGGAGCGCGGGGCGACGTCCATCCAGGACCTCGGTCCCGACTTCAGCGAGTACTTCGGCTCGATGATCAACATGGACGACCCCCGGCACGCCCGGCTCCGCCGGATCGTCTCGCGGGCGTTCACCCCGAAGATGATCAAGCAGTTCGAGGCCGACGTCGAGGCCACGGCCGTGCGGACCGTGGACGAGCTGATCGCCACCGGTCCCGGCTGCGACTTCGTGACCGAGGTGGCCGCCAAGCTTCCCTTGAAGATCATCTGCGACATGATGGGCATCGGCCCCGAGCACTACCAGGCCGTCTTCGACGCCACCAGCATCATCCTGTCGGGTGGCGACCCGGAGTTCATCGCCGACGTCAGCCGCGCGGCCGAGCTCCTCCTCGGTGCCGGCGAACGGCTCCGCGAGCTGGTCATCTCGCTGGCCGCCGAGGGCGGCGACAACCTCACCACGGCCCTGACCAGCGCCAACATCGACGGCGAGAAGCTGACGTTGCAGGAGCTGGGGTCGTTCTTCATCCTGCTGGTGGTGGCGGGCAACGAGACCACCCGCAACGCCATCTCGCACGGCCTGCACATGTTCACCGAGAACCCCGACCAGCGGGCCCTGCTGCTGGAGGACTTCGACGGGCGCCTGCCGGGAGCCGTCGAGGAGATCGTCCGTCTCGCCTCGCCGGTGGCCTGGATGCGCCGGAGCCTCACCCGCGACCACGAGATGAACGGCCACCTGTACCGCGAGGGCGAGAAGGTGCTGCTCTACTACTGGGCCGCCAACCGCGACGAGAACGTCTTCACCGATCCCCACGGCTTCGACATCCGCCGCACCGAGGGCCCGCACGTCGGCTTCGGAGGGCCGGGCCCGCACTTCTGCCTGGGTGCGCACCTGGCCCGGCGGGAGATCACCGTGATGTTCCGCGAGCTGTTCACCCGCCTGCCCCAGATCCGCTCGGTCGGCGAGCCCGACCGGCTCCGCTCCAGCTTCATCAACGGCATCAAGCACCTGGAGTGCACCTTCTGAGCCCACGGCCCCGGAAGACCGGTCCGTTCCCCGAACGGGCCGGTCTTCGAGCCTTTTCGTCCCCTTGAACGGGCCGGGTCCTTCTGAACGGCCGGGTCCCTCTGAACGGACCGGTCCCAGGATCTCCGGCGCCGGTGGGGGTGTGCCGGCAGACCGGGAACCCTCCACCTCATCGGCCTCTTCGGCGCACCGTTCTCCGCGGGCTCCTCGCCTCGCCGTCCGGGTTCTTCGCGCCACGCCGTCCGGCGGGTCCCGTCGGCCTCGCGAGCCGACGGGACACCGACGCGTCACTCACCCCACGGCGCGGATCGACTTGAAGACGGTGTTGATGTCGGGAAGCAGTTCCTTCTCGCTGTCCGGCACCGACATGTAGACGATCGCGGGCAGCTCCGCGCCGGTGTTCACGGCCGCCACGACCATCGTCGTCGTCGCGTCACCGGAGGTGATCTCGTACGCCGAGAGCTGGCCGGACATGCCGTTCACCTTGAGGGTCTGCTGGGCGGTCTTGCGGGCGGTGTTGCCCTCGGGGAAGAACCTCTTGCGGCCGACGGAGGCCACCGCGTTGAGGACCGGCGAGAGCTTGTCCGGCGAGGTGTACCTGCTCTTGAGGCGCTGCGAGAGCGGGCCCGACATGAGCTGTGCGAACTGGGCCTTGCCGGTGGAGTCCGTACCCGCCGGAAGGTACTGGCGGGTCGTGAAGCCGTAGGCGGTCGGCACGCTCGGCCGCTGGTCCTGCCGCCACGGAGCACCGAGCTTGGCCAGCGTGATCCCGGCCGGCTGGTCGGTGAGCACGCCCTCCACCGGTGAGGGCGTGCCGGAGAAGCGCGGCAGGCGGCCGATCGCCGGGGGCTTGGCCTTCTTGGTGGCGGCCGCCGAGGGATTGGGGTCGGCGGTGACGCTCTCCTCGGCCGACGAGAGCGGCCCGGCCAGGAAGGCCCAAAGCACCGCGCCGATCAGGGCGATGGCCACGGAGCCGGCCAACGCGAAGATCCAGACCGGTCTGCCCTGGTCCTCGCCCTCCTCGCCGTCCTCGATGGCCTGGTAGTTCTCGCCGAAGACGGTGTTCCACAACTGCTGCTGGCGCTCCGGCGGGGGCGTCTTGGGGCCGCTGATCTGACCGGCGGTGACGAACGGCCTGTTCGGGTCGGAGGGGTCACGACTCAGATGCTGTCCGGCCTGGCCCGGCTGCCCGGCGTGACCCGGCTGCCCGGCCTGGCCAGGCTGTCCGGGCCACCCCGGCTGACCCGTCTGACCGGGCTGGTTGAACTGGCCGGGCTGTCCGGGCTGGTTGAACTGGCCGGGCTGTCCGGGCTGTCCGGGCTGGCCCGGCTGGGCAGGGCCGTTCCCCGGGAAGGCGGGAGCCTCGCCGGGAGAGGACGTGGTGGCGGCCGCCGCGCTCGCGGCGGCCATGGCCCACATGGCCGGGTTGTCCGGCACGCCGTAACTACGCCGAGCGTTCCCGGCACCCGAACCGGTGCCCATCCCGTTTCCGGCACCTGTACCGGTGCCCATCCCGTTCCCGGCACCTGTACCGGTGCCCATCCCGTTCCCGGCACCTGTACCGTTCCCGGCGCCCGTACCCGCGCCGTTCTCGGGGCGGGGGCGGCTCGCGTCGCCGAGGGGAGCGTCACCGTGCGGGGAGGGAGCGGTGCCTCCCGCAGGGGGGTCGGTCCAGGGGAGTGAGAACGTGGAGGTCTGCGCGTCGGCGAGGCCGGGGCTCTCCCGGGAGGGCACGGGAGGCCAGGCCTCCCCGCCCGCCGGCGGTGCCGGTGGCCAGAAGGCGCCTTCGCCGGGAGGTGCCGGCGGCCATCCGTTCTCCGCGGGCCGCGATCCGGTACCGCCGGAGATGTCATGCGAGGGCGCGCCGCCCTGCCAGGTCTCGCCCGCGGTGCCCGGTGCCTGACGCCCCGGGTCCCTGCCGGCGTCCGGCACCTGCCCCCAGCCGCCGTGCTGCGGGCCGTCGTGCCGGGGACCGCCGTGCTGTGAACCGCCGGGCTGCGGGTTGTCGGGCCAGGGGGCGCCGGGCTGCGGGCCGTCGTGCCGTGGCCCGGAATCACGTGACGGGTCGTCGTACCGCGGGCCGGAATCACGTGACGGGTCGTCGTACCGCGGGCCGGAATCGCGTAGCGGGTCGTCGTACCGCGGGCCCGAGGTGTGCGACCAGCCGGGGCCGTTGGGCGTGGTGGCCTGTGCCCAGGCGTTGTCGCCCGGAAGGGCATGGCCAGGAGAGGCGTGGCCGGGCGCCGGAGGTGAGACCTGACCGCGAGGGTCCGGGGTGGGGGCGTGGACGGGGGAGCCGTCCTGCGCGGAACCTGAGGGCGGCCACGCGTTGTTCGGCGAGGAGAGGTGACGGTCCCCGCCGTCCGTGCGCGGCCCCTGGCCCGGGGGATTCGCCCCGAACGGGTCTGATGCCTGAGGGCTCGACGGCCACGGGTTCGGCGCCCCGGGGGCCCCGAGCGGGTCCGATCCGAGCGGGTCCGACGGCCGGGAGCCCGATCCCTGTGACGGGCCGTCGTCGCGGGAGGTGGGCTGCGGCCACCCGTTGCCGGGGGAGGCGCCGGAGGCCGGGGAGAACTCGCCGTTGCCGGGAGAGGCGTGGCGCGACTCGACGCCGCCGGAAGAGGCCTGGTACGGGGTGGCGGGAGCAGGTCCTTGGCCGCCCCACGGAGCCGCCGTGTCCTGCGGCCGGCCGTCGGAGGGACCGGAGGTCTGTCCCCAGCCCCCCGGGGAGGACGAGTCCGCCGTCCGCGCGTGGCGGTCGCCCTGCGGGCTGAAGGCGTCGGCCCAGCTGTCACGCGGCGAGCCCGGGACCTGCCGCGCCGCGTCCTGCGCGGCGGGCCACGCCGGGCCACCGCCCTGCTCCCACCCGTCGTGACGGGGAGTCTGCGCCCGGCCGCCGTCCTGCGGACCCGGAGGACGGCCGCCCTCCCCGCCCGGGGCACCGCCGGGAGAGGTCTGCCAGGAGCCTTCGCCACCCCGCGGTTCGTCCTGCGGGCGAGGCAGCCGAGGCCCGGTCCCGAGGGATTCCTGCGCCCACGAGGGCACCGGCTCGGCCGTCTCCGGCCGTGCCGGGGGCAGGTGGGACTGGCTGGACTGCTCCGAAGCCATGCTTTCCTTACCTCCCGCACGGGTGCCCGAATTAGGCGTATTGGGCATGGTCTCACGTGAGACGGGGGGGCTCGCAGGGAAACCGGAGAACGCCCCCCTGAACTGGAGCCCGGTGGGATCGGTCGGCGGATCCTGCATGGGCAGGCCGACCTCCAACGGGTCCTGGCCCCCCGGCTCTACTGAATATGCCACGGTTGAAAGAGTAAACGCGAGGGACATACGAGGTCACAACAGGCGCATGCCCATCGGGTCTCGCCACGCCCGGGGGAGGGCGGAAGACCCCATTCTGCCGGTCTGTACGGCTCGCCGCCCGCTCTTCGGCGTCATCGGACCGGCTTTGCGCGGGCCACGGATATCCCTTGCGGGCTGCGATAGTCTTGGCATATGCGTGCCGCGACCCTGCTTATCGGGCCGCATCGGCTGTCCCGTCCCTGAGCGCCCTGCCGATGCGGCCGCCCTCCGCGTGAGCGGAGGGTTTTTGTATTGGGCCGGACGGGCCGGGCCATCCACGCGGACACACCCCAAGGGAAGATTGACGTGAACGAACGAGCCGACATGCACAGCGACGATCAGCACTACGACCCGCAGGCCCTGCAGGTCAAGTGGCAGCGACGGTGGGAGGAGCTGGACCCCTTCCGGGCCTCCGACGACCCCGCCGACCCGCGTGAACGGCGCTACATGCTCGACATGTTCTCCTACCCCTCCGGCGACCTGCACATGGGGCACGCCGAGGCGTTCGCCATCGGCGACGTCGTCTCCCGCTACTGGGTGCAGCGGGGCTACAACGTGCTGCACCCCGTCGGCTGGGACTCCTTCGGCCTGCCCGCCGAGAACGCCGCGATCAAGAACAACGCGCACCCGACGGAGTGGACCTACGCCAACATCGAGACCCAGGCCGGCTCCTACAGGCGCTACGCGATCTCCTTCGACTGGTCGAGCCGCCTGCACACCAGCGACGAGACGTACTACAGATGGACCCAGTGGCTGTTCGTCCGCTTCTTCGAGCGCGGCCTGGCCTACCGTAAGGGCGGCCTGGTCAACTGGTGCCCCAAGGACCAGACCGTGCTGGCCAACGAGCAGGTCAAGGACGGCAGGTGCGAGCGCTGCGGGACCGAGGTCGTCCGCCGCGAGCTGACCCAGTGGTATTTCAAGATCACTGACTACGCCGACCGGCTGCTGGACGACATGGCCCAGCTGGAGGGCAACTGGCCCGAGCGCGTGCTGGCCATGCAGCGCAACTGGATCGGCCGCTCCGAGGGCGCCGACGTCGACTTCGTGATCGAGGGCCGGGACGAGCCGGTCACCGTCTACACGACCCGCCCCGACACCCTGTACGGGGCGACCTTCTTCGTGGTCGCCCCGGACGCGGCGCTGGCCGGGGAGATCGTCACCGACGACCGGCGCGAGGCCTTCGAGGCGTACCGGGCCGCCGTGTCGAAACTGTCGGACATCGACCGGCTGTCCACCGACAAGGAGAAGACCGGCGTCTTCCTGGGCCGGTACGCGATCAACCCGGTCAGCGGCGAGCGCATGCCGGTCTGGGCGGCCGACTACGTACTGTCCGACTACGGCCACGGCGCCATCATGGCCGTCCCCGCGCACGACCAGCGCGACCTGGACTTCGCGCGGGCCTTCGGCCTGCCGGTGCGCGTGGTCGTGCACACCGGCCTGGCCGACCCCGGCGAGACCGGTGTCGCCACCGCCGGTGACGGCGCCATGGTCAACTCCGGCCCGCTGGACGGCCTGGCCAAGGCCGACGCGATCCGGAAGATCGTCGAGGTGCTGGGCGAGCGCGGCACCGGCCGCCCGACGGTCAACTTCCGGCTGCGCGACTGGCTGCTGTCGCGCCAGCGCTTCTGGGGCTGCCCGATCCCGATCATCCACTGCGGTGACTGCGGCGAGGTCCCCGTCCCCGACGAGCAGCTGCCGGTCACCCTGCCGGACCTGCGCGGCGAGGCCCTGGCACCCAAGGGCGTCTCCCCGCTGGCCTCGGCGGAGGAGTGGGTCAACGTCTCCTGTCCCAAGTGCGGCGGCGCGGCCAAGCGCGACACCGACACGATGGACACCTTCGTCGACTCCTCGTGGTACTTCCTGCGCTACGTCAACCCCTCCTACGAGGACGGCCCGTTCGACGTCGAGGGCGTGCGCCGGTGGGGCCCGATCGACCAGTACGTCGGCGGCGTGGAGCACGCCGTGCTGCACCTGCTGTACTCCAGGTTCTTCACCAAGGTCCTGCACGACATGGGCATGGTCGACTTCGTCGAGCCGTTCACCCGCCTGCTGAACCAGGGGCAGGTCATCAACCAGGGCAAGGCGATGTCGAAGTCGCTGGGCAACGGCATCGACCTGGGGCAGCAGATCGACGCCTACGGTGTCGACGCGGTCCGGCTGACCGTCCTGTTCGCCGGTCCTCCCGAGGAGGACATCGACTGGGCCGACGTCTCCGCGGCGGCGTCGCAGAAGTTCCTGGCCCGGGCGTTCCGCGTCATGGCCGAGGCGGGCGCGGCCTCCGCCCCGGGCGCCGACGTCACGGCCGGGGACGTTGACCTGCGCAGGACGGTCCACCACACCGTCGACGAGGTCACCAGGCTGGTCGAGTCCCACCGCTTCAACGTCGCGGTGGCGCGGCTGATGGAGCTGACCAGCGCGGCCCGCAAGGCCATCGACTCCGGGCCGGGCGCCGCCGACCCGGCGGTCAGGGAGGCCGCCGAGGCCCTGGCGGTCATGCTGTCGCTGGTCGCGCCGTACGTGGCCGAGGAGGGCTGGGAGCGGCTGGGCCGTACCGGGTCGGTCGCCCTGGCGGGCTGGCCGGTGGCCGACCCGGCGCTGCTGGTCCAGGACTCCGTCACCTGCGTCGTCCAGGTCGCGGGCAAGGTGCGCGACAGGCTGGAGGTCTCCCCGGAGATCTCCGAGATCGACCTGGAGGCGCTGGCCCTGAACTCGGAGAAGGTCAGGTCCTTCCTGTCCGGCGCACCGCGCAAGATCATCGTTCGTGCGCCCAAGCTGGTCAACATCGTTCCCTGACCTCGTGATCACGGCCCCGGCGCGGTGCTCGCGCACCGCGCCGGGGCCGTGGGGCGGTCGCGTCCGGGATCGCCCTTGAGACGAGGCGTCGCGGGACTCCACGAAAGCGGCCGGGATCGTCCGTGAGGCGGCGCGTCGCAGGATCCGGCGAAAGTGGTCGGGGGCGCCCCTGAGGCGGCGCGTCGCAAGACCCGATCAAAGCGGGTCGGGATCGCCTTTGAGGCGGCGCGTCGCAGGACCCGACGAAAATGGCCGGGGCCGCCCCTGAGGCGGCGCGTCGCGGAGAGCCGATGAGAGTCGGCCGAGAGGCCGGAGAACGGGGGGGGGGGGGGCGGGGGGGGGGGGGGGGGGGCGGCCGCGGGGCG
>NZ_JBNCLF010000005.1:122558-197907 GCF_049844535.1 Streptosporangium sp. DT93
CGCCGGCCCCCGTGCGAGGGCCGGCCATCCTTGAGGATGCCGGCCCATCGACGTTCCGTACTTCCTGCGGCGCGCCTCGCATCCACGCATCCACATGTCCACGCTGGCATCAACGGCGTTCGTGTCCGCGTTCGCATCGGCGGCGTCCGTGTCCACGCTCGTGCCGATGTCGTACGCGTCCGCGCTTGTGCCGGTGCTTCGTCTCGATGTCGCGTGGCCGCTCCGCGTGTCGCGCGGATGCGGGGGAGGATGGTTCAGAGCTTGCGGAGAACCGCCACGACCTTGCCCAGGACGGTGGCCTCGTCACCGGGGATCGGGTCGTAGTTGGGGTTGTGCGGGACCAGCCAGACGTGGCCGTCCCTGCGCTTGAAGGTCTTGACGGTGGCCTCACCGTCGATCATCGCCGCGACCACGTCACCGTTGTCGGCCACGGGCTGCTGGCGTACGACCACCCAGTCGCCGTTGGCGATGGCGGCCTCGATCATCGAGTCACCGGTCACCTGGAGGAGGAAGAGCGTGCCCTCGCCGACGAGTTGCCTGGGCAGGGCGAAGACGTCCTCGATGCTCTCCTCGGCGAGGATCGGGCCACCGGCGGCGATGCGCCCGACGAGCGGAACGTACGCGGCGGTCGGCCTGCTGATCGGCGTCTCGTCCTGGTCGGAGTCGGGGTCCACCCAGAGCACGGGCTCGCCGGGCAGGCGCACCTCCAGGGCACGGGGGCGGTGCGGATCACGACGCAGATAGCCCTTGCGCTGCAACGCCGTCAACTGGTGCGACACGCTGGAGGTGCTGGTGAGCTGCACGGCCTCACCGATCTCCCGCATGGACGGCGGGTAGCCGCGCTGCTGCACGGAGTCGCGGATCACCTCAAGGATCTTCCGCTGCCTGGGGGTGAGGCCAAGGGAGTCACGCCTTCGCACCGCCAGGTCGCTGACGGCCGAACCGTTCTCGTCGTGCTGGCTCATACGAACTCCTCGCCTCCCGATCTGTGTTGAACGCGTCGCACACAGCGACCATATCTCGGCCCAAGATCATATTCAAACAATTGTTCGAATGTCCTCGATATCGGCCACGCCGTGGTGTACAACATCGTACGGGAGTTCGATCGACATCGTGTTCGATTCGCCGATCTTTCTTCGATATGTGTTCGGCCAGGTCGAGGGGATGGGGGTCACCATGAAACCGACCACGACGACACCGCGATCCACGTCCGAGCCACGGTCCCGGGCCGCTCGGCGGTCCCCGGGCGTGCCGGGTGCCCCGCGCCTGCGGCTGGTGCCGCCGCCGAGGTCGGAGGCCGATCCCGGACGGGAGGCGGGGCCGAAACGGGAGGTGAGGCCCGGCCGGGAGGCGAGACCGGTGCGCGAGCCGGTGCGCGGTCCGAGGTCGGCCACGGGCCCGGATCGCACGCGGGCGTCCCGGCCCGAGGGGGCGCCGGGCGACACCCGCGGTTCCCGGGGAGCGGCTCCCCGGGTTTCCCGCTCGAACGCGGGCCCTTCCGGCGTGCGGCCCGCGGCGCCGGGGTCCGTGACGCCGGGCTCCGTGTCGCCCGGGTCCGGTCCGGCGGGGTCCGTGCCGCCCGGATCCGCTCCGCTCCGGCCCGCCGCACCCGGGGGCGGTACGTCCCGCTCGGCGTCACCCCGCTCCGGTGCGGCCCGGTCCGGCAAGTCCCGGTCTGACAGGTCCCGGTCTGACAGGTCCAGGTCTGAAAGGCCCCGGTTCGGTAGGTCTCGCCTGGGTGGGGTGGCGTCTGTTCCGCTCCGGTCCGTCCCCTCCAGGTCCCGCGGGTCCCGGTCCGGTCCTTCCGGGGCCGGCGCTCTTCGGCCGGGTGCTTCCCGGTCCGGGGCGGTCCGGCGGCCGCTCCGGCTCACCCGGCGGGGCAGGATCGTGGCGGTGGTGACGCTGGTGCTGTTCGCCCTGGGGGTGATCTGGATCGGCGGCCGCATCGACGTGGCCGTGGCGGGCGAGCGGGCCGGCACGCAGGCCCCGTTCCGGATCGCGGCGCACGTCGACGACACGCCCCGGCAGGGCGCGGCGACGCTGACATAGGTGGGGGCGGCCCCGCGGGCGCGCCCCAGGGGCCGATACGGAGCGGTGAGGAACAGTCGCGACCGGCCGCCCCGCGGGCGCGCGGTCCCACCGCGCGCCCGGGACGCGGGTGAGGCGGGTGACGTACGAGGTGGGGGTACATCCGGTCGGCCGGCGACACGCCGGGGAATAACGGCTGATCAGCGACTTCGCGCCGCAAGGTCCTTTCAACTTGCGTTCATGGTCGCGCACTTCTACGGTTGGAACCACAACATCTAGTGGCTGCACCTCAACACTTCACCATAGATTGTGTTTCCATTACCGCCTCTCGACTGATCGAGAGGCGTGCGCGAGCGTTTTCTCGTGCGTGCCGTGGGACGGGTGGGGTGGGTGTGCCGCTTCGGCAGGTCAGGAAGGCGGCACGCGTGCACTGTCCGTTCTGTCGTCATCCTGACACCCGGGTCATCGACAGCCGTTCCACCGAGGACGGAGGCGCGATCCGCCGCAGGCGCACCTGCCCCGACTGCGGGCGCAGGTTCACCACGCAGGAGACCGTACTGCTCATGGTGAGCAAGCGCAGCGGCGTGACCGAACCGTTCTTCAGGGACAAGGTGATCGCCGGAGTCCGGCGGGCCTGCCAGGGGCGGTCCGTCGGCGAGGACGCCCTGGCGCAGCTGGGCCAGCGGGTCGAGGAGAGCATCCGCTCCACCGGGTGCGCCGAGATCGCGGCCCACGAGGTCGGGCTGGCCATCCTGGGTCCGCTCCGCGAGCTGGACGAGGTGGCGTACCTGCGCTTCGCGTCCGTCTACCGCGGATTCGAGACCCTGGCCGACTTCGAGGCCGAGATCGAGCAGCTCCGGGCGGAGCGCTCCGCAGAACAGAAGTGAGACAGACCCCGGCGCCGGGGGTTGGGACGGCGCGTTGGTGTGATCCGATTCGCGGGTTCCACGGAGCCCCAGGAGGGGGAAAGTCATGACGGAGACCGTCAGCGGCACAGTGTCACGCGGGGGTAAGCGCCCGCGCAAGGGTCTGAAGATGAAGCGGATCTTCACCACCCCGGGCGTGCATCCCTACGACGAGCTGACCTGGGAGCGTCGCGACGTCGTCATGACCAACTGGCGCGACGGCTCGGTCAACTTCGAGCAGCGCGACGTCGAGTTCCCCCGCTCGTGGTCGGTCAACGCCGCCAACATCGTGACCACCAAGTACTTCCGCGGCGCGGTCGGCACCCCGCAGCGCGAGTCGAGCCTCAAGCAGCTCGTCGACCGGGTGGTGGGCGTCTACACGAGGACCGCGGTCGAGCACGGCTACTTCGCCACCGACGAGGACGCCGAGATCTTCGACCACGAGCTCAAGCACGCCCTGGTCAACCAGGTCTTCAGCTTCAACTCGCCGGTCTGGTTCAACGTCGGCACCGCCTCGCCCCAGCAGGTGAGCGCCTGTTTCATCCTGGCCGTCGACGACCAGATGGAGTCCATCCTCGACTGGTACAAGGAAGAGGGTGTGATCTTCAAGGGCGGTTCGGGCTCCGGCGTGAACCTCTCCCGGATCCGCTCCTCCAAGGAACTGCTCTCCAGCGGCGGCACCGCCAGCGGCCCGGTCTCCTTCATGCGCGGCGCGGACGCCTCCGCGGGCACCATCAAGTCCGGGGGCGCGACCCGCCGGGCCGCCAAGATGGTCGTCCTCGACGTCGACCACCCCGACATCGAGGAGTTCGTCGAGACCAAGGCCCGCGAGGAGGACAAGGTCCGCGCCCTGCGCGACGCCGGGTTCGACATGGACCTGGGCGGCAAGGACATCGTCTCCGTCCAGTACCAGAACGCCAACAACTCCGTGCGCGTCTCCGACGAGTTCATGAGCGCGGTGGAGAAGGGCGAGAAGTTCGGCCTGCGCGCCCGCCTCACCGGCGAGGTCATCGAGACCGTCGAGGCCCGCGACCTGTTCCGCAAGATGGGCAAGGCCGCCTGGGAGTGCGCCGACCCCGGCGTCCAGTACGACGACACGATCAACGACTGGCACACCAGCCCCGAGACGGGCCGCATCACCGCCAGCAACCCCTGCTCGGAGTACCTGCACCTGGACAACTCCTCGTGCAACCTGGCCAGCATCAACCTGCTGAAGTTCCTCAGGGCCGACGACACCTTCGACATCGAGAACTTCGTGAAGGTCACCGAGCTGATCATCACCGCGATGGACGTCTCCATCACCTTCGCCGACTTCCCGACCGAGAAGATCGACCAGACCACCCGGGCCTACCGCCAGCTCGGCATCGGCTACGCCAACCTCGGCGCGCTGCTCATGGCCACCGGCCACGCCTACGACTCCGACGGCGGCCGCGCCGTGGCCGGGGCCATCACCTCGCTGATGACCGGCGCCTCCTACCGCCGCAGCGCCGAGCTGGCCGCGGTCGTGGGCCCCTACGACGGCTACGCCCGCAACGCCGAGGCGCACAAGCGGGTCATGCGCAAGCACAACGAGGCCAACGACGCGCTGCGCACCTTCGCGGAGATGGACGGCTCCATCCACCGCGAGGCCTCCCGGCAGTGGGCCGAGTGCCTCAGCCTCGGCGAGCGGAACGGCTACCGCAACGCGCAGGCCTCGCTGCTCGCCCCCACCGGCACCATCGGCCTGATGATGGACTGCGACACCACCGGCATCGAGCCCGACCTGGCCCTGGTCAAGTTCAAGAAGCTCGTCGGCGGCGGCTCCATGCAGATCGTCAACCAGACGATCCCGCGCGCGCTCCGTCAGCTCGGCTACCAGGAGGAGCAGGTCGAGGCGATCGTCGAGTACATCGCCGAGCACGGCCACGTGGTCGACGCCCCGGGCCTGAGCCGCGGGCACTACGAGGTGTTCGACTGCGCCATGGGCGAGCGCGCGATCGCCCCCATGGGCCACGTCCGGATGATGGCCGCCGCCCAGCCGTTCCTGTCCGGTGCCATCTCCAAGACCGTCAACCTTCCCGAGTCCGCGACGATCGAGGACATCGAGGAGGTCTACCTGCAGGGCTGGAAGCTCGGCCTCAAGGCCCTGGCGGTCTACCGCGACAACTGCAAGGTCGGCCAGCCGCTGTCCGCCTCGGGACGCAAGACCGAGGGCAGGAAGGCCGACGAGAAGGCGGCCGCCGCGGCCGAGCCGGAGATCAAGGTCGTGGAGATCAGCCGCCCGACCCGGCGCCGGATGCCGAACCAGCGTCCCAGCACCACCACCCGCTTCACCGTGGGCGGCGCCAAGGGGTACATGACCGCCTCCTCCTACCCCGACGACGGCCTCGGCGAGGTCTTCCTGAAGATGTCCAAGCAGGGCTCGACCCTCGCCGGCGTCATGGACGCCTTCTCGGTGGCGATCTCCATCGGCCTGCAGTACGGGGTGCCGCTGGAGACGTACGTGGGCAAGTTCGTCAACATGCGCTTCGACCCGGCCGGGATGACCGACGACCCGGACGTGCGCATCGCGGCCTCGGTGATGGACTACATCTTCCGCCGCCTGGCCCTGGACCACCTGCCCTACGACGACCGCGCCGCCCTGGGGATCTTCTCCGCCTCCGAGCGCGCGGCCCAGCAGCGGGGAGAGGACCCGGCGCCGATCCAGACCGAGGCGGTCATCGCCGAGCTCGCCACGTCGGCCCCGATCGAGGAGCCGCAGCCCCGCTCCGAGGCCGAGCCGGTTCCCGTGGAGACCCCGCGGCGCGGCGGCTCCCTGGAGTCCCACGAGGGCCGCACCGCCGACGCGCCGCTCTGCATGACCTGCGGCACCACGATGCGCCCCGCCGGAAGCTGCTACGTCTGCGAGGGCTGCGGCTCCACCAGCGGCTGCAGCTGAAACAGATCGGGATACGACATCGTGAGAAAATTCACCCGATCGTCCATAGGAAACAAGCGCTTGGCGGTTTTGCCGCGCTAAGGGTGTAATCAAAAGAAGTGGGAAGCCAAATATCAGGCTTCCCACTTCTGCTGTCTCGTTAGCCCGTGAAGCACGGATGATGGCTGGCTAGGCGAGATCGGGTGCTGATGGATCGGCCAGATCGAGGATGCGTGCCGCCGTATCGAGGAGTTGCTTGTAGGTGATGACCACGATTCGCGAAAGGTGAGAATTGTAGACACGGAGGGTCTCGTTGATCTGAGTTTCAGAAAATTCGGTCTGGAAAGCGGGGTGGCCGATGACAAGAACGGCTGTCGCGCGCCGGGTGTCAACGCCGTGGCTGAGGATCGCGTCACGGTTCTCGTCGAGGAGTTTCAGATAGTTCTGTATCTGGGCCATGCCTTTGTGGACTTCCTCTGCGGGGATGGTGGATGTCCGATGGCTTTGGATCACCTTGACGGCGGCGCGTTTTAGTTCGACGACGTGCAGGGTGCCGTCGGGGCGGAGCAACGGGATGTCGAGCTCCAGGCCGCGGGTCAGCCTACGGCGTAGGGACTGGCCAACATACTCGCCGCTGAACAGCCACCATGCGCCAGTGAGTGCTTTCTGGATCTGGGACTCCGAGCTGTACGGATGCTCGACCACCCGCCGGATCTCAGCCAGTTTCCTGCGGCGAAGACGGAGCTGCATTCCGGCGAGGATCGTTTCGGCGTCGGCGCGGGAGAGGATCGTTCGTGACTCCGGCGGCAGCTCTGTGACGGGGTGACTTGACGTGGTGAGGGGTTCGTACGCAGAGCGCCGTAGCAGAGCGTTGGCCAGCCGAATACCGCCCTCCTCATCCAGCCTGTGGACCCGGTAGATCCCCGCCTCGCGGTCCTCCACGACTTGGATCGATGCTCTGGCCAGTCGTCTGAAATGGTCTCGCGCCTCGGCGACTTCAGCTTCCGGATACTGTTCGAGAAAGTCCTCGAAGATCGATGAGATCGCCAGATGCGTGTTCGAGGCCATCAATTCGAACATGCCGAAGGTCTGGTTCGAGGTTCCACCGAACAACTGGTATTTGTCCTCCAGGTCAGGGCTCAGGACCCGGCCCGTGGCGTAGCCCAGTGCGTCGTCGAGTCGGGCGGTGGACTCTAGGTCGTCTCCGGTTTCCGCCTGCCTGATCGCGAATCGGATGAGGTCCAGCATCGTTTTTCCACCTCGGTAGGAAGTACCGATGTGGTCAAGGACGTCTTGAACGGCTGACTTGACCTGATCGGATACGGCGAGCGAGCGAGTGAGCATCAGGAGCGATGTAAGCGCATAGTCCGAACGGATCTTTTTTCTGCCAGCCAATACCGTCAACTCCCTGTGCCGTCCGGGCGACCCGCTCGTCCGGGGTTCCAGACGCTGCCACACGCCGCCGACAGAACTCGGTTGTCAGCCAGAACTGAGGGATGAAACGGGTGAGTCGGCGTGGTTGTTATCATCTCGGCTATGCATGAGGAGCGGTCAACAGGACCCAAGGGCTTCAGGTAGCCCGTCAGGAGATACCTGGCGGTGTCATCAGGGAGTCCTATGTCCCGCACCGTCCATCATGTTTCCCGATCGCGTTCCGGTATCGGTCATGTGTCTGGTGGTCCTTGGCGGTCGGTGACTGTCGTTGATCTGCGGTACAGCGACGCGTGCCTGAAGGAGGCGGTCCGGGACGGTCGTCGGCCGTACCCGAAGCTCGTCCGCCGTAGGACGATCGTCTACTCCTGGGCGCGGGTTGATCTCCATGATCGATTCGTGTCGCGACAGGCGGGCGTCGAAGAGCGCCGGGAACGGCAGCGACTTCGTCGTTCTGCCGCAGTGATTCGTCAGGTGATCAACGCCGTAGTCGATGATTGTCTTGCCAATGAGGCGCTGGAAGATCTCGACGTCCCGCCGGCACGGCACCGCCGTAACGCGGTCTGGCTAGCGTGATCGCCTGAGGAATACCGCACCTTTGGAATAAGTGCACTGCCCCGGCATCCCGGGCCGACAGGCGGCCCCCGCGTAGCGCCCGGCGGTGAAAAGGGGGGCCGGATCCGGATCCGGCCCCCTTCCGGCGTTCTCAGAGGGCCCTCACGGCGAAAGGGAGCAGCCGATGACCGACGCGGACACCCGGCGGGAGACGCGGACGGGCGAGCAGGTGCGCGACTACCTGCTCGCCCAGCTCAACGCGACCCTCCGCCGACCGGGCATGTACGGCGGGGAGACGGCCCTCAGGCTCTTCTTCGACGCGATGGCGTTCACGGACGATCGCGAACAGGCCTGGAGGGAGGAGCAGGACTCTCTGCGGGAGCGAGGGGCTTTTCTCAGCACGGGCGTTCGAGGTGCCTTCGAGTCCCTCTGGGATGCCGGGACCGAGGACATGGTCGCGTCCGTCTACGCCGAGTGCGCCCATCGTCACGGCTGGCTCCACCTGGACCGTGTCCTGCCCCGGGACGAGTACGACGGGCTGATCGGTGTCGGCGAGACCTGGTGCGAAGGCGATCGTACCCTCGGGCAGATCCTCGGCATGGCCGGACCGCCGTCGCTCCACTGCGGTGGCACGAACCCGTACCGGCCCAAAACCCTGGTGTACGCGACGGAGCACCCGCGAGATCCTTTGCTCTGCCTGCATTTCTGGAACGAACTCCTCGAGCCGAGCACGGATCGGGTCGCCCTGTACGACGAGCCGGTGCTTCTGGCCGTCCGCGTCGGAGGTGCCGACTTCGCGGACGGCTTCACCTTCACACCGACCGGCACGAACCGGCGCTGGGAAACCTAGTCGGCTGGATATGTCGGATGTGCCTTGTCTTGTGGGTTTTTGATTGCGAGGCGTCGGCCGGGGTAGTCGGCCCGAGGCCGTCGTACCGCCGGCCGGAACGGTGGACGCAGGGCCCTGGGGCCGGGCGCCCGTCGCGACGCGAGCGGTGGGGTCACGCGGGTGCGGGAGCCCGCGTGACCCCAGCGCCGCCGGTACGAACACGCTTCGAGGAAAGGTGAGAACGTGTCAAGCAACTCTGGACAGACCGGTTCCCAGGCGGCGTCGGCCGCGGCCGAGACGCTGAACGACTCCGGCTCGACCGAGAAGGAGAAGTCGGCCGCGGCCAGCGCGCTGTCGCAGGCTCCGCAGAGCCAGGGGGAGACCGGTTCCGAGGCGGCGTCGGCCGCCGCGAAGACGCTGAACGACTCCGGCTCGACCAAGAAGGAGAAGTCGGCCGCGGCCAGCGCGCTGTCGCAGACGCCGTCGGACTCCGACGAGAAGTAGACGTCCACGCTCTCCCCGTCCGGCGGGCCCGTCCATTCCGGCGGGCCCGGCGGGCACGGGGGTCAGGGGGCGGGCAGCCGGTTGACGGCGTGGTCGCCGCTGCCCCACAGGTACTGGACGGCGTACGAGCGCCAGGGCCGCCAGGCGGCGGCACGGCCGGTGAGGGCGGCCGTGGTGACGGGAAGGCCCGCCCGCAGGGCGGCGGCGCGGACCCCCAGGTCGGTGGGGAGGAAGGCGTCCGGGTCGCCGAGGGCGCGCATCGCGATGGTCTCGACGGTCCACGGCCCGAATCCCGGGAGCGCTGAGAGCCGTGCGCGGGCCCTTCGGCGGTCGCAGCCGGGGCGCAGGTCGATCTCGCCGGAGGCCAGGGCGGAGACCAGGCCGACGAGCGTGGCGCGGCGGGCCCGGGGGAGGGCGAGGGCGGAGGGGTCCAGCAGGGACAGCGCCGCCGGTGTGGGGAAGAGGTGGGTGAGGCCCCCGCCGCGGTCCGAGATCGGTTCGCCGTGGGCGACGACCAGCCGGGCGGCGTGCGTGCGGGCCGCAGCCGTGGAGACCTGCTGGCCGAGCACCGCGCGTACCGCCAGTTCCGCGGGATCGACCGTACGGGGCACCCGGCGCCCGGGGGCGGCGGCCACGAGGGGGGCCAGCACCGGGTCCTCGGCGAGGAGACCGTCCACGGTGGCGGGATCGGCGTCCAGGTCGAGCAGGTCACGGCACAGGCCGATCGCGGCGGGCAGGTCGCGGGGGTCGGTGAGGTCCAGCAGGCAGCCGACGTGCCCGGTCAGAGGCCGCAACGCGACGACGCCGTGGCCGTGGGGGAGCCGCAGGGTGCGGCGGTAGGCGCCGTCCCGCCACTCCTCCACGCCGGGCACGGCGGTCGCGGCGAGATGCCCGAACAGGCCCTCCGCGCAGAGCGGCGCCTGGAACGGCAACATCGTCGACAGGACGCCGGTGCCGTCCTGCGGGCGCCGGTCGGGAACACGTTCCGCGTCGTCACGCATGTCACCAGCATCGCCGGTGCCCGCCCCGGGAGGGACCGCGCCCCCGCGGGTCACCGGCCGGCCCGCTCCCGAAGGGGCCGGAGAACGCGGAAAGACCCGCACGCAGGCGGGTCTCCTTCGTGGTGGGGATCAGGCCGCGGGGGTGGGGCCGCTCGTCCTCGGGAAGCGCAGCACGTTGCGGCCGGTGTAGGCGCCGAGGTCGATGACCTTGGCGTCACCGGGCACCCTGCGGCGCGACGCGGAACGGATGTCCCTGATCGTGAGCCGTGCGACGTACGGCGGCACGGCGACAAGTCTCCTCATTGAGCCCCCCGGCGTGATAGTTCCGTTATGGGAAGTGTTTACAGGCTTGTCCGTAAAACTGTTGTAAAGCCCGAAATTAGTAGGGGAGTGGACGTCCCGAGGGAGACCGCAGGTCCAGGCCGAAGGTTCGGGCCCGGCGCGTCCTCCGCCGCCGGAGGATCCTGGCGTGTCGCATGATCTGCTCCCTTCCCGAGCCGGTTGCGTTCCGTCTCGTCCGACGCCGCCTGCCCGGCTTTCCCGGAGGCCGTGCGGAGCAAACCTAGCCCTCCCCACTCTTTGGATCAACCGTTTTGACGACGCCGGGCGTTCGTTCGTGTACGCGGCGTGACGAAGCGCCGGACTCGCGGATGGGTCGTCTGTTTCTCGTGTGGCACGCGCGCCGTGCGGATACGGCCGGTGCGAGCCCGGATACTGTGGCCACGGCCGGTTACCGGTGTCCCCGAGTCCTCGAACGGCTCGCCCCGTCACACCGGGAGCGGGCATCCTGGAGCACGTCACCGGCGTCGCCTTCCGCCGGCCGCGACCCGCCGGCGATCCGACGACGATCCGACGACGATCCGACGGTGGCCGGGAGGGTCCGCACACCGTTCAGGCAAGGAGGGCGAGGCATGTCCCGGGTGGACGAGAACACCCCCGCGAGCACCCCGTGAGCACCCGCGAGCCTTTCCCTCCGTCCGAGCGTCCGAGATCACCGTTGAACGGAGTGTGAGTTGAGTACGGCACTTATCGACGGTGATCCCCAACGCCTGGGTGACTACTGGCTGGCCGGCCGGCTGGGCGCGGGAGGCCAGGGCGTCGTCTACGAGGCCTACGACGCCGAGGGGCGCCGGGTCGCCCTGAAGGTCCTGCACGGCGACGCCGGGGCCGACCCGGAACTGCGCGAACGGTTCGGCCGCGAGGCCGCGGCGGCCCGCCGCGTCTCCTCGTTCTGCACGGCGGGGGTGCTGGACGCGGACCTGGAAGGCCCCCGGCCGTACATCGTCAGCGAGTACGTCGAGGGCCCCAGCCTGCGCAGGGCGGTGACCGAGGGGCGCCGCTTCACCGGGGGCGACCTGCACCGGCTGGGGACCGCGATCGCCACCGCGCTGACGGCCGTGCACGAGGCCGGGGTCGTCCACCGCGACCTCAAGCCCGACAACGTCCTGCTGGGACCGGACGGCCCCCGGGTGATCGACTTCGGGATCGCCCGGACGATCGACATGTCGACGACCGCGACCGGCATGGTGGCGGGCACCCCGACCTACATGGCTCCCGAGATCTTCATGGGCCGGCGCGCGACCACCGCCGTGGACGTCTTCGCCTGGGGCGGGATCATGGTCTTCGCCGCGACGGGCGCCGACCCGTTCCGGGCGGAGAGCCTGGGCGGGGTCATGCACCGCGTGCTGTCGCTCCAGCCCCAGCTGGACATCCTGCCCGAGCACCTGCGGCCGTTCGTGGCGGCCTCGCTGGCCAAGGACCCCGCCTCCCGGCCCACCGCCAGGGACCTGCTGCTCGCGCTGGTCAGCGGGGACGGGGCCATCGACACGCCGAGGCTGCTGGCGGCGGGCAGCGACGCCGGCGCCCGGATCCGCGCCACCTCGGCCGATCCCGCGCTCGGCACCCTCGCCGAGGACGCCTACGCGGGGCTCGGCCCGGCCGAGCGGGAGCTGGCCCCCGAGGTCTTCCTGCGGCTGGTCACCGTCGACGACGACGGCCGCCTGGTCGTACGGCAGGCGCAGTGGGGCGAGCTCCTCGACGGGCGCCAGGAGGCCGAGACGGCCGCGGTCCACCGCCTGCTGAAGGTCTTCGCCTACCTGGTCACCCACGACGAGCGGGAGGTGTGGCTGTCGCGTCCCGCACTGCCGCAGGCCTGGCCCCGGCTGCGCATGTGGGTCCGGGCCAACCGCGACGGCCTGGCCGTGCACCGGGGGATCCTCACCGCCGCGCGCCGCTGGCAGACCCAGGGACGCAGGGACGGGGACCTGTTCCAGGGCAGCAGCCTGGAGAACGCCATGCACTGGGCGGCCACCGGCCGCCGCAACATCACGCTCAGCCCGATGGAACGCGACTTCCTGGAGGCGGGCGCGGCCCTCACCCGGCGCCGTGCCCGCCGCAACCGGGTGCTGTCGGCCACGCTGGCCGTACTGCTGGTGGTCGCGCTCGCCGCCGGCGCGCTGGCCGTGCAGCAGGGCAGGGTGGCCGACGCGCGCAGCGTCGTCATCGCCTCCCAGCGCGACGAGGCCACGGCCGCCCGGCTCGCGGCGACCGCCGAGACGCTACGGATCGCCGAACCGGTCACGGCCATGCTGCTCAGCGTGGCCGCCTGGCGGCTGAAGCCGGTGACCGAGGCCAGGGCGAGCCTGACGGGCTCGCTGGCCCAGCGCGAGACGGCCACCTTCCACGATCCGGCCACCGGCATCCAGACCCTCAGGCGGCTGAGCGCCGACGGCCGCACGCTCGTCAGCGTGAGCGACGGCGAGGTGCGCCTGTGGGACGTACGGACCGGAAAGCGCGTCGGCGGCTTCACCGGGGTCGGCGGCGACCTCTACGGCATCGCGCTGAGCCCGGACGGCGGGAGGCTCGCGGTGGCCGGCGGCATGAAGGTCAAGGTCTGGAACGTCAGGACCGGCAGGCCGACGCGGTTCTCCGCCCCCGTCCAGGGGCGCTCCGGCGGGGGCGACACCGGGGTGTTCTTCGGGCAGGCCGACGACTGGCTCGCGATCACCCAGGGGGAGAGCATCGGGCTGTGGAACGTCACGACCGGCAGGCGGGTGGCGCCGCCCGTGGTCACCGGGGACTTCGACATCTCGGCAGACGGGAGCGCGTTCGCGATCAGCGCCCTCGGCGGGGAGGTGGCGGCCTTCACCCTGGAGGACCTGCGCAGGATCCCGCTGGCGAACGGCACCTGCACCGGCGACTGCATGAGAACCCTGGCGTACGCGCCCGACGGCGGGACCATCGCCGTCGCCAGGGGCAGGAGCGTCGAGCTGCGCGAGGCGTCCACCGGGGCGAAGATCGACCTGCTGTTCGAGGAGGGCGCCACCGGCGGCCTCGTCTTCAGTCCCGACGGGAACTTCCTGGCCACGGCCACCGACACGGCCCTGCGCCTGTGGCGGGTCCGCGACGGACGGCTGCTGCTCACCCAAAGGGTCGACGCCCACAACCCCCAGGTGGCCTTCGACCCCGACGGGCGCACCCTGCGCTACCTCACCGAGGACTCGGTGACGAGCCTCGACGTCTCCGCGCTGACCAGGCCCGACGCGCTGAAGGGGGAGCGGGAGGGCTGGTCGGCCCTCAGCCCGGACGGGCGGCTGCTCGCCTTCCGCGCGACCGGGGCGAGCGAGATCCTGATCCGGGACGTCCGCTCGCGCGCCAGGGCAGGCTCGCTGCGGGTCGGTCCCGAGGGGTCCGACGGCGCCTTCAGGATGGCCTTCAGCGCCGGCGGCGAGCGGCTGGTGGCCACGACCGGCGTCGACGACTCCCCGCTGGCCGTCTGGGACACCGCCACCTCCACCAGGCTCCCCGCCTCCTTCGCCGTCCCCCGTCAGGGCACGGTGTCGGCCGCGGCGATCAGCGCCGACGGCACCGCCGTGGCCGCCTACGTCCTCCACTACGACGACGTTCTCGAAGAGGGCGGGGAGGTCCACGTGTGGGACCTGCCCGGCGGACGGCTCCGCTGGTCACGGCCCCAGCCGGTCGTCGAGCAGATGACGTTCACCCCGGACGGCGAGGCGCTCGCGGTCGCGGGCGGGGACCAGCGGCTGCTGGACGCCCGCACCGGAAAACCGTTCGGCGACGTCTACGGATCGCCCACCGTCGGTATCCCGGCGACCACGATCGCCTTCGGCGGGGACGGGTCCCGCTTCGCCGTCGCCGACCGGATCGGGCGGGTGTCGGTGCTCGAGACGCGCGGCAGGAAGCGGGTGGGCACCATCATCCGTGGTGAGGCCGGCACCGGGGCCCTCCTCACGTACTCGCCCCGGGGCGACGTCGTCGCAGCGGCGGTGAACGAGCGGTCGGTGGGGCTCTGGGACGTCGCGACCGGGCGCCGCCTCGGCCAGCCGATCGTGGCGCAGACCGGGAACCTCCACTCGCTGGCGTTCAGCCCCGACGGGACCCGGCTGTTCGCCGCCGACTCGGTGGGCACCGTGACCGCGTTCCCGGTCGACCCGGAGGCGGTGGCCCGCGCCGTCTGCGAGCGCGCGGGGCGCACCCTGTCGCGCGAGGAGTGGCGAACCCACCTGAAGGACCTGCCCTACCGCGACGTCTGCGCCGGGGGATGAGAACCTTCGTCCCCGAGGCCGCATCGAACCCCGAGAGAGTGGCGCGGGCGATCAGTGGAGGCTCGGCTGCGCGAGTGGATCGACGCCGGTCGTGGCCGCCCGGTGGCGCGCGACCGGCTCGCCCGGCTGCCGCCCGCGCTCTCGCCGTCACGGTGGTCCTGGTGACGGCGCTGGCCGCGGCGTCGATCGTGGCCGGTTCGACGGTCTGATCGGGTGGATGTCTGGGTAGGACCCACGGGAAACGGCCATGAGTTTTCGGGGGGAGACATGGCGAGCTGCGAGACGTGCGGCAACGACTACGACATGAGCTTCGAGGTGCACGCCCAGGGCGGGGTGCACGTCTTCGACAGCTTCGAGTGCGCGATCCAGAAGATGGCGCCGATCTGCGAGCACTGCGGGGTCCGGATCGTCGGGCACGGGGTCGAGGCCGACCGGCGCTGGTTCTGCTGCGCCCACTGCGCCCGCATGGAGGGGGCGGACACCATCGTGGACCGGGCCGGCATGAAGGTCTGAGACCGGCCCGGGCCCGGCGACGGCGGAACGCGCGACAGGAGACGTCACCGGTGCCGGCGGCGAGGTGGCCGGAGCGAGACCCCGGGACGGGAGGGCCGGGGCGAGGAGGGTCAGGTCGCCGGGGCGGTGACGAGGCCCTCGCGTCGTTCCACGACGATCACGACGATCGCCAGTGCCGTCAGCGCGGTGAGCTGCGCCAGGGCCGACCACAGGCCCGGCGCGACCGTCGCCAGGGCGGCGAGCGCGCCCCAGGTCCGCGGGCCGTTGCCCGTCATGCCCAGGACGCGCCGGAACCAGGCGCCGCCCACCATGAACAGGGTGAATCCCACGGCCAGGGTCAGGGCGGCGCTGAGCTTCAGCGGGTCGGTCGGATGGCCGATCGCCTTCTTGACGCCCGCGGAGACCGCGACGATACCCAGCAGCATCGGGATGTGCGCGTAGAAGTAGGCGCCGAGGATCAGCCGGGTACGCCGCACGGGCTCCGCCTCCTCCAGGGCGTGCTCGGCGCGCGTCTCGTCGTCGCCGCCGAAGTAGAGCCACCACAGGCAGGCGGCCAGCGCGAGGCCGAGCACGGCCGCGACGCCGAGGGCCAGGCCGACGTGGAGTCCCTTGGCGCCGATGCCGAGGGCCACGATCGACTCGCCGAGCACCACGATCACCAGCAGGCCGTGGCGCTCGACGATGTGCCCGGCCCGGAGGTTGAACCCCTTCTGCCCGATGTAGTACGGGCTGCCCCAGAGCAGGACCACCGCGGCGGCCCAGAGCAGGTAGGTGTACGGGGCGGGGACCAGGGCGGCCGCGCCGACCAGCGCCGTCCCGCCGAGGTTGAACGGGAGCACCCTGGTGATGGCCGAGGTGCCCTGCAGGTACAGCCCGGAGTGCACGACGACCAGCAGCAGGTACCCGATCGTGAAGGCCAGGCCGTCCCCGTCGAACACGGCGGGGATCGACAGCGCCACGATCATGAATCCGGCCATGCCCAGCAGGATCAGTACCCTGCGGGCGGGCCTGGTGGGCGGGACGGCGTTGGTCAGCCAGGCGTACCCGGCGTACATCCACCAGATGACGCCGAAGACCAGCAGCACGCGCAGCGCGCCCTCGAGGGGACGGCCGTCCTGCAGGCCGTCCACCATGAGGCCGGTGAGCTGGGTGACGGTGAAGACGAAGACGAGGTCGAAGAAGAGCTCGAGCGTGGAGACACGCAGCTCGGTCTCCTGGGGTGCGGGCACGGCCCGCTCCGCGAACCAGCCGGGGAGGCGCATTCGATCATTGTGCAGGTATGACATCTCATGCGAAACCGTTTATCTCACATCGAAGCATGCTGCCGGGGCGACAGGCCCCACCGGCCGGGACGTCCTGCGGGGGACTCCCCGGCCACCTCTCGCGCTCTTCCGGCCGCCGCCTTCCGGGCGGCCCCGGAACCGTGCGTCCGGGACCGCCCGGGGAGGAACGATGTCAGCACTCGATGAAGATGCTCCGCCAGCCGACGGGTGTCCTCTGCTCGGCGTTGCGGTCGGAGGGGAGCCGGAAGTGCATCTGGCCGTGCGTGCCGGGCTGGTTGTACATGCGCCCGGACTGCCCGTCGCCGTACCACTTGTAGGAGCCGTTGAAGGGGATGTCGGACGGTCCGCACGCGTCGATCACGGCGGATCTGCCGGTGAACCCCGGCCCCTCGTAGGCGATGTACTGCGAGGCGTAGGCGGCACCGGCGGTGATCGCGACGATCCCGGCCGTCAGGGTGGACACGAGGATGGTTCTCTTCACTGCGCTCCTTGGGGACGAGGTTCCGTGTTTCCGCGCGCCCGCCCGGGTGCGGCGGCCAGGGCCGGAGGGCTCCGGGGTGCCCTGACCGCCATCCCGCTGCGGGACGGAGCCCATCATGCACGAAGAGTGACGACTCGATTACTTACCGTCACGACAGGATGTGGTCACCTCGCTCACGCGGGTCCCGCGATGAGCCCGCACCGGCCGTCATCGGGACACCGCCGCCGGAAGCACCGATCCTGGATCACGGCCCCTGGATCACGGAGTCCGTGACCCGGACTCCGGGTCACGGACTCCGGGTCATCGATCTCGGGGCGCCGGTGTCGAAGCGCTCCCACCCGGACGCCCCCGCCCGGGTCTCGTCGTCGGGCGACCGGCCGGTGCCGTCCCCCGGTTCAGCCCTCGGAGGGTGTCTCCTTCTGCCCGGCCACCAGGGTGTCACCGGTCGTCCCGGGGGCGGGCGGGGGAGCCGGTGCGGACGGGGCCGCCGTGGCCCTCGGCCCGCTACCTCCCGCGGGAGGCCTGCGGGTACGAGTGCGGGGGCGGGCGGCGGGGAACTCGGCCGTGTCGGCTCCCGACTCCGTGTCGCTCCGCGGGCCGCTCCCGGGAGCGGCCTCGGCGGTGGCGCTCCGGGAGGCGACGTCCCCGGACGGGGCGGACCCCGCGAGGGAGGCGGCCTGGCCGGAGAGGGACGGGTCGGAGAAGGACGGGCCGGGACCGTCGCCGGGCCTCTTCCCCGGGACGGGTGCGGCCGCGGCCGGCCGGGCGTGCGTCTCGGGCTCGCGCAGCGCGGCGATGACGTCGTCGGCCTCGGCCTCGGCGGCGAAGTCCTCGGCGGCCTCGGCCTCCCGGCGCTTGATCACCACCATGTGGTCGACCGACAGGCGGCCCGCGCCGCCGACCGCGAGCAGGATGGAGGCCGCCCCGAGCGCGACGATGAGCTTGGTGTCACCCCCGGTGAGCGGCAGGCCGGTCTGGCCGCTGGCCAGGAAGAACACGGCGAGGGCCTCGGCGAACAGCAGCAGGCCGCAGGCGGGCACGGCGAGACCGGCCACCAGCAGTGCCCCGCCGATGAGCTCCATCAGCATCGTGGTGGCCGCCCACACGTAGGGGCCGGGAGCCTCCAGGGTGGCGAACTGGGCGGCGGTGGCGTTCAGGCCCGCTTCGAGCTTGTGCCAGCCGTTGGCGAAGAAGATTCCGCCCACGCCCAGCCTGGCGGCCAGCGAGGCGAGATCGTGGAGGGTTCGTCGCACGGCTCCTCTTTCCGGTTAGATTCACCGTTCCTGCCCATGCCTGACCGATAGATGACCGTACCGGAGTCTTCCAAACCCCGGCAGGCCGTCCCCGGTCCGTACGTCGTCCCCGTCGCCCCCGGGATCCGGCGGTCCACCTGGCACACGCGCGAGGAGGGATCCGGACGGCGGCTCTCCCTCACGGTGAGCCGTCCCGCCCCTCCCGCGACCGGCCGGGCACCAGGAGCGCCACCGCCAGCGCGGTCGCGCCGAGCATCAGGACGCTCACCACGATCGTGGTGTGCAGACCCGAGACGAACGCGAGACGGGCCGCGGCGAGCAGGGCGTCCCCGCCCGCGCCGCCGATCTCCCGCGCGACGTGGGCGGCGGAGGCGAGCGACTGGCGGGCCTGGTCCATCGCACCGGGACCGATCCCGGGGACCTGGGCCAGCGAGGGGGCGTACACGATCGTGGTGATCGTGCCGAGGACGGCGACCCCGAGGCCGGCGCCCAGCTCGTAGGCGGTCTCCTCGGTGGCGGCGGCACTGCCGGCGAGCGCCTCCGGGGTGGAGGACATGATCGTGTCGGAGGCGGCCAGCAGGGTGACCTGGATGCCGAAGCCGATGCCGACGAAGCAGAACGTCAGCGCGATGGGATGCCCCTCGGTGCCCCACGCCAGGGTGGGGGTGAGGGAGAGCGCGGTCAGCGCCAGCCCGCCGCTCATCGTGGCGCGCAGGCCGAACCAGCGCAGCAGGCGCGCCCCGGCCAGCCCTCCCGCGACCGAGGCGATCATCAGCGGGAGCATCCGCACCGCCGCCTGGAGCGGGCTGTCGCCGAGGACGAGCTGGAGGTACTGGGCGAGCATGAGCTCCAGCCCGACCAGGGCGAAGACCGTGAGCAGCACCCCGCCCACCCCGGCGCAGAACGCGCGCCGCCGGAACAGGTCCAGGTCGAGCAGGGGGAAGGGCAGCTGTCGTTGCCGGCGGACGAACCACACCAGCATCCAGGCCCCGGCCAGGAACACCACCGCTCCCTCGGGGTGACCGGCCCCGGCCTCCTTGAGGCCGAAGGCCAGCCCGAGGATGCCCAGTACGGACAGCAGCGCGCTGAGCGCGTCCCACGGGCGGTTCGAGCGCGTCCGGCCTCCCGGCAGGAGCCTGGCCGCGGTGGGCAGCAGGACCACCAGGATGGGGACGTTGATCAGGAAGACGGCGCCCCACCAGAAGTGCTCGACGAGCACTCCCCCCACCAGGGGGCCGACCGCGGCCCCGGCCGCCGCCACCGCGCTCCAGATCCCCAGCGCGACCGCCCGCTCGTGCCGGTCGGTGAAGACCTGCCGGATGATGGAGAGGGTGGCGGGCATGATCATCGCTCCGCCCACGCCGAGCAGGGCGCGGGCGGAGATCAGCGCGGACGGGGTCGGCGCGAACGCGGCCGCGGCCGAGGCGACGCCGAAGACCAGGTATCCGACCAGTACCAGGCGTTTTCTGCCGTATCGGTCACCGAGCGTGCCGAAGGTCAGCAGCAGCGGCGCGACCACCAGCGAGTAGACGTCGATGATCCACAAAAGCTCGACAGAGCTCGGCTCCAGGGCCGCTGTCAGCGTGGGGACCGCGATGTGCAGCACGGTGGCGTCCACCGCGATCAGCAGCAGGCTGAAGCAGAGCAGGGCGAGGATCGACCACCGGCCGGCCCCGGATGCCCGCGGGTCGCCGTCCATGTGCCTGTTCCGGGCCACGACGCTTGTCATGGGCGGCTCAGGAATTGTCAGCCTGGACGAACATGCGTCGCAGCTTAGGCGAAGTCCGGCAGTGCCCGGGTGGGGATTCAGTGATGCATCTATAGATATGTCCGTCTTGGTGGTGTCTCTCCTGACCTCTCTAGAGAGATACAGGGTTGTACCGCCGTCTAGGCAAACGGTGATACCGCACCGACCATGGCGGTCGTGGGGGATCAGCGTGAGGCTCGTGAGCCGGCGTGGTGAGCGGGTCCGGCGGGCCGGAAGGCCCCGCCCCGGTCCCGCCGCCCCGGGACGAGACCGACCCCCGCCAGTGGTGCGAGGCGGCCGTCTCCTGGCTGGCCCTGGGCCGGCCCGAGGCCGCCCTGGAGGCCGCCCGGCGTGCCCTGGATCTCGGCCCCGCCCCCGGGACCGACGCGGAAGCCGGCATGAGACCCGGCGCGAGATCCGCTGCGGGATCCAGGGCGGGAACCGCCGCCGGATCCGGAGCGGGATCGGGATCTGTGGCGAGAGCCGGGGTGAACTCCGGAGTGAGAGCCGCAGTGGAGTCCGGCACGAGGCCCGAAGCGGGGTGCGGCGCCGACTGGGGCTACCGCCTGGCCAGCCTGGCGTTCGAGAGACTCGGCCGGGACGCCGAGGCCGTGGCCGCGGCCGAGGAGGCCGTACGCCTCGCGCCGGGCTCCTGGACCGCGCGGATGCGCCTGGGCGCGGCGCTGCGCCGGGTTCCGGGACGCTGGCGCGAGGCGCGGGCGCAGGCCGCCAGGGCCGTCCGCTACGCCCCTGAGGAGCCCGACCCGCACGTCCTGACCGGCGATCTGGCGCTGCTGCGCGGCGAGTACCGCCGCGCCGAGGACTCCTACCGGAACGCGCTGCGCCTGCTGCCGGATCACACCGGCGCCCGGATCAACCTCGGCCTGACCCTGCTGCGCCGGCAGCACCCGCGCGCCCACCACGACCCGGCCTGGCCGGTCGACCCCCGGGAGACGGGCCGTGCCAGGCGCGCCCTGGAGACGTGGTCGCGACAGACCAGGTCACTGCTGGCCCTCGCGCTCGTCGCCGTCTGCGCGGCGGAGTTCGGGCTCGGCCTGGCCGGGGTCGCGCGGATCGGCGGCGCTCTGGTGCCGCTCGCCGTCCTGGCGATCACCCTGCGGCAGGCGCGACGGGTCAGGCTCTGGCCGTACGTCCCCGGGATGCTCGCCCGCGACCCCTGGCTCGGGGTCTCGCTCCTGCTCACCCCGGTCGCGGTGGCCGCCTACGTCGCGATCGTGGCCGGCCTGCTCTTCTCACCGTCCCCGCCGGACCTGCCGTCCCCGCCGGACCTGCCGTCCCTGCCGGACCTGTGGTCCCCGCCGTCCTCACCGGGCGTGCCAGGAACACCGGGGACACCGGGGATCCTGTGGACGGTCCTCGCCGGGGTGGTGCTCCTGTCCGGTGCGGTCCCGCTCGTCCTGCGCGTCCTGGCCGGCGTCTGGCGCGGCCGGCCGGTCAGGGCACTGGCCGAGTTCGCCGCGGCAGGCGACGACCGTACGGCCCGGCGCGACCTGGACGTGACCCTCTGGCTGGTGGCGGGACGGGCCTGGTCGGTGTCCGCGGTGGCCGCGGCGGCGGTCGCCGCCGGAGGCCGGCGGCTCTGGGCCCTGAACGCGCTCGTCGTGCTCGTCGCGCTCGCCGTGCCGTTCGCCCTCGGACGGCTGCGCGCCCGGCCCGGCCTCGCGTCCTGCCTGAGCCGGGCCACGACCGCGGACCGCGGGCTGGCACTCGCCCTCGTCCTGCCCGCCGTGGCGGCGCCGCTGCTCGGGGTGGCCGTCGTGGCGCCGGGGCTGGGAGCCGTCCCGGCGGGGGAGTGGGCCCGGCGGGCGGCCCTGGTACTGCTGGCCGTGCCGGTGGCGGTGTACGCCACCGGGGCCGTACGGGCGTGGTGGCGGGGGGCGCCGGGGCCGGGGCGGGGCTCGCTGGTCATGTGCGACGGCTGCGCCGACCGTCTTCCCGGCGACGCCGGCCCCTCGGTGGGGCTCAGCGGGGAGGTGCGTGCCGCCTTCACCCACGCGCGGGAGGTGGTGCTCGCCTGCACCGGCCCCGGCGGGCCGCGCACGCTGGCCGTCGGCGCGGTCGGCTCGGTCGGGCCCGGCGGCGAGCTGCGCCTGATCGCGGCGTCCGAGGCCTGGGACGCCGCCGAGCACGACCCCCGGGTGGCGGTCTTCGTCGCGGACCCCCTCGACCGCCGCTTCTGGGCGGAGGTACGCGGGATCGCGATCGGCGACGCCGAGAGCGCCCTGCTGAGGGTCACGCCCAAGGAGGTGACGGTCGCCGACTACCCGGGACGCCACCAGGGACGTCCCGGCCGCGACCGGCCCGATCCCCCTGACCGACCCGACCCAGAAAACTGACCCGCTCTCCACGAAGGGATCGTCTCCGCGCCCGGCCCGCCGCCGGGTCGTTCCCGCACGCCACGGCTTGCCGCGCGGTGACACTTTCCTGCCCGTGTCCCGGACCGCCCGCGCGGCGACCGGCGGCCTGGGGCCCGTGCCCCGCCCGGGGCCGCCGCCGGTGACCGGGTCGTCACGCCCGGCTGCGGCCCGGTCGCGGCCCGCCGCGCGCGGGACTCGGGAGCGGCCCCGGTGACCATGGGACGCGCGGGACGGCATCGGCCGGGCCACGCCGCGCGGGACGCCGTTTTCATCCGCTCTCATCTGATATCTGATCGTGCTCGACCGGCGGCGTGGCGCGACGCTCAGGCACGCGCAAACGTCCTTCCGGTGCGGTATAACCGGGGGCGGACCGGGGAGGCGTGATGCGGGAATCCAGCAGGGCCCGGCCGGCGGGGCGCGCGGCCGCACGGGATCTGTTCGAGCAGGTGCGGTCGGGGTACTTCCGGCTCTCGCCCCCGCTGCGCAGGCTGCTCTACGCCGCGGTGCTGGTCGGGGCGGTCGCCCTGGCGTTCGGCGTCGGCTGGCCGGTCCTGAACACGCTCTTCGTCACGCTGACGCTGCTGAGCTTCACCGCCCTGACCCTGAGCTTCCCGCGCGCCGCCGCCACCCTGCTGGTGATCCTCCTCTGGCTGGCGGCGCTGATGGTCGTCCGCGGCGGGTACGGCTGGGACTCCCCGGTCTCGACGGCGCTGATCCTGCTCGCCCCCCTCGTGGGCGGCGCCGCCCACCTGATCCGCTGGGTCACGCCGTGGGTGACCGCGGCCATGGCCCTGGCCGCCGCCGCGCTGGTGGCGCTCGTGTTCGGCACGCTGCTCACCGCCCTGGTGCCCGCCGTCGCGATCTGGGCCGCGTACGCCGCGGCGGGCGGGGTGCTGGTGCACCGGTTCCTCCAGGCGCGCCGGGCGCGGGCCGCGGCGACGGCGGAGCAGCCCCAGGCCCGGCTCAGGGTCCGCGAGGGCGGCCACGCCGCCCCCGTCGCGGCGGGCGAGCGGGACGTACCACCGCCGATCTCGGTGGAGGAGGCCCTCGGCGAGCTGGACGCCATGATCGGCCTGGCCCCGGTGAAGGAGCAGGTCCGCTCCATCGCCGCCTCGATCGAGGCCGCCAGGCTCCGCAAGGAGGCGGGGTACGCCACCGAGCCGCCGATGCGGCACTTCGTCTTCGTCGGCCCGCCCGGCACCGGCAAGACCAGCGTGGCCAGGACCGTCGCCAAGATCTTCTACGCCTTCGGCCTGCTGGAGACCCCCTACGTGGTGGAGGCCCAGCGGGCCGACCTGGTGGGCGAGTTCCTCGGGGCCACCGCGATCAAGACGAACGAGCTGGTCGACCGGGCACTCGGCGGGGTGCTCTTCGTCGACGAGGCGTACAGCCTGATCAACTCCGGCGACGGCCAGCCCGACAGGTTCGGCTCGGAGGCCGTGCAGACGCTGCTCAAGCGGGCCGAGGACGACCGCGACCGGCTGATCGTCATCCTGGCCGGATACGAGAAGGAGATGACCTCCTTCCTGTCGTCCAACCCCGGCCTGTCCAGCCGCTTCTCCAGCCGGGTCCGCTTCCCCAGCTACGCCCCCGACGAGCTGCTGCGGATCACCGAGCTGCTGCAGCGGCGCCGGGGCGACCGGATGGCGCCGGAGGCGGTGCCCGCCCTGCTCGCGCGCTTCGAGGACGTCCACCGGCGGGTGATCGTCGACGAGCTGGGCAACGCCCGGTTCGTCCGCAGCCTGGTGGAGGCCGCCGCCCAGGCCAGGGACGTGCGCGTGGTCGGGGCCGGCGGCGCGCCGACCACCGAGGACCTCGTCACCACCGCCGAGGGCGACGTCGTCAAGGCCTTCGACGAGCTCACCGCCCGCTACCGGAGCTACCAGGCGGCCCCCTCCCTGGAGGAGGCGCTCGCCGACCTCGACCGGATGGCGGGCCTGGAGCCCGTCAAACGGCAGGTGCACGCGATCGCCGCGCAGCTCAGGGTGGCCAGGATGCGCGAGGAGCGCGGCCTGCCCACCCCGCCGCAGATGCGGCACTTCGTCTTCGCGGGCCCGCCGGGCACCGGCAAGACCACCGTGGCCCGCATCCTGGGCCGCATCTTCGCCGCCCTCGGGCTGCTCTCCCAGCCCGACGTGGTGGAGGCCCAGCGGGCCGACCTGGTCGGCCAGCACCTGGGAGCCACCTCGATCAAGACGAACGAGCTGGTCGACCGGGCGCTCGGCGGGGTGCTCTTCATCGACGAGGCCTACGGCCTGGTCAACTCCGGCTACAGCGGGGGCGACGCCTTCGGCACCGAGGCCGTGCAGACGCTGCTCAAGCGGGCCGAGGACGACCGCGACCGGCTGGTGGTCATCCTGGCCGGGTACGAGCGGGAGATGAGCGCCTTCCTCGCCTCCAACCCGGGCATGGCCAGCAGGTTCAGCCAGAGGGTGCTGTTCCCCTCCTACTCCCCGCGGGAGCTCGCCGAGATCGCGGTGCTGCTCGCCGACGGGTCGGGCGACAGGTTCGACGACGCCGCCCGGCGCGACCTGGACGAGGTCTTCACCTGGGTCTGCGACGAGGGCCTGATCGACGGCCTGGGCAACGGCAGGTTCGCCCGCTCGCTCTTCGAACGCGCCGCGATGCGCAGGGACGTCCGCCTGGCCGCCCTCGGCGACGCCACCGCCAGCGCCGCCGACCTCACCACCATCACCAGCGCCGACCTGCGCGCCGCCGTGGACGAGCTCGCCGGGAAGTGACCGCCGGCTCCACCGGCGCCGTCGTCCACCGAGATGCCTCCGATTCGGTACGCTATGCAGCCTGTCGGTCGCAGAGTGTAGCAAGATGGTGGCCGACAGCGGCGGGCCACGGAGGAGGAACGATGGCGGGATTCCTGGCCCGCAGGCTGCTCAACTACCTGGTGCTGATCGTCGTGGCCACCAGCCTGGCCTACATGCTGGCCGCCTCGGCGCTCGACCCGCGCTCCAACTACGAGGGCCGCAACCCTCCCATCCCCGCCGCGGTCGTCGACGCCCGCCTGTCCGACCTCAACCTCAACGACCGCGTCCCCCTTCTGGAGCGCTACCTGACCTGGGGCGGGGCCGTCGTCCGCGGCGACTTCGGCCGTACCGTGACCGGCGGCTCGGTCGGCGAGGACCTCGGGCGCCGGATCGGCGTCACCCTGCGCCTGATCACGATCGGGCTGGTCCTCGGCAGCGTCACCGGTGTCGCGGTCGGCGCCTACGCCGCGGTCAGGCAGTACGGCGCCTTCGACCGGATCTCGACCGGCCTGTCGTTCGGCGTGCTGGCCGTGCCCACCGTGGTGCTCGCCAACATCCTGATCATCGCCGCGGTCCGGTTCAACGAGCTGGTCGGAGCCCAGGTCTTCCTGGTCAGCGGTGAGGCGACCCCCGGCCTGGGGGGCGGCCCGGTCGCCGTGGCGCTCGACCGGGCGCAGCACCTGGTGCTGCCCACCCTGTCGCTCTCGCTGAGCCTGGTCGCGATCTACAGCCGCTACCAGCGCAACATGATGCTCGACGTGCTCGGGGCCGACTTCGTCCGCACGGCCATGGCCAAGGGGCTCAGCCGCCGCGCCGCGCTGACCCGGCACGCGCTGCGCACCGCGCTGATCCCCGCGGTCACCTACTTCGCCTTCACCTTCGGGGCGCTGCTGGTCGGCACCACCTTCACCGAGAAGATCTTCGGCTGGCACGGCATGGGGGAGCGGCTGGTCGACTCGATCTCCACCAACGACGTCAACACCGTCGCCGCGGTCGGCTGCTTCGCCGCGCTGGCCGTGCTGCTGGCCGCGCTGGCCTCCGACGTGCTGCACGCCCTCCTCGACCCGCGCGTCCGGACGGGGTGAGCCGCGGATGACCATCGCCGACGAGGAGCTCGCCGACCAGCGGCTCGGTGACGGTGTCAGGGCGCCCGCGACCAGGCTGCGGCAGGTCGCCGGACGCCTGCTGGCGGGAGGCCGGGGCCGGGCGGGCTGCGCGCTGCTCGCGCTGATCTTCCTGCTGGCCTTCGCCGGCCCCTCCCTCAGCCCGTGGACCCACACCGCCAAGGACTTCACGGCCTTCCTGGCCCCGCCGTCGGCCGAGCACTGGTGGGGGACCCTGCAGACCGGCGCCGACGTGTACGCGGTCACGCTCCGCGGCATGCGGAGGTCGCTGGTCGTCGGCCTGCTCGCCGCGGTGGTCGGCACCGCGCTCGCCGCCGTGGTCGGCGCCTTCGCCGGGTACTTCGGCGGCTGGACCGACCGCTCGCTGACCTGGGTGACCGACCTGCTGCTGGTGCTGCCCGCCTTCCTGATCCTGGCGATCATGTCCCCGCTCTTCGCCGGGGGACAGTGGCCGGTGTTCGTGCTGGTGCTCGCGCTCTTCCTGTGGATGGTCACCTCGAAGATCGTCCGGAGCGTGACGGTCTCGCTCAGGGAGCGGGAGTTCGTCCAGGCGGCCAGGTTCATGGGCGTGCCGCCGACGACGATCATCTTCAGGCACGTCCTGCCGAACATGTCCTCGCTGCTGGTCGTCGACACCACGCTGAACGTCAGCGCCGCGATCCTCACCGAGACCTCCCTGTCCTACTTCGGCTTCGGCATCCAGCCCCCCGACGTCTCGCTGGGGGGCCTCATCGCCGACGGCGCCCGGACGGCCGTCTACGCGCCCTGGACGTTCTGGTTCTGCGCCGGCCTGCTGATCCTCACGGTGCTCGCGGTGAACCTGGTCGGCGACGCCCTGCGGGACGCGCTGGACCCCACCTCGCACCGGGACGGGAGGACGAGATGACGACCGAGCGCTCCGCGAGCCCCGCGGGTCCCCAGGGGGCCATGGGGTCCATGGGCGCGGAGCCCTGGGCCGGACCGCCGGGCCTCCTCGATCCCGGCCCGGTGCCCGGCCACGGGGTCTCCCCGCCGGACGCGCCCGCCCCCGTGCTCGAGGTGAGCGACCTGCACGTCACCTTCGGCTCCGGCTCGTCCGCGATCCGCGCCGTCAGGGGGATGGGGTTCGCGGTCCGCCCCGGCGAGGTGCTGGGCATCGTGGGGGAGTCCGGTTCCGGCAAGTCCGTCACCTCGCTGGCCGTGATGGGCCTGCTCCCGGGGCACGCCCGCGTCACCGGCTCGGTGCGCCTGCACGGCAGGGAGATCCTGGGCGCCCCGGAGCGGGAGCTCACCGCCCTGCGGGGCCGTACCGTCTCGATGGTCTTCCAGGACCCGCTCTCCGCCCTCACCCCGGTCTACCGGGTCGGCGACCAGATCGCCGAGGCGATCCGCGTGCACCGGCGGGTCGGCGCCGCGCGGGCGGCCAGGCGCGCCGTCGAGCTGCTGGACCTGGTCGGCATCCCCGACGCCGCGCGGCGCTCCCGGGCGTTCCCGCACGAGTTCTCCGGCGGGATGCGCCAGCGCGTGGTGATCGCGATGGCGATCGCCAACGACCCCGACGTGATCCTTTGCGACGAGCCCACCACCGCGCTCGACGTCACCATCCAGGCGCAGGTGCTCCAGGTGCTCCAGACGGCACGCCGGGAGACCGGCGCGGCGATCGTCGTCATCACCCACGACCTGGGCGTGGTGGCCGGATTCGCCGACCGGGTCCTGGTGATGTACGCCGGGCGCCCGGTCGAGGTCGGCCCGGTCAGGGAGGTCTACCACCGCCCCCGCATGCCGTACACGATGGGCCTGCTCGGTTCGGTCCCGCGTCTGGACCGCGGCCGGGAGCGGCCGCTGGTGCCCATCGCGGGCAGTCCTCCCTCACCGGCGGCGCTGCCCGCGGGCTGCCCGTTCGAGCCGCGCTGCCCGATCGCCGTGGCGGCCTGCGCCGCGACCGAACCCGAGCCGGTGCCCGCCGGCTCGCCCGGACACCTCGCCGCCTGCCTGCGCGCCGGCGAGATCGAGGCGTCGGGCTGGACCCCGGCCCAGGTGTACGGCGTGCGCGACACCGAGGAGCCCCTCGTCGCGGGGCCGCGTCCGCGCGCCGGGCGCGAGGTGGTCCTGGCCGTCGAGGACCTGGCCAGGCACTACCCGCTGACGAAGGGGACGTTCCTGCGACGGAGGGTCGGCACGGTCCGCGCGGTGGACGGCGTCGGCTTCGACGTCCGCGAGGGTGAGACCCTCGGCCTGGTCGGGGAGTCCGGCTGCGGCAAGACGACCACCCTGATGGAGATCCTGGAGCTGGCCGCCCCGCAGCGGGGCCGGATCACGGTGCTGGGCCACGACACCTCCCGGATGAGCGCCCGCGACCGCATGGCCGTCCGGCGCGACGTGCAGGTGGTCTTCCAGGACCCGATGGCCTCCCTCGACCCCAGGATGACCGTGTACGACATCCTCGCCGAGCCGCTGCGCGCGCACGGCGCCCGCAGGCCGGGGCCGAGGATCCGCGAGCTGCTCGGCCTGGTCGGACTGGAGCCCGGCCACGCCGCCCGTCACCCGCAGGACCTGTCCGGGGGGCAGCGCCAGCGGGTGGGCATCGCCCGCGCCCTCGCGCTGGAGCCCCGGCTGGTCGTGCTGGACGAGCCGGTCTCGGCGCTCGACGTCTCCATCCAGGCCGGGGTGCTCAACCTGCTGGGGGAGCTGCGGTCCCGGCTGGGCCTGTCGTACCTGTTCGTGGCGCACGACCTGGCCGTGGTGCGGCACATCGCCGACCGGGTCGCGGTCATGTACCTGGGCGCGATCGCCGAGATCGGGGCGGTGGAGCGGGTCTACGACACCCCGCTGCACCCCTACACGCGGGCGCTGCTGTCGGCGATCCCGCTCCCGGATCCCGACCTGGAGCGTTCCAGGAACCGCATCATGCTCCACGGAGACCTTCCCGGACCGGCGGACCCGCCCTCGGGCTGCCGGTTCCGCACCCGCTGCCCGCTGCTGCGGACCCTCGGAGAGTCCGACCGGGAACGCTGCGCGGGCGAGGAGCCACGGATCCGGGAGCTGGGGGACGACCACGGCGTCTCCTGCCACTTCGCCGAGAGGTCCCTCGTCCCGTGAACCAGCCACGCGAGCCGTCCGCATCCGTCCGCCCAGCCCCAGGTCCCGGGAGGAAGACAGTGACATCGATCCGGCAGGTGGACGCGTTCCCGGCTCCGCCGCCCCGCCCGCTCCCGGCCGTCCTCCCGGTCCTGCTCCTGGCCCTTCTCCTGCCCTGCGCCCTGACCGGGTGCGGCGCCCGGGACGAGGGCGCCGGAGCGCGCAGACCACCCGCCTCGGCGGTCAAGGCCTCCGACGTCAACCCGGTCGCCCGCGACCGGGTCGCCGACGGCGGCGTCCTGCGCTGGGGCCTCAACGAGTATCCGTCCAACTGGAACCTCAACCACATCGACGGCAACCTGACCACGGTCAAGAAGGTCGTCGACGCCCTCATGCCCTCCCCCTTCCGCTCGGACGCCAAAGGGCAGATCGCCCCGAACGCCGACTACCTGACCCGGGGGAGGGTCACCTCCGCCGGGCCCCGGCAGGTCGTCACGCTGACCCTGGACCCGCGCGCCCGATGGTCCGACGGCACCCCCATCACCTGGGAGGACTACCGGGCCCAGTGGCAGGCGATGAGCGGCCGCGACGGCGACTACCGGGTGGCGAGCACCACCGGCTACCAGGACATCGAGAAGGTGACCAGGGGCCGGGACGACCACCAGGTCGTGGTGACCTTCGCCAAGCCCTTCGGCGACTGGCAGTCGCTGTTCGCCCCGCTCTACCCCCGCACCACCAACGCCACCCCCGAGGCGTTCAACAACGCCTGGCTGAACCGCATCCCGGTGACGGCGGGCCCGTTCAGGTTCGTCTCGTTCGACCCGACCGCCAAGACCGTCACGCTGGCCCGCGACGACCGCTGGTGGGGGGATCGTGCCAAGCTGGACCGGATCATCTACAGCTCCCTGGAGAGCGACGCGCTGGTCGGCGCGTTCAGCAACGGGGAGCTCGACACCTTCGACATCGCCCCGTCCGCCCCCGACTACGCCCGCGCCAAGGCCACCCCGGGCGCGGTCGTCCGGCAGGCGGCCGGGCCGGACTTCCGGCACGTCACGATGAACGGGGAGAGCGCCGCCCTGTCCGACCCCCGGGTCCGCCGGGCCGTCGCCATGGGCATCGACCGCCAGGCCATCGCCCAGTCCGACCTGCAGGGGCTCGACTGGCCGATCGTCCTGCTGAACAACCACTTCTTCATGAACACCCAGGAGGGGTACCGGGACAACGCCGGGGAGACCGGCCGCCACGACCCCGCCGCGGCGGCACGGGAGCTGGACGCGGCGGGCTGGCGGCTGGAGGGCCGGACCCGCAGGAAGGACGGCAGGGAGCTGACCCTGCGCTTCGTGGTGCCGTCCGGCCTGCAGATCACCAAGTCCGAGGCCGAGCTCGTCCAGGACATGCTCGCCCGGATCGGCGTCGGCGTCACCCTGCAGTCGGTGCCCACCGACGACTACTTCACCAAGTACGTCATCCCCGGCAACTACGACATCACCGCGTTCGCGTACGTCGGCACGCCCTATCCCGTCTCCAGCGCCTACGGGCAGTACGCCGACGCCACGCGGCGCGCCGACGGCACCCGGCAGTGGAACGCCAACCTCGGCCGCATCGGCTCCCCGCGGATCGACGCCGCCATGAACAGGGCGACCGCCGACCTGGACCCCGCCGAGGCCGTCGCCGACACCAACGCCGCCGACAGGCTCATCTGGCAGGCGGTCAACGTGGTGACGCTCTACCAGCGCCCGCAGAACGTCGCGGTCAAGGACACGCTGGCGAACTTCGGCGCACGCGGGTTCCTCGACCTGAGATACCAGGACATCGGCTTCCTGCGGTGAGGCGCCGGTCCGCGACGGATCGTCGACCTGTGACGGGCCGTCAGGCCGTGGTGAGGCATCAGGCCTGTCGGGGCGTCGATCCGCAGCGGGTCGTCAGGTCGTGGCGGGGCGTCGGATCGCGGTGAGGCGTCAGGGCGGCCCGAAGGGCCGGCCCCGCTCCAGCAGGGCGTCCACCGCCGCCACGGCCCGCTCCAGCCGGGTGGCGGGGGAGCCGGTGACGACCAGGTGCGGCATCCCGGCGGCGGCCAGTTCCTCGCGGAAACGGGCGTCCATGCCGTGGCGGATCGCCTCCCCGTCGCGCCAGCCGTCCTGCTCGAAGGGCACGTCCCGCACCGAGGTGTGGATCCACAGGTCGTGCCGGGCGCGACGGTGCACGGCGGTCACCTCGGGGGAGGGGACGCCGAGGTAGCGCTCGTGCCACAGGGCGGTGGTGAAGGCGTCGGTGTCGCAGACCAGCAGCGGCGACCCCGTCCTGGCCGCGGCCTCCTCCCAGGCGAGCTGGCGCTCGGCGATGAGGGCGAACTCCTGCGACTCCCAGCGCAGGTCGTCCAGCCACGGTTCCGGCAGCCCGGCGTCCTTGGCGCGGCGGCGGGCCCGTGCGAGCTTCTCCTCGCAGTACGTCCTGCCGTACTCGGGAACCCAGCGGGTCGCCGCCCACGGCCCGCCGCGTCCCGCGTAGTGCGCGGCCAGGGACCTGGCCAGCGTGGTGGTGCCGCTGGACTCCGCGCCGACGACCACCACCCGCCACGCCAGGTGGGCCCGTACGGGCGCCGAGAGGTAGTCCCAGCAGGAGGCCGGATCGTCCCTGACCATCGTCCCGCTGACCGGGAACCGCACCCGCCCCGCGTCGACGTCGACGGCGACGGCGCCGAACCGGCGCGCCAGCTCCGGCCCGTACGCCTCGGAGGAGAGGACCGCGTCGATCTCGGGGACCCGTCCGTGCGCCAGGGCGAGGGCGTGCCGGAACACCTCGACGTGCGCCGACCAGATCTCCGGGTCGTCGTAGTCGATCTCGACGTCGTCGACCACCGGGGCGATCGTCACGTTGGCCTGCGGGTGCGCCTCGCGCAGCCAGGCGGCACGCAGTGCCAGCGGGACGGTCTCCTCGGTCGAGGCGGCGACCACCACGCTCACCGCGGCGCACCGGGCGGCGGCCGTGTCGATCAGGTGGTGGTGGCCGGCGTGCGGGGGGTAGAACTTGCCGATCACCAGCCCGTGGGCGAACTCGGGGGCGCTCGTCACCGTGCCACCCGCTCGTCCGGCGGCGCGGCGGGGGAGGGGCGGGACGCCAGGTCCGCGCGCCAGGCCCGCAGCCCGGCGACGCAGAGCCCCAGGAAGATCACGTACAGGGCGGAGGTCAGGTGGAGGCCCTTGTAGAGGTAGAGGGGGATGTAGATCACGTCGGCGGCGATCCACAGCCACCACGACTCGACCAGCTTGCGGCTCTGCCCGTAGGTGGCCAGCAGCGACAGCGCGGTGGTCAGGGCGTCCCAGAACGGTACGTCCGAGTCGGTCCACCTGGTCAGGACGGCGGTGAGCGCGGCGGTGAGGGCGATCCCGCACCCGGCCGGCACCGCCCATTCGCCCGGCCCGGTGCGGCGGACCGGGAGCGGGGTCCGCCCGGCTCCGCCGTACAGCCACTGCCACCACCCGTACAGGCCGAGGGCGACGTAGACGACCTGCAGGGCCGCGTCGGCGTAGAGCTTGGCGGTCAGGAACACCGCGCCGAGCAGGATCACGTTGACGACGCCGATCGGCCAGTTCCAGATGTTCTGGCGGACGACCAGCCAGACCGTGAGGATGCCGGTGGCGAACCCCAGGAGCTCGGCCCAGGTGGTCGGGGTGGTGCCCAGGGTGAAGGCAGGCCGCATCAGGGGGGCGAGTATGTCGGCGAGTGACATGCGATCTCCTCAATCGTCATAGTGACGATAACCGGTCCCCGGGACGCCGGTGACCCCCGGGGGTCCCGTGGCGGCGCTTCCCGCCGCCGTCCCCGTCACGGTCGCCGCCCGACCGGCGACATGACCGAACCGAGCGGAGACCGGGCCGGACCGAGCGGGGGGCCCGGCCGGACCGAGCGGGGGACCCGATCAGACCGGAAACCCGCCCGGGCCGAGCGGGAAACCGGCCGGACCGAGCGGTTCAGGCGAGGCGGAAGCGGACCCGGTCACCGGGGCGGAGCTGGGCGGCCACGGCGAGATCCGCCGAGGTCAGGACCCCTACGACCGGGTACCCGCCGGTGGGCGGATGGTCGGCGAGGAAGACGATCGGCTGACCGCTGGGCGGCACCTGGACGGCCCCGGCCACCATGCCCTCGCTGGGCAGCTCGTCCTGCCGTGCCCGTTCCAGCGGGGCGCCGCGCATCCGCAGGCCGACCCGGTTGCTGTCCTGGCTGACCTCGTACGGCTCCGCGCAGAGGGTCGCCGGCGCGCCCGGGGCGAACCAGTCGTCCCGGGGCCCCGGCAGGACCCGCAGGAGGGCCGTCCCCGCCGGCGGGAGCGGCTGGGGCGCCGCGTCCACGGTGATCGCCGCCAGGCCGCCGGTCGCTCCCAGGGGCAGGACGGCTCCGGCGCGGAGCGGGGCGGGGCCGAGTCCGGACAGGGAGTCGGTCGAGCGGCTCCCCATCGTGACGGGCAGGTCGAGGCCGCCCCGGACGGCGACGTAGCAGCGCAGACCGCGCTCGGGCGCCCCCACCCGCAGCCGCCCGCCCGCCGGGACCCAGAACGGCGCGCACATCCCCTGCGGCACGACCGCGCCGTCCCCCCTGCCCGGGGAGTGCCGGACCTCCAGCGGGCAGGGGGCCCCGGTCACGGCGACCCAGGCCCCGGTGGTGAGGCGCAGGTGGGCGCCGCCGAAGGTCAGCTCGATCCCGGCCGCGCCCTCGGGGTTGCCGACCAGGCGGTTGGCCAGCCGCAGGCTCGGGGCGTCCGCGGCACCCGAACGCGGCACCCCGAGGTGGGCGTACCCCGGCCGGCCGAGATCCTGCACGGTGGCGTACGGCCCCGGCGCGATCACCTCGATCATGGTGCGCGGACCGCCTCGAAACGCACCCGCGTCCCCGGCGTGAGCAGGGCGGGCGGATCGGCGTCCACGTCCCACACGGCCGTGGCGGAGCGGCCGAGCAGCCGCCATCCGCCGGGGGAGGCCGAGGGGTAGACCGCCGAGTACGGGCCCGCGATCGCCACCGACCCGGCCGGTACCGACGTGCGCGGGGTGTCCAGCCGGGCCACGTGCAGCGCCGGGTCCAGCCCGGTGAGGTAGGCGAACCCGGGGGCGAACCCCAGCCAGCCCACCGTCAGCTCCAGACAGGTGTGCCGCTCGACCACCTCGTCCCGGGAGAGCCCGCTCAGCGCGGCCACCTCGTCGAGGTCGGCGCCGTCGTACACCACCGGGAGGGTCACGGTCGCCGGGCGGGGGCCGTCGCCCGTGCCCGGCCGGGCCGCGGCGTCCAGCAGGCGGGCGAGGTGCTCGCGCAGCCGCGCCGCGTCGGCCCCCGGCGCGGTGACGAGCACCGTGGCGGGACCCGGCACGATCTCGACCACCCCGGCCGGCCGGTCGGCCCGCAGCAGGGCGTCCAGCCGGTGGGAGACCTCCAGCGAGCCGGTCTCCACCAGCAGCGCGTGCTCCCCGGCCCGCCGGATCACCGGGCGGCCCTGACCGGTGGCCCCGGGCGCGATCCCCTCACGCCCCCGGCGCCCCGCACGCGGGACCCGTTCACGCCTGGCCCGTTGACACCCGGCCCTTTTGTGCCTGGCCCGTTCACGCCGGGCACGTCAACGCGGGCCCTCCCGCGCGTGCCCGTCACGCGAAGGCCCTCAGCGTCACCCCGGCGTCCACCAGGCCGTCGCGCACCGCCCGGGCCAGCAGCACGGCGCCGGGGGTGTCGCCGTGCACGCAGATCGAGCGCGCCTCGACCGCCACCGGGGTGCCGTCCACCGCGTCGACCACCCGCTCGGTCGCCATCCGCACCGCCCGCCGGGCGACCGTGGCCGGATCGTGCAGCACCGCCCCGGGGGAGCGGCGCGGGACCAGCGTGCCCGCCCCGGTGTAGGCGCGGTCGGCGAAGGCCTCCACGACGGTCGGAACGCCCTCGCGGGAGGCGATCTCGTGGACGGCCGACCCCGGCAGGGTCAGCACCGGCAGGCTCGCGTCGTGGTCGGCGACCGCGGCCACCACCGCCCCGGCCTGCTCGGGGTCGCGGCAGATCCGGTTGTACAGGGCGCCGTGCGGCTTGACGTAGGAGACCCGTCCGCCCATGGCCCTGGCGATGCCGTCGACCGCCGCGAGCTGGTACAGCACCTCGGCGCAGAGCTCCTCCGCGTCGACGTCCATCTCGCGGCGGCCGAACCCGGCCAGGTCCCGGTAGGAGACCTGGGCACCGATCGCCACCCCCCGGTCGACCGCGGCCGCGCACGTGCGGCGGATGGTCAGCGGATCACCGGCGTGGAAGCCGCAGGCGACGTTGGCGCTGGTCACCACCTCCAGCAGGGCGGCGTCGTCGCCCAGCCGCCAGATGCCGAACCCCTCGCCCAGATCGGCGTTCAGATCGATGACCATGGTCCACCTACACCGGAGGCTCGTCGGGAATGTCGGCGATGTCGTCGAGGGCGATGGCCAGCTCCTCGGGGTCGTCCCCGATCCGCTCGGCGATCTCGATCAGCACGTGCAGCACGTCGTGCCGGTCGTGGCCCAGGTCCAGCAGCCGCTGGGCGGCCTCCCACAGCTGTGGCGGATCGCCCTCCCACAGGCGGGCGGCGATCTCCTCGTGCCAGGCGAGGTGCTCGTCGCGGTCGTGGCGGTCGAGCTCGCCGGCGTGGTCGATGCCCAGCAGGATCCGCCGGTCGCCCTCGTCGGCGGGGTTGAGCAGGCCGAGCTGGACGTCGCCGTGCGTGCCCTCCAGGAAGGGGAACGCGAACACCCGCCTGGCCAGCGCCGACAGGTCGCCGTCGGGCAGCAGCCGCTCCAGCAGGTCGCGGTCGAGCCCGAACGTCGTCGGGTCGCGGTAGGCCTCGGCGAACTTGCCGGTCGCCTCCCAGACCGCGTCGAGCGTGGCCCGCAGCCCCTCGTCGGGCAGCCCGGTCCTGGCGGCGGCGAACCGCGCCCAGGCCCCCAGCACGTGGGGCACCGCCTCCTGCTCGGAGCTGTTCAGCATCACCTTGCGCGGCAGCCAGTCGAGCAGGAACGTCTCGCACTTGGTCGGGCTCACCCGCAGCGGGCGGCCGAAGTCCTGGTCGCAGCCGTAGTCGATGATGTGGTCGGCGCAGCGGGAGGCCGCCGACGGGTCGGACAGGTGCTCGGCCGCGTCCGAGGAGAGGAACTCCGCGGCCAGCATCGCCCGGCGGTCGCGGCTGTAGGGGGCCTCGCTGTGCAGCGGGGCCGGTCGCTTGCGGCCGGGCGGCAGCGCCTTGATCCGGGCCCGCGCGAAGGCGTGGTAGGCGCTGTAGCTGTCGCTGACCGGCACCGCCGCCCTGCGGTGGCCGTACTCCGCGGTGGCCTTCATCGCCGACGCCAGCAGCGCCCTGGCCTGCTGCGGCTCGATCTCCTGGAAGCGGAGCATCGGGTTGCCCTCCGACTCGGCCCGCACCTGCTCCAGCAGCTTGTCGACGTGCGAGGAGACCCAGGCGTCGCGGGCGATGCCGCGCATGTTGTAGTCGACGATCATGACCAGCGCGTGCCGGTCCTCGGCGCTGTCGGACCCCCGGTAGCCGAAGGTGCACACCACGGTGTCCTGGTCGCCGTACGCGTCGCGGGAGACGAAGCAGCCGGTCGTCTTGACCACGCCCAGCCGGTCGGCCCAGCGCGGCCTGGCCACGTCGCGCTCCATGAGCGCCAGGGCGGCGCCCTCGGCCTTGGCGGCCTGACGGGCCGTGCCGAGGTAGGCGAGCGTGATCAGCAGGGTGAGCGCGGCGGGGGTGCCCGCCTTGGCCGCGTAGTCGACCAGGCCCTCGCCGAGCACCTGCTCGGCGTCGCCGCGCTTCAGCCGGCGGCCCCACCAGGCCCCGACCATGTCGGAGACCATCAGCTCGGCGTCCAGCGGGCTGCGCACCGCCAGCAGCTCGCGGGCGGCGAGCAGCATCTCGGAGAAGACCGCCTCGGGGGACCGGCTCTCGCGGGGGTCTCGCCGGTGTCGCCGGATCAAGCGGTCTCAGCCTCCCCCGTCGGCCAGGTGAGCCGGTGACGGACACCTCCGCCGCGCCGACCGACCCGCTCGCCTCGCTCGCTCACGCCCCGACCTTCTCGCATTCCCGGTCCAAACGGTGCGTAGAAGACGGCCGGGTCCCCCGATGCTACCGGGGACCGCGGGGCGGCGGCGCGGAGTTGACGAGGGCGAGCAGATGCTCACGGGCGACACGCTCGACGACCTCGGGGGTCGCCTCGACGCCCAGATGCTCGGCGCAGGCGCGGACGTCGGCCACGCACCTGCCGATCGTGCCGGCCGGGACGGTCAGGAACTCGGCGGCCAGACGGGAGATCACCGGCTCGTGAGCGCCGATGGAAGGCCCGGAAGGTCCGGAAGACCCGAAAGGTCCGGAAGGCCTGGAAGACCCGGCGAAGCGGGTGGCGAGAACGGGCATGGAAGTCGCATTCCTCCGGAGTCCCGGGGGGCATCCCCCGGATGTGTCGGCGGGGACGTGCGTTCTCATTCCACAACTTATCTCGGGAGTGTCAACCCTCGGAGCGGTGATATGGAAAGCTGGCCCCGTGTCTTGACTGAATTCTGCAACAGAGGAGTAAACGAGTCTTCCCGAAGGGGGAGCCGGATTGACGGCGAATCAGTAGCCTGAAGCTCGCCCGCGAGGCCGACGGAGATGAGGTGGGGAGTTGCCGGGACGGTCCGGCTCGATCCTGCTAGGGTCCTGGCCGCAAACGTTCGGAGTCGCGGAGCCGGCCGGTCGGCGCCCGCGCGGAGGCCCCCGCGCCCCGGCACGGGGATTCCGGTCGTCACGGGAACGGCGTTCAGGGGGTGTGCCCACCGCATCCGGGGCGGGGCTTCCGTCCGCGCCTGCCCATCGCCGATGATGTACTCCAGGATCCGGTCCCCCGGAGCCGCGCTACGCCAATTCGCAAGTTTGGAGATGTGCCTCGTGGGAGACCCTGGCACGCGACGGAGGTGCCGACCATGAGCGCCGAGACCTCCGTGCCCCGTTCCCGGGAGTCGGGTGTGGACATCTCAGACTCCGGCCTGTTGCAGGGCCTGCTGTCGCAGTCGCCGTTCGCCTTCGCGTTCTTCGACCCGGACGGCCGCTTCGAGCGCGTCGACGAGGTCTTCGCCGACGTGGTCGGCCTGCCCGCCGAACGCCTGGTCGGCCGGGCCCCGGCCGAGCTGCTGTCGGCCGACCTGACCGCCCTCATCGAGGGTGCGGTACGGGCCATCGTGGCCAAGGCCGAGGTCAAGGAGGACCAGCGGATCCGGGTGCGCGCCGCCGACGGCGACCCCCGGCACTGGTCGCTGACCTTCTCCCCGATCCACGACGGCTCCGGCGCGCTCCGGGCGGTCTGCCTGGTGGGCGTCGACGTCACCCGCAGCAGGCAGGTCGAGGAGGACCTCAGGCGCAGCGAGGAGCGCTACCGCTCGCTGGTCGAGGCCCAGTCCCAGCTGGTGTGGATCACCGCTCCCAACGGGACCGTGCGGGAGGACGCGCCGCAGTGGCGGGCCATCACCGGCCAGGGCCTGGAGGAGTACCTGGCCCACGGCTGGCTGGAGGCCGTCCACCCCGACGACCGCCCGCAGACCGAGGAGGCGTGGCGCGAGGCCCTGCGCGGCCGGAGCATGTTCGAGTGGAGCTACCGGGTCCGCACCCGGGCCAGCGGCTACCGCTACTTCGAGGTGCGCGCCGTCCCGATCATCCGCCACAACCGGGTCGTCGAGTGGGTGGGCGCCAACACCGACGTCACCCCGCAGCGCGAGGCCGAGGAGATGCGCGGCCGCCTGACCGACCAGCTCGGCGCCGCCGCGCTGCGGACCGCCCGCCTGCAGGGCGCCACGGCCATACTGGCCGAGGCGCTCACCGTCGAGCAGGTGGTCCAGGTGATCATCGACGTCGGGCGCACGGCGCTGGCGGCCGACCGGTCCGCGGTGGCGCTGCTCGACGTGGACAGGGCCGCGCTCAAGCTGGTCAACAGCGGAGGCATCCCGGAGGTCCCGGGCGCCCCCGGCGAGGAGATCCCGCTCTCGCACTCCAGCGTGATGACCATGGCGGTCAACAGCCGGCGCCCGGTCTTCGCCGAGTCTCCCGAGAGCCTGCGCTCCCAGCTCGTGGACGCGGGCGGCGACGACGAGGCCATCACCGGCTTCCTCGCCCACAGCGACGAGCGGGCCTGGGTGGGCCTGCCGCTGCTGGCGGCCGGCCGCGCGCTCGGCGCGCTGCGGTTCTCCTTCACCCGCCCGCAGAAGATCTCCCAGGAGGACGGCGTCTTCCTGGAGGCGCTGGCCGGGCAGTGCGCCCTGGCGGTGGAGCGGGCGACGCTGTTCGAGCGCGAGCACCGCACCGCCGAGACCCTCCAGCGCAGCCTGCTCCCGGACCGCCTGCCGGTGATCCCCGGCCTGGTCCTGGCCCAGCGGTTCCGCTCGGGCAGCCGCCACGTGCAGGTCGGCGGCGACTGGTACGACGCGTTCGTGCTCCAGGACGGCCGGGTCGCGGCCGTGGTGGGCGACGTCATGGGCAAGGGCGTCAAGGCCGCGGCCGGGATGGGCCGGATCCGCAACGCCATGCGGGCCCTGGCGCTGACCAACCCGCCGCCCGCGGCGGTCCTCACCGGCCTGGATCGGGTCTTCGAGGCGACCGAGGAGGAGGAGCAGGTCACGACCCTGGCCTACATGGTCGTCGAGCCCGGCACCGGGGAGGGAACGCTGGCGCTCGCCGGCCACCCGCCGCCCCTGCTGGTCTCCCCGCAGGGGGTGCCGCTGCTCTGCGACGGGGAGCCGGGCACGCCGCTGGGCTGGCCCACCAGCCGCAGGCAGTTCCGGTTCTGCGTCCCGCCGGGTCACACCGCCGTCCTGTACTCGGACGGCCTGGTGGAGAACCGCAAGCGCGGCCTCGACGCCGGGCTTGCCGATCTTTGCTCTGTTGTGACCGAAGCGCCACCCGAAGTGGTGGGAAGCCCGCACATGTTGCTGGACTTCCTCGTCGATCGAATGTTGTCCGGGTATGAGCAGGATGACGACGTCACGGTGCTCGCGATTCACGTCCCAGCAGCCACGAAGAGTGACTGAATGAAACAGTCATAACGGTTGCTTTCGGGTATCGGTGCCTCGCTTCCGTACGCACTACTCTCTTGGTCGGCCTAGGGTGGAGGGCAACCGCCAGGAGGCGGCCGTATGGATCACGGTGTCATGCCACAATGCTGGACAGGTGCGTCGCGGCTCGCGCGACCTCGCTAATCACGATCAGGGGTTAAAACGCCACTGATCGGGCATCTGGATCCATTCTCGTCACGCTTTCCTTCGAGAGGTGTTCGTGTCGCCTGCAAGTTCGACTCGCTCGAAGCCATCCGAGCTGAACGAGCCCGTCATTCAGCAGCTGATGGAGCGGGGGCGCTCGCAGGGGTTCCTCGAGTCCGAGGATGTCCGCAAGGCCGTCGAGGAAGCGGACATTCCGATGGCGCAGGTCGCTGGAATCCTGCGAAGCCTCAGCAAAGAGGGCATCACCGTACGGCTGACCGCCGAGGACTCCGCGGGTCCCAAGAAGTCCCGCCCCTCCAAGAAGCCCCGCACGGCCCCCGCCGCCCCGGCCGTCAACAAGAAGACCAAGACCGCCACGGCGGCGGCCAAGGAGCAGCCGGAGACCGTCACCGCGGTCGTCAGCGGCTCCGAGTCCGCGCCCGCCGCGAAGAAGCCGGTTCCCGCTCCGCCCAAGAAGGCCGCGCCCGCGGCCAAGAAGCCGGTCCCGGCCCCGCCCAAGAAGGCCGCGCCCGCCGGCGCCGCCGCGGCGGCCTCCGCGACCGCCGCCCCCAAGCCGCCCGCCGGTGAGGACGACGAGGTCATCGACCTCGAGGACGTCGAGATCGAGGACTTCGACCTGGAGGCCGTGGCCGAGGTCGAGGTCGAGGTGGAGGTCGAGGTGGAAGCCGAGGCCGAGGTCGAGGTGGAGGCCGAGGCCGAGGTCGAGGAGGAGCCCAAGGTCGTGGCCGTCGAGGTGAACGAGGACGAGGTCCTCATCCTCACCGACGACGACGACGACGCCCCGGTTCCCCAGGTCGCCGCCGCCGGCGCCACCGCCGACCCCGTCAAGGACTACCTCAAGCAGATCGGCAAGGTCCCCCTGCTCAACGCCGAGCAGGAGGTCGAGCTCGCCAAGCGCATCGAGGCGGGCCTGTTCGCCGAGGAGCAGCTCGGCACCGACGGCGAGAAGCTGCCGGTGGACGTCCGGGCCGAGCTGGAGTGGATCGCCGAGGACGGCCGCCGGGCCAAGAACCACCTGCTGGAGGCCAACCTCCGCCTGGTGGTCTCGCTGGCCAAGCGCTACACCGGCCGCGGCATGCTCTTCCTGGACCTGATCCAGGAGGGCAACCTGGGCCTGATCCGCGCCGTCGAGAAGTTCGACTACACCAAGGGCTACAAGTTCTCCACGTACGCCACCTGGTGGATCCGGCAGGCGATCACCCGCGCCATGGCGGACCAGGCGCGGACCATCCGCATCCCGGTCCACATGGTCGAAGTGATCAACAAGCTGGCCCGCGTCCAGCGGCAGATGCTCCAGGACCTCGGGCGCGAGCCCACCCCGGAGGAGCTGGCCCGCGAGCTCGACATGACCCCCGAGAAGGTCGTCGAGGTCCAGAAGTACGGGCGCGAGCCGATCTCCCTGCACACCCCGCTGGGTGAGGAGGGCGACAGCGAGTTCGGCGACCTCATCGAGGACTCCGAGGCCATCGTCCCGGCCGACGCGGTCAGCTTCACGCTCCTGCAGGAGCAGCTCCACTCCGTTCTGGACACGCTGTCCGAGCGCGAGGCGGGCGTGGTCTCGATGCGCTTCGGCCTGACCGACGGCCAGCCGAAGACGCTGGACGAGATCGGCAAGGTCTACGGGGTGACGCGCGAGCGCATCCGGCAGATCGAGTCCAAGACCATGTCCAAGCTCCGCCACCCGTCCCGGTCGCAGGTCCTGCGCGACTACCTCGACTAGGGCGCGGTCCCAGGACTCAAGGACACGTTCCGACCCGAAGGCCCGCGCCGCCCGGCGCGGGCCTTCGGCGTTAACGCCGGTGTAACGGCCCGGTAGCACACCGAGTGGAATGATCTTCTAGGCTTCCGCCCCATGGGTGTGGCGGAGGTTGACGGGACTCGCGTCCACGGGGTGCGGATCATCACCGAGCATCCGTGGTCGGACGCGGTGCTCGACGACGCGTTCGCCGCGGTGCGCGGGAGGGTCCTGGAGGCCGGCGCGGCGGCGATCGGCGCGACCCGCGGCGATCCGGAACGCCGGGCGCTCCGCGTCGAGGCGCTGTCCAGGGCGGCCGTCGGCCAGAGCCGCACCGTCGAGGCGCTGGCGGTCCTGCACGGGGCCGACCCCGACCTCTGGCTCTGGCTCGGGCGCACCCGCATCGAGGAGGCCTGGGCGATCAAGCCGGACGTGCGGGCGCGCGCCGTGCAGGCCCGGCGGCTCCAGGCGTTCCAGGAGGCCATGGAGGCGGCCAGGGATCCGCTCCTGCTCGCGGCGGCCCTCGCCCCGTCCGACCCGGTGCCGTGGGAGGCGATGATGTGGCTCTCCCTCGGCCTGGACCGGCCACGCCAGGAGAAGGACGCGCTCTGGTCCGAGGTCGTCCGCCGGCACCCGGCGCTCTATCCCGCCGCGGTGGCCCGCCTCATGGCGCTCTCCCCGGCCTGGGGCGGCGGCGCGCACGAGATGCTGGGGTTCGCCAGGCAGGCCGCGGCGCGGGCCCCCGACGGGGACCCGATGGCCGCGCTGGTGCCGCTGGCGCACTTCGAACGGGTGGCGTCGGGACGCTCACCGATGTCCCGGGGCGGCTGGTTCTCGGACGAGGCATTGCGCGAGGTCGTCTCGTACGCGGGCCGGTGGCTGGGCCGCGACTCCCACCCGCGCGCGATCGAGGCGCACAACCTCTTCGGGGCCGCCTTCTACCTGGCCGACCTGCGCCGGCCCGCGCGCGGGCACCTGCTGCGGACGAACGGCAGGGGCAGCCGGTTGCCGTGGTCCTACCTCGGAGACCCCGCCCAGCAGTTCGGCAGGGCCTGCTCGCGGCTCCACCTCGTCGCGGCCTGAGGCCCGCCCTCCGGGGAGCACACCGGCGGGAGGGGACGGGGCCGACCGGGGTGGACGGGATCGAGGGGGCCGGTGAACCGAGGAGCGGAGGATCACACCATGACGTCGAGCGTCCACGACCTGCCCGCGGCCGGGGCCGCGCCGAGAGCGACGGAGTGACCGAGATGGTCCAGCACCTTCGCGAGCTCCTCGGGACTCCGCGGGTCGGTGTCCCCTTCCAGCAGGGAGCGGGCGATCACCCCGCGGGTGGCCTTGGCCATGTGGCTGACCACCTTGCCCTGCCGCAGCACCCGTACCGCCACCGCCCTGGTGCCCGGCCGCCAGGCCGCGGCGTAGGTGCTGGAACGCAGGTCCACCACCAGGCCGGGCTCGGCGTCGAGCAGCGGGGTGATCCGCGGGCGCCAGAAGGCGCCCAGGGCGCCGAGCGGCGGCAGCCGAACCGCCATGGACAGCCGGTACGGCGGCACGCGGTCACCGATCCGCAGCACCCCCCACAGGCCGGAGAAGATCAGCAGGCTCTCCGACGCCCGGGCCGCCGCCTCCGGGGAGAGCGAGGCCAGGCCGAGGTTGTCGTAGAGCACCCCGGTGTAGAGGGCGGCCGCGGTCAGGGTGGGCGCGGTCCGCAGGAGCAGGTTCCTGCCGATCTCGCCGGCCGTTCCCGGGGAGAGCCCGAGCACCTCGGGGGCCGTGTCCCTCCCGCACAGGGCGGTGAGCGCCTCCAGCACGTCCCCCCTGGCCGGGGCGAGGGCGGGGAAGCTCAGCCGGGAGAGCTCCAGGGCCGGGCCGTCACCGCGCGAGGCCTTTCCCTCGGACGGGGGCAGCAGAATCAGCACGGTTGCCGAGCATAGTGCGGCGACCGGGGAGTTAGGATCCTTCATCATGATCGATGGGGGCTTCGACCGGCTGGTCGACCAGGCATGGCCCGCGATCCACCGGACGGACGCGGACGGCTGGGTCCTGCGCGCCTCGGGCGGGGTGACCAAGCGGGCGAACTCCGTGCTGCCGCTCGGTGAGCAGGATGATCTCCAGGCGGCCGTGGAGCGGGCGGAGGGGTTCTACGCCGAGCGGGGCCTGCCGTGCGTCTTCTCGATCGGAGGCGGCGCCACACCGGGCCTGGACGGGGTGCTGGAGGCGCGCGGCTACCGGAGGGTGGACCCGACGCTGGTCATGACCGCCGACCTGCCGCCGGACGAGGCCGGAAAGCACGGGAGCGGGGACCACGAGGTCCGGAGCCACGAAAACGGGGCCGGGGAGCACGGGAGCGGGGATCACGAGGCCCGGGGCCACGGAAACGGGGCCGGGGGACGCGGAAGCGAAAAGCCCGGGGCCTGGAGGCGCGGTGACGCGGAACACGGGACCGCGGAGCGTGCGGCCAGGGTCGAGCTCGCCGGGGAGCCCTCGCGGGCCTGGCTGGACACCTGGTGGAGCGTGGACGGCAGAGGCGGCGCCGACGGCCTGGAGACGGCCGCGCGCATCCTCACCGGAGTGCCCGCCACGTACGCGTCGCTGGGCCGTGAGGCCGTGGGGCGCGGCGTCGAGCAGGGCGAGTGGTTCGGGATCTACTCCATGGCCGTGCTGCCGTGGGAGCGGCGTCGCGGGCATGGCACAAGGGTGTTGCGTGCCCTGCTCTCGCACGCCCGAGGGCGGCGGGGGCAGGGCACACAGCGGGCATATTTAGTCGTGGTGGAGTCGAACACCGCCGCCACGACGCTCTACGAGCGTCATGGCTTCACGGCGACGGGCCGATATCACTACCGGGTCCGATGATGACTCCATCCGTCGGATTATCGTTCGTCGTTGCCTGCCGGTGCCGGAGTGTCGCTGAGACGCGCGGACTCATCCTGAATGCTTGCGCCCTTGTCTCTCAGCACTGCCACATGCTGACGCCCGTGGTGGGCGCAGAACAGCAGCTCCCCACCTACGGGCAGGGTCGCGCGGATGTAAGCCTGGGCGCCACACCGGTCACAGCGGTCCGCAGCGGTCAGCTGCTTGGCGGGGGCGAGGGTTCCAGTCACGTATCGCCTTTCAGGTCATCCCCTGAGGTGGAGGATCTGGCGCAGTCACTTGAGAGAACATCTAACCCGATACGAACGTTCCCAATCGACCCCCTGCTACGCCCAGAGCAGAAAGTGACCCACAGTGATGATGACCACGCCGGACGTGACGACGGCGCCCTCCAGGAGGCGGACCTGTACCCGCTCCGGCGCGAAGAACGGTAAGCTGCGCACACGTGTTCGACAGACGGGGAGTGGGGCGTGACCGCAGTTAGCGCGGAGACGGGTTATACGGCCCGCCACCTGTCGGTGCTGGAGGGTCTGGAAGCCGTCCGCAAACGCCCCGGCATGTACATCGGCTCCACCGACAGCCGCGGTCTCATGCACTGCCTCTGGGAGATCGTGGACAACGGGGTCGACGAGGCCCTGGCGGGGCACTGCACCCGCATCGAGGTCGAGCTGCACGCCGACGGCTCCATCGAGGTCCGTGACAACGGCCGGGGCATCCCGGTGGACGTCGAGCCCAAGAGCGGCCTGGCCGGCGTCGAGCTCGTCTACACGAAGCTGCACGCGGGCGGGAAGTTCGGCGGCGGCTCCTACGGCGCCTCGGGCGGCCTGCACGGCGTCGGCGCCTCGGTCGTCAACGCCCTGTCCTCACGCCTGGACGTCGAGGTCGACCGGGGCGGCACGATCCACGAGATCAGCTTCCGCAGGGGCGTTCCCGGCGTCTTCGACGGCGACGGGCCCAAGGCGAAGTTCAAGAAGAAGTCCGGGCTCCGCGACGGCGGCCCCGCCGCGAGGAACGTCACCGGCACCCGGGTGCGCTTCTGGGTCGACCACCAGATCTTCCTGCCCGAGGCCGAGGTCTCCCTCGACGAGATCCACGTCCGCCTCCGCCAGACCGCGTTCCTGGTCCCGGGCCTGACCCTGTCCGTGCGCGACAGCCGCGGCGAGGAGCCCGTCGAGGAGGAGTTCCACTTCGACGGCGGGATCTCGGAGTTCACCGAGTTCCTCGCCCGTGACGAGGCCGTCTGCGACGTGCTCCGCCTGCAGGGCACGGGCCACTTCCACGAGACCGTCCCGGTCCTCGACGACCTGGGGCACATGACCCCGACCGAGGTGCAGCGCGAGCTCACCGTGGACGTGGCGGTGCGCTGGGGCAAGGGCTACGACAACACCGTCCGCTCCTTCGTCAACGTGATCGCCACCCCCAAGGGCGGCACCCACGTCAACGGTTTCGAGCGCGCGCTCGTCCGCACGCTGAACGAGCAGCTGCGCGAGACCCGGCTGCTCAAGAACGGCGACGCCCCGGTCACCCGGGAGGACATCATGGAGGGGCTCACCGCGGTGGTGACCGTCCGGGTGCCCGAGCCGCAGTTCGAGGGGCAGACCAAGGAGGTCCTGGGCACCTCCGCGGCCTCCCGGATCGTCGCCCACGTCGTCTCGCGCGAGCTCAAGGAGCTGCTCACCAACCCCTCGCGCACCGCCAAGCCGCAGCTCCGCGCGGTCCTGGAGAAGATCGTCGCGGCGGCCAAGGCCCGCATCGCCGCCCGCGAGCACCGCGACAACCAGCGCCGCAAGACCGCCCTGGAGAACTCGGCGCTCCCGGCCAAGCTGGTCGACTGCCGCAGCGACGAGGTGGACCGCAGCGAGCTGTTCATCGTGGAGGGCGACTCGGCCCTGGGCACCGCCCGGGCGGCCCGCGACTCGGAGTTCCAGGCGCTGCTGCCGATCCGGGGCAAGATCCTGAACGTGCAGAAGGCCTCGGTCGCGGACATGCTCAAGAACGCCGAGTGCGCCGCGATCATCCAGGTCATCGGCGCGGGATCCGGCCGCTCCTTCGACATCGAGGCCGCCCGGTACGGCAAGGTCATCCTGATGGCCGACGCCGACGTCGACGGGGCGCACATCCGCTGCCTGCTGCTGACCCTCTTCCACCGGTACATGAAGCCGATGGTCGAGGCCGGGCGGGTCTTCGCGGCCGTGCCCCCGCTGCACCGGATCGAGGTCACCAACCCGGGCCGCGGGGACAGGTACGTCTACTGCTACTCCGACGCCGAGCTGCACCGGGTGCTGCGAAACCTGGAGAAGCGGGGCAAGCGCTGGAAGGATCCGGTCCAGCGCTACAAGGGCCTGGGCGAGATGGACGCCGACCAGCTGGCCGAGACGACCATGGAGCCCCGGCACCGCACCCTGCGCCGGGTCCGCATCCAGGACATCGAGGAGGCCGAGCGCATCTTCGCCCTCCTGATGGGCAGTGACGTGGCCCCGCGCCGGGAGTTCATCGTGGGCAGCGCCGCCGAGGTCGACCGCGACCACATCGACGCGTAGACCCGGCGCCCCGCCCCGGAGGGCGGACGCCGGGCCCGGTGCTCGGATTCGGGCCTCACCCCGAACCGGGCCCGATGCCGGTCGCTTCGGGGTGAGGCCCGGCACGGGCCGGTCCGGAGGCCCGGAGGCCGCGACTCCGGGCCTCAGAGGCTGGATGCCGGGGCCTCAGATGTCGATCGGCATCAGCTTCCCGGTGCGCACGTCGTAGATCGCGCCGCCCACCGGCATGCCCGCCGGGAGGAACGGGCTGGTCCTGATCCGGGTGAGGTCGTGGCGCAGCGCCGCGTCCTGGTCGGGGACGGTGTGGAAGTCCAGGCTGCGGGTGTCGACCCCGCGCCGGGCGGCGATCGCGTGCACCTCGTCGTCGGTGACCTTGGTCATGCCGCAGTCGGTGTGCGGCATCACCATCACCCGCTCCACCGCCAGCAGGTTGACGGCCAGGACGAGCGTACGCAGGACGTCGTCGGTCACCCGGGCCCCGGCGTTGCGAAGGATCTTGGCATCGCCCGGTTTGAGGCCGAACACCCCCAGGGGGTCGATCCGCGAGTCCATGCAGGTGACCACCGCGAGACCGCGCGCGGCCTTACCGGTCAGCTCGGCGTCGGTGAACGTGGCGGAGAACTCCTCGTTGGCGGCCAGCAGGTCGTCGAAGTCACTCACGTACGCATCCCTCGGTCGTTGGAATCAACGGATCAATGATGCTTCATTCCCGTTTCGCGCTTGTTTCCGGGCCCGTATCGCGTGACGACTTGACCAAGATCCTGCCACCGTCCGTCACTTGCGGTGATGATGGCGTCACCCGACGTCCGGCAGGGATGGAGACGTGATGAGCAGGACCGAATCGCTGGCCGACTATCTCCGTGACCAGGGGAGACGCAAACTGGATCGGGTCGAGGCCAGGGACGGGGGGCGCAACGCGCGCTCGGCGCTGGCCCTGCTCGACGCGGCCGTCTACACCCGGTCCCTGGAGGACGACGACCCGTTCGTCCGGCTCCTGGTGGAGGCGGGATGCTTCGGGCCCGACGGGGACGGCGACTTCGGCCCGACGGACCGGGTCGCCAAGGTCGTCCGTTTCTGGGAGACGGGTGAACCCTGGCAGCTGCTGATGGCGATCCGGTTCGCGCTCCAGGGCGCGCTCACCTGAGACCGCCACGCCACGATCCGGACCGGTCACGGGGGGGGCGACGCCGGGTTTGAGGGGGCGCGCCGGGGAAATACGGACCGGGCCAGGGGGAGGGGTAGGGCGGGCCGGAACGCCCGGCTCCCACCGGAGCCGGGCGGCGAGCACCGCCGGGGGTTTCCGGTGGCACTATCGGATATCCCGTTGACGCCGACGTCAGGAGGAAGTGTGAGCATCGCACGATTCAGGTCGATCGTTCTGGACTGCCCGGATCCCCACGGACTGGCCGACTTCTACCGTGCCCTGCTGGGCTGGAAGATCGACAGCGTGAGGGACGACTGGGTGGTGGTCGTCGGCGACGGTCCTGGACGGCTCTGCTTCCAGCTCGCCCCCGACCACCGGCCGCCCGACTGGCCGGGCAACGAGAGGCCGCAGCAGTTCCACCTGGACCTGACCGTCGACGACCTCGACGAGGCCGAGAAGGCCGCCCTGGAACTGGGTGCGGTCAAGCACCGGCACCAGCCGGCCGAGGACGAAGAGGACGGAGAAGGGGATTTCCGGGTTTTTCTCGACCCCGCCGGGCACCCGTTCTGTTTCTGCGTGGATTGACCGTCCTGGAGGATCTCAGGCCCTTCTGGAGGGTCCCGGGCCGCCCGGGGACGGTCCCGCGCTACTCCCGCGGCCTTCCCGGGCTCATGCCGGCCGGGGATTCGCGCCGGAACCGCGATCCCTGAGCGGGCACGGGCCGGAGGGCCCGTCCTCCGGCGGAGCCCGGAAGGCCCGCTGCCGCCAGACCTGGAAGGTCCCTCTCGACAGGGCCGAAGGCCGGCCCCGTTCGTGAGGCCGGCCCCCGGAAGAGTCGAAAGATCACTCCAGGGCGGGGCCGGAAGGCTCACTCCCGGCGGGTTCGTACGGTCAGCCCCCGACGGGAGCGGGTGAGCCGGAAAGCTCCCCGCCGGATGCCCGGGACTCCCGGGGCCCGCCCGCGCCGAGGGCACCACCCACGGCCGAGACGGTGTGGGTGAGCCGGAGCCCCGAGCCGTCGCGGCGGCCCAGCTCCTCGGGCAGCGGCACGGGCTTGCCCACGGCCGAGGCTGCGCGGACCGGCGCCGGACCCGCCCAGGCGAGCAGCAGGACGTCCTCGCCCTTGAGGAAGCGCTGGACACGGACGCCGCCGGTGCCCCGGCCCTTGGCCGGGTACTCGGAGAAGTCGGAGATCTTGGCGCCGCCGACCTGGGTGCCGGGCAGCGCGGTCGACGAACCGGCGATCGTCACCACGCGCGACTCGCGGGTGGGATCGAGCGCGCCGAACCAGATCACCGTGGCGCCGCCGTCCAGCCGGACGCCGGCCATGCCGCCCGCCGGACGGCCCTGCGGCCGGACGACCGAGGCGGGATAACGCAGAAGCTGGGCGTCGGAGGTGATGAAGACCAGATCGTCCTCCTCGCTGGTCAGCTCCACCGCGCCGACCACGCTGTCGCCCTCCTTGAGACCGATGACCTCGAAGTCGTCGCGGTTGGCCGGGTAGTCGGGCACGACCCTCTTGACCACGCCCTGGGCCGTGCCCAGCGCCAGGCCGGGCCCGTCGGGATCGAGGGAGCCGAGACCGACGACCGTCTCACCGGGGTTGAAGGTGACGTACTCCGCGACGGGGTGGCCGCCCGACAGCGAGGGCGGGTTGGCCGAGCGGGGGAGCGTGGGCAGGTCGACCACCTGGACCCGGATCATCCGCCCCTGGTTGGTGACCACGCCCACCTCGCCCCTGACCGTGCTCCGCACGGCGGAGAGCAGCACGTCGTGGGCCGAGCGATCGCCGTCCGCGGACAGCGGGGAGTCGTCGTGCGTGCGGGCCAGCAGGCCGGTGGAGGAGAACAGCACCAGGCACGGGTCGTCGGCCACCTCCAGGGGGGTCGAGGCGTTCCTGGTCACCCCCGAGGCCTCCAGCAGCACCGTGCGGCGCGGGGTGCCGAAGGTCTTGGAGACCTGGGCGAGCTCGTCGGAGACCACCTTGCGCAGCCTGTCGTCGGAGGACAGGATCGCGGTCAGCTCGGCGATCTCGTCGCGCAGCGTCTGGCTCTCCCGGTCGAGCTCCAGCTTGTCGTAGCGGGTCAGCCGGCGCAGCGGGGTGTCCAGGATGTAGTTGGCCTGGATCTCGGAGAGGTCGAAGACCTCCCGCAGGCGCTCACGGGCCTGGGAGGAGTCCTCGGAGGAGCGGATGACTCCGATGACCTCGTCGATGTTGAGCAGGGCCACGATGAGGCCCTCGACCAGGTGCAGGCGCTCCTCACGCCTGCGCCTGCGGTACAGCGAGCGGCGGCGGACCACGTCGATGCGGTGGTCGACGTAGACCTGCAGCAACTCGCGAAGACCCAGCGTGCACGGCTGGCCGTCGACCAGCGCCACGTTGTTGATGCCGAAGGTCTCCTCCATCGGCGTGAGCCGGTAGAGCTCCTCCAGCACGGCCTCGGGGATGAAGCCGTTCTTGATCTCGATGACCAGGCTGAGACCCTTGTGCCGGTCGCTGAGGTCCTTGAGGTCGGAGATGCCCTGGAGCTTCTTGGCGGTGACCAGCTCCCGGATCTTGGTGACCACGCGCTCGGGGCCGACGTTGAAGGGCAGCTCGGTGACGACGATGCCCTTGCGCCGGGGGCTGACCTGCTCCACGGCGCACTTGGCGCGCATCCGGAACGTGCCCCGGCCCTTGGCGTACGCGTCCCGGATGCCGTCCAGGCCGATGATCGTGCCGCCGGTGGGCAGGTCGGGGCCGGGGACGAAGCGCATCAGGTCGTCGAGCGTCGCGTCCGGCTTCTTGATCAGGTGGCGGGCGGCGGCGATCACCTCGACGAGGTTGTGCGGGGCCATGTTGGTGGCCATGCCGACCGCGATGCCGGTCGCCCCGTTGACCAGGAGGTTGGGGAAGGCCGAGGGCATGACCGTGGGCTCGGTCTCCTGGCCGTCGTAGTTGGGCTTGAAGTCGACGGTGTCCTCGTCGATCGACTGCACCATGGCCATGGCCGCCGAGGCCAGGCGGCCCTCGGTGTAGCGCATCGCGGCGGGCATGTCGTCGGGGGAGCCGAAGTTGCCGTGGCCGTCGATGAGCGGCAGGCGCATCGAGAACGGCTGGGCCATCCGGACCAGCGCGTCGTAGATGGCGGTGTCGCCGTGGGGGTGGAGCTTGCCCATCACGTCGCCGACGACACGCGAGGACTTCACGTGCCCCCGGTCGGGCCGCAGGCCCATCTCGCTCATCGAGTAGAGGATGCGACGCTGGACCGGTTTGAGGCCGTCCCTGGCGTCGGGCAGCGCACGCTGGTAGATGACCGAGTACGCGTATTCGAGGAAGCTGGTGCGCATCTCGGTGGAAACGTCGATGTCGACGATCCGCTCCTCGAAGCCCTCGTCGGTCGGGGGTGTGGTCGTCCGTCGGGCCATCTGTTTTCCTGCGCGTGCGCCCCGGCGGTCAGGCCGGGGGGAGGCGCATCCTCCTTCTGTCTTCGTGGGCGAACCGTTGGCGCCGGCTCCCGGAGAGGACCGGGCCGGAATGTCCGGCGGGAGACCGGCGACGGGGGCGACCGGGCATCGTACCGAGACTCGATACCATACCGAGGTCGCCCGACAGTTCCGGGTCCCGCCCGTCCCGCGGCGGGGATCTTCGCGATCCTGCGTGCCCCGGAGGGCCGCCGGGATCGCCGCTGGCACTCTCGCCCGGACACCGTGCCCCCGCGTGATCCTGGGCGTTTCCGGGGCCGCGGGGGTCGTGAGGGCCAGAAAGCCGCCCTCCCGCGCATCTCAGGGGCCGTCAGGGGCACCGGGGCGGGGACCCGCGCCCGGCCAGGGGCCGGGAGTCTCGCCCTCGCAGGCGTCCCCGGGCACGTTCACCCGCGTGTCGTAGACCCTGAAACCGCGGGCGAGGTAGTTGGCGACCGCCACCGGGCCGTCGAGGGTGCAGGTGTGCAGCCACACCCTCCGGGTCGGCTCCCGTCCGGGCCACCGGCCGGCCAGGTCCCAGGCGCGGGCCGTCACGGCCGCCAGCAGGTGCCCGCCGAGCCCCCTGCCCATCGCCCAGGGCAGCAGCCCGAAGGAGGCGATCTCCACCGCGCCGTCGTCCTGCGGGGCGAGTTCGGCGTAACCCGCCGGGGTGCCGCGGTGGTAGGCCACCCAGGTCTCCACGCCGCCGTCCAGCCACGTCGCCCACTCGGCCCAGGTCCACGACAGCCGCTCGGTCCAGTGCCAGTCCCCGCCGACGGCCGTGTAGAGGAACCGGCCGAACTCGGGGGAGGCCTCCTCGGCGCGTACGACGTCGACCTCGATCGACGGCGGTCTCGCGGCCCGCAGGTCCGATCGCGAGGTCTGTTCGAGGTATCGGGTGATGACGTCCATGGTGGATGCATCAAACCACGACGCGGAACCGGGCGGGCCCCGCGCACCGCGGACGCGTCCCGGCCGGTCCCGCGACCCCGGCCCCTCCTGTCAGGGCCGTTCCTGGCCACCCGTGCGCACGTTCACTTGACCAAGCGGTTGCTTGATTAAGAGGGCCGGTCTACCCTCGGGAAAAAGGGCGGGCCACGGTCCGCCCGATCAGGTGAACGCCGTACGGCCACGATGGAGAGGCGTCCGAGGATGGTCGAGTTCAAGCCCGTGACCAGGCACATCGGCGCCGAGGTGAGCGGCGTCGACCTGCGTAGGCCGTTGTCGCGCGACCAGGTGGAGGAGATCCGCCGGGGCTGGCTGGAGCACAAGGTCCTCTTCTTCCGCGACCAGCCCATCGACGACGAGGAGCACATCCGCTTCGCGGAGAACTTCGGCACCATCAACCACCCCGCCTTCAAGAAGGACGGCGGCACCCCCGTCCACGTCCTCGACCAGATCGACCCCAGGGGCGAGGGCGGCGACGAGTGGCACAGCGACAACACTTTCGAGCCGGTCCCGCCGATGGGCTCGCTGCTGCGCTGCGTGCAACTGCCCTCCGTCGGCGGCGACACCCTCTGGGCCAACGCCCAGCTGGCCTACGAGACGCTCTCGCCTCCCCTCCAGCGGCTCTGCGAGGAGCTCACCGCCATCCACGACATCACCGCCTCGATGAGGAAGGCCATCTCCAAGGGGCACGACTTCGACCTGGCCGAGGTGCAGGCCAAGTGGCCGCCCATCGAGCGTCCCGTGGTACGCGTGCACGCCGAGACCGGCCGCAAGGCGCTCTTCGTCAACCGGGCCTCGACCACCCGGCTGGTGCAGCTCTCCGACCGCGAGAACGAGGCCCTGCTGCCGTACCTGATCGACCACATCCGCTCGCCCGAGTACCAGGTCCGGCTCAACTGGCGCCCGGGGACCCTGGCCTTCTGGGACAACCGCGGCACCCAGCACTACGCGGTGGCCGACTACACCGAGCGCCGCCGCATGCACCGCGTGACGATCAACGCCTTCCCCGAGCACGTCGACCCCGGCTGACCCCCGCTGGCCCCGCCCGATCCTCCCCGTCCCGCGCCCCCGGAGGGGGAGAACGCGCCCGGGCGGGGAGAAACAGTCGGCCGGACCTGGTACCAATGACCGGGTGAGCGAAGAGCTGATGCTGCGCGAAGAGGCCGAGGAGCGGCTGCGGGCGCTCGCCGGGGAGCACGCCCGGCTGCGCGAGGACCAGTGGGCGGCGATCAAGGCCCTGGTCATGGACCGGCGGCGCGTCCTGGTGGTGCAGCGCACCGGGTGGGGCAAGTCGGCGGTCTACTTCATCGCCACCGCGCTCCTGCGCGAGCTGGGCGAGGGCCCGACCGTCATCGTGTCGCCCCTGCTGGCGCTGATGCGCAACCAGATCGCCGCCGCCGAGCGCGCCGGGATCAACGCGGTCACGGTCAACTCGGCCAACCCCGAGGAGTGGGAGCAGGTCTACACCCAGGTCGCCGAGGGCGAGGTGGACGTGCTGCTGGTCAGTCCCGAGCGGCTCAACAACCCCGACTTCCGCGACCACGTGCTGCCCGAGCTGGCCGAGAGCGCCGGCCTGATCGTGGTCGACGAGGCGCACTGCATCTCCGACTGGGGTCACGACTTCCGCCCGGACTACCGGCGGCTGCGCACCCTGTTCGAGGAGCTCACCGAGGGCGTGCCGATCCTGGCGACCACCGCCACCGCCAACGCGCGGGTGACCCGCGACGTCGCCGAGCAGATGGGCGAGGAGACGCTCGTGCTGCGCGGCGCGCTGGAGCGCGACAGCCTGCACCTGGGGGTCGTGCGCCTGCGCGGCGCCGAGCAGCGCCTGGCCTGGCTCGCGCAGACCCTGCACGAGCTGCCCGGCTCCGGCATCGTCTACACGCTCACCGTCGCCGCCGCCCAGGAGATCGCCGCCTACCTGCGCGAGCAGGGGCACGAGGTGATCGCCTACTCGGGGCAGACCGAGCAGGCCGAGCGGCTCGCCGCCGAGCAGGCACTGCTCGACAACAAGATCAAGGCCCTGGTCGCGACCTCGGCGCTCGGCATGGGCTACGACAAGCCCGACCTGGGCTTCGTCGTCCACGTCGGCGCCCCGCAGTCCCCGGTCGCCTACTACCAGCAGGTCGGCCGGGCCGGGCGCGGGGTCGAGCGGGCCGAGGTGATCCTGCTGCCCGGCGCGGAGGACCGCGACATCTGGGCCTACTTCGCCTCGCTGGCCTTCCCGCCGGAGCCCGTGGTGCGGTCCGTGCTGGCCGCCCTGGAGGAGGGCGGCGTGATGTCCACCGCCGCCCTGGAGAACCGGGTGGACCTCAGCCGCAGCCGCCTGGAGACCATGCTGAAGGTCCTCGACGTCGACGGCGCGGTGCACCGGGTCAAGGGCGGCTGGGAGTCCACCGGCGAGCCTTGGGGCTACGACGCCCCGAGGTACGCCCGGGTGGCCGCCGAGCGCGAGGCCGAGCAGCGCGCCATGCTGGAGTACATCGACACCACCGGCTGCCGCGAGGAGTTCCTGCGCCGCCGCCTGGACGACGACACCGCCGCCCCGTGCGGGCGCTGCGACAACTGCACCGGCACGCACCGCGGCGCCGAGGTCGACGAGCGGGCCGTACGCGCCGCGGCCGACCGGCTGCGACGGCCCGGGGTGGAGGTCGAGGCGCGCAGGCAGTGGCCGACCGGCCTGACCGACCTCAAGGGCAGGATCAAGCCCGAGCTGGGCGCCGAGCCCGGGCGGGCGCTGGGCAGGCTCACCGACATCGGCTGGGGCAACCGGCTGCGCGCCCTGCTCGCCGAGGGCGCCCCGGACGGGCCGGTCCCCGACGACGTCTTCGCCGCCGTGGTCACGGTCCTCTCCTCCTGGGAGTGGGGGACGCGCCCGGTCGGCGTGGTCGCGGTGCCCTCCTCCACCCGCCCGCTGCTCGTGCGGAGCCTGGCCGAACGGCTGGCCACGGTCGGGCGGCTGACCTACCTGGGAGACCTCGGCTACCGGTCGGGCCCTCCCGGGCGGCAGTTCAACAGCGCCCAGCGCGTCCAGGCGATCCGGGGCACCCTGGCCATGCCCGCGGCGCTGGGCGCGGCCGTCGCCTCGGCGGGAGGTCCGGTCCTGCTCGTCGACGACCTGGTCGACACCGGCTGGACGATGACGCTGGGCGCCGCCATGCTCCGCCACGCCGGCGCCCCGGCCGTGCTGCCCCTCGCCCTGGCGGTCACCAGCTAGGGGACGCCCCGGACCGTGGCCCGCGCGAGGTCCGCGCGAGGTCCGGGTCCCGGCGGGCGGGGAGGCCGGCGGGCGGGGAGGCCGGCGACCGGCGGGTCGCCGCGTTCAGGAGCGGTCCGGCACCTCCGGTGCCCTGACGTGGTCGTCGATCTCGCACAGGCGCCGGTCGGAGCTGATCTCGTCGAGGTAGGTCCGCAGCGCCGCGGTGCGCGCCTCGGCCTCGTCGACGAGGGCGACGGCGACGCGGTTCCAGTCCTGCGGCCGGGGGGAGTCGGGGAGCGCGGCGAAGATCTCCGCGATCTCCCGTACGGTCAGCCCGACGCGCTGGGCGACCCTGGCGACCTTGATCCGGCAGGCGGCGAGGTCGTCGAAGCGCCGCTGGTCGCCGGTGGTGCGGTAGGCGGTGATCAGCCCGTGCTGCTCGTAGAAGCGCACGGCCGAGGGTGCGACCCCCGCCGCCGCCGCGACGTCCTTGACCGACAGGGTGAAGCCGGACGGGATGTTCGCTGCGATGCTCATCCGGCCATGATGCCCGGCGAACCGGTTTGACTTCACCATATGTCGAAGGCTGAGCATCGTGCCATGACCACTGCGACACCTTCGTACGACACCGCCTCGCCACGACCCCACCGGGCCGGGCCGCCTCCGTTGCGGATCGCCGTCATCGCCGCCAGCGTCCGCAAGGAGCGGCTGAGCCGCACGCTGGCGGACTGGGCCGCGGGCAGGGCGTCCGGCTCCGGCGTCGACGTCGACCTGATCGATCTGGCCGAGTGCGACCTGCCCGACGACCGGGAACTGCAGCCGGGCGGCGGCCCCCGCTCCGTGATCGCCGACCGCATCGAGCGTGCCGACGGGTACGTGATCGTGACCCCGGAGTACAACCACAGCTACCCGGCCGGCCTGAAGCGTGCCGTCGACTGGCACTACGGCGAGTGGATGTTCAAGGCGGCCACCGTGATCTCCTACGGCGTACAGGGCGGCCTGCTGGCCGCCGAGCACCTGCGCGGGGTGTTCGCCGAGCTGCACGTGGTGACCACCCGCCGCGTCGTCGGACTGCGCGAGCCGTGGAACGACGTCCACGACGGCGGGTTCGCACCACCGCCCGGCCCGGGCGAGGCCGTCGACGAGGCGTTGCGCGAGCTCGCCTGGTGGGCGGAGACATTACGGGCCGCCCGTCGCGACCGCCCGTTCCGGCGTTGAGCGCGGCGGGACCGGCGATGGATCCTCGCGCACGCCTCATCGGCCTGGTGCTCGCCCTCGGCGGGCTGATGGTCACCGTCGACACCACCGTCACCCTGGTCGCCGTACCCGCGATCATCGCCGACCTCGACTCGACCCTGCCCGCGGTGCAGTGGGTGACCAGCGGCTACCTGCTCGCTGTCGTCGCGGTGATCCCGCTCGCCGGCTGGGTGGCGGACCGCTACGGCGCCCGCCGCGTGTACGTGACGGCACTGGTGGTCTTCACCCTGTCCTCGGCCCTGGCGGGCCTGGCCTGGGACTCCGGATCGCTGATCGCGTTCCGGGTCCTGCAGGGCCTCGGCGGTGGCCTGCTCACCCCGGTGGGACAGGCCATCGGCCTGCGCGCCGTGTCCCGGGAGTCCCGCGGCCGGCTGATGAGCCTGCTCGGGCTGCCCCTGGTCATCGGCCCCGTCCTCGGCCCGCCGCTGGCCGGCTGGCTCGTCGACACGTCCTCCTGGCGCTGGGTCTTCCTCCTCAACGTGCCGATCGGCGTCGCGGCCGTGCTGCTGTGCGCGCGCCTGCTGCCGCGCGATCCCGCCGACCCCGCCGGCCCCGTCTCGGCCTCACGGATGGACTGGACCGGCCTGGCTCAGGTCTCCGGCGGCGCCGTGCTGCTCGTGCTGGGCTGCACCCTCGTCGGGGAGAGCGGCGCGGTGACCGCGGAGGCCGGCGCCACACTCGGTGCTGGCCTGCTGCTCCTGGCCTCGTTCGTCGTCCGCGCCCTGCGGGTCGACGCTCCCCTGGTCGACCTGCGGCTCCTGCGCCACCGGCCCCTCGCCGCCGGCCTGACCGTGCTGGCGTGCTTCGGCGCCGCCTACTTCGGGGCGATGTCGATCCTGCCGATCTACGTCCAGGCCGTCCGCGGTGACCCGGCCGCCCTCGCCGGCACCGTCACCGTCCCGATGGCCCTGGCCGTCGGGGGAACCCTGCAGATCGCCACCCGGCTGGTGGACCGGCTGCCGCCGCGACGCATCGTGCTCACCGGCGTGACGGTGGGCCTGCTCGGAACCGTCGCGCTGCTGATCACCACGACGAACGGCGCGCCCTACCCGCTGATCGCGGCCGCGGCGGCCGTCCTCGGCGTCGGTTCCGGCGCCACCCTGATGCCGACGATGACCGTGGCCCTGCGCGACCTGGAGCACGGGGACACCTCCCGCGGCACGACACTGCTCGCGCTCGTCCAGCAGCTCGCCGGTGCCGTCGGTGTCGCCCTCGTCGCCACCGTCCTCACGGTCCTGGTGTCGGCCCGGGTGCCCGAACTCGCCGCCACCGGCGACGGCGGGCTCACCGCGATGCTCGCCCTCGATCCGGCCGCCCGCGCGGCGCTCGGCACCCGGCTCGCCGGCGCGGTCGGCGCCGGCTACGCCGTCGCCGCGGTCCTCGTGGCACTCAGCGCGGTGGCGGCGGTCGTGGGGCTCCGTCACGCCGCCCGGGCCGGGGACCGGGCCGACGCGTCGAGATCGCCGGCCTGATCGGCGGCGGACGCGGGGGGCGAGGTGCACGTCACAGCGCGCCCGGCGGTCTTCCGCCGAGCGGTGGAAGGCCGCCGCCCCCCTGACCGGGTGCGCTCAGGAGACCCCCAGCGCCAGGTGGTCGTAGTCGCGGAAGGCGTCGCTGACGTAGGCGTTGGTGAGGCGGTCGCCGCGCAGCAGGACGTGTGTGTCCCACTGGACGGGCAGGACGACGGCCTGCTCCGTCACCGTCCGGTCGACCCGGGCCCACAGATCCTCGCGGCGGGCGGTGTCGGGCTCGGTGTAGGCGCGGTCCAGCAGCCGGTCCACCTCGGGCAGCCGCACGCTCACGTTGTACGAGCCCTTCTGGCCGATCTCACGGCTGTCCGCGAGGTACGACAGATAGTCACGCCCCTCGGGCCAGTCGGAGTTCCAGCTCATCAGGACCAGGCCGATCGCGTCCCTCCTCAGCGCGGCGGGATTGCCACCGTGGTCGGAGAGATAGTCATCCTCGGGAAACCCCTTGAGGGTGAGCCGGATGCCGACCCGCGCCAGTGAGCGTTTGAGCCGTTCGGCGGCGTCGACCTGACGCGGCTGGTCCGATTCGTAGGTGATCCCGGCCGTGAAGCCCTTGGGCCTGCCGCAGGCGGCCAGATGCGCCCGGGCCCGCTCCAGGTCCCCGCCGCCGGTCTGGTGGAGGTCCAGCGGCCGGTGCCCGGGGATGCCGGGCGGCAGCAGGCCGGTGGCGATCCTGCCGGAGCGCAGGCCCGTGCCGAAGGAGTCGCGCAGGGACACCCGGTCGGCCGCCGCGAACACCGCCCTGCGGCACGACACGTTGTCGAAGGGAGGCACCTCGGGGTTGAGCGCGATGTAGCGCAGGTAGTTCACCGTGGCCACCTCGGTGCGTGCTCGCAGGTCGGCCCGCTTCTCGATCCGGTCGGCCAGGTCCTGGACGGCGCCGGGGTTCAGGTCCAGGTCCAGCTTCCCGGAGACGAGGCCGTCGTCGATGACGTCCTGGTCCACGTCGAAGTCGATCTCGTAGCGGTCGGGGAGCGCGCGGCGGTGCGGATCGACGGCGGCCGACCAGTGCGGGTTGCGGACCAGGACGAGCCGCTTGCCCTCGCGAAGGGTGCCGAACCGGTAAGGCCCCGAGGAGAGCACCTGGCTGCCGTACTTCCCCCGGGTGTCCCTGGCAGGGGGGACCGGCATGGTCTGGGAGTTCTGGACTACGTGGTCGAAAGTGGGGTAGGGCCTGACCAGGTGGAAGACGATCGTCCGGTCGTCGGGCGTCTCGATCGCCGAGGAGGTGTCCGCGCCGGGCGACCGATAGGGGCCCCGGTAGTCCTCCGGCAGGTCGAGGAGGTTCTCGAAGTGGGAGGGACCCTCGTCGTGGACCTCGGTGCTGAGCGTGCGGAGCACCGCGTGCTCGACGTCCGCCGAGACGATCGGCGTCCCGTCCTCGTACTTCAGCCCCTCGCGGAGCCGGTAGGTCCACGTCCGGAAGCCGTCGCCGGGAACGCCCGGCCCCTCGGCCAGGTCGCCCACCGGCTCCCGCCCGGCGGCGCCGGGCACGGAGGGGTACATCGTCAGCGCCCGCCCGTAGAGCCGCATGAGGTTCCACAGCGAGGTGCGGTAGCTGTTGCCCGGGTCCAGCGAGGAGGGGACGTAGCCGGCGGCGATCCGGATCGTCCCGCCGCGCTTCGCCGAGGGGTTGGCGATCGACGTCGCCGCCGGGTCCGGCACGGCCCTCGCGCTCCCCTTGCCGGACTGCCCCGTGGCCCTCGCGGTGACCTGCGCGGTGGCCTGGACGGCGCCGGAGCCGCCCCGGGGGATCCCCGCCCAGATCGCGGCGACCAGCGCGCACGCCGTCACGACCGCCGCGCCCGCGACCAGGACACGACGGCGGGGTCCTCGTCCGCCGGGGCCGGGAGCCGAGGCGGGGGAGGTCTCCGGCGGCGACCACACCGGCACCTGCACCGGCACCGGCACCGTCGACGTCGCGGCCTCGGAGGCGGCACGGGACGGGAGGGAGGACACGGACCGGCCGTTCAGGTTCAGCAGCGTGTTCAGCACCTCCTCGGAACTCGGGCGCGCCCCGGGATCCTTGGCGAAGGCGGCGCGCAGCAGCGGACGCAGCGACTCCGGCACCGCGGACAGATCCGGCGTGCCGGTGAGGATCGCGTGCATCACCGTCGGCAGGGTGCCCGCCCCGAACGGCGGCTGCCCGGTCGCGGCGAACACCATGGTCCCGGCCCAGGCGAACACGTCGCCCGCCGTGCCCGCGTCCTGGCCGTGGAAGTGCTCGGGTGCCATGTAGGTCGGCGTGCCGATCACGCCGCTGGTCATGCTCTGCCCGGCGTCCAGTGCCCTGGCGATGCCGAAGTCGATGACGCGCGGGCCGTCGGGGCCCAGCAGGACGTTGCTCGGCTTGAGGTCGCGGTGCACGATCCCGGCACGGTGGATCGCGACCAGCGCGGTGGCGGTGGCGACGGCGAGCCTGATCAGCGCGTGCTCCGGGCGCGGGCCGTCGCGCAGCACCGCCTGCTGCAGCGACTCGCCGTCCACGTACTCGCTGAGGATGTACGGCCGGGCGCCGACGGTGTCGACCTCCAGCACGCGGGCGGTGCAGAACTGGGCGACCCTGCGGGTCGCCTCGGCCTCCCGCCGGAAACGCCGCTGGGCCGCGGGATCGTCGGCGAGCTTGGCGTGCAGCACCTTGAGCGCGACGCGCTCTCCCGAGGGCGTCAGCGCGAGGTAGACGACGCCCTGGCCGCCCTCCCCGAGGAAACCGGCCAGCCGGTGCTCGCCGACCCACTCGGGATCACCCTGCCGCAGGGGGAGCGGCTCCGGCATACCGTTCACTCCAGGGGGCGCGATGAACGTGACCCGACCACGATATTGAATCGATCCGTCCGCAGGGAGGACCCGAGGATCATTTCGGTGAGCTCGTTGCCCCGCGCGGAGGACACGAACGGGATGAATGCGACCGGAGGGGGAAACAACCGACGGAGACGCTTCAAAAAGGAGGCGACAATTCGGGAAAGAGGCGACGGCTCACCGGGCGATCCGGGAACCACCGTCCGCGGACAGGATGGGTTCAAAGGCGAGACCGCCCGGAAGCGCCACGCTTCGAAGGCGAGACCGTCCAGAGACGCGACGGTTCAGAGACAGGACCGTCCGGAAGCGCGACGGCTCAGAGGAGAGACCGTTCTGAGGCGCGACGGTTCTGAGGCGCGACGGTTCAGAGGCGGGGACGCGCACCCAGGTGCGAGATGGCCCGGGAGGCCAGGTGGCAGCCGTCGGCCAGCGCCTCGGCCGGGGGCTTGCCGCCGAGCCAGGCCGGCAGGAAGCCCGCGGTGAAGGCGTCACCCGCACCGGTGCCGTCGACCACGCGATCGACGGCCTCGGCCGCGGCCTTCACCGGGTCGGGGCGGTTGTTGCCGAACCACAGGGCGCCGTCGTCGTTGAGCTTGACGACCACCTGCGGGAACCACGCGGTGAGCACCTTGGCGGCGGCGGCCGGGTCGTCGCGGCCGGTGAGCACCTTGGCCTGGTCGGCGTTGGCGAACAGCAGCTTGGCGTTCTGCGTCCACTCCAGGAACGGCTCGGCGCCGGTGCGCTCCAGCGGCGCGGACGAGGAGCAGTCCACCGAGACGGACATGCCGGCGCGGCGGGCCAGCTCCAGGGCCGCCAGCCCGGCGTCGCGGGAGCCCTCGTTGATGAGCGTGTAGCCCGACAGGTGCAGGTGCCCGCCCTGGGAGAACAGGTCGCGCGGCAGGTCCTCGGGTGACAGGGCCGCGTTCGCGCCGGGGTCGGAGAGCATGGTGCGCTCGCCCTTGTGCGTGACGAGCACCACGCAGGTCCCGGTGGGACGCTCGGGGTCCATCACGAGGCGGGCGTCGACGCCGTACCCCATGAGTTCCATGTCGCGGTTGCGGCCGGTGATGTCGGCGCCGCGCCGTCCGATGAAGGCGACCTCGGTGCCCTCGACGGCGAGCCAGGAGGCGATGTTGGCACCCGAACCGCCACCGTGCATGGTGACGATCGCCGGTGTGTCACTCGCCCTGGCCAGCGGGTAGCGAGCCCGGGCGACCGCGTCGGTCATGAGATCGCCCACCACGACCACCCGCGTCATGATGTCACCACCTTGCTGCCTTCGATGCCGACATGCCTGTGTCCGTGCCTGTGTACGCGCCCGTCTGCGTGCGGTGAGCCGTACCGCCGGCCGTGCCCTCCGGCCGCCAAAAACTTAACAGCTTCCGGCCAGCGTGTGGGGCCTTGACCGGACACCGGACCAGAGTCGATGCACAAGCGTTGCGTGAATCCCCCCGGCCGGTCCACCGCGTGGGAGCCACGTCTACTCTCGGGACTGTGGAGGCTGCTCAGTATCCCGCTCACTGGGAGGCGGACGTCGTCCTGTCGGACGGCGGCACCGCCCACGTACGCCCGATTCGGCCCGCCGACGCCGACCGGTTGCGTTCCTTCTACGGCCGGCTGTCCGACGAGTCGATCTACTTCCGCTTCTTCGGCCCCCGGCCGCGGCTGTCGGACCGGGAGATCACCTGGTTCACCAACGTCGACTACGTGGACCGGGTGGCGCTGATCGCCACGATCGGCACGGAGATGGTGGCCGTCATCCGCTACGACCGGATCGAACCCGGCGAGGCCGAGGTCGCCTTCCTCGTCGAGGACGCCCACCAGGGCCGGGGGGTCGCCTCGGTGCTCCTCGAACACCTGGCCGCGACCGCCGGGGAGCACGGGATCGGCCGCTTCGTCGCCGACGTGCTGCCCGCCAACCAGAAGATGATGGGAGTGCTCAAGCAGGCCGGCTACACCGCGCAGAGCCGCTTCGCCGACGGCGTGGTGCGCATGACCCTCGACCTCACCCCGACCGAGACCGCGCAGGAGGTGACCGCCTCCCGCGAGCACCGCGCCGAGTCCCGCTCGATCGAGCGGCTGCTGTCGCCGGGATCGGTGGCCGTCGTGGGAGCGGGACGCGAACCGGGCGGCATCGGCCAGACCGTGCTGCGCAACCTGCTCGGCGCCGACTTCACCGGACCGGTCTACCCCGTGCACCGCGAGGCGCGGGCCGTGGCGGGCGTGCGGGCCTACCCCAGCGTGACGGCCATCGACGGCGAGGTGGACCTGGCCGTGCTCGCCGTACCCGCCGACGGGGTCATCGACGTGGTCAAGGAGTGCGCGGAGAAGGGCGTGCGCGGGCTGATCGTGGTCTCCTCCGGATTCGGTGAGACCGGCGCGGAGGGGCGGGCACGGCAGGACGAGCTGGTGCGCATCGCCCGCGCGTACGGCCTGCGGGTCGTGGGCCCCAACTGCCTGGGCATCGCCAACACCGACCCCGCGGTCCGGCTGAACGCCACCCTCGCGGCCACCGTCCCCGGGCGGGGCCGGGTCGGGTTCTTCAGCCAGTCGGGCGCCCTGGGCACCGCGCTGCTGCAGCGGGTGGCCCAGCGCGGCATGGGCATCTCCTCGTTCGTCTCGGCGGGCAACCGGGCCGACGTGTCCGGCAACGACCTGCTGCAGTACTGGGAGGAGGACCCGAACACCGACGTGATCCTGCTCTACCTGGAGTCGCTGGGAAACCCCCGCAAGTTCGCGCGCCTGGCGCGGCGCATCTCGCGCCGCAAGCCGATCGTCGTCGTCAAGAGCGGCGGCACCACCCAGGGCGTCCCCTCCGGTCACGCCGCGCCCGTCCTCGGACTGCCCGACACCGCGCTCAGCGCGCTGTTCGAGCAGGCCGGGGTGATCAGGGTCGACGACCTGATCCAGCAGTTCGACGTGGCGCAGCTGCTGGCCTACCAGCCGCTGCCCGCCGGGCCCCGGGTCGGCCTGGTCAGCAACTCCGACGCGATGGCCCTGCTGGCGGCCGACGCCTGCGTGCGGGTGGGCCTGGAGCCGCTGCCGCCGGTCAACCTGGGCGCGCGCGGCTGCGCCGCGGAGTTCGGCGAGGCCCTGGCCTCGGTGCTGCCCCAGGTGGACGCGGTCGTCGCGATCTACATGCCGCCCATCCCCGGCAACGCCGCCCAGGTCGCCGCCGAGCTGCTGCGGGTCTCGCGCGGCTGCGGCAAGCCGGTGCTGGCCACGTTCGAGGGCAAGATCGGCATGCTGGAGGGGCTGCGGGTCGGCGCCGTCCCCGAGCGGGGCTCGATCCCCTCGTACGCGGCGCCGGAGGAGGCGGTCCGCGCGCTCGCCCACGCGGTGCGCCACGCGCGCTGGCTGGAGCAGCCCGCCGGGGTCTTCGAGGAGCCCGGCGGCGTCGACACCGGCGCGGCCCGGGAGCTCGTGCAGGCGGCGCTGGGCGAGGCCACGGCCGAGATCGACGCCTCGGAGCTGCTGGCCCGCTACGGGGTGGAGGTCTGGCCGTCGGAGACGGTGGGATCGGCCCAGGAGGCCGTCGAGGCCGCGGAAAGGCTCGGCTGGCCCGTCGTGCTGAAGGCCGCCGGCCCCGAGGCGGCCAAGCGCGCCGGGACCGTGCGCCTGGGACTGGCCGGCCCCGACGGGGTGCGCGACGCCTACGCCGACCTGACGCGCCAGCTCGAACCGGAGTCGGTGCTCGCGGTGCAGCGGATGGCCCCCCAGCCCGCGGTTCCGGCCGTGGCCGGTGTGATGGAGGATCCCGCCTTCGGCGCGGTGGTCTCCTTCGGCCTCGGCGAGGTCACCGCGCGGCTGCTCCGCGACGAGGCGTACCGGCTGGCCCCGCTGACCCGCGAGGACGCCGCGGCCCTGGTCAGGTCACCGCGCGCCGCGCCCCTGCTGCTCGGCGAGTACGGCTACCCGCCGGTCGCGGTGGAGGCGCTGGAGGAGCTGCTGATCCGTCTCGGGCGGCTGGCGGACGACCTTCCCGAGGTCGCGCGGCTGATCCTGGACCCGGTGCTGGTGGGGGAGAGCCAGGTGATCGTGCTGGGCGCCCGCGCCGTGCTCCGCAGCCACCAGGGCCCGCGCCCCGACGGCGGCCCCCGCAGGCTGGGCTGACCCCGGGGTACGAGACCGGTTACGAAGCCGGTCACGGGGTCGGTGCGGGCAGGTCCCGGGCGCTGCCGATCACCGGGGCGGCGCCGGTGACGGGCGGCAGGATCTGGACACTGCGGGCCACCGTGTCGATCGCCGGGTCGGCGGCCGCGGCAACGGCATCGGTACCGGGCGGCACGGTCTGGACCGCCCTGCCGGAGACGGTCAGCGTGCCCGCCGCGTCCCGCGCCACGGCCACCTCGACCGTGATCCGGGGAAGCTGGAACCCCGGGGCGGCCCGCCCGCCGGTGCCGCAGCCCAGGCGCCGGACCGTGATCCGGCACGTCCATCCCAGGCCCCCCGCCCGGACCGGGGTCAGCCCGGCGGGAAAGTGGTAGGTGATCCCGGTGGGGCGGGTGATACCGGGGGAGTGGCGTCCCGCCACGACGTCGACGGAGAAGACTCCCGTGCCGCCCGCCTCGAACGGGCCGTCGTGGACCGTGCTCAGGACCAGGTCCCGGGAGAGCGCCTCCCCGGGAACGGGAGGCACCGCACCCGCCGCACCCGCCGCGCTCACCGCACCCACCGCGCACACCATGCCCACCGCGCACACCATGCCCGCCGTGCACACCGTGCGCACCACGGCGAGCACCGGCCCGGCCAGGCGTCCCGGACGGTCGTCGGCCATCTCTCGTCCCTCTCTGCCGGGGACTCCCGCCCGGAGGCCGTGGGAAGCGCCTTCCAGGGGCGGGGCCCGTGAGTGAAGCGGGCGTCGACACGCGCCGCACCGGCCGCCACCCGGCCCGGAGGGCACGCGGGCGGCCACCGCTCCCGGTAGCCGTTAAAAGATCACGTCAAACCGTACGAAGGGAAAAGGTATGGCCGGGGCGTGCCCCGGCGGCACCCGGAAACGCCCGGATCCCCCTGAAAAGGCCCCCGGGGAAGGGGTCTCGCACGGCCCCGGGAGCCGGGGCGGAGCGGATCACGATTTGCACCACCCGGCGAAGGTCACCCGCTCCGGGTGAAAGCGCCGCCCCGGACAGGGCAGGATGGGACCCATGAGGGAAACCCGACTCTCGTCCGCCGGCCTGCGAGACGCCATCGACCGCAGTGGCTACTATCCCGACCTGGTCGCCGACGCGGTCGAGTCCGCGCTCGGCAAGGAGCAGGTGGGTGCCTACGTCGTGCACCACGAGGCCACCTTCGACCCGGCCATGGAGGTGCGCAGGCACGTCACCGTGCTGGTGCTCTCTCCCACCCGGCTGCTCGTCTGCCACACCGACGAGCACCCGCCCGTGGAGGGGGTGTCGGCGTCCCACGCCTCCACGACCACCGAGGCCGTACGGCTCAGCCGGATCCAGTCGGTCGCGGTCACCCGGGTCGTCCCCGACCCCGCCTCCTACGTGCCGGGCGTGCCGCCCACCGAGGTCACGCTGACCATCGGCTGGGGCGCGATCTCCCACGTCGACCTGGAGCCGGCCACCTGCGGCGACGAGAACTGCGAGGCCGATCACGGATACACCGGCGCCATCACGGCCGACGACCTCTCCCTGCGGGTGAGCGAGGCGGCCGACGGACCAGAGGCCGTCTCCCACGTGCTGGCTTTCGCCAAGGCACTGTCGGAGGCCACGGCTCTCACCGCCTCGTGAACCCGCTCATCCCCGCGTACGGGACGGCCTCGCTCGCCGACCTGTCCTCCTCGCTGCTGGCCGCGGTCGGCATGGACGGCGACAACCCGCTGGAGCTCGCCCCGGCCGAGCGGGTGCTGCTCTTCCTGGTGGACGGCATGGGCGCCGAGCTGCTCCGCGCCCATCCCGAGACCGCGCCTTTCCTGTCGTCGCGGCCGGACAGGGTCCTCACCGCGGGATTTCCCGCCACGACCGTGACCAGCCTGAGCAGCCTCGGCACCGGCCTGCCGCCGGGCGAGCACGGCATGCTCGGCTGCCAGTTCGCCGTCCCCGGCGCCGGTTACCTGTTCAACTGCCTGCGCTGGACCTCCCCGGGCCCGCCCATCGACCCCGACGAGTGGCAGCCGACCCCGACGGTGTACCAGCGCGCGGCCGAGGCGGGCGTCTCGGTCGGCTACGTCGGCCCGGCCAAGTTCGAGACCACCGGCTTCAACCGGGCGGTCTACCGCGGGGTCCACTTCATCGGGGCCGACGAGATCGACGAGCGCGTCGCCGGGGTCGGCCGCGCGCTGGCCGAGCCGCGCGCCCACGTCACGGTCTACTACGGCGACCTGGACTCCACGGGTCACCTGACCGGCTGGGGTTCGGCGGAATGGCTCGACCAGCTCGCCCGGGTCGACCGGATGGCCGAGCGGCTGGCCGAGACGCTCCCGCCGGGCTCGGCGATGTACGTCACCGCCGACCACGGCATGGTCAACGTCGGCGAGCGGATCGACGTCGACGCCCTGCCCGCCCTGCGCGAGGGCGTCGCCCTGCTCGGCGGCGAGGCCAGGGCCCGTCACGTCTACACCGCCCCCGGCGCGTCCGCGACGGTCCTGGAGTCCTGGCGTGAGACCCTCGCCGGGAAGGCGTGGGTGGCCTCCCGGCAGGAGGCGGTCGACTCCGGCTGGTTCGGGCCGAGGATCCGGCCCGAATGGCTGCCCAGGATCGGCGACGTGCTGGCCGTGCCGTACACCGACTGCGCCATCGTCTCCACGGCGACCGAGCCGAAGGAGGCGGCCTTCATCGGCTGCCACGGCTCCCTGACCCCCGCCGAACAGCACGTCCCCCTCCTGGAGGTGAGCACCCGATGAGCCCGCTGATCACCGCCGCGGAGCTGGCGGACCTGCCCGGGGCGACCGTCCTGGACGTGCGCTGGAGGCTCGGCGGCGCGCCCGGCGCCGCCGGCGTCGACGACTACCGGGCCGGGCACGTCCCCGGCGCGGTCTTCTGCGACCTGGAGACCGACCTCGCCGGACCGCCCGTGCTGCGGGCCGGGACACCCGGGGGCCGCCACCCGCTTCCGGCGGCCACCTCGTTCCAGGAGGCGATGCGGCGGCTCGGCGTGTCCGGCTCCCGCCCCGTCGTCGTCTACGACGAGGCCGACTCCACCGCCGCGGCCCGCGCCTGGTGGACGCTGCGCCACTTCGGCCACCCCGACGTGCGCGTCCTCGACGGCGGCCTGCGCGCCTGGATCGCCGCGGGGTCGCCGCTCTCCACCGAGGAACCGGTCCCCGAGCCCGGCGACTTCGAGGCGCGGCCCGGCGGCATGCCGGTGCTCGACGCCGGCCAGGCCGCCCGGCTCGCCGCCGACGGGGTGCTGCTGGACGCCCGCGCCGCCGCACGGTACCGCGGCGAGGCCGAGCCGATCGACCCGGTCGCCGGCCACATCCCGGACGCGGTCAGCGCCCCCACCGGCGAGAACGTCGAACCCTCCGGCCGGTTCCGTCAGGCCGGCTTCCTGCGCGAGCGGTTCAATACCCTGGGCGCCGTTCCCGGCGTCGAGGTGGGCGCCTACTGCGGCTCCGGCGTGACGGCGGCGCACCAGGTGCTCGCCCTGGAGGTGGCCGGCGTGCCGGCCGCGCTCTACGTCGGGTCGTGGTCGGACTGGGTGAGCGACCCGTCGCGGCCGGTCGCCACCGGCTGATCCCCGTACCCGAAGCAGACGAAGCCCGGCACGCCCGTCGTCCCGCTCGCGACGGCCAGCGCCCGCGCGGGCGGGTCGCCGGCGGCCAGCGCCGCGTGGAAGGCCGTCATCAGCGTCAGCGTCTCGGTGTCGCGGACCGGCACCAGGCTGGCCACCACGCACCGCGACCCCAGCGACAGGAACGTGCCGGCCAGCCCCAGCGGTGCCCCGTCGGCCGGGGCGTGGGCCATCCCGGCGTCGCAGGCCGACAGCACCACCAGCGCGGGCGGGGTGCGCAGCCGCAGCAGGTCGTACGCCATCAGCGGACCGTCGTCGAGGTCGATGCTCGACAGCAACGGCCCGCGCGGGGAGAACATGCCGTGCGCGGCCAGGTGCGCCACGTCCGCCTCCTCCAGCGCGGCCAGCACGTCCGCCCGCCGTGCCGCCACCCGTTCCGTCCCCGGGTGGCACCGGCCGACCATGGCGGCCTCGGCCCCGGCGCACCGCAGGCCCGGACCGGCCACCGCCACGACCCGTCTCCCGCGTCTTCCCTCCCGCCCGTCCTGCCCGTACGGGTCGTCGCGCGGGTCCCGCGCGGGGGAGCCGCGCCGCCCGGCCAGCCAGGCGGCGGCGCTGGCCGCCACGGTCACCGGCCGGCCGTCGTTCGACGGCAGCAGAGGCCAGGGCAGGGTGTGCAGGCTCCCGGTCGGGACGACCACCAGGGGGCGGTCCCCGAGCAGGCCGCGCAGTGGATGCAGAAGCAGGCGCTCCAGCTCGGCCGCGTCCGCCCCCTCCGTACCGGAGACGGTGTCCCTGCCGTCACGCAGGTGCGCCCTGCGCAGCCCGTAGCGGAGGCGGACGGTGGCCTCGGCCACGGCCGCGAACCCCCCGAGGCGGTGCAGCGTCACCCTCTCCCGGGTGACCGCGACGGCGACCAGTTCGCTCCGGTGACGGACGAACTCCACCAGCAGCGTCCGCCCCAGCGCCTCCCGCAGCTCGGCCGGACCGGGAGCGAGCGGCCGGCCCGAGCCGCCGGTGACCGCGCGCCACCGTTCGGCCCAGGCCAGGACCGCGTGACCCCGACCGGTCCGCAGGGCCAGCTCCAGCCCGAGCGCGGCCAGCGGCTCACCCGCCCTGACCGCGTGCGCGCGCAGCATCGGATCCTCGATCACGCCGGTGCCCGCCCCCACCTCGGCCAGGCCGGCCAGCACCGCGGCGAACGCCCCCCGCCGATCGCCCGCCAGGTGGCGGAGCAGCGCCGTGGCCTGGCGGGCGACCACACCGCGGCCCGGGCGGGCCAGCACGGCCAGCAGCTCCCGCGCGGCCCGCACGTCGCCCAGCTCCAGCGTGACCTCCGCGGCGGTGAGCCTGAGCGCCGCCGAGACGTCGCCGTACCCGGCCTCGGCGAGGTCGTCGGCGCACGAGAGCATCTCCCCGGCGAGCGCCGCCGAGGGAGGGCCCAGGGCGAGCCGGGCCCGCAGCCCGATCTCGGTGGCGAGCGGAACCAGGACCGCCCGGCCCTGCGCGGCCAGCTCGCGGGCGGCCGGCCCCGCGCTCTCCGCGGCCCCTCGCGGATCGCCGGTACGCAGCTCCACCCTGGCGAGCAGCAGCCGCGCCTCCGCCAGGGCCACCCCGGCGCCCGCCGCCACCAGCTCGGGGATCGCCGCCTCCAGCAGCACCCGCGCCTCGCCGGGCAGGTGGGCCGCGATCAGCGCCTCCGCCAGGTCGCAGCGGACCGTGGCCAGCCGCTCCGGGAAACCGAGCAGCGATATCTCGGCGCGCCGGTAGGCGGTGAACGCGGCCGGCAGGTCGCCGCGCCGTGCGGACAGGAACGGCAGGTTGCCCTCGGCCAGGGCGAGCAGGTGCTCCAGGCCCGCGTCCCGCGCCAGCTCCGCGCACCGGCTCACATCGGCTTCGGCGGCCGCGAACTCCCCGAGGAACACGCGGGCGAGCCCCCGGTTCAGCATCGCGCCGGCCAGGAACCTCACGTCGCCGCCGAGGACGGCCACCGCCCGGTCGCACTGGGCGACGGCCTCACGGTAGCGGCCGAGCCGCGCCAGGGCCACGGCGCGGTGCACCCCGAGTTTTCCCAGCTCGGCGCCGGTCAGGCCGGGTTCGGCGTCGGCGGCGACGGCCAGCGCCTGCTCCGGATGGCCCAGCTCCGTGCGGACGTGGACCAGCGAGAGCCGGGCCTGGGCCGCCCGGTGCCGCAGGCCCGCCGAGAGGGCGACCTCCACCGCGCGGTGGAGCCGTTCCTCGGCGAACGGCAGGTCGCCCAGCTCGCGTGCGGCCACCGCGAGCGCCCGGTGCGCCACCGCCTCGGCCTCGCAGTGCCCGCAGCCGATGACCCGCCCGCCCCGCCCGTCCCGCCCCGCCGCCCCCGGGCAGGAGTCCGGGAGCGAGGCGAGCACGTCGTGGGCCAGGGAGAGGGCACCGGCCGGATCGCTGCCCGAGAGGTCGACCGCGCGCTCGGCGGCGGTGACGGCGGGGGTGTGCTCGGTGGCGAGCGTCTCGTCGAGGCTCACCTACGGGCGGATCCGCGTCCAGGTGGTGACCACCGGCGAGCGGTCGGGCCGGTGGCAGACCACGCTGAACCACCCCGGTGGCAGGCCGGTGACGGCGAACCGGCCCGTCGGGGAGGGCGTGCGCGACTCGGTGAGGTGCAGCGTGCGGATCTCGACCAGCGCGCCCTCCCCGGGCCACGGCGAGATCTGGCCCGCCAGGTCGACCAGGCCGTCCAGGGAGGTGACCTCCAGCTCCACCGTGAGACCGGCCGCGGTGAACCTCAGCAGCCGCGGCCGCTCGGCGGAACGGACGCCGTGCGGCGCGGGCGTGGCCGCGGCGCGGGCCGTGGCGGCACCGGGCAGCCGCAGGCCGAAGGTGGCGCGGGCCGCGGCCGTCACCCGCTCGGGCACCGGATCGCTCCCCGAGGCCATGCGCAGCGCGGCTATCAGGGACTCGTCGTCGATCGACGTGGGATGCCGCGTCACGGTGTCGCCTCCCGGGCGGTGAGCATGGTGCGCAGGCGGTTCAGGCAGCGGCCCCGCGTGGGGCCGTAGCTCCCGGCGGGCATGCCCAGGCGCCCGGCCAGCTGCTGGACGCCCGCGTCGGGCGCGGAGGCCATCAGCCGGAACAGCGAGCGGCACGGCTCGTTCATCTCGTCGACGGCCTGCCACAGCCGGCGGCCCTCGTCGGCGGTCAGCACGGCCAGCGCCGGGTCGGCGTGGGCGTGTCGTGCGCCGTCCGGCGCGGTGAGGGGATGACCGTCGTCCGGGTGCTCGGCCACCGGCCGCTCGGCCCGGTGGCGCCGGCTCAGCAGGGACGCCTCCCGCTTGGCCGTGGTCAGCAGCCAGCATCCGAGGCGGTCCGGGTCACGGATGGTGTGCAGGCTCTCCAGCAGTCTCAGCCAGGTGCCCTGCACGGCGTCGGCGGCGTCGGCGGCGCTCAGGTCGTAGGCGCGCACGGCCGACCAGAGCGGGCCGGTGAACCGGGCGACCAGGGCGTCCCAGGCCTCCTGACCGCCCGCCAGGACGTCGTCGATCGCGTGCTGGTCCCTCACCGGCGTCTCCAGGGTCACGTGGAACACCCTGGGTGTTCGGGCGATGACTTTGGGTGAGACTTTAGCCGGGCATGGCCACGACCACACCGGAATCCGGAATCCGCCTGCTCCCCGCGCCTTCCAGGAGGTGCTTCGCGGCCTCCTCCGGGGATCGTTCCACGGCGGCCGCGGCGATCGCCCCGCTCACCAGGGCGGCGGCGAAGGAGGTCCCGCTCCAGCGGGCGTAGCCGTCGAAGGGGGCGTGGTCGAGGAAGGCGCTGGACAGCCACTCCCCCGGCGCGCAGGCGTCGACCCAGGGTCCGTGGCCCGAGAACGGGGCCCGGGCCTCTCCGGCCGCGTCCAGCGCCGCGACGGCGATCACCCGGGGTGAGGCGGCCGGCCAGAACGGGCGGTCCGAGGCGGTGTTGCCCGCGCACGCCACCGTGACCGTGCCGTCCAGTTCCGCCAGCGCGGCCTCCACCAGCGGGGAGGGGCCGTCGTCGAAGGTGTGCGTGCCGAAGGAGAGGTTGAGCACGCCGGGCGGGTCGGACGCGAGCCGGCCCAGGACGTGCAGGAGCCCGGCCTCGTCCCCGACACCGTGGCCGTCCAGCATCCTGACCGGCCGCAGGCGTGCCGACGGGGCCGAGCGCAGGACCAGCCCGGCGATGAACGTGCCGTGCCCGGCCTGGGGGTCGGGCTCGCCGTCACCGTCGCCGTCGGCGACCTCGTCGCCCTCCCGCCCCCGCTCCAGGAACCACGGGCTCCGCTCCCACCAGGGATGCTCCGCCAAACCGGTGTCGGGCAGGGCGACGGTCACGGCGCCGCCCGCGGGGCCGTCCGCGGCGGAGCCGGGCGCCGGGAGGGCGGCGCGCGGGAAGGGGCGTGAGGCGGGTCCGCCGAAGTAGAGCGGCTGTCCCCTCAGGACGTGGTTGGGGGAGGCCCGCAGGCCCCGCGCCCGCACCGAGGCCACCAGGTCGCAGACGTCCACGCCGGGGGAGAGGCGCACCCGGTAGATCCCCCCGGTCTCGGTGACGGCGTCGGCCCAGCGGGCGGTGGCCGCCAGACCGGCGGCGTCGGTCAGCAACTGGCCCTTCCGGATCAGGGCGGGCGAGCCGGAGATGGGTTCGACCCGTTCGATGCCGATATCCATGTGGTCCTCCGGAAACGATCGCCGAGGGGCGGGGTTCTCTTCATTCCCGGGAAAGTCACGGTCAAGTGCCCGCGCCGCAACATCTCGGTATGACCCCCCTCTGGTGCGAGATCGCGACCGACGGTAGTCTCTCCTTCAGTCACTTGTGATCATCCTGGAACGAGGCCGTTGGGGAAGGCGCACCTCGTACCGAAACGGGAGGTCCGGTGTCTGCTCGTGGCGTGCTTTACGTCCACTCGACTCAGCCTGCGCTGTGCCCGCATATCGAATGGGCGGTCGCGGGTGTCCTTGGCGTACCCGTAGACCTGACCTGGACTCCGCAGCCCGCCGCGCCCGGCCACGTGCGCGCGCAGGCCGAGTGGGAGGCCCGTGTGGGTACGGCGGCGGCCATCACCTCGTCGCTGATGGGCTGGCAGCGCATACGCTTCGAGGTCACCGAGGACGCCTCACCGGGCGCCGACGGGTCCCGGCATGCCTACACGCCCTCGCTGGGCGCGTTCACGGCGGTGATCGGCGCCTCGGGGGACATCCTGGTCCCCGAGGACCGGCTGCGCTCGGCCATGCTGATGGCCCGCCAGGGCCGGGTGGTGCTGGAGGAGGAGCTGGACCGCATGCTGGGCAAGCAGTGGGACGCCGAGCTGGAGTCCTTCCGGTATGCCGGCGAGGGGGCCCCGGTCCGCTGGCTGCACGCCGCCGTCTGACCTTCCGTCCCTCCCGGCCGGCCACCTGTGAGCGCGGTCCTCCTCCGGCCGGGGCGCGCGTTCCCCGGCCTCTTCCGGCCGGGCCGCCTGTGAGCGCGGTCCTTCTCCGGCGGGCCGGCCGCCGCCGCCCGAGCCGCTCGCTCCCCTCTGGCGCCCCACTTCCGACCCGTGGAAAACCCGTGGCCCCGCCGACGAGGTCGGCGGGGCCCCGGGCGCGGGGGGGGGGGGGCGGCACGCGGTGTCTTATACACATCTCGCAGGGGATAGTCAGATGACGCTGCCGACGAATCC